>NZ_MTHB01000124.1 GCF_002220365.1 Caballeronia sordidicola | reverse complement strand
CCACGCCGACAACTCGCTCCATGAGCCCGAGTGCTCCACTTCGTTCATAGGGGGACTTAGGAAACGTCTTGTCGCGGCAAAGACGTATCGCCTTTCGCCCAATATCCGTCCTTGCCATGAAACGTATGAAGCGCCGCTTCATAGGTGCGGCTCAGTGGCACCGAATCGTCGTAGTCCGGGCAGCTCCTGATGGACCCGCGCGTTAGCCCTGTGGAAATGGTAGACCCGAGCCAATCTACGGAGCCAACCCACTGAGTTGCCAAAAGTACCGTCTTGCCTCCGGGCCACCAGTTTCGCGTATCGACTGTCAGGTAACGAATGACCCATGCCACGTCGTCGAAGATGAAACCCGAGACGTGCCCTATGCTTCCGTCGCGCGCTTCAATGTGGTAACCCGTCACAGCGTCTGTACTTCGCAAGTGCACGTCCACTGGCGGTGCTCCATCCACCGCTAGCTCAATAGGTTCAAACGCTTCCGATTCAATACCTGGCGCGACCTGCATCGGACCGAGCACAGGGAAACCGCCTATTCCCCATGAGTCTCGGCCGCCCCAGTACATCGGATAGCCGTAGTAACGGAGATACTTCACCTCGTGCTGACGAGACACTGGCTGTTGCGTGTTGATACTCGGGCTGTCCCTTACCTGGTCGCGAGTTAAATCCACGGACACGGCGCCCGCTCCCGGGTCGGTGTGTTTGACGGAATACGGTGAAATCAGGACCTGACGTTCATTGAGCCAGTTTCCAGTATCTATCACAAGGTAACGGACGCCCCACGCCTCGTCATCGAAATAGACTTCGTCAACGCTTCCTAATAGCCCATCGAGCGCAGCGACCGCGCTGCCCTTAAGAGTTTGTATACTTCTCAACATTTTCGGTACTCCGTCATATATTCTGACAAGCGACCAGCTCCGTCCTGAGTTTCGGGGACTCACGGACCGTTCGACGCGAGCGGTCATAAGTGAAGCAATGTAATGAACGTTCCGATCCCGTTTAGGCCGTCGACGAGCTTTTTGTCTGTTAATCAATGTAATCCAGGCAATGCAGGAGAGTGACCGGAAAATTGCTATGGCGTCGGATCAGGAAAACAGCGGCCTGATTTCGGCAAGCTCTTCGTATCGACCCCGCTACTACTTGCGCCGACCCGACCGGTAGCGGAGCTCGGTGGGGACCGTTAGTGAATGAGCAACTACACCTGAATAAGGGCGGCGCGCACCCGACTTGCCTTTTCCCCCTTCGATCCACGCTCGCACCTCGTGTTCGGTCGACCAGTACACTGTGCTGCAGTCACACAAAGGATAGACCCGACCAAACATCCCGCGATAGGCACGGAAACTACTCAGTCGTGTGTCAGCACGAGGCTACCCGCTTAAAGCGATCTGGTGCGAGACGAGCAAAGTCCGTGGAACCTCAGTAACCGAAAGGACTAGGAGCTGACTATCGCACACCTCAAGTAGGAGTTTTTTTGCGGGCATTGACTTATGACGCAGTGAAAACAACGTCGCCGCAGCAACGAGCACAGCAAATTTTAGATCGATTGCGCTAAGTATTTTCCGAACTACCTCTTTGGGCAAGAGATCGATAAGCTTATAGCGTAACGTTCGCCTACGACTTGCTCGCCTGCCCCTCCATTGGGACTCGCTTAAAGGAGCGACGGCGAGTTGCTACGGTGAGAGGCCCCGGTTTAACTCAGTTATGAACTGTTCTCGGACAGAAGATGGAGGTTCAAATGTCACACTATTACTGGAACGACTGGTATTTTGGCTGGGGTTGGTTTCTCTGGTTTGCCGTAGTTTTTCTTATTGTTTCGAGCTTCGGAAATTGGGGCTATACGTATCGAGCTCATAGAAATTATGGCCAGATGCCACGGAAGAACGCCCTCGATATTCTCAACGAACGTTATGCGCGCGGAGAGATAAGTCGGGAAGAGTTCGGTTTGATTAAATCGGAGATAATCAAGGCATAACGCGGGAAATAGAGGGCGCCGCTAACGTGAGTCGAACCGCGCCGGAGGTGAGTCTTAAGATGTGCTGCGGATCAACTTGGAGCAAAATGTGGACAAACCGTGGAATAGCGAATGACCCTTGTGGTCATTGAAGCGATGCGATATCACTTGCGGTTTCGGGCGACCCAGTCTTGAGACGAATAATGTCGTTGCGCGGATTGCGACGATCGCGGTGAGTCGACTCGTTAAATCTGATCGGCCTGAAAGATTGTGCTGCGCGCCGGCTGACGAATTCCAGCTGTCTGGCCACCTTACATCGGATACGCCGCGCTTGCCAACCGCCTTCCGCGGCGAATCGATCACCGCGGTGAGATAGACGAGGCAACATGCCAACGGGATGTAGGTCGTATCCAGCGCAAAGACCTGGTTGCTACGATCAATTTTCCGTTCACATAACTCACGTATCAAGTAAGGCCAATTTTGTGAGCAGCAGTGTTTGCGACTGTAGTTCAGCGTGCGGTGCAGCGCTTCGATTCCATTTTTCGCGCAACGTGCCGACATGCTTGTGGCCGACCGCGACCCCGTCCCTCCTGAGCATGCGCATCAACATGCGCGTGGGCGAACGGATACTCGAGGTGTAGCTCATCGATGTGCCGTATCAGCGCAAAATCCTGCCCTCTCACTCCAGTCCATACGGATTAGACGGTGAGCGCCGGATATCGAGCAGCGTCGCCTCTCGTATAACTGCAAACGTGTCGTCCCGATGTGTCATTCTCTACATTCAGAAATCTCGATTTGACGGGCACGCCGGCTAGAGAAGTCGCTCTCGAGAGCCAATCAGCCAATGTTTTCACGCAGCGTCTTTATATCGACCGACGGCTCATCACTCGGTCGCTTTGCTGCACCAACTCGGACCGCCTGCACTCGCCGCGAATCGTCTCCAGTGCAACCTCGCCTTGAACGCAGCTGAGTGCGCGCGTCGGCTTCTTTCGGTCATTGTCGAGTTCCCTTTTCGGAGCATTAGGCTCATCTGATAACCGAGCGATTCCATCTACTCGACCGTTCAGGTTTCCGGCTCCACTTCTACCTCAGATCGCAAGTGTCGTTTGCGCAGGGAATAGCAGGAGACATCGTAGGCACTGACGCAGATATGCATGAAGGTGACCAACATTCCTCGCCACGACTGTCTCGTGATCACGACGATCTGAATAGGAATCGATCGTTTGTGACCCGGTCATCTGCCAAGCCCGTTAAGTTGCGGTGATCTGGAGCCGATACTGCTTTTCGAACTCAGCCGGCGACCTTCGCTAGCTAGTCTTTCGAAGATGGGGCTGCAGCCAAAGATCAAGCTGCCCCGCAGTCGTCGCTCCGCAGTGGCGCTCTATCTCCTGTCCATTTCTGAGAACGATGAGTGTAGGGACGCATTCAGTTCCGTAGCGTGCTGCGAGTGATGCCTCCTCATCTATTTCCACTTTTGCGAACATCGCGCGCCCAGTGAGCTTGAGTGCGCCATTGGCAAAATGAGGTGCCATCGCCTTCGAGATGCTGCACCATCGAGCCCAGAAATCAACTACCACCGGCAGTTCAGACGCGCCAACGTGCCGATAGAAATTCGCCGCGGTTAGTGAAATCGGACCGCCGCCGGACGACCGCTTGTGGGCGACGATCCGCGCAGGCGTACCCGCGATTGATTCGGGTTCAAACCCTTTCGGCAGAGGTCCATTCCCATAAAGTCTATTCATTTTGCACTCCGAAATTCATCTTTTCGACTGCGTGTCCGCGATCGGTTACTTTCAATCGTATTCCTATTTACTAGAAATATCGACTACAAGGGCGAGTGGTTTTCGCCAGATCGATATCCCTTACAATCAATTCATTTTCCTAAGCAAATCTAGCAGGAAAAGAACCTTGTCCCCGGGATCAAATTTATCTGAGTTTATTTTTAGTTTTTCGCATTCCTACTTTGAAAGCTATCCCGGTCATATTTAAATTTTATCTCGAAACTACAACAGAGGATTCGATTGCTCGTCCCTAACGAATTCCATCAACCGAGCTGATGGTTCCCATCGGGGCGTATTGGCCGCTTCCGTTGTACTTTGGCTGGGTGACCGGCTATCCGCCTTCGTTACACGATCGAACGCGGTTTCAATGAAGTGTCTGTAGACATTGTGGGCCCTCGAGCTGCATTTGGATTCGATCTGACCACCGCTTTTCTATCCCTACCACGATAGCGCTAAGTGCTGGACGAAGACAGGCTCGGAAACTACTCAGACGGATGCATTGAAACTTTCGAATCACCTACAACCGCGTCGATGACGCCACGGGCCGCAACGGCCAAAGAACCCTTTCCTTTCACGAGGTCACCTAGATATTTGGAGGCGTCTCGCTGGCAATCACCTACAACTCCAAAAAAGCGCGACAGGCACTTTGGATGTCTTGTCATAACTTAACTAACGAAGTAGGTAGTCATCTCGCAAGCCAAGTTGCTGGTGCAGGCGTCAAGCTTAGCCCCGCTCATCTCTAAGTAGTTTCCGATTCTATGCGCCCGGCCGAAAGACACCTACTATCAAATTCATCAACGTCGTGTACCGGACTCACGTCAGCGTCGGTCCAACAAAGCTTCAAGGAAGCTCCTCATATGAAACGCTTAACACAAGCGAGCCTCATCGCCACTGCGTTCGGTCTTGCATTCGCGTCCCCGCTACTAGCCGCAGGGCTCCCGGCGACCACCGTGGTGAGTCCTCAGTCGTCGCAAGACAGCGCACCCCCAAAGATCGAGTTAGCCGAAAAATGTCTAACCGACCTACGCGCGTTCAACGGTCAAATGGAAAGAGACGGCTTTCC
>NZ_MTHB01000204.1 GCF_002220365.1 Caballeronia sordidicola | reverse complement strand
GCTGGTCGGTTGTATCGGCTACGCGGCACAGATTCTCTGGAGAGTGTAAAGAATGGCTGCAATTAAAACGTCCCTGCCGCGTCGCCGTTTCGACGTAGTTATCGTGGGTGCAGGTGGTTCGGGCATGCGCGCGTCGCTGCAACTCGCCCGTGCGGGTCTGTCGGTCGCAGTGCTCTCGAAGGTGTTCCCGACGCGTTCGCATACCGTCGCGGCCCAAGGCGGTATTGGTGCGTCGCTCGGCAACATGAGCGAAGACAACTGGCATTATCACTTCTACGACACCATCAAGGGCTCCGACTGGCTCGGCGACCAGGATGCGATCGAATTCATGTGCCGTGAAGCGCCCGGCGCCGTCTACGAACTCGAACACATGGGCATGCCGTTCGACCGTAACGCGGACGGCACGATCTATCAGCGCCCGTTCGGCGGCCACACGGCGAACTACGGCGAAAAGCCGGTACAGCGCGCTTGCGCCGCCGCTGACCGTACCGGTCACGCGTTGCTCCACACGCTGTATCAGCAGAACGTCGCAGCCAAGACGCACTTCTTCGTTGAATGGATGGCGCTGGACCTGATCCGCGACGCCGATGGCGACGTGCTCGGCGTGACCGCCATGGAAATGGAAACCGGTGACGTCCACATCCTCGAAGGCAAGACCACGTTGTTCGCCACGGGCGGCGCGGGCCGGATCTTCGCGGCATCGACCAACGCGTTCATCAATACCGGCGATGGACTTGGCATGGCCGCCCGCTCGGGCATCGCTTTGCAGGACATGGAATTCTGGCAATTCCACCCGACCGGTGTTGCGGGCGCGGGCGTGCTCATTACCGAAGGCGTGCGCGGCGAAGGCGGGATCCTGCGCAATTCGGATGGCGAACGCTTCATGGAACGTTACGCGCCGACGCTGAAGGATCTGGCGCCGCGCGACTTCGTTTCGCGTTCGATGGACCAGGAAATCAAGGAAGGTCGCGGTGTGGGTCCGAACAAGGACCACGTCTTGCTGGATCTGTCGCATATCGGCGCCGAGACGATCATGAAGCGTCTGCCGTCGATTCGCGAGATCGCGATGAAGTTCGCGAACGTGGACTGCATCAAGGAGCCGATCCCGGTCGTGCCGACCATCCATTACCAGATGGGCGGCATTCCTACGAACATTCACGGCCAGGTCGTGGGTACGTTGAAGGGCGGCTACGAAGAACCGGTCAATGGCTTCTACGCGGTCGGCGAATGTTCTTGCGTGTCGGTGCACGGCGCGAACCGCCTGGGCACGAACTCGCTGCTGGACCTGGTGGTGTTCGGCCGCGCGGCCGGTAACCACATCATCAAGCATGCGCTGGACATGAAGGAACATAAGCCGCTGCCGGCCGATGCCGCCGACGCCGCGCTTGAACGCCTCGCCGTGCTGGAGAACTCGTCGTCGGGTGAATACACGCAATCGATCGCCAACGACATCCGCGCGACCATGCAGGCGCACGCAGGCGTGTTCCGCACGTCCGCGTTGTTGGCGGAAGGCGTGGACAAGGTCAAGGAATTGTCCGAGCGCGTGAAGCATGTGCACCTGAAGGACAAGTCGAAGGTGTTCAATACGGCGAAGGTGGAAGCACTGGAGCTGGCGAACCTGATCGAAGTGGCGCGCGCGACCATGATCTCGGCCGAAGCACGCAAGGAAAGCCGCGGCGCGCATGCGCACAGCAACTTCGAAACGCGTGACGACGAGAACTGGATGAAGCACACGCTGTGGTTCAGCGAAGGCGACAAGCTCGATTACAAGCCGGTGCACATGACGCCGCTGACGGTTGAATCGGTGCCGCCGAAAGCGCGTACCTTCTAAGGCAAGGAAATCGAAATGGCAAAGCGTACTTTTGAAATCTACCGCTACGATCCGGACAAGGACGCAGCGCCCCGCATGCAGACGTATGAGATCGAGATCGACTCGCACGAGCGCATGTTGCTGGACGCACTGCTGAAGCTGAAGTCCGTCGACGAAACACTGTCGTTCCGCCGTTCCTGCCGTGAAGGCGTGTGCGGTTCGGACGCCATGAACATCAACGGCAAGAACGGTCTGGCCTGCTTGCAGAACATGAACGACCTGCCGCAGAAGATCGTGTTGCGTCCGCTGCCGGGCCTGCCCGTCGTGCGCGACCTGATTTGCGACTTCACGCAGTTTTTCAACCAGTATCACTCGATCAAGCCGTACCTGATCAACGACACGCCGCCGCCGGAAAAAGAGCGTCTGCAAACGCCTGAAGAGCGCGACGAGCTCGACGGCCTGTACGAGTGCATCCTGTGTGCTAGCTGCTCGACTTCATGCCCGAGCTTTTGGTGGAACCCGGACAAGTTCGTGGGTCCGGCGGGCTTGTTGCAAGCCTATCGGTTCATTGCAGACAGCCGTGATGAAGCGACGGGTGAACGTCTCGACAACCTGGAAGATCCGTACCGTCTGTTCCGTTGCCATACCATCATGAATTGCGTCGATGTGTGCCCGAAGGGACTGAATCCCACGAAAGCTATCGGCAAGATCAAAGAATTGATGGTGCGCCGCGCTGTCTGAGAAGGACTTGTGTCATGAATGACTCCGGGCATCAGTCCGACCCTCTACGCCGCGCACGCCTTCGCTGGCGCGCGCGGCGCGGTCTGCTGGAAAACGATCTGATCTTCGAGCGTTTTTTCAGCCGATATGAGCATGACCTCAGTGACGCGGACGTCGGTGTGCTGACGCAACTGCTGGAACTGAGCGACAACGACCTGATGGACTTGCTGCTGGCACGCAAGGAACCGGATGGCGAACTGGCCTCGCCGGATATGACACGCGTGCTGGAGATGCTGCGCTCAGCCTGAGTCAGGCCATTGAGTGAAGGCCACTGAGTCAGACCACGCGGTCGTGCAAGAGTCGTGCGAATTATCGAAAACCTGTTTCCATACTTCGATTGAGGATGTGCTATGACCCCGTCAGATGTTAAAGCCACGCTATCGTTCAGCGACAACTCGCCGAGCGTTGAAATGCCGATCTACAAGGGCACCCTGGGCCCGGACGTAATCGACATCCGCAAGCTGTACGGCCAGACCGGCAAGTTCACGTACGATCCGGGCTTCATGTCGACGGCGGCGTGCAATTCCGCAATTACGTACATCGACGGCGATAAGGGTGAGTTGCTGTATCGCGGGTATCCGATCGAGGAACTCGCGGTCAAGGCCGACTTCATGGAGACCTGCTATGCGTTGCTGCATGGCGATCTGCCGACGGCCAAGCAGAAGGAAGACTTCGTTGAAACCGTCACGAAGCACACGATGGTTCACGAGCAGATGCATTTCTTCTACCGCGGTTTTCGTCGCGATGCGCACCCGATGGCGGTGCTCGTGGCTGCCGTCGGTGCGTTGTCAGCGTTCTATCATGACTCGCTGAATATCAATGACCCGCGTCATCGCGAAGTGTCGGCCATTCGCATGATCGCGAAACTGCCTACGCTGGTGGCGATGGCGTACAAGTTCACGATCGGTCAGCCGTTCGTTTATCCGAAGAACGACCTGTCGTATAGCGCGAACTTCATGCACATGATGTTCTCGAACCCGTGCGAAGAGTACAAGGTCAACGACGTGCTCGTGCGCGCGCTGGATCGGATCCTGATCCTGCATGCGGACCATGAGCAGAATGCGTCCACGTCGACCGTGCGTCTGGCTGGGTCGTCGGGTGCGAATCCGTTTGCTTGTATTGCTGCGGGCATTGCTTGTCTTTGGGGCCCGGCGCATGGCGGTGCTAACGAAGCTGCGCTGAACATGCTGGAAGAGATCGGCTCTGTCGACAACATTCCTGAATTCATCAAGCAGGTGAAGGACAAGAACTCGGGCGTGAAGCTGATGGGCTTCGGGCATCGCGTTTACAAGAACTACGATCCGCGCGCGAAGTTGATGCGTGAAACGTGCCATGAAGTGCTCGAAGAACTCGGTCTGCATGATGACCCGTTGTTCAAGCTGGCAATGGCGCTGGAAAAGATTGCGCTGGAAGATGAGTATTTTGTGTCGCGTAAGCTGTATCCGAATGTCGATTTCTATTCGGGTATTGTTCAGCGTGCGCTGGGCATTCCGACAGCCATGTTCACATGCGTCTTCGCAATGGCGCGTACGGTGGGCTGGATTGCACAGTGGAACGAAATGATCGCTGATCCGGAACAGAAGATTGGCCGTCCGCGTCAGTTGTTCATCGGTGAAACGCCGCGCGAAGCGAAGGCGATTGATAAGCGGTAAGTTGCATTAAGTAGTGGATTTGAAGAAAGCCCCTGCAGATGTCTGCCGGGGCTTTTGCATTCTTGGGCCTGATTGTTCTCGATCCGCTGTTTGATCTTCGTCCTATTCCCGCACCCCACCTGGTCAAGCCAAAACTCACGCAAACACGAGCTTTGTCAACACGGGACTTGTGTAGTAATGCCAAGATATCCAGGCTTACTGACCTTGCGGCATTTCCCCGCAAACTGCATGAGGAGCTACCGATGTTTCCAGAATTTCGCGATTTGATTTCTACGCTCAAGACGGAAGATGCGCACTTCGCTCGACTGTTTCAGCGTCACAACGAACTCGATCACCAGATCAAGAATATGGAGGCTGGGCCGCTGCCCGCGGACAGCCAGACCATCGAAACGCTCAAGAAGGAAAAGCTGCTTTTGAAGGACAAGCTCTATGTTGTCTTGAAGAAGGCCGCGACGCCGGCTTAAGCAGGCAGCGCCTCGTTTAAACCTGAGAGGCGGGACGCGCAGTTATAGGGAACAGACTTTGACATCACAGCACGATGTGCGAAGCGTCGCGCGCGGCGACGTATTGGAGACCAGTACTTTGCGCGCCACACGGATCGATGAAACCGGCCGCGCTGTCCAGGCGGCCAACGAGCAAATTTCAAGCACTTTGCAACACGTGTTGTCCACTGGTGGTACGCCGGACCCGGGTACGCTGATGGACACTATCAAGACATTGATGAGCGGCCTCTCACCCGATGAAACGACCGCTCTGCGCAGCGTCATGCTGGAGGGTGATCCGGCAATTTGGCATGCGCGCGCATCGCGGCATCCCGACGACGAACTGTCGCGTGACTGGCGTGGCGGCGGGTATCCGTATCGGAACCTGATGTCGCGCCACGCGTATGAAAAGCAAAAGTATGCGTTGCAAGTCGAATTGCTGAAGCTGCAGGCGTGGGTGCGGGAGACAGGCCAGCGTCTGGTGATCCTGTTCGAAGGGCGAGACGCTGCGGGTAAGGGCGGCGCCATCAAGCGTTTTATGGAGCACATGAATCCGCGTGGTGCGCGTGTCGTCGCGCTCGAAAAACCGACCGAGTCGGAGCGCGGCCAATGGTACTTCCAGCGGTACGTTCAACACTTGCCGACATCGGGCGAAATCGTGCTGTTCGATCGCTCCTGGTACAACCGTGCGGGCGTTGAAAGGGTCATGGGATTTTGCTCGGAACACGAGTACAACGACTTCATGCAGCAGGTGCCCGAGTTCGAACGGCAACTCGTTCGAAGCGGTATGCACGTCGTCAAGTTCTGGTTTTCCGTGAGCCAGGAAGAACAGCGCCGGCGTTTCAAGGAGCGCGAGATTCATCCGCTCAAGCAATGGAAGCTCAGCCCTGTGGATCTTGCGTCGCTGGATAAGTGGAACGAATACACGGACGCCAAGGAAGCCATGTTCGCGCAGACCGATACCGCGGATTCTCCGTGGGCGGTGGTCCGCTCGGACTGTAAAAAGCGAGCGCGGCTCAACGCCATGCGTCATATCCTGCACAAGCTGCCGTATGCGAACCGGGATGTTCGCGCTATCGGCCTGGTCGATCCGTTGATCGTGGGACGGGCTTTGTAGACAGGTGTTCGAGGGGTTTTCGAACCATTCAACGGGTGTAGGCGCAGTCATCGCTTACACCCATTTTTTATGTCCGGAAGTTTGCGTCCTGGGCAAGGTTTCTACACGCCGTCACTGAGAATCCGGATATGACAGGTCAAGACGAAAATAATGCGCCGCTGTCAGGCTGTTATTCCACCCGCTGACTTCTCCTGATTTGCTTCCTTAACAGGCCGGCGACGCTGCTAAACGGCTGATTCTTTTCTGCATTCCGGTGATCCGTCCATCCCGGTACTCCCCATGCAGGTAGCTCCACTACCACCCTAACGCACTGTTTTATATCAGTTTTTTCTTGAATCACTAGCGCAATGCGCTGTTCTGCGTGGCATAATCATCAAACGAAAAAACACCCCCGCAGTCACAACACCTGAAAAGACCATGGCCCAGACCCTGTACGACAAGTTGTGGAACTCGCATGTGATCCACACCGAGGAAGACGGTACGTCCATCCTCTACATCGACCGTCATTTGCTCCACGAAGTGACCAGCCCGCAAGCGTTCGAGGGTCTGAAACTGGCCGAACGGCCGGTGTGGCGGATCAGCGCGAACCTGGCGGTGTCGGACCACAACGTGCCCACCACCGACCGCTCGCACGGCATCGCTGACCCGATCTCGAAGCTGCAAGTCGACACGCTCGACAACAACTGCGACGCCTACGGCATCACGCAGTTCAAGATGAATGATCTGCGTCAGGGCATCGTGCACATCATCGGGCCGGAGCAGGGCGCCACGCTGCCGGGAATGACAATAGTCTGCGGCGACTCGCATACCTCCACGCACGGAGCGTTCGGCGCACTGGCGCATGGCATCGGTACGTCGGAAGTCGAGCACGTCCTCGCCACGCAAACGCTGCTGCAAAAGAAGAGCAAGAACTTGCTCGTCAAGGTCGAAGGACCGCTGCCGCGCGGCTGCACCGCGAAGGACATCGTGCTGGCGATTATCGGCAAGATTGGGACGGCGGGCGGCAATGGGTACGCCATCGAGTTCGGTGGTTCGACCATCCGGGCGTTGTCGATGGAAGGCCGCATGACAGTCTGCAACATGGCGATCGAAGCGGGCGCGCGGGCTGGGATGGTCGCCGTTGACGAAACCACCATCAACTACCTGAAAGATCGTCCGTACTCGCCGCACGGCGCGGAGTTCGAGCAGGCAGCCACCTACTGGCGCACCTTCACGTCCGATCCGGGCGCGAAGTTTGATCGCGTGGTGGAGCTGAATGCGGCTGAAATCGTTCCGCAAGTGACGTGGGGCACGTCGCCGGAAATGGTCACGTCCATCGACGGCCGCGTGCCGGATCCTGAACGCGAAAAAGACCCGGTCAAGCGCGATGCGATCGAACGCGCGCTGAAGTACATGGCGCTCGAACCGAACACGCCGATGCAGTCGATCAAGCCGGACAAGATTTTCATCGGCTCGTGCACGAATGCGCGGATCGAAGACCTGCGCGCCGCGGCGTATGTGGTGAAGACACTCGGCCGCCGCGTGGCGCCGAGCATCCGCCTGGCCATGGTCGTGCCGGGTTCCGGTCTCGTGAAGGCGCAGGCGGAACGCGAAGGGCTCGACAAGGTGTTCCTCGACGCGGGCTTCCAGTGGCGAGAACCCGGCTGCTCGATGTGCCTCGCCATGAACGCCGACAGGCTGGAGCCGGGCGAGCGCTGCGCGTCGACGTCGAACCGGAACTTCGAAGGGCGTCAGGGTGCGGGCGGCCGTACGCATCTGGTAAGTCCGGCAATGGCGGCTGCGGCGGCTATTGAAGGTCACTTCGTCGATATCCGCGAACTGGCATGAAGCGCGTCTTTACTCTGCTGGCGTTGATCGCGGTCGTCACCGGCACTGCGGGCTGCAATACGGTCCACGGTTTCGGCGAGGATCTGCATCACCTCGGCAACTCGATCAGCAACGCGGCCGACAAGTAAGCGGCTCCAAAGAACGGTCAGGCAAACCAAACCGGTAACGCATCATGGAAAAATTCATCGTACATAGCGGGCTCGTGGCGCCGCTGGATCGCGACAACGTCGACACGGACGCGATCATTCCGAAGCAGTTTCTCAAGTCGATCAAGCGCACGGGTTTCGGCCCGAACGCCTTCGACGAATGGCGTTATCTCGATGTCGGCCAGCCCGGCCAGGACAACTCGAACCGGCCGCTGAATCCGGATTTCGTGCTGAACCAGCCGCGCTACCAAGGCGCGTCGATCCTGCTGACGCGCAAGAATTTCGGCTGCGGCAGCTCGCGCGAGCACGCGCCCTGGGCGCTGGACCAGTACGGTTTCCGCGCGATCATCGCGCCGAGTTTCGCCGATATCTTCTACAACAACTGCTTCAAGAATGGCCTGCTGCCGATCGTCCTGACCGAAAGCCAGGTCGACAAGCTGTTCAACGAAACCTACGCGTTCAACGGTTTCAAGCTGACGGTTGATCTGGAGCGCCAGGTTGTGCTGACCGGCGACGGAACGCAATATCCGTTCGAAGTGCCGGGATTCCGCAAGTTCTGCCTGCTGAACGGGTTCGACGACATCGCGCTGACGCTGCGCCATGCCGACAAGATCAAGCAATTCGAGAACGAGCGCCTCGTGAAGCAGCCGTGGTTGAATAACCGCCTCGTCGGATAAGTGCGAGCAAGCACGAACGCGTACGAATCAACAAAGAAAAAGGAAACACCATGAAGATTGCAGTGCTGCCCGGCGATGGAATCGGTCCGGAGATCATCAAGGAAGCCGTCAAGGTCCTGAGCGCGCTCGACGAAAAATTCGAGCTCGAAGAAGCGCCGGTGGGCGGCGCGGGCTACGAGGCGAGCGGCCATCCGCTGCCGGAAGCGACGCTCGCGCTGGCAAAGGCATCGGACGCGATCCTGTTCGGCGCCGTGGGCGACTGGAAATACGATTCGCTCGAACGCCCGCTGCGTCCGGAGCAAGCCATCCTGGGTCTGCGCAAGCACCTGCAATTGTTCGCGAACTTCCGTCCGGCTATCTGTTATCCGCAATTGACGGCGGCTTCGTCGCTGAAGCCGGAGATCGTGGCTGGGCTGGACATCCTGATCATCCGAGAACTGAACGGCGATATCTATTTCGGCCAGCCGCGCGGCGTGCGTTCATCGCCGGATGGCTTGTTCGAAGGCGCGAAGGAAGGCTTCGACACCATGCGTTATTCGGAGCCGGAAGTGCGTCGGATTGCGCATGTGGCCTTTCAGGCCGCGCAAAAACGCACGAAGAAGCTGACGAGCGTCGATAAAGCCAACGTGCTCGAAACGTCGCAATTCTGGCGCGACGTGATGATTGACGTTTCGAAGGAATATGCGGACGTCGAGCTGTCGCACATGTACGTGGACAACGCGGCCATGCAGTTGGTGAAGGCCCCGAAGGCGTTCGACGTGGTGGTGACCGGCAACATGTTCGGCGACATTCTCTCCGACGAAGCGGCCATGCTGACGGGTTCCATCGGCATGTTGCCGTCCGCCTCGCTCGATAAAAACAACAAGGGCTTGTACGAGCCGTCGCATGGTTCGGCACCGGATATCGCCGGCAAGGGCGTGGCAAATCCGCTGGCGACCATCCTCTCGGCCGCCATGATGCTGCGCTACTCGCTCGGTAAGCCCGAGCAGGCTGACCGGATCGAAACGGCGGTGAAGAAGGTACTCGCACAGGGTCTGCGTACCGGCGACATTGCGACGCCGGACGGCCGTACGGTCGGCACGACGGAAATGGGCGACGCGGTTATCGCGGCGCTTTAAGTCGGGCAACGCGCTTTTTCATCGGACGAGTCGGCCATACGCGTCAGCGAAAAATTCCGGTGGAAAAGCGTCTCGCGGCGGACATCTTTGTCGGATGCCGCCGATCGCGATATTTCATCTCGATTCGGCGCTTTTAGCGCACGAACCACGTCAAAAGGCGTGGAACGCTCGCGCGGAGGGACGAATATGCGGGTTATCGTGTAGACTCTTTTGTTATGGCGAAGATCTCTTCAATCTCTCTGGACTCGATTTCATGCGGCGGCATTAGCTCAGGCGCCCGCACGACTCGTCTCGCCATTACACGTCTGGACACGCATCTGGGTACGGTTGCGCTGTCCAAACGCATTACGAAAACCATTTCCCTCAAAACGATCACGTTCAGCTGATCGCCCGTCGTGTCCGCCCATCTTCCCCGCGCGGTCACGCCGGCGGAGGGTCAGGCCCAAGCGGGGAAGTGTCCACACATAAGGTTAGTCATGAACGTAGGTCTCGTTGGTTGGCGCGGCATGGTCGGCAGCGTCCTGATGCAACGCATGCAGCAGGAAGGCGATTTCGACCTGATCGAACCGGTGTTTTTCAGCACCAGCAATGCGGGCGGCAATGCGCCGTCGTTCGCGAAAAACGAGACGAAACTCAAGGATGCGACAAGCATCGACGACCTGAAAAAGTGCGACGTCATCATCACGTGCCAGGGCGGCGATTACACCAACGAGGTGTTCCCGAAGCTGCGCGCGGCAGGCTGGAAGGGTTATTGGATCGACGCGGCTTCGTCGCTGCGCATGAAGGACGACGCGGTCATCATTCTCGATCCGGTGAACCTGAGCGTCATCAAGGATTCGCTGGTCAAGGGCGGCCGGAATTTTATCGGCGGAAATTGCACGGTCAGCCTGATGCTGATGGCGCTGGGCGGCTTGTTTAATCAGAACCTGGTCGAATGGACGACCGCCATGACGTATCAGGCGGCTTCCGGCGCGGGCGCGCAGAACATGCGCGAACTGCTGCAGCAAATGGGTGTGCTTTATGGCGCGGCCAAGGAAGATCTGGCGGACCCGTCGTCGGCCATTCTGGATATCGACAAGCGTGTGCAGGCAGCCATGTCCGGCGAGCGTATGCCGGTCGATAACTTCGGCGTGCCGCTGGCCGGCTCGCTGATTCCGTGGATCGACAAGGATCTCGGAAACGGCATGTCGAAGGAAGAATGGAAGGGCGGCGCGGAAACCAACAAGATTCTCGGATTGCCTGCCATGGACGAGCCGGGTTCGGTCCCTGTAGACGGCTTGTGCGTGCGGATTGGCGCCATGCGCTGCCACTCGCAGGCGCTGACCATCAAGCTCAAGAAAGACGTGCCGCTGGACGAATTGCACGGCATTTTGGCATCGGCGAACGATTGGGTGAAGGTTGTCCCGAACGAACGCGAAGCATCGATGCGCGATTTGTCGCCGGCGGTGGTCACGGGTTCGTTGACGGTGCCGGTCGGCCGCTTGCGTAAGCTCGCCATGGGCGGCGAATATCTGTCGGCGTTCACGGTCGGTGACCAGTTGCTGTGGGGCGCGGCGGAACCGCTGCGCCGGATGCTGCGCATCCTGCTGGACAAGTAAAGTAAACTACGCGCCACGACGCGCAGTAGTTCAACAAAGCGTCGCGCTTGCGCGGCGCTTTTTCGTTTCGGGATTGGATCGTTGCTGGTTCGTTGCTGGTTCGCGGCTGGGTTGCCGGTATTGCGCAATCGGTATGCGGCCAATTTTGGATGTCGCCCCGTTTTGTTGGTTTCTTGTTCGCTGTCCACTCGCCTGGAGTATCAATGATCGTTCGTCCGAGTCGGCCGCCTCATTCACAGCCTTGCTTCCTCAGCCGCTCGCGGCGCGCGGCGCTGATCGCGGCAAGCCTCGCGAGTGTGCTGCTCGGGACGGCCGTTTCTTCCGATGCCATCGCCCAGGCCAGCAGCGCGACAGCCGTTTCGGAAGCCTCGGCGCCTGCGGCTGCATCGGGTGCGGTGACCCAATACAGCGTGAAACCCGGGCAGTCGCTCAGCGATATCGCCTCCCAGATCACCGGGTCGAACGACCGCGCGACGCGCGAAAAGATGTCGCGCGCGCTCTTCGACGCGAATCCCAACGCGTTCATGGGCCATGACCCAAGCCGGTTGAAACTCGGATCGGTATTGAACGTGCCGGCGGTTGAGGACGCGGGGGTGGCTGCTGGGGCTTCTGCGACTGTGGGAGCATCGTCGCCGGCAGTCGAGGCTAGCAGTTCCGCAGGGGTTGCGGCGCCGGCCATGGGTGCGTCAAATGCTGCCAGTGCGGTGAATGGACCTTCGATGGCGGCAAGCGGCGCGGTCGCTACGGTTGCGCCGGGTGCATCGAGTGATGCGAACGCGGCGTTGCCTACATCGGAAGCTAAACCCGCGGCGAATGCCAGCGAGGCTGCGAACGCGAGCGAAGCGGCGCCTGCATCGGCAGCGGCTCCGGCATTGAGTGTGTCGAGCGCGCCTGAGGCGACCGTCGCACCGGCAAGCGCGCCGTCGGCGACGGGCTCGTCGGCTATGTCGGCGAACGGGCCGATTGGCTGGCTTGTTGGGGCCGTCGTGGTGATCGGCTTGCTGCTGTTCGTGATGCGTGGTGCTAAACGACGCCGTGCCGCAAGCGCCGCCGCCGTGGCGACTGCCGATGAGCGCGCGCCGCAGGAGCCGCCGGTGGTGTCGACGGCGCCTGAGAAAACCGCGGCGCTCTCTCACGATGGATCGACGAGCCACGCGCAGGCTTCCACAGGCGCTGCCGATCTCGACGGTGCATCGGTTCAGCGCGGTCAAAGCGAGCTGAACGTGGTGGCCGCGAGCATGGAAAACTACGATGCCGCGCAGTCCTTCGATACCCCGTCCGAAGACAAGCCGTTTCCGCCGGCCGAGATCAACTCACTAGATGACGATGCCGACGGCACGCGAGTGACACTGGGCGAGAACCGTGCGCCGGACGCAGCAGGTGAAACCCGCGACGCGGACACGAAACGCGCGCCGTTCATGCCCGATGCACCCGCAGCGCTTCATCGCGATTTCACGCCGCCGCGCCCGGGTGCGATTGAAGCGGCGCTGGCGGCGGAGCGGGCAGCGGCAGATCGCGCCGAGGCATTGCGCGCAGAAATGGAGGCCCGGGAAAACGAGCTTCGCAAGGCAGCGGCGTTAGAACAAGCGACGCGAGAGGCGGTGGCGCAGGAAGCTGCGGCGCGTGAAATGGAAGCTCGCGAGGCAGAAGCACGTGAGGTCGCTGCACGTGAAGCTGCAGTCCGCGAAGCTGCAGCGCGTGAAGCAGAAGCTCGGGAGGCCGCAGCGCGTGAAGCTGCAGCCCGGGAGGCCGCAGCGCGTGAAGCAGAAGCTCGCGAAGCCGCAGCCCGCGAAGCCGCAGCCCGTGAAGCCGCAGCCCGCGAAGCCGCAGCCCGCGAAGCCGCAGCCCGTGAAGCGGAGGCGCGCGAAGCAGAAGCGCGTGAAGTCGCCGCCCGCGAAGCCGCGGCGCGTGAAACGGAAGCGCGTGAAGCTGCCGCCCGCGAAGCCGCAGCGCGTGAAGCTGCAGCCCGCGAAGCTGCTGCTCTCGAAGCGCAGGCGCGTGAAACAGAAGCCCGTGAAGTAGCGGCCCGTGAAGCCGCGGCACGAGAAGCATCGGCGCGCGCATCGAACGAGCGCGAAAGCGTCGAACACCTGGCATCGGCCCCGTCGGCTATCGCACCCGAACCAGCAACGAGCCAGCGAAACGACGCGGAAGACGCGGCCGCCTACGACGACGAACCGTCGCCGGCTTCCCGCTTCCCGCAACCCAAATTCCCGCAAGAGGCTATTGAAGCTCTGAGCGCGCTCGATTTCGGGTTGCCGCCGCGTCAGGAGGCGCCCGCACCTTCGGACGCTCACCCGCCGGTTCCCGCTGCCCCCGCTGAATCCGCCGCGCAAAACGAAGCCCCATTGGCCCCCGCGCCCGCCATGCCCCAACCGATCGCCGACCCGGCCGTCTTCGATCGTCAGAACGCGCAGCACAGCCACCCTGAAGCAGCCACGCTTCCGCCATCCGCGAGCCAGCAAATCGAATCCGGCATGACGGGCGCGGCATCGGTGGCGGGTCTTGGTGCATCGCGTTTTGGTCCCCTAAGCCTCGACTTCGACTACAACTCGCCCGCGAGCCAGACCGAGCCGCTACCGTCCTTCACCCCCGAGCAAATTTCGACGATAGCTCGCAACAAGCTCGAACTGGCTGTCGAATACATTGAACTCGGCGATTTATCCGGCGCGCGCACGTTGCTGCAGGAAGTGATCGAATCGAACGATCCTGCCACGCGCCAACCCGCCGCCACGCTGTTATCGACACTGGCGCCGCTGTCCTGAGATGCCTGTGAAACGCATTGCATTAGGCATCCAGTACGACGGTTCGGCGTTCAGCGGCTGGCAGACTCAATCGGACGTGCCGACCGTGCAGGACGTCCTCGAACGCGCGTTGGGGAAATTCACGCAGACGCGCGTGCAGACCGTCGTCGCGGGGCGTACGGATACCGGCGTGCACGCGCTCGGCCAGGTCGTGCACTTCGATACCGAACTCGAGCGCACCGACTTCGCCTGGGTGCGCGGCACGAACGCATTCTTGCCGCAGAGCGTCGCGGTGCAGTGGGCGCGTCCGATGCCCGAGGACTTCCACGCCCGTTTCGGCGCCTATGAGCGCACCTATTACTACGCGCTCTACGTGCACCCCGTGCGCTCGCCGATGATCACCGGCCGCGCCGGCTGGTGCTACGCGGCGCTCGATGCCGCCGCGATGCGCGAAGCTGCCGCCAGCATTATCGGCAAGCACGATTTCACGGCGTTTCGCTCGTCGGAATGCCAGGCGAAGACGCCGGTGAAATACCTGCATCAGATCGATATCGTGGAGCAGGGCGATTTCATCCACTTTCGCTTCCGGGCGAACGCGTTTTTGCATCATATGGTGCGCAACCTGATGGGATGTTTCGTCGCGATTGGCCGAGGCAAGCATCCCGCGTCGTGGATGGCGGAATTGCTGGAAGCGCGCGACCGCAAACGCGCCGCGCCCACGTTCATGCCCGACGGCCTGTATTTGGCCGAGGTCGGCTATCCTGAGAACTTCGCAGTGCCCGCGCCGCGCCTGGGCAGCTACCCGTGGAGCGCGGTCTGGCAGGACAACAATAACGAGACCAAGCATGAGTGACGGAATAAGTAGCGATTTGCGCCGGACGAGAATCAAGCTGTGCGGTTTGTCGAAGACGGAAGACGTCGATACCGCCGTCGCGCTCGGCGCGGATGCCGTGGGTTTTGTGTTTTATCCGCCCAGCTCCCGTTCGGTCAGTGTCGGGCAAGCTGTCGAACTGGCGGAGCGCGTGCCGCCGCTTGTCTCGGCGGTCGGTTTGTTCGTCAACGCCACGCCGGAATGGATTCGCGAGGTGACGTCGAACGTGCGCCTTTCACTGCTGCAATTCCACGGCGATGAAACCCCGGCCCAATGCGCGGCGCTCGCTGAAGTGGCCGGCTTGCCGTGGTGGCGCGCTGTGCGGGTAGGGCCTGATGCCACCGCACGCGATTTGGTAGAATCATTTCTTGATTATTCAGCAGCCAGCGGTTTGCTCCTCGACACTCTCGTCGACAGCTACGGTGGCGGTGGAAAGGTATTCGATTGGTCACTTATCCCAACAGATCTCGGGCATCGGGCCGTTTTGAGTGGTGGGTTGAACGCGCAAAACGTCCTTGACGCCATCCGGCGCGTGCGTCCTTACGCAGTCGATGTCTCTAGCGGCATCGAAGTAGTGGGGGCGAAGGGCGTGAAAGATCACGCCCGAATGGCGGCGTTTGTACGCGCGGTGCGCGAAGCAGACGCTGGATGATTAACGTGGGCAAGCGCAACGCTTCCACGTACCGAGAGAGTGACACATGTACAACTTACCAGACGATCGTGGCCATTTCGGCCCATATGGCGGCACATTCGTATCTGAAACGCTGATCCACGCGCTCGATGAACTTCGGGATGCCTACGCGGAATGCAGCAAGGATCCGGCGTTTATCGCGGAATACGAATACGAACTGAAGCATTACGTCGGCCGTCCGTCGCCGATCTATCACGCCAAGCGCTGGAGCGAAATGCTCGGCGGCGCGCAAATCTTCCTCAAGCGCGAAGACCTGAATCACACCGGCGCGCACAAAGTCAATAACGTGATTGGCCAGGCGCTGCTCGCGCGCAAGATGGGCAAGCCGCGCGTGATCGCGGAAACCGGCGCGGGACAGCACGGCGTCGCAACGGCGACCATCGCCGCGCGGTTCGGCATGGAATGCGTGGTTTACATGGGCTCGGAAGACGTACGGCGCCAAGCGGCGAACGTGTACCGCATGAAGCTGCTCGGCGCGACGGTCGTACCCGTCGAATCCGGCTCCAAGACGCTGAAAGACGCGCTCAATGAAGCCATGCGCGACTGGGTGACGAACGTGGAAAACACGTTCTATATCATCGGTACGGTGGCGGGGCCGCATCCTTACCCCATGATGGTCCGCGACTTCCAGCGGGTAATCGGCGATGAATGCAAGGTCCAGATGCCCGAAATGACGGGTCGCCAGCCAGATGCGGTAATCGCGTGCGTTGGCGGCGGATCGAATGCAATGGGCATCTTTTATCCGTATATCGACGATAAAAACGTGAAGTTGATCGGCGTCGAAGCGGCTGGCGATGGCATCGGCACCGGGCGCCACGCAGCGTCGCTGATCGGCGGAAGTCCGGGCGTCTTGCATGGCAACCGCACGTATCTTCTGCAGGACGATAACGGCCAGATCATCGAGACGCATTCGGTTTCAGCCGGGCTGGATTATCCCGGTGTAGGCCCGGAACACGCGTGGCTTAAGGATGCGGGCCGCGCTGAGTACGTGGGCATTACCGACGAAGAAGCGCTGAAAGGTTTCCACGATTGCTGCCGGATCGAAGGGATCATTCCAGCGCTCGAATCGAGCCACGCTCTCGCTTACGCCGCGAAGCTCGCGCCCACGCTGCCCAAAGACAAGCTCCTGCTGGTCAATCTGTCGGGCCGTGGCGACAAGGACATGCATACGGTCGCCGAGCGCACCGGCATCACGTTCTGAGCCCGCAACCGATGCGCGATGAAATCGATCATGCAAGTGCGCACGGCGCCGCTGGTGGCGATGTCCACAGCGGCATCGACCGCGGTATCCACTTGCATCACCGCGATTTCTTAACCGATGCAGCGAACCTCCCCGACGGCTCGATCGATTTGATTGTGGCAGATCCGCCGTATGGACTGGGCAAGGATTACGGCAACGATTCGGACATGCGTTCGGGCGATGCCTTCCTCGACTGGACCTACGGCTGGCTTGAGCTGGCTATTCCGAAGCTCAAGCCCAGCGGTTCGCTTTACATATTTTGCACGTGGCAATATGCGCCGGAGATCTTCGTCTTCCTCAAGCGCCGCCTCACAATGGTCAACGAGATCGTGTGGGATCGGCGTGTACCGAGCATGGGCGGAACGGTGCGTAGATACACGTCAGTGCACGACAACATCGGTTATTTCGCGGTATCGAAGGATTATTTCTTCGATCTCGATCCTATCCGCATCCCCTACGACGCAGTGACGAAGAAAGCGCGTTCGCGCAAATTGTTCGAAGGTAGCAAGTGGCTGGAATTGGGTTACAACCCGAAGGACGTATGGTCCGTGTCGCGGTTGCACAGGCAACACGCCGAGCGCGTGGACCATCCGACGCAAAAGCCGCTTGAGATTATCGAACGCATGGTGCTGGCGAGTTGTCCGCGCGGTGGACGCGTGCTTGACCCGTTCATGGGCAGCGGCACGACCGCCGTTGCCTGTGCGCGCCATGGGCGCGAGTTCATCGGCTATGAGATCAACGCCGACTATCACGCGATTGCCGAGAAGCGAGTTGCGCAGACGCGTTCCGTCGGGGTCCGGGTTGAGCCGCTGCCAGCGGAAGAGGCCACGGCCACCGCTGCCGTCGATCAAGCGAACGCCGCCTAAGTTGTCGCGAAGTCACTGCTAAAAACGCTAAAATGCGCAAATTTTGCGCAAAGAGATTAACTCATGTCCCGTATTGAAAACACATTTGCGGCGTTGGCCGAGCAGGGCAAGAAAGGTCTGATCCCGTTTATCACGGCTGGCGATCCGAACCCTGAGCAGACCGTCGAATTCATGCATGCGCTCGCGAAGGGCGGCGCTGATGTCATCGAATTGGGCGTGCCGTTTTCCGATCCGATGGCTGACGGGCCGGTGATCCAGCGCTCGTCTGAGCGAGCGTTGGCCAAGGGCGTCTCGCTGAAGCACGTGCTCGCTGACGTGAAGCGCTTCCGCGAAACGAACACCACCACGCCGGTGGTGCTGATGGGCTACGCGAATCCGATCGAACGGATGGGCACCGAGGCCTTCGCCCACGCAGCGAAAGAAGCGGGCGTGGATGGCGTTCTGGTCGTCGATTACCCGCCGGAAGAGTCGGCGGAGTTCAGTGCATCGATGCGCGCGGCCGGCATCGATCCGATCTTCCTGCTTGCGCCCACATCGACCGATGACCGCATTGCTGCGGTCGGCAAAGTGGCAAGCGGATATGTCTACTACGTGTCGCTGAAAGGCGTGACCGGTTCAGCAAATCTGGACGTGGCCAGCATCGCGAGTAAAATCCCGGCCATCAAGGCGCATGTTGCGTTGCCGGTGGGGGTGGGTTTTGGCATCCGCGACGCTGCGTCCGCGAGGCTGGTGGCCGATGTATCAGATGCCGTGGTGATCGGCAGCCGTCTCGTGCAATTGCTCGAGGAAGCGCCGCCAGAGGAGGCGGCCGAGATGCTGACGCGCTTTATCGCTGAAATACGCTCTGCGCTCGATTCTGCAAAATAACCCGTTATTGCGGACCGGAGGGTTTATACCCGCTCCAAACGGGCCGCAAAATACGTGAAACAAACAGGAAGAACATACGATGAGCTGGCTCGACAAACTGCTACCGCCGAAGATCAAGCAAACCGATCCGAAAAGCCGCAAAGGCATTCCGGAAGGGCTGTGGATCAAGTGCCCCTCATGCGAAGCGGT
The DNA here is from genome assembly GCF_002220365.1 of Caballeronia sordidicola. Classification (GTDB taxonomy): domain Bacteria; phylum Pseudomonadota; class Gammaproteobacteria; order Burkholderiales; family Burkholderiaceae; genus Caballeronia; species Caballeronia sordidicola_C. Next base: position 46,030 of record NZ_MTHB01000204.1, on the reverse strand, counting down.
GCTGTACCGCAATGACGTCGAGGCGAATCTGCATGTCTGCCCGAAGTGCAGCCATCACATGCGAATTGGTGCGCGCGAAAGGCTGGACGGGTTGCTCGATCCGGAAGGCCGTTACGAAATCGGCCAGGAAATCCTGCCGGTCGATGCGCTGAAGTTCAAGGACAGCCGGAAATATCCGGACCGCCTGAAAGAGGCAATGGAAGATACGGACGAAACCGACGCCATGGTCGTCATGGGCGGCGCGATCCACACCATTCCGGTCGTGACCGCATGCTTCGAGTTCTCGTTCATGGGCGGCTCGATGGGCTCGGTGGTCGGCGAACGTTTTGCCCGCGGCGCGCGTAACGCGCTGGAGCAGCGCACGCCGTTCATCTGCTTCACGGCATCGGGCGGCGCGCGGATGCAGGAAAGTCTGCTCTCGCTGATGCAGATGGCGAAAACCACGGCCATGCTCACGAAACTGGCCGAAGCCAAGCTGCCGTTCATCTCCGTTCTCACGGATCCGACCATGGGCGGCGTGTCCGCCAGTTTCGCGTTCCTGGGCGACGTGGTGATCGCGGAGCCGAAGGCGCTGATCGGCTTTGCGGGACCGCGCGTGATCGAGCAAACGGTGCGCGAGAAGCTGCCGGAAGGGTTCCAGCGCTCGGAATTCCTGATCCAGAAAGGCGCCATCGACATGATTGTGGATCGCCGTAAGATGCGCGAAGAAATTGCGCGCCTGATTGCGTTGCTGACGCTGCAACCGGCGGATTCGGTCGCCTGAGGTACGGTTTTCCAGCGCGTGTTGCGCGGTGATCGCTTGGAGCGCGTCGGGCCGCAGGCGTTAAACGATGACGGCCCAGGCGCCGCGCGCGAACCCGCCGAGGGTCGCGTGCGGCGTTTTTGTATGGGCGCTACTTTCACTTTTTGCCGGCTTTGGCCGACGAGCACGATCATTCATGGCGACTTCATCGAGCACCTTCCCCACCCTCGACGCGTGGCTTACCCACCTGGAATCTGCGCATCCGGTCGGCATCGACATGGGATTGACGCGCGTCAGCCAAGTGCGCGACGCGCTCGGACTGACGTTCACGTGCCCTGTGATTACGGTCGGCGGCACGAACGGCAAGGGTTCGACCTGCGCGATCATCGAAACCATCCTGGTGCGCGCGGGGTATCGCGTGGGCTGTCATACGTCGCCGCACCTGCTCGACTTCAATGAGCGCGCGCGGCTGAATGGGGTCGACGCCACGGACGACGAGCTGCTCGAGCATTTCGAAGCGGTCGAGCAGGCGCGCATCAGCCTGGCCATTCCGGTTTCGCTGACCTATTTCGAATTCACCACGCTGGCGATCATGCGGCTGTTCGCAACGCGTGAACTGGACGCAGTGATTCTCGAAGTAGGGTTGGGCGGACGTCTGGACGCTGTCAATATCATCGATACCGATTGCGCGATCGTAACCAGCATCGATATCGACCACACGGAGTATCTGGGCGACACCCGCGAGAAAATCGGCTTCGAGAAAGCCGGGATTCTCCGCCCGGATACGCCTGCCATTTGCGGCGATCCCTCGCCGCCGCAGTCGTTGATCGACCATGCGAAGGCGATCGGCGCGGACCTGTGGCTGGTTGGCCGCGATTTTCGCTACGAAGCGCAAGGCGGCAACGAGCGCCAGCAATGGAGTTACATTGGCCGGACGCAGCGACGCTCGGCGCTCGCTTACCCGGCTCTGCGCGGCGCTAATCAGCTGATCAATACGTCGGCGGCGCTGGCCGCGCTCGAGTCGCTGCGCGAGCGCATTCCCGTGTCCGCGCAGGATATCCGGCTTGGACTAGCGAACGTCGAGTTGCCGGGGCGTTTCCAGGTCGTACCGGGCAAGCCGCAAGTGATCCTCGATGTCGCTCACAACCCCCACGCCGCGGCCGTTTTGGCTCAGAATCTCGGCAACATGGGCTTTTTCCCGTACACCTACGCAGTCTTCGGCGCGATGGGCGACAAGGACATTACCGGGGTCGTCGAGCATTTGAAGGGCGAAATCGATCACTGGAACGTGACTGCCTTGCCAACCCCGCGTGGCGCGTCTCCGGAAGTACTGGAAGGCGTTTTACGCGATGCCGGCGTCAACGATAGTAGTGACAGCAGCGTTACACAATTCAATACTCCGGCCGACGCTTTTCAAGATGCGTTAAAGCGAGCGTCCGAAAATGATAGAATTTTGGTTTTCGGCAGTTTCCATACGGTGGCCGGTGTAATGGCATACCGTAAATCGCAGCGTCATTGAACGGACGGCCGGCCAGCCTCTCGCAAAAGCCAACCATGTCCTTTTTCTCGTTCGGCAAGAAAGACGACGCGCCCTCAGGTCGCGACGCATACTCCGACTCCCCGCGCGGCTCGCGTCAGACCGTGCGTACCGAACGCCGGACGCGCCGCACCGACCGTCCTGAAGCCGATGCAATGATGCTGGACCCCACCCTGCCTGAAAAGCAGCGTGCGCGGCGGCGTCTGGTCGGCGCGCTCGCGCTGGTCGCGGCGGCGGTGATCATCCTGCCAATGGTGCTGGATTCGCATCCGAAGCCCGTCACCGACGACATCTCGATCGATATCCCGGCACGCCCGGCTGCGCCTTTGCCCAAGACGAGTCATAACGACGCGACCGATGGCGGCGCGGTTGATTCGTCAGCCGATACGCAAGCCGGCGTAGCGCCGGACGGTCCGGCCGCGGCTCCGGACAATGCAGCGGCGGTGGCTTCAAAGCCCGACTCGAAATCCGCTTTAAAGCCCGACTCGAAGCAAGCCTCTAAACCCGTAGAAACCCAGGCGCAGGCCAAGGCCGCCGCACCGCAGCCCGAAGCGAAGCCGGTGGCGCCCCCACCCGCAGCAACGGCCGCCAAGCCGCCGGTGGACGCGCCTGCAGCTACCGCAGCCACCCCGAAACCGAACACACCGGCCTCCCCGGCGGGAAGCCGTTTTGTGGTCCAGATCGGTACCTTCGATGACGACACGGCGGCTCAAGGCTGGGTGACCAAGTTGAAGGCGGCGGGAGTGCCCGCATATGTCGAACATCGGAAACAGGCTGACGGCACCACTCGCACGTTGTTGCGTGCTGGTCCGTTCGCTGACCGGACGGCTGCATCGGCGGCGCTGGTGAAGGTGCGGCAAGCCGGGCTGGGCGGCGGCAGCAATAACGCGCCGGCGAACTAGCTGTAGATGTTTACGAGTTTCGACTACGCGGTGATGGCCGTGATCGGCCTGTCCGCGCTGCGCGGCATGTGGCGCGGCCTGCTGGCCGAAGTGTTCGGCCTGATCGGCTGGATCGCGGCACTGTTGATCGCGGGGCGTTTTGTCGCAATGGTCGTGCCGTACATTCCGGCGCATTGGCCGGGCGGGGCGCTGACCCAATGGCTGATCGCGTTTTTGTTGATCGTCGCGGGCGTGCTGGTGGTGTCGAGCGTGGCTGGCGCGTTGTTGACGCGCGTGACCGAGGTGGTCGGGCTGCGCGGTATCGACCGGTCGCTTGGACTTTTGTTCGGCCTCGTGAGAGGGGCCATTCTGGTAGTGATCCTGGTCGCCCTCGCGGGCTTGACCGAACTGCCACAACACGATTTCTGGCGTAACGCGTTGTTCCGGCCCGCGGCCGAACAAGGCGTTCGAGAACTGAAACCGCTGCTTCCCGATACGCTCGCCGCGTACCTGCGCACCACGCCGGACGGCCCGCAAGATCCGCCCGCCACGCCTGCGCAATGACGTTCTGGCCCGCTACCCGAGAATCTTGCTACGGCTCGGCGCAACACCCTGCAGTCTTGTCCCCCGTCAGGGGCTGCCTGCATTCGTTGCTCCGATACGCCTTTTGGACCCGTTTCGTCTCTTTGAAGGACCATGCCATGTGCGGCATCGTAGGCGTAGTTTCCCAGACTCCCGTTAATCAGTTGATTTATGACAGCTTGCTGCTGCTGCAGCATCGCGGGCAGGACGCGGCTGGCATTGCGACGGCTAACGGCAATAACTTCCACATGCATAAGGCCAACGGCATGGTGCGCGACGTGTTCCGCACGCGCAACATGCGCAGCCTGCCGGGTAATGTCGGCATTGGCCAGGTGCGGTATCCGACGGCCGGATCGGCATCGAGCGAGGAAGAAGCCCAGCCGTTCTACGTGAACGCACCATTCGGCATCATCCTCGCGCACAACGGCAACCTCACGAACTGGCCGCAGTTGAAGGAAGAGATGTTCCGGATCGATCGCCGGCACATCAACACCGCGTCGGATACGGAAGTCCTGCTCAACGTCTTCGCGCATGAACTGCAGTTGTCCAGCTCCGGCCTGGAACTCGATCCGGCCGCGTTGTTCAAGGCCGTGAGCGGTGTGCATCGGCGAGTGAAGGGTTCTTATGCCATCGTCTCGCTGATCGCGGGTTACGGCCTCGTTGCTTTCCGCGATCCGTTCGGCATCCGTCCGCTCGTCCTCGGCAAGCAGGAAACCGCGACGGGCGTGGAATGGATGGTGGCGTCGGAATCGGTGGCCGTTGAAGGTATCGGCTTCGAGTTCGTGCGTGACGTGGAGCCGGGCGAAGCCATTTTCATCGATAACGACGGCAACCTGCACAGCCAGCAATGTGCCGAGAACCCGAGCCTGAACCCCTGCATCTTCGAACTCGTGTATCTCGCGCGTCCCGATTCGTGCCTTGACGGCGTGCCGGTCTACAACGCGCGCCTGCGCATGGGCGATTACCTCGCCGAGAAGATCAAGCGCGTGCTGCCGGACGTGCCTATCGACGTGGTCATGCCGATCCCCGATTCGTCGCGTCCCGCCGCCATGCAAGTGGCCGCGAAGCTGGGCGTGGAGTATCGCGAAGGTTTCTTCAAGAATCGCTATGTTGGCCGCACCTTCATCATGCCGGGCCAGGCTGTGCGCAAGAAGTCGGTGCGCCAGAAGTTGAACGCGATGGCAATCGAGTTCAAGGGCAAGAACGTGCTGATCGTGGATGACTCCATCGTGCGCGGCACGACATCGCATGAAATCGTGCAGATGGCGCGCGATGCAGGCGCGGCCAAAGTGATCTTCGCGTCCGCTGCGCCGCCGGTAAAGTATCCGAACGTGTATGGCATCGACATGCCCACCCGCGGCGAACTGGTCGCCCATGGCCGAACGGACGAGGAAGTGGCGCGCATGATAGGCGCGGATCATCTGGTGTATCAGGATGTGGCGGATTTGAAGCAAGCCATTCGCGACATCAATCCGGCGCTGCGTGAGTTCGATGCATCGTGCTTCGATGGCAACTACATCACCGGTGACATTGACTCGGCTTATCTCGATCGTCTGGAAAAGTCGCGCTTGGCGCCGCAAGCGCAGTCGGATCGCGATGCCGCGAGTGAAGCAATGGAAGGCGGTGATGTATCGCGTTCGCAGTTGCACTTGCAGTTGTCGGTGGAGTGAGCGCGCGATAAGCGTTTGACAGTCGTGATAGGATTGGGTTTGCGTCGATTTGAGATCAGCTTGCGGACGCGGGTTTTGATGAACGGGCTAGATGTTTAGCTTGAGTCGGAACCCGAAACAGCTAAAGCGAACCGGTGGCGAATCTAACCCACGCGCCGGCGACGCTACAGGCTTTTCCGCACCGAGCCCGCTCATGCTGACGCAGAAGCGGGCTTTTTTGCGTCCCGGTTTTTTGGCCGGGCTATTGGATAGATGGAATAGATGGGAATGGAAAACACGAACATGGACGAAAACCTCAACTTCGATACGCTCGCCGTGCGCGCGGGAACGTTGCGCAGCGAGTTCAACGAGCACTCTGAAGCGATTTTCCTGACGTCGAGCTTTGTGTTCGAGAGCGCCGCGCATGCTGCGCAGAGCTTCAAGAACTCCGAAGAGGCTTACACGTACTCGCGCTTCACCAATCCGACCGTCGCGATGTTCCAGAACCGCTTGGCGGCGCTGGAAGGCGGCGAGGCGTGCATGGCGACGGCCTCAGGCATGGCCGCGATCATGTCGGTGGTGATGTGTTCGATGCAGCAGGGCGATCATCTGGTCAGTTCGAAGAGCTTGTTCGGCTCGACGATCGGGATGTTCTCGCAGATCTTCACGAAGTTCGGGATCACGACCACGTTCGTCGATGCCACCAATCTTGATGAATGGCGTGCTGCCGTGCGTCCTGAGACGAAGATGTTCTTCCTGGAGACGCCGTCGAATCCGCTGACCGAAATCGCGGATATCGAGGCGATCGGAAAGATTTCGAAGGAAGTGGGTGCGTTGTTTGTCGTCGATAACTGCTTCTGTAGTCCGGCGCTGCAGCAGCCGCTTAAGCTTGGTGCTGATGTCGTCATGCACTCGGCGACCAAGTTCCTCGATGGTCAGGGGCGTGTGCTGGGCGGCGCGTTGGTCGGGTCGAAGCAGTTCATCATGGAGAAGGTGTTTCCTTTCGTGCGCAGCGCAGGGCCGACGTTGTCCGCGTTCAACGCATGGGTGTTGCTGAAGGGGATGGAGACGCTGTCGTTGCGAGTGGAGAAGCAGTCGGCGAATGCGCTGGAAATCGCGCGCTGGCTGGAGACGCATCCGGCGATCGAGCGCGTGTTTTATCCGGGGCTCGAGTCGCATCCGCAATACGCGATTGCGAAGAAACAGCAGAAGGCGGGTGGGGCGATTGTGTCGTTCGAGTTGAAGGGCGAGACGCGTGAAGAGCAGCGTGCGAATGCGTGGCGGGTGATTGATGCCACCAAGATCTGTTCGATCACCGGCAATCTTGGGGATACGCGTACGACCATTACCCATCCATCGACGACAACGCACGGACGGTTGACGCCCGAGGTGCGCGAAGCGGCGGGGATTCGCGAGGGGTTGATCCGGTTAGCGGTGGGATTGGAAAATGCCGGGGATATTCGAGGGGATCTGGAACGCGGATTGAATGGACGGTGATTTTCGTTCGCACTTGAATGGGGGCGGGGGGCGGGCGGAGCGGGGGCGAGGTGCACGGTTCCGGGGTTAGCGGTCGGGGTCAGTGCCGAGGTGCCAGGGGGTGTCCCGAATTTTGTGTAAACGGGTTTTCGTTTAACCCGGCGACATCCGGTCTTCGAACTGGATAGCGAAGCGGTTTAGAGCCGCCTTCCAGTCTCTGATTGGCATCGACCATTTCTTGCTGATGTTGTTCAACGCCAGGTAAAACAGCTTGGTTACTGCGTCGTCGGTTGGAAATGAGCTTCGGGTCTTGATGACTTTGCGAAGGCTCATGTTGATCGATTCGATCGCGTTGGTCGTATAAATCACTTTTCGGATCTCCGGCGGGTAGTTGAAGAACGGGATCACTCGGGCCCAGTTGCGCCTCCAGCTCTGGCCGACCGACGGGTATTCCTTATCCCATTTGGCTTCAAAGGCGCTGAGCATCTGCTCGGCCACCTCGACGGTCGTCGACGTATAAATCGTCCTCAGATCGGCGGCGACTTCGCGCTGCAGTTTCCAAGACACGAAGTTTAGGCTGTTGCGCACCATGTGCACGATACAAAGCTGCACCGTCGCTTTCGGATAGACCGCTTCAATCGCTTCTGGAAAGCCCTTGAGCCCGTCCACACAGGCGATGAAGATGTCCTGCACGCCGCGCGTCTTCAACTCCGTCACCACCTGTAGCCAGAACTTGGCACCCTCGGTCTGGGCGATCCACAACCCCAGAACCTCCTTGTGGCCGTTCATGTTCACGCCAATCGCCAAGTACACCGCCTTGGTACGCACAGGCCCGCTGTCGCGTACCTTGACGTGGATGCAGTCCAGATAAATGATCGGGTACAGCGCGTCGAGCGGGCGGCCTTGCCAAAGCTTCACCTCCTCGCTCACCGCATCGGTCACAGCCGAGATCAGCGTGGGCGAAACCTCCGTGCCATACATTTCTTCCAGATGAGCCTGGATCTCGCGCACGCTCAAGCCGCGGGCGTACAGCGAGATGATCTTGTCGTCAAAGCCCGCCCAGCGTGTCTGGTGGCGCGTCACCAGCTTCGGCTCGAACGCGCCTTGACGGTCTCGCGGGATATCGAGCGGTAATTCGCCAAACTCGCCCTGCAACGTCTTGGCGCTGTGGCCATTGCGCGTGTTGCCCGTGGCATTGGTTACCGTTTCGCTTTTGCCGTGACCCAAATGCTCTGACAGCTCCGTTTCCAGAGCCCGCTCGACCAACATCTTGGTAAGCTGCTTGAGCAGGCCATTCTCGCCAATCAAATCCTCAGGCTTCTGGTAGTTCGCCAACAGGCTGTCCGCCAGTTTCACCAACTCAGGATCGGGTTTCACTCGTTTGTTGCGCTTCACTACGGTCATCGTTGCTCCTGGATGCTGGCAGTCTCCTGCCAAATGACCGTTTACACAAAACTAATTACACCCTCGGAATACCCAAGTGCGTCGGGAACGCAAGGCCCGCACGCCTTAGCCAGCGTGTACACCCCCATTTGCCATGCGCCGACATCGAACTCATCTCGAACGCTAGGATACTTCGCAATCCACAGATGACCATTCGGATCGACCACGCTGGCCTTGTGCCGGGCTCCGCCCAATCAGCCGCCATGGCGATCAGCATCCGCAGCCATTCATCCGCTTCGCTCGCCGTGTTGTCTTCGTCGCGCTCCAGAGCCAAGCTCGGGGCCTCCGGAGGGCGAACTGGACGAAGGGACGCGCAGCGATATCGTTCTCATCGCCTAGAAACGGAGCCTTGTCGTTGCGTCGAAAACGAAGCGCCCCGGTGCGACACTTGTCGTGCACACCTAAGAGATTAAAAACGGTTTGATGCAATTCCTCTTCGGATACAACGTCGACGCTCACTGCTATCTCTTCAAACTTAAAGATTATGGCTTCAGGATCAATGGCTGGTCGGTCCGTGAACAAGATCAGCACGGAACCCTTCGGCGAAATCCTTGGTTCTCCTCCGATCGTGAATTTCTTGCATGATTTCCCCGCAACTTGCCTGCTGATGAGGTCTCTCTCCCCTCCCACTGCCTCATAAGCAAACCGGTCAGCTGGCCGCGAGCATTCTCAGTCGCGCAAGCGACTCCTTCACGATCCCGACGTAGCCGCGTCGCTCGGATTCGCTGACCCACTGCACGAACGCAACCCGAAAGACGGCGATGCCCGCCTCGGCCGCAAGGCTCGCGTCCGGCTCGCCGACACCGCGCTCGCGCAGCGCCTGTGCGAGCGCCGCGGACAACGTCGCCAGCTTGATCAGCTCGCGCTCGCGCAGGTCCGTGTTCGCCGCGATCACCGTGCTGCGCAGGCGCGCGAACGGGCGGCGGTCGTCATCGAAGAAATCGCCGGCCTTCATCAAGGCGGCGGCGATCGCGTCTATCGCTGAAACCTCGGCCGGCGCCTGAGCCAGCGCATCGACCATCGTCTGCTGAAGACGTTCGGAACCATTGAAGAGCACTTCGCGCTTGTCGGCGAAGTAGCGAAAGAACGTGCGCGCGGTCAGCCCCGCGCGTTCCGCGATGGCTGCCACGGTCGTCTGCTCGTAGCCTACCTCCCCGAACAGTTCAATGGCCGCAGCACGGAAACGGCTCTCAGCATCGGGTTCCCAGCGACCCATATTTTCTCTCTTGTGTTGACACAGTGTGACATCATAGGCCTATACTGATGTCACTCAATGACATCAAAGGAGCATCTCATGCGAATTCTCGTCACCGGCGCTTCGGGCTGGATCGGTTCGGCCAGCGTCAAGGAACTCATTTCTGCAGGGCACCACGTCCTCGGCCTCGCCCGCAACGACGCGTCCGCAGCCAGGATCGTCGAGCTTGGTGCCGAAGTGGTGCGCGGCAGCCTGGACGACCTTGCCAGCCTGCGCGGCGCAGCGACGCTAGCCGAGGGCGTCGTGCACCTCGGCTACAACCACGATTTCTCGCAGATGGCGGCCGCTGCGCAGACCGACCGCGCGGCCATCGACACGTTCGCCGACGTACTGCAAGGCACTGGCGGCCCGCTGCTGATCGCCTCGGGCACACTGGGGCTGGCCCCGGGCCGCGTGGGCACCGAGACGGACATGCCGAGCGCCGGGGTCCATCCGCGCATTGCCAACGCGGCCTACACGTTGGGCTTGGCCGATCGCGGTATCAGGTCAATGGTCGTGCGCTTCGCTCCCACGGTGCATGGCGCGGGCGCTGACCACGGATTCGTCGCGGTGCTGGCGCGCATCGCTCGCGAAAAGCGCATGTCGGGCTACATCGGCGAGGGCCATAACCGCTGGCCGGCGGTGAACCGGCTCGATGCCGGCAAGCTCGTGCAACTCGCGATCGACAAGGCGACACCAGGCAGCGTGCTGCACGCTGTCGCCGAAGAGGGCGTCGCGACGCGTGACATCGCGACGGCGCTGGGACAATTCCTGGACGTGCCGGTGGAATCGATCCCCGTCGAGCGCGCACAGGCTCACTTCGACTGGCTGGGCATGTTCTTCGGTGCCGACGCCCCGGCCTCCAGCGCACGCACGCGTTCGCAGCTTGGCTGGGAGCCGACGCACGAGACGCTGTTGGAAGACATTGCAGCCGGACACTACCCCGGGAACTGAGTGGGGCGGCCTGCTACGCGCGGCCCTAGCCAAAATGGCCGATATCAAAAGTGAGGGTCGAAAAAAAGCTGGCCTGCGACTGGACGACCTGCCTGGACCTTGCCCGAAAGAATTCAACTCGGAGAACCACAATGCAAGAAGCTGCAGTGATCGCCGTCATAGAAGTCGTCTCGGTCGAAGACGCGAAGGGGCTAAAAGATCAATCAGGAGCGCGCCAGTGTGCTGACTAGCCCCCAGGCGGATTGAAGCTCCGGACACGACGGCATCCACACTGATGCACGCCGGCACAGACGGCCGCTGGCGTATCGAACATGCGTTTGTGCTGGAGATGAACGGCATCATCGCATCCAGCCATGACTCGTCACGCTAACTCGCTGTAGCCGCCCCCTTCGCCCGCGCCTTATGCAATTTTTTATAACTGTCGATCAGGCGGTGGTGCCTATCGAGACCCTCCAGTTTCATACTCGTAGGCGTTAAGCCATAGAAGCGCACGCTGCCGTCCACTGACCCCATTGCCGCGTCCATCCGAGCGTCGCCGAACATGCGACGGAAGTTGACTACGTAGTCGTCCAGTTCCAGGTCGTCATCGAGCAGCACCTCCAGCACCACATTCAAGGCCTGGTAAAACAATCCGCGTTCGACCGTGTTGTCGTTGTACTGCAGGAAGGCTCCCACCAGCTCTTGTGCCTCCTCAAATTGCTTCAAAGCGAGATGAATCAGCAGCTTCAACTCGAGAACGGTTAACTGTCCCCAGTGCGTGTTCTCGTCAAACTCGATGCCGATCAAAGTGGCAATATCGGAGTGCTCATCTAGTTCACTGTTATCCAACCGTTCAAGCATTGCTGCCAGGCCGGCATCGTCCAGGCGATGCAGATTCAAAACATCGGCACGGAACAACAGCGCCTTGTTTGTGTTATCCCAGACCAAATCCTCTACCGGGTAAACTTCCGAATACCCAGGTACTAAAATCCGGCAGGCTACGGCGCCCAGCTGGTCATACACCGCCACGTACACCTCCTTGCCCATGTCTTCGAGAATACCGAACAAGGTCGCGGCTTCTTCGGCATTGGAGTTCGCACCCTGGCCAGAGAAATCCCATTCAGCAAAATTGAAATCCGCTTTGGCGCTGAAAAAGCGCCATGACACGATACCGCTGGAATCAATGAAGTGCTCGACAAAGTTATTTGGCTCAGTCACGGCTTCACTCGCAAAGGTGGGCCGAGGTAATTCGTTCAGGCCTTCAAAACTGCGGCCCTGTAGCAATTCCGTCAGACTACGCTCCAGCGCCACCTCCAAGCTTGGGTGCGCGCCGAACGAGGCAAACACACCGCCTGTGCGCGGGTTCATCAAGGTGACGCACATCACTGGGTACACCCCTCCCAGCGACGCATCCTTCACTAGCACCGGAAAGCCCTGCTCTTCCAACCCCTGAATGCCGGCCAGAATGCCAGGATATTTCGCCAGCACTTCCTGTGGCACATCAGGCAATGCGATTTCACCTTCCAGAATTTCGCGCTTTACCGCCCGTTCGAAAATTTCCGATAGACATTGCACCTGCGCTTCGGCCAGCGTGTTCCCGGCACTCATGCCATTGCTGACATATAGGTTTTCGACCAGGTTGGACGGAAAATACACCACTTCGCCGTCCGACTGCCGCACAAACGGCAGCGAACAGATACCGCGCTGCACATTGCCGGAGTTGGTGTCGACCAGATGTGAGCCATGCAACTCGCCATCAGGATTATAAATTTCCAGGCAGTACGCATCCAGAATTCCAGCCGGCAGCGCATCCTTACGGCCAGGCTTGAACCAGCGCTCGTTCGGGTAATGCACAAACGCCGCATTGGCGATGTCTTCGCCCCAGAACGCGCCGGCGTAGAAATGGTTGCAATTCAATCGCTCGATATACTCTCCCAACGCCGACGCCAACGCGCTTTCTTTGGTCGCTCCCTTGCCATTGGTAAAACACATCGGCGAGTGCGCATCGCGGATATGCAGCGACCACACATTGGGAACAAGATTGCGCCACGAAGCGATTTCAATCTTGATGCCCAAGGCCGCCAAAACGCCCGACATATCGGCGATGGTCTGCTCCAGCGGCAGATCCTTGCCCGCAATATAGGTGCTGGCATCAGAAGCCGGCTTCAGCATCAGCAACGACTGTGCATCGGCATCCAGGTTCGCTACCTCTTCAATGACAAACTCGGGTCCGGCTTGCACCACTTTTTTCACCGTACAACGGTCGATGGAGCGCAAAATACCTTGGCGGTCTTTGGCAGAGATATCCGACGGCAACTCGACCTGAATCTTGAAAATCTGCTGGTACCGGTTTTCCGGATCAACAATATTATTCTGCGACAGGCGGATGTTTTCGGTAGGAATATTGCGAGTTACGCAGTACAACTTCACAAAGTAAGCTGCACACAAGGCCGATGAAGCCAGAAAATAATCGAAGGGACCGGGCGCAGACCCATCGCCCTTATAACGGATAGGCTGGTCGGACACGACCGTGAAATCATCGAACTTGGCTTCAAGACGCAGCTTATCGAGAAAGTTGACTTTAATTTCCATGGGGAAATCCTAAAAATGATGTAGCCGCTATTTCCGTCGCCAAGTGCAGTTTCACCAAACTGAAACGACACGAGTTTCTCCAACATTCGCCAGAATGCGAGAACTATCAAGCGACAATCCAAAATATAAAACCCTGTAAAAACAGGGCTTTAATAGTCAATCAACCAGCGAATAATGTTTCCGGCGGAAATTCTACTCCCACTCGATCGTAGCCGGCGGTTTCCCCGAAATATCATAAACAACGCGATTAATCCCGCGAACCTCATTAATGATTCGGTTCGAAACATGTCCTAACAACTCATGCGGCAGATGTGCCCACTGCGCGGTCATGAAGTCCAGCGTTTGCACGGCCCTCAGCGCAACCACATACTCATAGGTCCGCCCATCGCCCATCACGCCCACGCTTTTCACCGGCAAAAACACAGCGAAAGCCTGGCTCGTAAGCTCATACCACGACTTACCCGATTCCTTATCGAACGTATTCCTCAACGTTTCGATAAAGATCGCATCCGCGTGACGCAGCAGCTCGGCGAACTCCTTTCTCACCTCGCCCAGAATTCTCACGCCCAAACCCGGGCCCGGGAACGGATGCCGATAAACCATCGCCGGCGGCAGCCCCAGCTTCACGCCCAACTCCCGCACTTCGTCCTTGAACAACTCGCGCAACGGCTCAAGTAACTTCAAATTCAGCGTCTCGGGCAATCCACCCACGTTGTGATGGCTCTTGATCGTGTGGCCCTTCTTGCCCTTGCCTGCCGACTCGATCACATCCGGGTAAATCGTCCCTTGCGCGAGCCACTTCGCGTCCTTCAGCTTGTTGGCTTCCGTCTGGAACACTTCAACAAACTCAGCGCCAATGATCTTCCGCTTCGCCTCAGGATCCGTCACGCCGGCAAGCTTCGACAAGAACACTTCGCTCGCATCGACATGAATCACCTTCACGCCAAGGTGATCGGCGAACGTCGTCATGACCTGCTCGGCTTCGTTCAAGCGCAGCAAGCCATGGTCAACAAAAACGCACGTCAATTGCGCCCCAATCGCACGATGCAAAAGCGCCGCCGCCACCGACGAATCCACGCCGCCCGACAAACCCAAAATCACGTGCTCATCGCCGACTTGCGCGCGGATTTTCTCCACCGCTTCATCGATGTAATGCCCCATCTCCCAGTCCGGCCGCGCACCGCACAACTCGAGCACGAAGCGGTCGAGCATCGCGCGTCCCTGAACCGTGTGCGTAACTTCCGGATGCCACTGGAGGCCGTAGAAATGGCGCTCGTCGTCGGCCATCGCGGCGATCGGGCAAGACGGTGTCGATGCCATCAGCTTGAATCCGACGGGCATGTCCGACACCTTGTCGCCATGGCTCATCCACACTTTCAGCATGCCGTGACCTTCGGCCGTCTGGAAATCTTCAATGCCGTTCAGGAAGCTCGTGTGGTTATGCGCCCGCACTTCGGCATAACCGAATTCGCGAACATTGCCGAGTTCGACCTTGCCGCCGAGTTGTTCGGCCATCGTCTGCATGCCGTAGCAAATGCCGAGCACCGGCACGCCGAGATCGAAGACAACGTGCGGCGCACGCGGCGAGCCGAGTTCGGTAACCGAGTTCGGGCCGCCCGACAAAATGATGCCCTTCGGTGCGAAGTCGCGAATGAACGCCTCGTCGACGTCGTACGGATGGATCTCCGAATACACATGTGATTCGCGGATGCGTCGTGCGATCAACTGGGTGACTTGGGAGCCGAAATCGAGAATCAGGATCTTGTCGTGCATGGCAGCGGCCGGGAAGGCAAGTAGACGGAAACAGTTGGCAAAAACGATAACGCAAGCAGCAGGAACGAGGTCCCGCGCATCACGTCACGCAGAGAGTTCAACGGCCGGCGATTGTTGCCGACCGCAGCAAGACAGATTCATCGATACAACGAAACGCGACGCTCCGTTCATCGATAAGTGTTCGATCAACCCGACGCGGCCGCGAAGACCTGTGCGCGCAAGCCTTCAGCGCGGATCGCGGCGGACCGGATCGATAAACTGGCCGGTCACCGGATCCACCGTACGACCGGTGACCGGGTCGATCGGGCGCCCGGTTTCAGGATCAATTTTGTGACCACTGACGGGATCGAACGCGCGGCCAGTGGCGGGGTCCAGCGAGCGTCCCGTGGCCGGATCGATGACATGCCCGGTAGCAGGATCAAACGCGGTAGCGGATGGCGCCGGCGCGGCAGGACGTGCAATAGCCTCGCCCACGACAGGCTCGACCAGCCCGCTATCCCTGTCCCAGCGCGGATTTGCCGGTGCGACGGGGTCAGACGACAAAGGCCTCGGCGGCGGAGTTACACGCTCCACGCGTTCTTCCGCCTTGGTCTTCGCCGCCCGTTTCTCGGCACGCTCAGCCGCGGCAGCGCCGGCCAGCGCGGCGCGCTCGCGCCGCCGCACGGCACCTGACAGCCTCACGCTGCCAAGCCCCAGCACCAGCATGGCCACGCCAACCAACGCCGCGATCACCTGACCAAAACCCGTCAACTCGGGCGTATGCAGCCCGAGCAGCCAGACCATCATCACCAGGCCCGACAACCACTCCACATGTCCCGACACCTTGGCAGCGGTCGCAGTCAACGCACCATCGATAGCGGCATGAACCGCGAGCCACGCAATACCGATCAGCGCGATCCCGAACAACTGTCCGACAAACGGCGGCTGCACGGTCACGAGATGCATCGATGCCCACAAAGCCGTCCAAGGCGTGAGCAGAAACAGCACGCCGAAAGCCAGAAAAATCAGTGCATTGATGACAAGAACAGCGCGCAGCAACGGTTTCATAGTCAGTCCACGTGGTAGTTGGGCGCTTCCTTCGTGATCTGCACGTCGTGCACGTGCGACTCGCGCATGCCGGCGCCCGTGATCTGGACGAATTCGGCCTTGTCATGCATTTCTGCAATATTGCGGCAGCCGCAATACCCCATGCTTGCCCGCACGCCGCCGACCACCTGGAACAGGATGGCGTTGACCGAACCCTTATAAGCCACCTGCCCTTCAATGCCTTCAGGCACGAGCTTGTCGATATTCGCCGAGTTGTCCTGGAAGTACCGGTCCGCCGCACCGTCCTTCATCGCGCCGACCGACCCCATGCCGCGATACGCCTTGAACTGGCGGCCCTGGAACAGGAACACGTCGCCGGGGGACTCTTCCGTGCCGGCCAGCATGCTGCCCATCATCACCGCGTCCGCGCCGGCTGCAAGCGCTTTGCTGACATCGCCAGAAAAACGCACACCGCCGTCGGAGATCACCGGCACGCCCGAGCCGCGCAATGCATCCGACACGTTCGCCACCGCGGTAATTTGCGGTACGCCGACACCCGCCACGATCCGCGTCGTGCAGATCGAACCCGGACCGATACCGACCTTCACACCATCCGCGCCGTATTCCACGAGCGCCTTGGCGGCTGCAGCCGTGGCGATATTGCCGCCGATCACCTCAATATGCGGATAGTTCTGCTTCACCCAGCGCACGCGCTCGAGCACGCCCTGGCTGTGACCGTGCGCCGTATCTACGACAATGATGTCCACACCCGCCGCCGACAGAAGCTCAACACGCTCTTCGTTCTCGGGACCCACGCCAACTGCCGCGCCAGCGCGCAGCTTGCCGTGCTCGTCCTTGCAGGCGTCCGGGTGTTCGGTTTGCTTGGTGATGTCCTTGACGGTCATGAGGCCGCGCAATTCGAACGCGTCGTTGACGACCAGCACGCGTTCCAGCCGATGGCTATGCATCAGCGCCTTGGCTTCGGCGAGCGGTGTGCCTTCCTTGACGGTCACGAGGCGTTCACGCGGCGTCATGATCTTGCGCACTTCGTCGTCGAGACGTTCTTCGAAGCGCAGGTCCCGGTTCGTCACGATACCGATCAGCTGCGGCCCTTCCACCACCGGAAACCCGGAAATACCGTGCTGTCGCGTGAGAGCGATCACGTCGCGCACTTTCATTTGCGGCGGAACAGTAATCGGATCGCGCACCACGCCCGATTCGAAGCGCTTTACTTTCGCGACTTCGCGGGCTTGTTCGGCTGCGGTAAGGTTCTTGTGAATGATGCCGACGCCGCCGAGCTGAGCCATCGCAATAGCGAGCCGGCCTTCGGTGACTGTGTCCATGGCGGCGGACAACAGAGGCATATTCAGGGAGATCTTGCGGGTAACCTGTGTTTTCAGGCTGGTATCGCGCGGGAGAACGTTGGAAAACGCGGGCACGAGGAGCACGTCATCGAACGTGAGTGCTTTCTGGATCAGACGCATGGCAAATCCTATGGGCGCAAAACCGAATTATACCGATAGTTCCCCGGATTTTCACTGCCCGAACAGCAGCTTAGGCGGCGCTGCTCGCTTTCCGGCGCAATTTCCGGGCCTCAACCGGGTAGGCGATTTACGCCGCCGTTTCGGTTTTTCGCTCGATTTGCGTTCGATATAAGTTCGGTTTTGCGGATGCCAGCAGGAATGCCGGCGCGCGATCGGATCGCTCTTACCGCGCTTCCTTTCGCGTCCACCGGCGCCCTTCAATGGACCCGCCGCGCCGCGTCTTCTCAACCCGCCTTTGCCTCGCGACCTTCGGATCAACCTTCAGCGGCCGATAAATCTCCACCCTGTCGTGATCGGCGAGCACCGCATCCAGCGCCTGAATCTTTCCGAAAACGCCCACTTTTTGCACGTTCAAATCGATCTCGGGAAACTGTACGAGCAATCCACTCGCCTCAATCGCCTCCCGCACGGTCGCACCGTTGCCCAAGGAAAGCGTACACACCGCACTCTTCCCCTCCGGCAACGCATAACAAACCTCAACGGCAAGAGTCATCACTTTCCATACCGCTGGTCAGCGCGCTTCACGAACGAATCCACGAACGTGTGCGCGATATGGCTGAACACTGGCCCGATGATCTTCTCGAGAATGATGTTCGAAAACTCGTAGTGCAGCGCGAACTCGATCTTGCAGGCATCGGCCCGCAACGGCGTGAACCGCCAGTAACCGGTGAATTTCTTGAAAGGACCGTCCATGAACTCCATATCGATGGTGGTCGGTCGCGTATGCACGTTACGGGTAGCGAAATGTTGCTTGATGCCCTTGAAATTGATGTGGATCTTCGCTTCCATGCTGTGTTCGTCGTGGCGGCCTACTTCCACCCCTCCACACCACGGCAAAAAATTCGGGTAATCGGCGACATCGGTGACGAGGTCGAACATCTGCTCTGCAGAGTGACGGATCAATACAGTTTTCTGGACATCTGCCATAAAGGGCGCAACGCGTGGCAAGAGTGGGAAGCTTTGCGGGCTTTACCTCGCCCGCGCTGCTAAAATCAGGATTTTAAACGAGTTAGGCACTTTTCATTCATGAGCATCATCGACAACAGAAAAGCCTTCTTCGATTACTTCATCGAAGATCGCTACGAGGCGGGGCTCGTGCTGGAAGGGTGGGAAGTCAAGGCGCTCCGGGCCGGCCGCGGCCAGATCAAGGAAGGCTACGTCATCATTCGCGACGGAGAATTGTTCCTGATCGGCGCTCACATCAGCCCGTTGCCGGAAGCATCGACCCACATCCATCCGGATCCGGTCCGCACTCGAAAGCTGCTGCTGCACAGCGAAGAGATCTCGAAGCTCATCAGCAAGGTCGAGCAGAAAGGCCACACGCTTGTCCCGCTGAACTTCCACTACAAAGGCGGTCGCGTGAAATGCGAGATCGGCCTCGCGAAGGGCAAGAAGCTGCATGACAAACGCGAAACCGAGAAAAAACGCGACTGGGAACGCGAAAAAGCGCAAATCATGCGCGGTGCCAAGCATTGAGCACCGCCGGAATGAAAGTAAGATATCCAACGCAAAAAGGGCGTCGACCATGGAGTCGACGCCCTTTTTTCATACGGTCAGGTGATTCAACAAGCTGATTCGGCTAATGCCAAGCTTCAGCTCTTACGAATCACGCCGCCACCCGCTCCATCGCCCTTGATGATGCTCAGCGCCGACGCGATCATCGAACTCATCTCCGACAAATTCCCCGGCACGATCAGCGTATTGCCCTGCTTCGCGATGTTCCCGAACGCAGTGACATACTGCTCGGCAACCTTCAGGTTCACCGCTTCCATGCCGCCGGCCGTCTGTATCGCCGCGCCGATCTTCTCAATCGCCTGAGCATTCGCCACGGCCACCGCCAGAATGGCCGACGCCTCGCCTTCGGCCTGATTGATCTGCGCCTGACGCTCGCCTTCCGACTTATGGATGGCCGCCTCACGCGCGCCCCACGCAATATTGATCTGCTCCTGCTTGCGACCTTCCGACGCAGCAATCACCGCCCGCTTCTCACGCTCGGCCGTAATTTGCGCCTGCATCGCGTGCAGGATTTCCTTCGGCGGCGTCAAATCCTTGATTTCATAGCGCAGTACCTTCACGCCCCAGTTCGCCGCAGCCTGATCGAGCGACGTCACAATGCTGTGATTGATGTAGTCGCGCTCTTCGAAGGTCTTGTCGAGTTCGAGCTTGCCGATCACTGAACGCAACGTGGTCTGCGACAACTGCGTAATGGCGTAAATAAAGTTGCTCGATCCATACGACGCCTTCATGGCGTCTGTCACCTGAAAGTACAGCACGCCGTCCACTTGCAACTGCGTGTTGTCACGCGTGATACAGACTTGGCTCGGCACTTCCAGCGGAATTTCCTTCAGCACGTGCTTGTAGGCCACGCGGTCGACAAACGGCACGACGATGGTCAGCCCCGGCGTGAGGGTCGCGTGATAGCGCCCAAGCCGCTCCAGCACCCATGCGTGTTGTTGCGGCACGATCTTGATCGTCTGCGCGGCGATCGCGATGACGATAATCAACAAAATTGCCCCGATGATAGTCACGTCCATTTCTACTCCTTGTTATGCGTGTCTTACTTAGGAAAGCTTCAACCCCGTTCCACCTTCTCAGCGTGTTGCCGCAACCACCAGCGTGTTGCCGGAAAACGCCGTGATCCTGTACATATGCGCGCCTTCAGTCTCCCCGGGCGCCAGTTCAATGTCCCATTCCGCCCCGCGATACAGCGCCCGCGCGCGGCCCTCATGCCACTCGTTCACCTTCAGCGTCTCGCCAATATCCAGGTTCACGCCCGGATCATGCGATGCATCGCGCCGGGTAACGTGTCCCAGCTTCGAGCGCCGCAAAACAGTGACGGCGATCATCGCGACCAGAGCCGCCACCAGCAGCTCGATCTCCAGACCCGCTCCAAACAAATGTGCGATTCCGCCCGCGATAAAACCGACCGCCACCATCAACAGATAAAACGTACCGGACATCAGCTCGAGCAGCACGAGCACCCCGGCGCCGATCCACCAGAAAAGTCCGTTAGCAGCCATGCGATTCCTCCAAACAAAAACACCCCGGAACGTCCGGGGTGTTATAGCACGCTTACTGTTTTGAAAGGTTGATACCCTTTCGATGCAGCGGCATGTCGTACGTATTGCGCTTACTTATCGCGCTTACTTGTTCAACGTCTTTGCCAGCGTCTTCCAAGTGTCGATAATCGTGTCCGGATTCAGCGACATCGACTCAATGCCTTCCTTCGCAAGCCATTCGGCGAGGTCCGGATGGTCCGACGGGCCTTGACCGCAAATGCCCACGTACTTGTTCAGCCGCAGACATGTTTCGATAGCGCGCTTCAGCATGAACTTCACAGCCGGGTCACGTTCGTCAAAGTCGACTGCGAGCAACTCCATGCCCGAATCGCGGTCCAGACCCAGCGTCAGCTGCGTCAGGTCGTTCGATCCGATCGAGAAACCGTCGAAGAACTGCAAGAACTCTTCAGCCAGGATGGCATTCGACGGAATCTCGCACATCATGATCAACCGCAGACCGTTCACGCCGCGTTTCAGGCCGAACTTCTCGAGCAGGCCAACGACCTTCTCAGCCTGCGCCAACGTGCGCACGAACGGCACCATGATCTCGACGTTGTCGAGGCCCATCTCTTCGCGCACTTTCTTCAACGCAATACATTCCATCTGGAAGGCTTCGGCGAAATCCTGCGAGATGTAACGCGATGCGCCCCGGAAGCCGAGCATTGGGTTCTCTTCGTCCGGCTCGTAACGTGAACCGCCGATCAGTTTCTTGTACTCGTTCGACTTGAAGTCGGACAGGCGCACGATCACCGGCTTCGGATAGAACGCCGCCGCGATTGTCGCGATACCTTCGGTCAGCTTGTCGACGTAGAACGCTCGCGGCGACGCATGGCCCCGCGCGACGCTTTCCACGGCTTTCTTCAGGTCGGCATCAACGTTCGGGTACTCGAGAATCGCCCTCGGATGCACGCCGATGTTGTTGTTGATGATGAACTCGAGCCGCGCCAGGCCCACGCCTGCATTCGGCAGATGCGAGAAGTCGAACGCGAGCTGAGGATTGCCGACGTTCATCATGATCTTGACCGGAATTTCGGGCAGTTCGCCGCGCTCGACTTCGGTCACTTCAGTTTCGAGCAGACCGTCGTAGATCTTGCCTTCGTCGCCTTCCGCGCACGACACCGTCACCAACTGGCCTTCCTTCAGCATGTCGGTTGCGTCGCCGCAACCCACCACGGCCGGCACGCCGAGTTCGCGCGCGATGATGGCCGCGTGGCAGGTGCGCCCGCCGCGATTGGTCACGATCGCCGATGCACGCTTCATCACCGGCTCCCAGTTCGGGTCGGTCATGTCGGCCACCAGCACGTCGCCGGGCTGAACACGATCCATCTCCGACGGGTCGTGAATCACGCGCACCGGACCTGCGCCGATCTTCTGGCCGATAGCCCGGCCGGTAGCCAGCACGTTCGACTGGCCCTTCAGCTTGAAGCGCATTTCAGCCTTGCCCGCAGCCTGGCTCTTCACCGTTTCCGGACGCGCCTGGAGAATGAAGATCTTGCCGTCGCGACCGTCCTTGCCCCACTCGATGTCCATCGGACGTTGATAATGCTTTTCGATGATCACCGCGTACTTCGCGAGCTGGATCACGTCTTCGTCGGTGATGGAAAAGCGGTTGCGCTGTTCGTGCGACACGTCGACGGTCTTCACTCGGCCGGCTTCGCCAGCGTTCGTAAATTCCATCTTGATGAGCTTCGAGCCGATCGAACGACGGATGATCGGGTACTTGCCTTGTGCGAGCGTGGTCTTGAAGACGTAGAACTCGTCCGGATTCACGGCGCCCTGCACGACCGTTTCGCCCAGGCCATAGCTCGACGTAATGAACACGGCGTCCTTGAAGCCTGATTCGGTATCGAGTGTGAACATCACGCCGGCCGCGCCCACGTCCGAGCGGACCATACGCTGCACACCTGCCGACAACGCGACTTCAGCGTGGGTAAAGCCCTTGTGCACCCGGTACGAAATAGCGCGGTCGTTATACAGCGACGCGAACACGTGCTTCATGCGATCGAGCACTTCGTCGATGCCAACTACGTTCAGATAGCTTTCCTGCTGACCCGCGAACGATGCATCCGGCAAGTCTTCGGCAGTCGCCGAAGAGCGCACCGCGAACGACAGCTCGTCCGGCGAGCTGGCCTGAAGCGTGTCGAAGCCTTTGCGAATCAATTCTTCGAGGCGCGGTTGCATCGGCGCGTCGACGATCCATTGGCGGATCTCCTTGCCGGCTTCGGCCAAGGCTTTCACGTCGTCCACGTCGAAGAGTTCCAGACGTTTGGCGATGCGTTCGGTCAGGTTATTGTGATTCAAGAAGTCGCGAAATGCCTGTGCCGTGGTCGCAAAACCAGTGGGCACCTGCACGCCGGCTTCGGCGAGCTGGCTGATCATCTCGCCGAGCGACGCATTCTTGCCGCCGACAATGTCGACGTCGGTCATTCGCAACTGCTCGAATGGAACTACATACGCCTGGTCCTTTGCAACGTTAGCTTCGTTAGTCATGTAAGCCCCTAAGGTGGATGGAATTCACGATCATGCAAGTGGGCTCGAAGCGGTGGCGCTTATTTGGGGGCGCGTACCGCAACCTGCATAACCTGTTTGATAAGCACATGCCGCATGTTTCGATCCACGCGCCGTTGGGGGCGTGACGTATCGTGTATGCACCGGAACGTGAGTCCTGCCAAACCACGTCGCGATGCTGAAAAACACGACTTCGAAACACATCGATATCAGTTAAAACTGCCCATAAAATCTACGTATTGTTTCGAAAACGCACGAATGGGCGACAATTTCACTCAATCGATGATTAATCGTCCGCAATTGCTTATCGAACAGGTTGCCGCTATTCTACCGTGCTAACTCTTGAAAATGTTTCATCGCGGGGCATAAAAGCGCTGCGTAATGAGACCCTTCACACGTGGATGGTGTGGCGGCGCACATCGGGTGTTTTAGTGGATGCTTAGTTTGGAGTTGTCAGCCTGACGCCGCGCCCGGCGCGATGTCGATGGGCGCTCATAGTCGGGCTCACACTAGGGCTCACACTAGGGCCCTTAGGGCCCTTAGCATCCTTTAGCGTCTTTTTGCGTCATTTCGTCCGGTCGACTAATCGACCCGTTAGCCGACCATAATCACCGTCAATTCATTTCACGTAATTTCACGACCCTCAACGCCGATGCCGCCTACCGTATTCATCGTTTCCGATGGCACCGGGATCACTGCCGAGACATTCGCGCATTCGATCCTGTCCCAGTTCGACCAGAAATTCCGGCTCGTGCGCGTGCCGTTTGTCGATTCGACCGAGAAGGCGCATGCGACTATCGCCAAGATCAACGAGGCGGTGTCGCTTGACGGCCGTCGGCCGATTGTGTTCACCACGCTGGTGGACAGCGCGTCGAACGAGATCGTGAGGCGCTCCAATGCGCTGGTTCTGAACATGTTCCAGACGTTTATCGAGCCGCTGGAACTGGAACTCGACATCAAGTCGACGCACGCGATGGGCCGGGTTCACCAGAACGCGGATACGGAGGAATACAAGAACCGGATCGAGGCGATCAATTTTTCGCTGGCGCACGACGACGGCCAGTCAAATCGCAATCTGTCCGATGCCGATGTGATCCTGGTTGGTGTGTCGCGCAGCGGCAAGACGCCAACGTCGCTTTATCTGGCGATGCAGTACGGTGTCAAAGCAGCGAATTATCCGTTGATTCCGGAAGATTTTGAGCGTGGACGGTTGCCGACGCCGTTGCTGCCGTATAAGGAAAAGATGTTTGGCTTGTCGATCGATCCGCAGCGGCTGGCGGAGATTCGCAATGAGCGTCGGCCGGGGAGTAAATATGCGGCGCTGGAGAACTGCCGCTATGAGATCAACGAAGCCGAAGCGATGATGAAACGCGAGGGGGTCAAGTGGTTATCGTCGACGCATAAGTCGATCGAGGAAATCGCCACGACCATCCTGCAGGAGATCCGGCTGGAACGGCCATCGTATTATTGATATCGGTTGGTATGGTGGGCATATAGGCGAAAGCCGTTTTCAACGAAGGTTGAAAACGGCTTTTTTGCGAACTCACGCGACGGCCATCGCGACTATCGGCGTTGCTGCCGGCACTGTTCAAAGATGCAAATCGCAGCAGCCGCCGCCACATTCAGCGACTCCATGCCGCCCGGCTGGGGAATGGTCACCCGAAGCGTCGCGTGGTCGCGCCAGAATGGCGAGACGCCCGCGCCTTCGTTGCCCATGACCCAGGCCACAGGCCCTGACAAATCGGTATCGTAGATCGCTTTTGCGCCGTGCGAATCAGTGATGGTCACCCGCACCTCGGGCGCGAGTCGCGACAATAACTCCGCCGGTTCGACGTCCTCATAAATGCCGAGCAGGAAATGCGCGCCCATACCCGCCCTCAGCACCTTCGATGACCACGCGAACACCGTCCCGGGTACGCAAAACACATGCTGAACGCCGGCCGCTGCGGCGCTCCGCAAGATGGATCCGACATTGCCGGCATCCTGGATACCATCGAGAACCAGACACGTCCCAGTGATGCGTTCGGGCAACGATGGCGCGATTTTCTCGACCAGCAACACCATCCCCACACCATGCACGACACTCGATAGTTGTCCGAACAAAGCATCGGGCAACGTATAAACATGCGCAGGATCGATCCGGCCGACAATCTGCCGCGCTTCATCGTGCTCAAGCGCACCCTCGGTCACAACGCACGTCTCTGGCTGCCCTTCCGCGTCGAGATAAGCACTGGCGAGATGCAGCCCTTCGAGCAAAGCGTGGCCACTGCGGCGCTGCTGCGAGGTCGATCCGGCGAGCGCCTTCAGGCGCTTGTAAAGCGGGTTATCCCGCGAGGTAATGGATTTCACGTGGGGAGAATTCAGAACGGAGGAGCGTCGACGCCTTGCTCCGCGGCAGCCGCTTCAAGCACCCCGGCCGCAACAACCGGCAACGCCGTGCCCAAGCGCGCATGCGCCTCACGAACAGGCGCAAACGAACGCCGATGATGCTCGCAAGGCCCGTGTTCAAGCAACGCCCTCAGGTGCTGCGGCGTGCCGTAACCGGCGTGGGCATCGAAACCATAAACGGGGTGAACTTCGTGCAATTGCAGCAGCATCCGGTCGCGCGTGACTTTGGCCAGAATGGAAGCCGCCGAAATCTGCGCGATCAACGCGTCGCCGCCAATAACAGCCACCGAGCGCATCGACAACTGGGGACACCGGTTACCGTCGATCTTCGCGACCGTCGGCGTAACCGACAGCCCTTCCACGGCGCGTTTCATCGCGAGCATGGTGGCATGGAGAATGTTGATCGTGTCGATTTCGTCGACCGTCGCCGAAGCCACGCTATAGGCCAGCGCACGGTCGATGATCTTCTCGTACAACTCCTCGCGCTTCTTGGCGCTCAGCACCTTCGAGTCATCGAGTCCGCGAATCTTGGGTTTCGATGGATCGAAGATCACCGCCGCCGCAACCACGGGACCCGCCAGCGGGCCACGGCCGGCTTCGTCCACGCCGCAAATGACGTCGGACGGCATGTCGACGTCGAAGTCGAACGCAGGCTGCAGTGCTTGCCGCCCCGCGCGCCGTACCACGCCTTTCACGACGATCTTCGCCATTACCGCGGCCTCCTCGTTTCCAGCACCTGCGCCACGGCCTGCGCAGCGCGTTGAGCCGTGTTCTGACGCAGCGCGTGATGCATTTCCGTGAAGATTTCCGTCAGTGTCGCGCGGTTCGCATCGTCATTCAACTGTTTCAGCGTGGCGTCGGCAAGCGCTTCGGGCGTGGCGAAATGCTGGAGAATCTCCGGCACGACAAACCGCCCGGCCAGAATATTCGGCAAGCCGACATACGGCAAATAACCCTGCCGCTGCATGATCTGGCCCGTCAGCCAAGGCACCTTGTACGAGATGACCATCGGCTTTTTAAGCAGCGCTGCTTCCAGCGTCACGGTGCCGCTCTTGACCAGGATGGCGTCGGCGGCAGTCATCGCCACCTGAGCCTTGCCTTCAGTGATCGTCAGCGCGAGATTCGGATGCGCGGCAACCAGCGGCTGCAGCAATTCGCGCAACGCAGCAGTCGCCGCCGGCATCACGAAACGCACACCGGGTTCGCGAAGCTGCATGAGCTCCATCGCGTCGAAAAAGGTCGGGCCGATCAGCGCGATCTCGGAACGCCGGCTACCGGGCAACACCGCGATGATCGGGCCGCCCTCCGCCAAGCCCAATGCGCGGCGCGCGCCTTCAACGTCAGGCACGAGCGGGATTTCATCGGCGAGCGGATGGCCCACGTAGGTGGACGCAATGCCCGCCTTCTCCATCAGCGCCGGTTCGAACGGGAACACGCACAGCATGTGATCGACAGCTTTGACGATCTTCTTGATCCGTCCGCCGCGCCACGCCCAGATCGACGGACACACGAAATGCACTGTCGGAATACCGGCGTCGCGCAACGCGTGTTCGAGACCAAAATTGAAATCGGGCGCATCCACGCCGATAAACACCGACGGCGGCTCCGCGAGCAGTTGCCGCTTGAGCTCGTTGCGAATGCCCAGGATCTCGGGAATATGCTTGAGCGCTTCGACATAACCCCGCACCGTCAGCTTGTCCATCGGCCAGTGGGCGTCGAAACCCGCGGCCGTCATGCGTGGACCGCCGATCCCGTTGAACTGCGTGCCGGCCGGCAAACGCTCGTTCAAGCCCTCAAGCAGGGAAGCCGCGAGCAGATCGCCTGACGGCTCGCCCGCCACCATCGCAACGCGCAGGGGGGCGGGGGCCAGCGTCATCGAGCGCTCGGTCAACGGATGATGCCGCGCTGCGAGGCGTCGATAAAATCGGCCAGCGCCGTGACGGGCGCGTCGCCGTCTCCACCTGCGGAAGCGAGTTCACGTAATTGCACTTTCGCTTCTTCCAGCGTCGCGCCGCTCTTGTACACCACGCGATACGCCGAACGCAGCGCCGAAATAGCCTCAGCCGAGAAGCCACGGCGACGCAGCCCTTCCACGTTGATACCGTGCGGCTCAGCCTTGTTACCGGCGGCGATCACGAACGGAGGGATGTCCTGCACGAGCGCGGACGCACCGCCCAGCATGGAATGCGCGCCAATGCGCACGAACTGATGCACGCCCGACATGCCGCCGACAATGGCATGGTCGCCAATGATCACGTGACCTGCCAGTTGCGCGTTGCTCGACATGACGATGTTGCTGCCAAGCTGGCAATCATGCCCTACGTGCACGTAGGCCATGATCCAGTTGTCGTCGCCGATGGTGGTCACGCCTGTATCCTGCACCGTGCCGGTATGAATGGTGGTGAATTCGCGGATAGTGTTGCGCTCGCCGATCACAAGCCGGGTGGGCTCGTCCTTGTACTTCATGTCCTGCGGCCGGCCGCCGACGGATGCGTAGTGGCCGATGCGGTTGTCGCTACCCAGGACCGTATGGCCTTCGATTATGCTGTGCGAACCAATAGTCGTGCGCGCGCCAATTTGCACGTGCTGGCCGACGATCGCGTATGGACCGACTTCGACGGATTCGTCGAGCTGCGCGCCCGGCTCGATGATCGCGGTAGGGTGAATCTTGCTCATGCGCCCTCGCTTGGTGTTCAGTTGCTTGGTTTGCCGCGCCGGCTAAGGCACGGCTCGCGTCACTTAGGCACGGCTCGCGTCACTTCGGGTCGGCGGCCGTGTTTTTCACGGTGCACATCAACTCGGCTTCGGCTGCTACTGCACCGTCCACTTCGGCACGTGCGCTGAATTTCCAGATGCCGCGCATGTAGCGCTCGAAGTTCACGTTCAGGATCAACTGGTCGCCGGGTTCGACCACGCGCTTGAAGCGTGCCCGGTCGATGCCTACGAAGTAATACAGAGTGGTTTCCGGGTCGTGCGGCTCCTTCTCCTCGGCGAACGTCAGCAGCGCGGCTGCCTGCGCAAGCGCTTCGAGAATCAGCACGCCAGGCATCACAGGCCGTGTCGGGAAGTGACCCTGAAAATACGGCTCGTTGATCGACACGTTCTTCAGCGCTTTGATGCTCTTATGCGGCGTGAGTTCGAGTACTCGGTCGACGAGCAGGATCGGATACCGATGCGGCAGCAACGTGAGAATCTTGTGGATGTCTAGATTGATTTTTTCGGTGCTCATAGTCGTTCTGCTCGCGCGCTTCACAGCGCGGGTGTTGACTGCGAAACCGCTCGTTAGCTCGTTACTCGTTGATAAGCAACAAACAACAAGCGGCTTCGCGTGGGATGCCGGTATTTACCGTCTTAATGCTTGCCTGAAGTGCTGTCCGGGATGTTATCCGCGGTGTTATCCGGGTGAGTGCCCGCAGCTACGGCCGCTTCGAGCGTCTTGATGCGTTCGCGCAACTTGTCCAGATTACGCACAATGGCAGCGCTTTTGTTCCAGTCGGCGTGATTCACGGCGGGGAACGCGCTGGTGTACATACCCGGCTTCAGCAGCGACTTCGACACGCCGGACTGGGCCGTGACGATCACGTAGTCCGCCAGCGTCACGTGGCCCGCAATGCCCACCGCGCCGCCGATCATGCAGTGCCGTCCAATGTTCGTGCTGCCCGCAATGCCCGCGCAGCCTGCAATCACCGTGTAGGCGCCGATCCGGCAGTTATGCCCGATCTGGACCAGATTATCGATCTTCACGCCTTCCTCGATCACCGTATCGGCCATTGCGCCCCGGTCGATCGTCGTGTTCGCGCCGATCTCCACGTCCTCTGCCACGACCACGGCGCCGACTTGCGGAATCTTGACCCAGTTGCCGGTGCGCGCGTCGCCGTCGCCGGCAAAATCCGGAGCAAAACCAAAACCGTCTGCACCGATCACCGCGCCGGCATGCACGATCACGCGCGCCCCGAGCTTACAGCCATGATAGACGCTCACGTGGGGATAGAGATGAACGTCGTCAGCCAGCTTGACGCCCTGGCCGATCGTCACGCCCGCATCCAGCTTCACGCGCTCGCCAATCTCGGCGCCCGCTTCCACGCTCACGTGCGGCCCGATCACGGCACTGGCCGCCACCTTCGCGCCGGGATGGATAAACGCCGTGGGATGCACGCCGGGTTCAACCGGCGGCGTCGCGAGGTCGATGAAAGCCTGCGCCACACGCGCAAAATAAGCGTAGGGATTCGCTGTGACGATGAAGTTACGCCCTTCCGGCGACGTCACTTTTTCCAGGTCTGCTGGCGAAATCAATACCCCACCGGCCTGAGTGCTTTCCACTTGAGACAAATATTTCTGGTTCGCGAGAAAGGCGAGTTGCGTGGGGCCGGCTTTGTCGAGCGGCGCGAGGCCGTTCACGCGATGCGCTGCATCGCCCGCTATGTCTCCACCGAAGCGCTCGGTCAGTTCACCAAGCGTGATCGCACTGTCTGATGCCATCCGGTACCGCTCCCGATCAGTTCGAACTACTAGCTGGATTGGCAGACAGGCTCGCCTGATTTGCGGCCAGCGCCTTCAGCACCTGATCGGTGATATCGATGCGCGGACTGACGTACACCGCCTCCTGCACGATCAGGTCGTAATGCTGCGCTTCCGCAATCTGCTTGATGACCTTGTTGGCCTTGTCCAGCACGGCAGCAAGCTCTTCGTTGCGCCGCTGATTCAGGTCTTCGCGAAATTCGCGTTGTTTGCGCTGGAAGTCCTGATCGGCCTGCGACAACTCGCGTTGCTTGGCAGCACGGTCGGCAGGTGCCATGCCTGCGCCGTTCTTGTCCATTGCGTCCGACAGGGTCTTCAGGCCCGCTGCCATGTCCTGCAGCGCCTTGTCTCGCTTTGAAAACTCTCTTTCGAGCTTCGTCTGCGCCGCCTTCGCCGCTGCTGACTCACGCAAGATGCGATCGGAGTTGACGGCTGCAATCCGGGTCTCCTGCGCCTCTGCCTTGGCGGCACCCGTCAGGCCGAGCGCCACCGACATGACAAGCGCCAACGCTACATGTTTAGAAAGCTTACCGGTTCGCAAAGTCTTCCTCACGTTACTTATTTACACCACTGACTTATCTTGCTCAATCAAGTCGCTGAATCAGGTTACGAAGTCAAGCCACTGTGTCAGGCACCCCAGCTCCGCGACAAGAGCGGAAAACCGGGCCACCGACACATCCCGATCGCGGTTTAGAACGCCGTACCGATCTGGAACTGGAACTTCTGATACTGGTCGCCGGCATGCTTCGTCACCGGGAAACCCAAGCTCAACTTGAGCGGGCCGATCGGCGAGATCCAGGCCAAGCCGAAACCGTAACCATACCGCAGGCCGTTCGCACCCGTGCTGGTGCCGCCCTGACCCGGATCGCCCCAGACGTTACCGCCGTCAAGGAAGGTAAAGACGCGCAGCGTGCGGTCATAACCCGTACCCGGCAACGGGAAGGTCAACTCGATGTTGCCCACCGCCATGCGCGAACCGCCGATCGGGTCTCCCGTGGTCGTGTCACGCGGACCCAGCGAACTCGGTTCATAGCCGCGAACCGAGCCGATACCGCCGGCATAGTAGTTCTTGAAAATCGGGTACGTCTGGCCTTGCAGGCCCTTACCGTAGCCGCCTTGCAAGTTCAGGCCGAGCACGAAGCCGCGCGCGAACGAGTAGTAGTACTGCGCCTGAGCGTCCACCTTGACGTACGTCGTGTTACCCGCCGGCGTGCCGTATTCAGCGTTCGTCTGCGTGTAATAACCGCGGCTCGGGACCAATGCGCTGTCACGATTGTCACGCGACCAGCCAACCGTCACCGGCACGTTGTTCACTACGCGGCCGAATTCCTTCACGTAGTCGATATAGCTTTGCGGCGTAGCGGAATCAATATCGAGCGTGTTCTGCTCGAGGCCCGCGCCGAAGTACACCGTGTCCTGCTCCGAGAACGGAATGCCGAACTTCAAATCACCACCGACGGTAACGATCTTGAAACTGGAATCCGTGGAGTAATACAGCGGCTGATACGTGCGGTAGTACAGGTCGGTAATACGCTTGATGCCGTCGATGGTGAAGTACGGATCGACTTGCGTCACCGTCAATGTCCGGTACGTCTTGGCCGTATTGATGTTGACCGAGAGGCTGGTACCCGAACCGAACACGTTGTCCTGCGACACGCCCGCTGACAGCACTACCTTGTCGGTCGACGAAAAACCCGCGCCGAGCGTAATCGCGCCGGTCGGCTTTTCCGTGACTTTCACGTCCACGTCCACCTGGTCGTTCGTCCCTTCGACCGGGATGGTGGTCACGTCGACATCGGTGAAGTAACCGAGACGATTCACGCGATCCTTCGACAACGCCAGCCGGCTCGAATCGAACCACGAGCTTTCGAGCTGACGCATTTCCCGGCGCACCACTTCGTCACGTGTACGCGTATTGCCGACGATGTTCACGCGCCGCACATACACGCGACGGCTCGGATCCACATTCAGCGTCAGGTCGACCGTGTGATCGGCCTGATTGATCTGCGGCTGTGCGTTGACCTGTGCGAACGCGTAGCCATATTCACCGAGCTTGTCGACGATAGCCTTTGTGGTCGCCTGCAGCTTTTCAGCCGAGAAACGGTCACCCGGTTTGATCTTGATGAGCTTCGTCAGCTCGGCCTGGCGGTCGAGCAGATTGCCCGAGAGCTTGATCGCGCTGATCTTGTACGGTTCGCCTTCGTGCAGCGCAATCGTCAGGTACATGTCCTTCTTGTCGGGCGAGATGGACACCTGCGTCGAGTCGATGTTGAACTCGAGATAACCGCGATTCAGGTAGTACGAGCGTACGTTTTCGAGGTCGCCCGTGAGCTTGTCCTTCGCGTACAAATCGTTCTTCGTGTACCACGAGAACCAGTTCGGCGTGGACAACTGCATCTCGTCGCGCAGCGTGCTCGTGCTGACCGCCTTGTTGCCGATGAAGTTGATCTGGCGGATCTTCGCGCTCGGACCTTCCGCCACCGAGAACAGGATTTGCACGCGGTTACGGTCAACCGGCGTGACGGTGGTCGTGACTTCGGCCGCGTAGAACCCGCGCGTCAGGTACTGGCGCTTGAGTTCCTGCTCGGCTTTGTCGACAAGCGCCTTGTCGTACGAGCGGCCCTGCGACAAGCCTACCGCGCGCAACGCCTTCGCCAGGTTGTCCTTTTCGAACTCGTGGATCCCGGAGAAGTCGATTTGCGAAATGGCCGGACGCTCCTGCACCTGCACCACCACCACGTTGCCCTGTGTGGCGATCTGGACGTCGTTGAAGAAGCCCGTTGCATACAGCGCGCGAATTGCCTCGGAGGCTTTGTCGTCGGTGAACGTGTCGCCCTGCTTGATAGGCAAGTAGGCGAAAACCGAACCGGGTTCAATGCGCTGAAGGCCGTCAATCCGGATGTCCTGCACGACAAACGGCGTTGTCGCGTGCGCCGCCATTCCGGTTGCGGCCAATGCTGCGGCCACAGCCGACTTAGGAACAAAGCGATGAGGTTTGAACAACGTGCTTCCCCAGTGTGTATAGCTGCATCAAGCCGGACGGCGTTCGTTCAAGCGCCGCCAGACAGGATGAAAAAGGATCAAGGTGAAACGGCAAGCCAGATCAAAAGCGGATCAAGCGAGCAAGGTCATTAAAGAGCGCGATCATCGACAAGGCGACGATGCAAACAAGACCCGCCCGCTGCAAAACCAGCTGCCAACGATCTGACACGGCCTTGCCGGTTGCGGCTTCAACCAAATAATATAACAGATGCCCACCGTCAAGAACCGGAATCGGTAACAAGTTCAAGACGCCAAGACTGATACTCACGAGCGCGAGGAATGAAAGAAACGCCGACAATCCAAGCCGCGCGCTCTTGCCGGCGTAGTCGGCGATCGTCACCGGCCCCGAAAGATTTTTCAGCGACGCTTCGCCCGTGATCATCCGCCCGAACATGCGCAGCGAATAAATGCTGATGTCCCACGTCCGTTTGACGCCCAACTGCAGGCTTTCGACCGGACCATAACGCACATCCACTGCCGCAATCCGGGTCGCGAGCGACGCGCCGATCCGGCCGACATCGCGATGCGTGGCAGCGTCCTGCTTGAGCTCCGGCACGATCTGCACTGCGCGCTCCACGCCGTTGCGCTCGACCGTCAGCGAGACCGGCGTACCCGGACGATGCTGCACGTAGTCGATAAAACCCATCGCGTTATCGATCTTTTTGCCGTCGATAGCGCGCAGCACGTCACCGGCCTGCAAGCCCGCTCTTGCCGCCGCGCTGCCCGCTTCCACACCGGCTACCGCCAGCGTGCCGCCGCCCGGCTCGAAGCCGAGTTTATCCATGAAATCCTGGTCGACGTCCTGATCGTCGATCTTGCCCACGCTCAACGGGAAATCGAACGTGCCCTCGTTCGTCCTGGCCGTCAGCACCACGCGGCGATGATCAAATGACGCGTCAAGCAGTTTCCAGCGCAGGTCGGACCACGAGCGCACCTTGTGCGTCTCGCCACTCGCGTCACTGCTGCCCTGCACATCGCGCATTGAAACGATCGTCTCGCCGCCTTCGAAGCCCGCCTTCGCGGCAACGGTGTTGGGCGCGGGCGCCGCGAGAATCGCCGCCGGCTCGGAGACGCCCCCCGCGAACACGCCGGCGAACAGCAAAATGGCGAGAATGAAGTTCGCTACCGGCCCCGCCACAACAATCGCGATCCGCTTGAACACCGGTTGACGGTTGAATGCGTGCGGCAAATCGGCTTCGGGAATGCTCGCTTCAGCTTCCCGTTCGTCGAGCATCTTCACGTAGCCGCCCAGCGGCAGCGCTGAGATCGTCCACTCGGTGCCGGTGCGCTTGCTGACCCATTTCACGAGCGTCTTGCCGAACCCGACCGAAAATCGCAGGACCTTCACGCCGCACAGCCGCGCGACGCTGTAATGGCCGAATTCGTGGACGACGACCAGCACGCCGATGGCCACCACAAATGCAACGATCTCGATCAGGAAGTTCATGGCGACCTCAGTGCAGGACGCGTTCGGCGTGCGGTGCGTCGGCTGTCAGCAAAGCGGCGAACTCGCCTGCCAGGCGACGCGCTTCGGCATCGGCGGCGAGCACCTCATCAAGGGTCGATGCACTGCCGTTCGGCAACGCATTCAACACGCGCTCGACCACTTCCCCGATCGACATGAAGCCGATACGGCGAGCAAGGAACGCCTCCACCGCGACCTCGTTGGCCGCGTTGAGCGCCGCGCTCGCGGTGCCGCCAGCGTCCAGCGCCTTCAGCGCGAGCGCCAGGCACGGGAAACGCTTCAGGTCAGGCTTCTCGAAGGTGAGCGAAGCGATTTGCGCGAGATCAAGTTGCGCGACGCCCGAGTCCACACGCTCAGGAAACGCCAACGCATAGGCGATCGGCGTGCGCATGTCGGGGTTGCCGAGTTGCGCGAGCACGGAACCGTCCGCGTACGAAACGAGCGAATGAATCACGCTTTGCGGATGGATCAGCACTTCAATGCGCGACCCCGGCACGTTGAAGAGCCAATGCGCCTCGATCACTTCGAGGCCCTTGTTCATCATCGTGGCGGAATCGACGGAAA
The DNA here is from genome assembly GCF_002220365.1 of Caballeronia sordidicola. GTDB lineage: Bacteria > Pseudomonadota > Gammaproteobacteria > Burkholderiales > Burkholderiaceae > Caballeronia > Caballeronia sordidicola_C. The sequence continues at coordinate 11,074 of NZ_MTHB01000204.1, read as the reverse complement.
TCTTGCGGCCCATCGCCCAGTTCGGATGCTTGCAGGCTTCGTCAGGCGTGACGTGGCGCAGCGTTGACGGTTCGCGGGTACGGAAAGGGCCGCCGGATGCCGTCAGGATGATCTTCGATACCCCGCCGTGCAGCGCCACTTCACGCGGCATGCACTGGAACACCGCGTTGTGCTCGCTATCGACCGGCAGCAGCACCGCGCCGTTGTCGTGCACCGCATCAATGAAAATCTTGCCCGACATGACCAGCGCTTCCTTGTTGGCCAGCAGGATGCGCTTGCCCGCGCGCGCGGCAGCCAGCGTGGGCGCCAGGCCCGCAGCACCGACAATAGCGGCCACCACCGTGTCGCAGGCGGCGCTTGCCGAAACGTCCACCAGCGCTTGCGGACCGTAGCTCACCTCGGTCTTGCAGCCTTGGGCGCGCAGCGCCGCGGCAACCTTCGCGGCGGTATCGGCGTCACCGACCACCGCCACTTCCGGCTGGAATCGCACACATTGGTCGACGAGCTTGTCGCCGTTGCGATGCGCACTCAGCGCATAGACCGTGAAGCGGTCCGGGTGCCGCGCCACGACGTCGAGCGTGCTTTCGCCGATCGAGCCCGTGGATCCGAGCAGAGTCAGACGTTTTTGCATAAATCCTTCTTTAGCCGATTAGCCGATTGACTGGGCAACAGGACCGAGCAACAGGAGTGCGATCGGCAATACAGGCAACAATGCGTCGATCCGGTCAAGGACGCCACCGTGCCCGGGCAGCAATCCGCTCGAATCCTTGACGCCCGCCTGGCGTTTCAGCAGAGACTCGAACAGGTCGCCAATTACGCTGAATACGGTCAGCACCGTCAAGGAGAGGAGCGCGCCGGCCCAGCCGAGATGCGCCACCAGCGCCGAAAACAGTGTCGGCGCAAAAACCAGCGTCGCCGCGCCCGCCGAGCCTACGATCATTACCGCCAGCCAGCCACCCAACGCGCCTTCGCGGGTTTTGCCGGGGCTGATGGACGGTGCAAGCTTATGACGGCCGAACGCTTTTCCGGCGAAGTATGCGCCAATGTCGGCCAGCCATACGACTAGGAGAAGCGATAGCACGAACGCCACCCCGACCGTACGGGCCGCAACGAGCGCGTGCCAGCAGGCCACGAAGGTCACAATGCCGGCGAACAGCAGGAAGACGCGCCACGCGCCGTCGGCAAGCGCGGGCTTGCGCGCAAGCGCGAACGGACCGGCCAGCACCCAGAATATGGCCGCCATCTGATACAACGGTTTGTAACCCAGCCCGAGCCGCGTGCTGGCGATCAGCGCCATGCCGGCGATCACCGCGTACACCACCGGCGACCCGCCGGTAAGCTTGAGCAGTCGCGCCCATTCCCAGGCAGCGAAGATGACAACAACGGCGATCAATGCCGCGAAAACGCCTATCGGCGCGAATAACGTGATTGGCAGAAGCACTGCCAGCAGGACGATTGCCGTGATGACACGGGTCTTTAGCATGAAAGGGTGTCGGCCTTCTGCGATTGCGGTTCGAGTTGCGCGCTGGTCCGCCCGAACCGGCGTTCGCGCTCAGCATACGATTCGATCGCGCGAGCCAGTGCTTCGGCGTCGAAATCGGGCCAGTAGGTATCGGTGAAATAGAGTTCGGTGTACGCCATCTGCCACAACAGGAAATTGCTGATGCGCTGCTCCCCGCCCGTGCGGATGAACAGGTCCGGCTCTGGCGCATAGGCCATGGCCAGGTGCTGCTCGAACGCCGCTTCGTCGACTGGAACGACGCGGCCTTCCTGAACCGACTGCTCCGCCAGTTTTTTCGCCGCCTGCATGACGTCCCAGCGGCCGCCGTAGTTTGCCGCGATGGTCAGCGTCAGGCGCGTATTGCGCGCCGTCTTGGTTTCGGCACGCTGGATCAGCGCACGGATGCGGTCGTCGAACATGGAGGTGTCGCCGACCACCCGCAAACGGATGCCGTTGGCGTGCAGCTTGCCGACTTCCCGCTCCAGCGCCGTCACGAACAGGCGCATGAGGAACGAGACTTCGTCAGTCGGACGACGCCAGTTTTCGGAACTGAAAGCGAACAGCGTCACGAATTCGACGCCCTGGCGCGCACAGCTTTCGACCGTTGCCCGCACGGCGTCTACGCCGCGGGTATGGCCGGCCACGCGCGGCAGGCGCCGCTGCGTCGCCCAACGGCCGTTGCCGTCCATGATGATCGCGATATGGCGCGGGACAGCCGCGACATCGGGTACGCGAACGGTAGAGCTGGTATAGGTCATGGCCGCTGAATCTAAGTATCGACAGAGTGACGCGCCGGCACGACGCAAGAGACCGGAAACGGCCTCAAACCGTCATGATTTCGGCTTCTTTCGACACAACCAGCTTGTCGATTTCCGCGACGTTTTTATCGGTGAGCTTCTGGACGTCATCGCTTGCACGACGTTCGTCGTCCTCGGAGATTTCCTTGTCCTTCACGAGCCGCTTCAACTGCTCGTTGGCGTCCCGACGCAGATTGCGCACGGCAATCTTGGCGTTTTCGCCTTCGCTCTTGACGACTTTCGTCAGTTCGCGACGGCGTTCTTCGGTCAGCGCGGGCATGGGGACGCGGATCTGATCGCCCTGGTTGGAGGGGTTCAGGCCCAGATCCGAGTCACGGATCGCCTTTTCCACCACCGGCACCATCTTCTTTTCCCACGCCTGCACGCCGATCGTACGGGCGTCGATGAGCGTCATGTTCGCGACTTGCGAAATGGGCACGCTCGAGCCGTAGTAATCCACCTGGATATGGTCCAGCAAGCCCGTGTGGGCGCGGCCCGTGCGGATCTTCGCGAGATCGTTCTTGAACGCTTCGATCGACTTTTGCATCTTCTGATCGACGCTCTTTCTAATGTCAGCCACACTCATTTGAGCCTCCGTACTTTTATTGCGTGCAGTGCTGGCGGTGGCAGCGCAGTTCCCTGGGAGCGCGCCCGCCCTCGCCCTTTTGTCACCGCGTGAGTTTACACGTGGACGAGCGTACCTTCGTCGTCGCCCTGAACGATGCGCTTGAGCGCGCCCGGCTTATTGATCGCAAACACGCGAATAGGCAGCTTCTGGTCGCGGCACAGCGCAAACGCCGTCGCGTCCATCACCTGCAGATTCTTGCCGATCGCCTCGTCGAAACTGATCGTGCTGTAGCGCGTGGCGCTCGGGTCTTTCTTGGGATCGGCGGAATATACACCGTCCACCTTGGTCGCTTTCAGCACAACTTCCGCACCGATTTCCGAACCACGCAGCGCAGCGGCGGTATCGGTGGTAAAAAACGGGTTGCCCGTACCCGCCGCGAAAATGACCACTTTGCCTTCTTCGAGCTGACGGATGGCGCGCGGGCGGATGTACGGCTCGACCACCTGGTCCATGCGCAGCGCGGATTGCACACGCGCCTCGATACCAGCGTGGCGCATGGCGTCCTGCAAGGCGAGCGCATTCATCATGGTCGCGAGCATGCCCATGTAGTCTGCCGTCGCACGGTCCATGCCGGCCGCACCGCCTGCCACGCCGCGAAAAATATTACCGCCGCCGATGACAACCGCGAGTTGCGTACCCATGCGCACTACTTCAGCGACGTCTGCCACCATCCTTTCGATTGTCGCGCGATTGATGCCAAAGGCATCGTCGCCCATTAGTGCTTCGCCGGAGAGTTTGAGGAGTACGCGTTTGTAGGCTGTGGGCATATGAGGGTTCCGATCGCGCCGAGAGGGAGTGCAACAACGTAGAACTGTAGGGGTGAAACGATATTTCCGGCAAGCATCCCATATTGGACAAGCCGCGGCGGCGTAACGGATTAACCCCGGGGCTCACCTGAATCAACCCTGGTTTGCCCGTCCGGCGCGGTTTTGACCGCCATGAGGGCGCGAGACCGACGTTCCGCATACGGGAACGCCGAACTCACATTTAGCTGCTTTTCACTGCATTTTTGACTCGGCGGCCAGTGCGTCTACATCGAGCGGCCCGGTTGAACGGGCCGGCTGATGCTGCACCGGACTTGCTACGCGCGTCTGCTGCACCTAGCCGGCTGCGCAGCCCTGACCACCGTTTGAATCTTTAGCCTTGCTTGGCGGCGGCAACTTGCGCGGCCACTTCAGCAGCGAAGTCGTCCGTACGCTTTTCGATGCCTTCTCCGACCACGAACAGCGCAAACTTCTGCACCGACGCGCCAGCGGCCTTCAACATTTGTTCGATCGTCTGCTTGTCGTTCTTAACAAACGTCTGGTTCAGCAGCGAAACTTCCTTCAGGTATTTCTGGACGCTGCCGTCGACCATCTTCGCGACGATTTCAGCCGGCTTGCCCGATTCAGCGGCCTTTTGCTCGGCGATGCTGCGTTCCTTCGCGATCAGTTCCGCCGGAACGTCGTCCGACGACAGCGAGACTGGCTTCATTGCAGCGATGTGCATGGCAACGTCCTTGCCGACTTGCTCGTCCGCGCCCGTGAACTCGACCAGCACGCCAATACGCGTACCGTGGAGATACGACGCCAGCTTGTTGGCGGATTCAAAACGCACGAAACGGCGAATCGACACGTTTTCACCGATCTTGCCGACCAGCGCGAGACGCACGGCGTCGACAGTCGAGCTTTCCAGCGGCAGCGCGCCGAGGGCAGCGACATCGGCCGGGTTGCTCTTCGCCACGATCTCGGCGACGGTTTTGCCGAATGCCAGGAAGTCGTCGTTCTTGCCGACGAAGTCGGTTTCGCAATTCAGTTCGACGAGCGAACCCACGCCGCCGTCGATGTGCGCCGTGATGATGCCCTCAGCCGTCACACGCGATGCTGCCTTGCTTGCCTTGTTGCCCAGCTTCACGCGCAGCAGCTCTTCAGCGCGCTCCATGTCGCCTTCGGCTTCCGTCAGCGCCTTCTTGCATTCCATCATGGGCGCGTCGGTCTTTGCGCGCAGTTCTGCCACCATGCTTGCGGTAATTGCCGCCATCATTTGCTCCTTGAGTCTGTGCCGTGCTTTCACACGTTCGCACTATTGACACGCGCCGCCGGCGAGAAATGCCCGCGGCCAGAATGGGGGTGCTGCCTGGGGTGCTGCCTACTACTTCACCGATACTTCACGACTGTTTCGCGTTCTGCTGCCCACGAATACTGCCGTTGTCACTTTACGTCGCAGTTGCGGCCGGTTAAAAAAAGGGGGCCTTTCGCAAAGCCCCCTTTCTTGCCGGATACATCACGTCGGCGTCTTATGCAGAGACTTACGCTTCTGCGTTGACTTCCACGAAGTCGTCGCCATCACCACTGCGAACTGCCTGCACGACTTCGTTCACCGCGCTCGAACGGCCTTCCAGGATCGCGTCGGCCACACCCTTCGTGTACAACATGACGGCCTTGCTAGCGTCGTCGTTACCCGGGATCACGTAGTCGATGCCTTCCGGCGAGTGGTTCGTATCAACCACGGCGATAACCGGAATGCCCAGTTTCTTGGCTTCGGTCACGGCAATCTTGTGATAACCCACGTCAACCACGAAAATTGCGTCCGGAATGCCGCCCATGTCCTTCACGCCGCCAATCGACTTCACCAGCTTGGCCATCTCGCGTTCGAACAGGAGCGCTTCCTTCTTGCTCATGCGTTCCGTTTCACCGGCTTCCAGCGATGCTTCCATGTCCTTCAGGCGCTTGATCGATACTTTCAGCGTCTTGAAGTTGGTCAGCATGCCGCCGAGCCAGCGAGCGTTCACGAAAGGCATGCCAGCGCGCTGCGCTTCTTCTGCCACCGTGTCACGCGATTGGCGCTTCGTGCCAACGAACAAAATCGTGCCGCGATTCGCTGCCAGTTGACGCACGTACTTCAGCGCGTCGTTGTACATCGGCAGCGTTTTTTCGAGGTTGATAATATGAATCTTGTTGCGATGACCGAAAATGAACGGGGCCATCTTCGGGTTCCAGAAGCGAGTTTGGTGACCGAAGTGGACACCGGCTTCCAGCATTTCACGCATTGTTACTGCCATGAGAGTTCTCCGCGAGGGTTAGGTCTTAAGCCGGCTGCCGCATCGGGCGCCCCGTGTTTCTCGATCGAGTTTCCTGGATCCGGGGCGCCGGACACCCTGGGTGCGCCGGCTTGCGATTCAAGTCCGATTTTCTTTGCCTCGTCCCTCTCCACGCGCTTTCCTGAAAAACTCATTGCTTTCAGCAAAGCCTTCTTGAAAAGATGATTGCAAAGTAGATGCAGACTTAGCCAGCGAGTATATCACGCACAAATGGCAGGACTCAAGACGCCTGCTCACTCGGATATGCGCCAGGGGCGGCTTTCCCCAACCGCCCTATCGTGCGCCGCGGCTGCCGCTGCAATCGGTAAATTCGCGCGCCGACTGCTCTAAAACTGCCGCGCCGGCCCGCACCTGGGTGCGGCGAGCCCTGTAAGGTGCGATAATGCGCGATTGGCGACAACACAGCCGCTTACACGCATTCTCGACACAAGTCATGTGCATTACGCTGAAAAACGACCACGATATCGCGCAAATGCGCGTCGCCTGCCGACTTGCCAGCGAAGTGCTCGACTTCATCACGCCCCATATTGTCGCAGGCGTGACGACGGGCGAACTCGATCGCCTCTGCCACGAGTACATGCTGAAAGAACAAGGCACGGTGCCCGCGCCGCTGAATTACCAGCCGCCCGGCTATCCGCCCTACCCGAAAGCGACCTGTATTTCCGTGAACGACGTGATTTGCCACGGCATTCCCGGCGACAAGGCGCTGAAAAACGGCGACGCGTTGAATATTGACGTCACCGTGATCAAGGAAGGCTATTTCGGCGATACCAGCCGGATGTTCCTGGTCGGCGAAGGATCGATCCTGGCCAAACGCCTGGTGCAAACCACGTTCGACTGCATGTGGCTGGGAATCCACCAGATCAAGCCGGGCGCGCATCTGGGCGATATCGGGCACGCCATCCAGAAATATGCCGAAGCGCAGGGCTATAGCGTGGTGCGCGAGTACTGCGGCCACGGCGTGGGCAAGGTCTTCCACGAAGATCCGCAAGTGCTGCACTACGGCCGGCCCGGCACGGGCATCGAATTGCAGGCGGGCATGATCTTTACCGTCGAACCCATGATCAATGCCGGCCGCCGCGATATCCGCACCATGCCCGACCAATGGACCGTCAAGACGCGCGACCGCAGCCTGTCCGCGCAATGGGAACATACGGTGCTGGTCACGCCGACGGGCTATGAAGTGCTGACCGTGTCGGCGGGTACGCAAGCGCCTTCGGAATTGATCGCCGCGGCGGCTTGAAGGACTCGAAGCGGGCTTGACTGAGAACTCGTAGCACGTAGTTCGACCGTTGGCCGGCCGGTTTTTTGACAGTGCAGGTTGCGGCCGATTCGTGCAGGCGTCGTGTTACGGCCGATATTGCCGATACTCAGCGGGCCGAATCTCGCTATTTGGGCTTTGCTGCGCCCCATCACGCGCTTTCGCGCAGTGAATGGTTGTCGTTGAGTCGTGCCGGAACTTGAGTCGGGCCGGAACAAGCCAGTTATTTCGCCCGGTTTAAAGACAGCTTAAGCTTGCTGCATGGAGTGGCATGGGAAGCCGCGGCATCTCGCCTTGGTTCGCGCCCAACCACTCACGCTCGCGGTCAAAGGCTGGTCAGACAGCGCTTGCTTTGCACGCCGCATGCAATCTGTGTCGGGGTGCGCACTGACCGCACCGACGTGACCTGATTAAAACCCGGCGAACCGTCTGTTCGCTACGATCAATTTTGACCCACTGACTTGACGACCCGCCTGCCCATGAGCGTACCTGCCGACGCCCCGCCCCGCGCTGATTCGTTGAAAGCCTCATACAAGTCGGCCAAGGCCGCCTTGCTCGAGCGCTTCCAAAGCGCAACCAATGTCGATGGCCTGATGCACGCGCTCGGGCGCGCCACCGACGACGCGCTCCGAGGCGCGTGGGAAGCCTGCGCGATGCCGAAATCGGCAGCGCTGATTGCGGTCGGTGGTTATGGGCGCGGCGAACTTGCGCCCTATTCGGACGTCGATATCCTCGTCCTCCTGCCCGATGACGAAACGCCCGAGCACACCGCCTCACTGGCTGCGCGTATCGAACAGCTGATCGGGATGGCGTGGGATCTTGGCCTGGACATCGGCAGCAGCGTGCGTTCGGTGTCGCAGTGCATAGATGAAGCGAGCAACGACATCACCGTCCAGACCTCGCTGCTGGAAGCGCGGCGCATAGTGGGCAACGAAACACTGTTTGAAACGTTCGAGGCGCGGTATCGGCAGACGCTCGATCCACGTGCGTTCTTCCAGGCAAAAGTTCTGGAAATGCGCCAGCGGCACGCCAAGTATCAGGACACGCCGTACAGCCTCGAGCCGAATATCAAGGAAAGTCCCGGCGGGCTGCGCGACTTGCAGCTTATTTTATGGATCTCGCGCGCGGCCGGTTTCGGCAGCAGCTGGCGCGAACTGGATTCGCGCCAGCTCATCACCGAACGCGAAGCCAGCGAGCTGCGCCGCAACGAAGGCTTTTTGAAGACCCTGCGCGCGCGGCTGCATGTCATTGCGCGGCGGCGTCAGGACATTCTCGTCTTCGACCTGCAGACGGCGCTGGCCGAAAGCCTCGGCTACAAAGCGACTTCGTCCAAACGCGCGAGCGAACAGCTCATGCGGCGCTACTACTGGGCCGCCAAAGCCGTCACTCAGCTTGCCACCATCCTGATCCAGAACGTGGAAGCGCAACTGTTTCCGTCGACGAGCGGCATCACGCGCGTGCTCAACGAGCGTTTCGTCGAGAAGCAGGGCATGCTGGAAATCGCCAGCGACGACGTTTTCGAACGCGAACCCAACGCCATTCTCGAAGCGTTCCTGCTGTACGAACAGACGCGCGGCATAAAGGGTTTATCCGCCCGAACGCTCCGGGCAATCTATAACGCACGTGACCTGATGGGCCGCGACTGGCGGCGGGACCCCGAGAATCAGCGTCTGTTCATGGAGATCCTGAAGCAACCCGAAGGCATCACGCACGCGCTGCGGCTGATGAACCAGACAAGCGTGCTGGGGCGTTACCTGCTCAACTTCCGGCGCATTGTCGGGCAGATGCAGCATGACCTGTATCACGTGTATACCGTCGATCAGCATATCCTGATGGTGTTGCGCAATCTCCGGCGCTTTGCGTTGGCCGAACACGCGCATGAATACCCGTTCTGCAGTCAGTTGATGGGCAATTTCGAACGCCCGTGGGTGCTATATATTGCGGCGCTTTTTCACGATATCGCCAAGGGCCGCGGCGGCGATCACTCCGTGCTCGGCATGGCGGATGCACGGCGTTTTTGCCGTGAACACGATGTTGGCGCGGACGACAGCGACCTGGTCGTGTGGCTCGTTGAACAGCATCTGACCATGAGCCAGGTGGCGCAAAAGCAGGATACGAGTGATCCGGAAGTCATCAAGCAATTTGCATCGATGCTCAAGACCGAGCGCCGGCTGACCGCGCTGTATCTGCTGACGGTCGCCGATATCCGCGGCACCAGCCCGAAGGTCTGGAACGCGTGGAAAGGCAAGCTGCTCGAGGATTTGTATCGCGCCACGCGCGCCGTGCTCGGCGGCGCCGAACTGCACGCGCATTCGGAACTCAAGTCGCGCCAGGAAGACGCGCTCGCGTTGCTGCGCCTTGAAACCGTGCCCGAAAACGCGGAAAAAGTGTTGTGGGACAAGCTCGATGTCGGCTATTTCCTGCGTCACGACGCCGCCGATATCGCCTGGCAGACCCGCGTGCTTTACAAACACGTGGAGAGCGAAAAGCCGATCGTGCGGGCGCGGCCGTCGCCGATTGGCGCCGCGCTTCAGGTGCTGGTGTATGTGCAGGACCGGCCCGATTTGTTCGCCGGGATTTGCGCTTATTTCGACAAAAACGGCCTGTCCGTGCTCGACGCACGGGTCACGACGACACGGCACGGCTACGCGCTAGACAATTTTCTGGTCGCGCATCCGGACCATGACGGGCATTATCGCGACATTGCGAATCTCGTCGAACAGCAGTTGAGTACGCTGCTGGGCGCTGAGGGCATTTTGCCGGAACCGTCGAAGGGACGTGTTTCGCGGCTTGTCCGCACTTTTCCGATCACGCCGCGCGTGGATTTACGTCCCGACGAACGTGGTCAGTATTACATCCTGTCCGTATCGGCTAACGACCGGCAGGGCCTCCTTTATTCGATCGCGCGGGTTCTGGCCCAGCACCGGATCGGCGTCCACGCGGCGCGGATCAATACGCTTGGCGAACGCGTGGAAGACGTGTTCCTGCTCGACGGCAAAACCCTATCCGACAACCGGACACAGATCCAGGTCGAAACCGAACTGCTGCGCGCGATCGCAGCCTGAGAATATATGCGCGTCAAACTGACAGCGAAGCACCCGCGCCCGGCATCGCCGGCACGTTCCCCCGTCCGTACCGGCAGCGCTGCCGGACGGAAAAAGCCCGCACGCGCCGACATGGCGAGCGGCGATCGGCCAGTGCGTAGCGACAAACCAGCAGGTGGTGCACGACCATCGGGTGCGGGTGAGCGGAAACCTTTCAAAGCGCGTAGCGACGATTCGCGCGGCGCGGGTGACCGCGGGGCGCGGCCGTCGTTTGGTGATCGTGGTGCCCCGCGCGGTGATCGGCCTTCAGGCGATGGTGAACGTCGACCGTACGCGCCGCGTGGTGATGCGCCGCGTGGTCCGAGCAGCGATCGTGGCCCGCGCCCTTCCTTTGGTGACCGTGGCGCTCCGCGCGGTGATCGTCCTTCAGGCGATGGTGAACGTCGACCGTACGCGCCGCGTGGTGATGCGCCGCGTGGTCCAAGCAGCGATCGTGGCCCGCGCCCTTCCTTTGGTGACCGTGGTGCTCCGCGCGGTGATCGGCCTTCAGGCGATGGTGAACGTCGACCGTTCACGCCGCGTGGTGATGCGCCGCGTGGTCCGAGCAGCGATCGTGGCCCGCGCCCTTCCTTTGGTGACCGTGGCGCTCCGCGCGGTGATCGGCCTGCGGGCGATGGTGAACGTCGACCGTTCACGCCGCGTGGTGATGCGCCGCGTGGTCCGAGCAGCGATCGTGGCCCGCGCCCTTCCTTTGGTGACCGTGG
>NZ_MTHB01000301.1 GCF_002220365.1 Caballeronia sordidicola | reverse complement strand
AGCGGCGTTCGAGCTGCGCGGCGGGAGGGTTTGCAAACGATCGAGTGAGGCTGTCGGGCATTCTCGTAAAATGTCGTGATGAACCGTTTGCCGGAACACCCTGTGGAACGCGAGAGCGCGTCAGACGACGCCGTCGCGCACACGCGCCACTTCAGACTTGACGACGAAGCCGCGCTGGCTGAACTCGCGCTACGCATCAAGGCGTGGGGGCGCGAGCTGGGGTTCGGTGCAGTCGGCATCAGCGACGCCGACTTGACGGAAGCCGAAGAAGGCCTGGCTTCGTGGCTCGAAGCAGGCTATCACGGCGAGATGGATTATATGGCCAAACATGCGATGAAACGCGCAAGGCCAGCCGAGCTTGTGGCCGGCACGCGACGTGTTATTACAGTTCGGATGGCCTACCTGCCTGCATCGACGCTCGACGGCAAGGCACGCGAAAGTGCCGCGACAGCCGACGGTCAGGCAATCGACTGGCGCGCGGCTGAATGGGCTCGACTAGACGATCCTGCGGCGGCCGTTGTGTCGGTCTACGCCCGCGGCCGCGATTATCACAAGGTCATGCGCAGCCGCTTGCAGCAGTTGGCCGAGCGCATGGAAGCCGAGATTGGCGCATACGGGTATCGCGTATTTACGGATTCCGCGCCCGTTCTCGAGGTCGAGCTGGCGCAAAAGGCGGGTAACGGCTGGCGCGGAAAGCACACGCTGTTGTTGGAAAGCGATGCCGGGTCGCTGTTTTTTATCGGCGAGATCCTGGTGGATATTGCGCTGCCGCCCGACGCTTTGACCAATCCCGATCAAGCGCCCGAACACGACGGCGCACATTGTGGAAGCTGTACACGGTGCATCGATGTTTGCCCGACCGGGGCGATTGTCGCGCCGTATCGCGTCGACGCGCGCCGTTGTATTTCGTACCTGACCATCGAGTTGAAAGGCAGCATTCCGGAAGACATGCGACCGCTGATTGGCAATCGGGTTTATGGTTGCGACGATTGTCAGCTCGTCTGTCCTTGGAACAAGTTCGCTCAGGCCGCGCCGGTCGCGGATTTCGATGTGCGCCATGGGCTCGATCGCGCGTCGCTTGTGATGCTGTTCGGCTGGAGCGACCATGATTTCGATGAACGCATGCAGGGCAGCGCGATTCGCCGCATCGGCCACGAGCAGTGGTTGCGTAATATTGCGGTAGCGATGGGCAACGCGCTGCGTTCGCCGGCATTGGGTGCCGATGAGCGCTCGGCAATACGAAATGCACTGAATGGGCGCGTCGCGGATGATTCAGCGTTGGTCCGCGAACACGTCGAATGGGCGCTGCGCCAGCAAGCATGACCTCACGCTTACAGGAAAAACCAATGGAAGTGACCGAGGCAGAACGCGCGCCGGAACTCGTGTCGAGCAGCGCATCGATCGATCTTTTTTGCGACGCGCTCTGGCTCGAACATGGACTCGCCAAGAACTCGCTTGAAGCGTACCGGCGGGATTTGCGCTTGTTCTCCGAGTGGTTGTCGAAGACGCGCGGCGGCACGGTGGACACCGCCACCGAAGTCGACATGAACGGCTATCTCGCCGCCCGCCGCGCGGACAAGGCAACGTCCGCCAACCGCCGGTTATCGGTTTTTCGCCGCTACTACGCGTGGGCCTTGCGGGAACATCGCGCGCACGCCGATCCCACCCTGAAGTTGCGTTCGGCCAAACAGCCCCCGCGCTTTCCCAAGACCTTGAACGAAGCCCAGGTCGAGGCGTTGCTGAACGCGCCCGATGTGGAAACCGCGCTTGGGCTTCGCGACCGGACCATGCTCGAGTTGATGTACGCGAGCGGCCTGCGCGTGACCGAACTCGTGACGTTGAAAACGGTGGAAGTGGGGTTGAACGAAGGCGTGGTGCGCGTGATGGGCAAGGGGTCGAAGGAGCGCCTGATCCCGTTCGGGGCGGTCGCGCACGACTGGATCGAGCGCTATTTGCGCGAATCGCGGCCTGCGCTGCTCGGCGCCCGCGCCGCTGATGCGCTGTTCGTCACCACGCGCGGCGAAGGCATGACGCGCCAGCAATTCTGGAACATCATCAAGCGTCACGCGCTCACCGCCGACGTGCGCGCGCCACTCTCACCGCACACCTTGCGCCATGCGTTCGCCACGCACTTGCTGAATCACGGGGCCGATTTGCGGGTGGTGCAAATGCTGCTCGGCCATACCGATATCACCACGACGCAGATCTACACCCATGTCGCGCGTGAGCGGCTGAAGACACTGCATCACGATCACCATCCACGCGGTTGAAGGTCTAAAAAGGTCTAAAAAGGTCCGAGCGGGTCAGAGCCTAAAGCTCGTCCCTGAGCTTGTGTTTCAACACCTTCCCGGTCGATGCCGCCGGCAGTGCGGCCAGCACGCGGATCTCGGCAGGCCGCTTGTATGGCGCGAGACGGTCCGCACACCACTGGACGATATCGCCGGGCAGCGCATGCACTGACGGCAGCAATTCGATGAACGCAATCACTTCCTCGTTGCCCTCGACCGCCCGCCCGATCACAGCAGATTGCAGCACATCGGGATGTGAGTTCAGCACGTTCTCCACGTCAGCCGGATACACGTTGAAGCCTGAACGAATGATCAGTTCCTTGCTGCGCCCGACGATATACAACGCGCCATCCGGGGCAAGACGCGCGAGATCGCCGGTCCGGAGCCAGCCATCTTCCGTGACCGTCGCCCGCGTCTGCGCTTCATTGCGGTAATACCCGAGCATCACGTTCGGCCCGCGCACCCATAGTTCACCAACTTCACCCGGCGCTACATCCACGCCATCCAGCGCGACGAATCGCAGTTCGATACCGGGTATGGGGTCTCCCGCCGAGCAGTCATCGCGTGGCGCGTCGAGCATGGTCTGCGATATGGTCGGGCTGCTTTCCGTCATGCCATAGCCGTTGTGTAGCGGCACCTTGTACAAGCCTTCGACGCGCGCCTTGAGTGCGGCATCGAGCGCAGACCCGCCGGAATACGCGAAGCGCAACGCGGGCGCGCGCCACGGTGTACCGCTCGTCTGCACGTGTTCGACGAGCTTTGCGTGCATGGCCGGCACGCCCTGGAAGATCGAAACGTTCTCTTCTGCCAACGCCCGTCGCACGGCATCGGGCGCGAAGCGCGGCGCGAGCCGCAGCGTTGCGCCGGCGAACAGGCTGCCGAGACAGACCGACGCCAGCCCGTAGATATGCGTAATGGGCAGCACGGCGTACACCACGTCGTCGGGCGTCACGCGCCGCAACGTGCTGGACATGGCCGCGATAAACAACACGTTGCGATGCGACAGCATCACGCCCTTTGGCGCGCCCGTCGTGCCCGTGGTGTAGATCAGCGCGGCGCACTGACGGGCCGGATCGGTTGCGACGGGCTCCGGCGACACGGTTTCATCGACGAAAAAACGCCACGCGCCCACGTTCGCTGCCGCTGCCGCTTCTGCAGCGTTCAAGCGGCCTGCATGATTCGCGGCATCCTTCGATGCGTCGACAGTAAATGCCACCACGCGAGGCTTTGCGTGAGCGCGGATTGTGTCGACTTCGCTTGCCGAAAGCCGGGCGTTCGTGAGCAAACACCACGCGTCGAGCTTGGCCACGGCGAACATCAGCACGACCTGTGCGACGCAATTCTCGCTCACGATCATCACGCGATCACCGCCTTGCACGCCCGCTTGCGCGAGCTGGCGGGCTATGTCATCAACGGCTCGCAGGAGCTGCGCCGCGTTCAGCCGCCGCTCGTCTTCGATCAATACAACGTGCTGCGGGTCGCGGGCGGCGAGGCGCGCGGGGATATCGGAAATACGTGTGGGCAATGCGGCGAGCAAGGCGGCGACATCCATGTCCATTTCAAATCTCCGTGCCGCGCATGAGTCCGCGCGCGATGATCACTTGTTGAATCTGCGACGTGCCTTCGTACAGCCTGAAGAGCCGCACGTCGCGATAAAAACGTTCGATGCCGTACTCCGAGATATATCCTGCGCCACCGTGCACCTGCACCGCGCGATCGGCCACGCGGCCGCACATCTCGGTGGCGAAATATTTGGCACACGACGCTTCTATGGAGACGTCACGGCCCTCGTCTCGGCGGCGCGCGGCATCGAGCACCATGCATTCGGCCGCGTAGATCTCGGTCTTGCTGTCGGCCAGCATGCCCTGAACCAGTTGGAATTCGACGATCGGCTGGCCGAACTGCTTGCGTTCCACGGCGTAGGCGAGGGCGTCGCGCAGCATCCGTTTGGCCGCGCCGATAGCTACAGCTGCAATGTGCAAACGACCTTTGTCGAGCACTTTCATGGCTGTCTTGAAACCCACGCCCTCCACGCCGCCGATCAATTGCGCGGCCGGAATGCGGCAATTCTCGAAGATCACGTCACACGTGTGCGCGCCGCGCTGGCCCATTTTCTTGTCGGGTTTGCCGAGCGACAGCCCCGGCGATTCCCGCTCGACAATGAACGCCGAAATGCCGCTCGCGCCCTTTGCGTCGCTCGTGCGAGCCATGACGGTGAAGATGCCGGCTTCCGGCGCGTTCGTGATGAAGCGCTTCGTGCCGTTGAGCACGTAGTAGTCGCCGTCCTTGCGGGCCCTGGTTTTCAGCGACGCCGCGTCCGAACCCGCGTCCGGCTCGGTCAGGCAGAACGAGCCGATCAGATCGCCTGCGGCGAGCTTCGGCAGATAGTGCTGCTTCTGCTCCTCGCTGCCGTCGAGCAGGATGCCGATGGAACCAATGCCGTTGTTCGTTCCGATCACGGACCTGAATGCCGGCGATGTCTGACCGAGTTCGAACGCCACGCGCACTTCCTCTTCCATCGTCAGGCCGAGGCCTCCGTAAGCCTCTGGAATGGTCAGCCCGAACAGGCCGATCTCGCGCATGGCGGCGAGTACATCGGCGGGAATCTGGTCGGTTTCGTCGACTTGCGCTTCGCGCGGCACGAGCGTTTCACGTACAAAGCGGCGAATGGCGTCTTCAAGCAACGTCTGGGTTTCTGAATCGCGAATCACGTTGAATCTCCTTACTCTGGTCCCATGCGCTTACCGGATGAGCATTTGCGAACGATCGTGCCACAGTAAATCGGCTTGCACAATTGGCCGTTCGGCCGATGGTGGCCGTGGTTTCGCGCCGCTACAATGCCGTCATGTCCAAGGTAAAACACATTTCCGAGACCCCGGCGACGCAGTTTTTGCGTCGGCACAAGGTCGCGTTCGGCGAGCATCCTTATGAGTATGTCGAGCATGGTGGCACGGAGGAATCGGCGCGCCAGCTTGGTGTGGACGAACATTGCGTGGTCAAGACGCTCGTGATGGAGGACGAACATGCGAAGCCGCTGATCGTGCTCATGCACGGCGACAAAACGGTCTCGACCAAGAATCTCGCGCGGCAGATTGGCGCGAAGCGCGTCGAGCCGTGCAAGCCGGAAGTGGCCAATCGGCATTCAGGGTTCTTGATCGGCGGTACGTCGCCATTTGGCACGAGGAAGGCGATGCCGGTGTACGTGGAATCGACCATCCTGGACCTGGACACAATTTATCTGAATGGCGGACGGCGCGGGTATCTGGTGAGCATTGCGCCGCCGGTCCTGACCGACCTGCTGAAGGCCTCGCCCGTGAGTTGCGCGAGCGTCGATTAAAATGCGCGTCCTGAAGTCTTGCTCACGTCTCGCGCTTCACGTCCCATTACGCTTGACGTACCCGAAGATAAGAAGAAATCAATGAACAATGTGATTGTTGCTGTGGTGGCTTACCTGATCGGGTCGATCTCGTTCGCGGTGGTTGTCAGTTCGGCCATGGGTCTTGCCGACCCGCGCTCGTACGGTTCCGGCAACCCGGGCGCGACGAACGTGCTGCGCACCGGCAACAAGCTGGCAGCCATCCTGACGCTGCTCGGCGACGCGTTCAAAGGCTGGCTACCCGTATGGTTCGTCGTGCATGTCGGCGCCCGGTTCGGGCTGGATTCCACGGCTATCGCGCTGGCGGCCATCGCCGTGTTTCTCGGGCATGTGTTCCCGATATTCTTCAAGTTTCAGGGCGGCAAAGGTGTTGCGACCGCGGCGGGCGTGCTGCTCGCCATCAACCCGGTGCTGGGGCTGGCCACCTTGCTGACGTGGGTGATCATCGCGGTCTTCTTCCGGTATTCATCGCTGGCGGCGTTGGTGTCGGCGGTATTCGCGCCGTTTTTCGATGTCTTCCTCTTCGGCCCGAGCCGTATATCGCTGGCCGTCGCCGCGATGAGCGCGCTGCTGATCTGGCGGCATCGCGGGAATATCAAGAAATTGCTCGATGGGAAGGAGAGCCGGATTGGCGAGAAGAAGCGGGCGGCGGAAGCGGTTGAATAAGCCGCCGTAAAACCGTGCGGCCAAAGCAAGAAAGCCGCCCTGAAGGCGGCTTTCTTGCTCATTGCGGTGCCTGACTCAACGCAATCCGGATCACACTCAATCGCGGAAATTATTGAAGTCCAGCGGCGTATCTGTCACGTCCTTCTTCAGCAATGCAATGGCGCTTTGCAAGTCATCGCGCTTCGTGCCGTTGATGCGCACCGCGTCGCCCTGAATGCTCGCCTGGACCTTGATCTTGCTGTCCTTGATCATCTTGACGATTTTCTTGGCCAGATCGCCGGTTACGCCCTTCTTTACCTCGACGACTTGCTTGAGCTTGTCGCCGCCAATCTTCTCGATCTTGCCGTATTCGAGAAAACGCACGTCCACATTGCGTTTTGCCAGTTTCGACAACACCACGTCCTTGACCTGGCCGAGCTTGAAATCGTCGTCGGCAAAAAGCGTCAGATCACGATCCTTTTGCTCGACACGCGCGTCCGAACCCTTGAAGTCGAAGCGCGTGGCAATTTCCTTGTTCGATTGTTCGATGGCGTTTTTCACCTCGATCATGTTTGCTTCGCTGACGACGTCAAACGATGGCATCTGCATTCCCCTTCGTTGAGGCGAGGCGTGACGTAAGGCTTGCCGTAAGGCTCGCACGCACTCGCTATAATCACTGACCACCATCATTCTACCGATGCCGTCCCGGTTTGCCCAAGGCCGCCCCTGATCTGACCCAAGCGCTTCCTCAATGTCCGAGTTCCCACTTCTCTCCGATTACCCGCTGCTCGCGCATAACACGTTCGGTTTCGACGTTCGTGCCAAGTATGCCGTTCGGCTCACAGAAGAAGCGCAGATCCCGGCGTTGGCTCGTGACGCCCGATTAAACGGCTTGCCGCAGCTGGTGCTTGGCGGCGGCAGCAACGTCGTGCTGACGCGTCATTTCGACGGTGTCGCGTTGCTCGTCGACTTGCGCGGCCGGCGCGTGATCAATGAAGATAGCGAAGCCGTTTTCGTAGAAGCCGGTGCGGGGGAGAACTGGCACGAATTCGTCGCGTGGACGTTGTCGCAAGGCTTGCCCGGACTCGAAAATCTCGCGCTGATTCCCGGCACGGTGGGCGCGGCGCCGATTCAAAACATAGGTGCATACGGGCTCGAAATGGGTGAGTACTTCGAGCGTTTGCGGGCGATTGAATTATCGACGGGCGAAACGCGGGAATTTGATCGCGACGCGTGCGCGTTCGGTTACCGGGACAGTTTTTTCAAGCAGGAAGGGCGTGGGCGTTTTGTGATCGTATCGGTGACCTTTCGTCTGCCGAAAGCGTGGACGCCACGCGCGGAGTATGCGGATATCGCCCGTGTGCTTGAGAAAAGTAGCGCGAACAATCCCCAGGCTATCTTCGATGCCGTCGTCGCCGTGCGTCAGGCAAAGTTGCCCGACTGGCGGGTGCTCGGGAATGCGGGGAGTTTCTTCAAGAACCCAGTGATAAGCGCTACAGCTTTCGACGCACTGAAGGCGCTCGAACCCGACCTCGTGTCTTACAAGCAACAGGATGGCCAGTACAAGTTGGCGGCGGGTTGGCTGATCGACCAATGCGGCTGGAAAGGCCGCGCGATTGGAGCCGCCGCCGTGCACGACCGGCAGGCGCTGGTTCTGGTGAACCGCGGCGGCGCGTCGGGCGCGCAAATTTTGGAACTCGCCGCTGCCATTAAACGCGACGTACACGCGCGATTCGCGGTCGAGCTTGAAGCGGAGCCGGTGTGTCTTTGATTTAAGGCTGCTGCGAAAGAAGGATGTATTGCGGTTGTCGGGTGTCACAACAGTCGGCCGAAGCAAGCGGCGACGGCGAATCGGCCGGAAGCCCACGTAAGTCATCCTCCGCAGCCGCACATCGCCGCCCATCAAACAAAAACCCGCCGAGGCGGGTTTTTTTTCAACATCAACCAAGCTGGGCTAACTCAACCACCGCGCTTGCGACGTGCATTTTCCGCGATCCGCATCCGCAGGGCGTTCAGCTTGATGAACCCGCCGGCATCGGCCTGATCGTACGCGCCGCCGTCGTCATCGAACGTTGCGATGTTCTTGTCGAACAGCGTTTCCTTCGAATCGCGTGCAACCACGGTCACGCTGCCCTTGTACAGCTTCACGCGCGTCCAGCCGTTGACCTTGTCCTGCGTGTGGTCGATCAGCACTTGCAGCGCGCGCCGCTCCGGACTCCACCAGTAGCCGTTGTAAATCAACGCAGCGTAACGCGGCATGAGGTCGTCCTTCAGATGCGCCACTTCGCGATCCAGCGTGATCGACTCAATTCCACGATGCGCCTTGAGCATGATCGTGCCGCCTGGCGTTTCATAACAACCGCGCGACTTCATGCCGACATAGCGGTTCTCGACCAGATCCAGCCGGCCAATACCATGCTTGCCGCCAATCGCGTTCAACTCTGTCAGCATGTCCGCCGGCGACAAACGCTTGCCGTTCAGCGCGACCGGATCACCCTTCTCGTATTCGATATCCAGATATTCCGGCTGATCCGGCGCATCTTCGGGCGCGACCGTCCAGCGCCACATATCGGCTTCGGCTTCTGCCTTCGGATCTTCCAGGTGACGGCCTTCGAACGAAATATGCAGCAGGTTCGCGTCCATGGAGTAGGGCGCGCCGCCTTGCTTGTGCTTCATTTCGATCGGAATGCCCGCCTTTTCCGCGTAAGCCAGCAGCTTTTCACGCGACAGCAGATCCCACTCACGCCACGGCGCGATCACCTTGATACCCGGTTCGAGCGAGTAATAACCCAACTCGAAACGCACCTGATCGTTGCCCTTGCCGGTCGCGCCGTGCGACACGGATTGCGCACCCACCGCACGGGCAATCTCGATCTGGCGTTTAGCGATCAGCGGACGCGCGATCGACGTGCCAAGCAAGTACTCGCCTTCATAAACGGTATTGGCGCGGAACATCGGGAACACGAAGTCGCGGACAAACTCCTCACGCAGATCTTCGATAAAAATGTTGTCCTGCTTGATGCCGAGTTGCAGTGCTTTCTTGCGCGCCGGTTCGAGTTCTTCGCCCTGACCGATGTCAGCGGTAAACGTCACGACCTCGGCATCGTAGTTGTCTTGCAACCATTTCAGGATGACGGAGGTATCGAGGCCGCCTGAGTAGGCGAGCACGACTTTTTTGATATCGCTCATGGTGAACTCGTATAGCTGGAAAACGGTGCGCGCCGGGCTTTCTGCGCTCGGAAAACCGCCATTTTGACATCAAATGGCGGCCGTTCCGCATTTTCGAGACTACACGGCGGTTCGACGGAAACGCCGCACGGGTTACCTAAAAGCTGCAATCGGCGCAATCAGGTTGCTCGATCAAGCCGCTCAATCAAGCCGCTCAATCAAGCCGCTCAATCAAGCCGCTCAATCAAGCCGCTCAATCAAGCCGCTCAATCAAGCCGCTCAATGATTGAGTTTGCCGAGCAGCAGAAACTCCATCAGCGCCTTCTGGACGTGCAGCCTGTTTTCGGCTTCGTCCCACACTACGCTCTGCGGGCCGTCGATCACTTCGGCGCTCACTTCTTCGCCCCGGTGGGCCGGGAGGCAGTGCATGAAGAGGGCGTCCGGATGAGCGCGCGCCATCATGTCTGAGTCCACGCACCAGTCGGCGAAGGCTTTCTTACGCACTTCGTTCTCGGCTTCGAAACCCATGCTGGTCCAGACGTCGGTGGTGACGAGGTCGGCACCGGTGCAGGCGTCGTTCGGATCGGCGAATTCTTCGTAGAACGGCGCGCTGTCGGGCGAGACCAGCGAATGGTCGAGTGTGTAGCCCGGCGGCGTGGACAGACGCAATTTGAAGCCGAGAATCTGGGCGGCTTCGATCCACGTGTACAGCATGTTGTTCGCGTCGCCGACCCAGGCCACGGTTTTCCCCGCGATGGGGCCGCGCAGTTCGTAATAGGTGAAGACGTCGGCCAGGACTTGGCACGGGTGATATTCGTTCGTCAGACCATTGATCACCGGCACGCGCGAATTTTCGGCGAAGCGCTCGAGGATGTCCTGACCGAACGTGCGGATCATGATGATGTCGACCATGCGCGATACAACCTGCGCCGCATCCTCGATCGGCTCGCCTCGTCCTAGCTGCGTGTCGCGTGTGCTGAGGAACACGGCATGGCCGCCAAGCTGGAAGATCCCCGCTTCGAACGAGAGCCGCGTACGCGTCGAATTCTTCTCGAAGATCATCGCCAGCGTGCGGTCGTGCAGCGGATGGTAGGTCTCGTAGCTCTTGAACTTGCGCTTGAGAATACGCGCGCGTTCGAGCACGTAGTCATAGTCGTCGAGAGAGAAATCCTTGAACTGCAAGTAGTGGCGAATTTTTTTTTCGGTCATGAAAATGCGTACGGCGGCTTCAGCCGGCAATTGCGCCGGACGGCGCCGCCGTCGTGGTGGTATCGAATTTCAGCATAAAGGAATTTCCGGCGTTTGACGAGGTCGTCAAATAGCGGATGCGCGCCGCCATACGCCGTCTGGCGCGGTTTAGAGGCTTTGTGTGCAGTGCGGAAAAAGGGCCTCTGCTGTATAATCCGCCTGGTTTCTCCGGCAGTCCTGACACCTTTCGACTGCTTACGAAGCAGATCTGTTCGCGTTGGTTTTCAACAGTGAATCTGCGGGAGTCAGAGCGGTTTGCGCTCACGCGAGTTCGGCTCGCGGGTACCTGCCTATCTGCCCCGGCAGTCCCGTATGACGGGCAACTGTGAGCGGGATCAGCATGAGTTGATTGCGCGCTCAAGCCGACTCGGGCGATGTCGTAGTCTGGTCGATGATTGGGTAGATGCAGGTCGAAGAAATAGGCTGGGGCTGACCGGCCGCGACGCTGCCGGACGAGGCGGATTTCAGCCCCCGGGGGTGCAGCCGATGACTTTCCGGTTCACCTTGCCAACCATGCATGCGCGTTCGCCGGCGTTCTCCGCCGGTCGTCAAACAGGTATTCCTACATGGCCGAAACAATTCCAACCGAATACTTCATCCAGGGCGTTACGTCGAACGGCAAGACTTTTCGGCCGAGCGATTGGTGTGAACGGCTTTGCGGCGTAATGTCAGGGTTCGGCCCGGGCAAGCGCGGCCCAAATGCCCGGTTGCAGTATTCCGTTTATGTGCGCCCGACCTTGCTCGGTAACGTGAAGACGGTGATTCTTGATTCCCGCTTGCGTGACATCGAGCCTATGGCTTTCGATTTCGTGATGAACTTCGCCAAAGACAACGATCTGCTTGTGACTGAGGCTTGCGAATTGCCGCCGCACCACGCAACGCAGCAACAACATGGCTAATTGAGCAGCAGGGGCCTTCCAGAGGGCTTCTTTTCGATGCACACGACAAAAAACCCGCCATTGGCGGGGTTTTCTATTGCTGCCCTCTGTTGCCGTTCGCTGTTTTGAGCGTCAGGACAGAAAGCAGCAGCCTGTCACGTGCCCGTCAAACCAAAGGCACGCAAAGGGCGACGACCAGAATCCTTAAGCAGCAGTTGCTTGCAGACCCTTGATAGCAGCCGACAGACGGCTCTTATGGCGAGCAGCCTTGTTCTTGTGGACGATGCGCTTGTCCGCAATGATGTCGATGGTCTTGACCGACGTCTTGTAGATTTCTGCAGCCTTGGCTTGGTCGCCGGCGTCGATCGCCTTGCGAACGGCCTTGATGGCGGTGCGGAATTTCGAGCGCAGAGCCGAGTTGTGCGAGTTTGCCTTGGCGCCTTGACGGGCGCGCTTGCGGGCTTGTGCTGTATTTGCCATGACGGTTCCTTATCCTGTTCCAGCTATGTGTTTCAGCGCTTCCCGTTTTGCTTCTGGATCGGATCCAACTCGATGCTGGCCCGACTCCACACAAGATAAAACGAGGTCAATCCGATGCGCTGTTTATGATCAAACCCTCGGGATCGATTGCCCGAAAGCGCAAAAACGTCGAAAGAAGACGCGAAGCCGCCATGCTCGTAGGTAATTTTACAACTTGCGTAAAAGTGCCGAAAGCGGATTCAGGAGCTTCGAAACCGGCGATTATAGCAACGAAATCATGGGACTGGCAAGCGTAGCTGGTTTTTGCCCGCTGTCGCATTTGCCCGCTGTCGCAGGGAATCAACCCCAGCGAACCCGGACGCAGCTTAACAGGTGCATGCCAGGCGCACGCGAGGCCGCACGCGAGCTGCCTGCGCGCGGCCTAAGTTGCAAATTCTAACGATTCCGCAAATGTTGCAACGCGTCGCGTTCATAATGCGGCCCGTATAATAAGCCCCCCATGAATCTATTCCGAGCCCTACTGACGGTCAGCGGCTTCACGCTGCTTTCCCGCGTGACCGGCCTGGTCCGCGAAACGCTGATCGCGCGAGCTTTCGGCGCCAGTCAATTCACCGACGCCTTCTACGTCGCCTTCCGCATACCGAACCTGTTGCGGCGCTTGTCCGCTGAAGGAGCGTTTTCGCAGGCATTCGTGCCTATCCTCGCCGAGTTCAAAAACACGGAAGGTCACGACGCGACCAAAGCCCTTGTCGACGCCATGTCGACGGTGCTCGCCTGGGCGTTGGCTGGCGTATCGCTCGCGGGCGTGGCGGGCGCCTCCTGGGTCGTGTTTGCCGTGGCGTCAGGGCTGGAGCACGACGGCCGCGCGTTCGGCCTCGCGGTGACCATGACCCAGATCATGTTCCCGTACATCATCTTCATCTCGCTGACATCGCTCGCGTCCGGGGTGCTCAACACCTACCGGCAATTCTCCCTGCCTGCATTCGCGCCCGTGCTGCTCAACGTGTCGTTCATCGGGGCTGCCATCTTCCTCGCGCCGCATCTGAAGGTGCCGGTTTATGCGCTTGCCTATGCGGTGATCGTCGGCGGGATCCTGCAGTTTCTCGTGCAGTTGCCCGGCCTCAAGAAGATCGACATGATCCCGCGCATCGGCCTGAATTTTTTCCGTGCGCTGCGACATCCGGGCGTCAAGCGCGTGCTGATCAAGATGGTCCCCATGACGTTCGGCGTGTCGGTCGCCCAGCTGAGCCTGATCATCAATACGAACATTGCGTCGCGCCTCGGCCCGGGCGCGGTGTCGTGGATCAATTACTCCGATCGCCTGATGGAGTTTCCCACCGCGCTGCTCGGCGCGGCGTTGGGGACCATTCTGCTGCCAAGCCTCTCGAAGGCGCACGTGGACGCCGATCCGGTCGAATATTCGGCATTGCTCGACTGGGGGCTGCGCATTACGTTCCTGATGGCGGCGCCTAGCGGAGTCGCGCTGTTTTTCTTTGCCGTTCCGCTGACGGCTACGCTGTTCCATTACGGTAAATTCGATGCGCATTCCGTCGTCATGGTCGGCCGTGCGTTGTCGGCGTACGGCGTCGGACTGGTCGGGCTAATCCTGATCAAGATCCTCACGCCCGGTTTTTACGCGAAGCAGGACATCAAGACGCCGGTGATCATCGGCATCATCGTGTTGATCGCAATTCAGCTCAGCAACCTGATTTTCGTGCCGATCTTCGCGCACGCCGGATTGACGCTGTCGATCGGCCTGGGCGCATGCGTGAACGCAACGCTGTTGTTCATCGGCTTGAGGAAGCGCGGAATTTACCAACCCTCGCCGGGATGGACGCGCTTCTTCGCGCAACTGCTCGGCGCGTGTCTCGTGCTTGCGGGCGTCATGCATTGGGTGGCCGGCAATTTCGACTGGATCGGCATGCGCGCCGCGCCTCTGGAGCGAATCATGCTGCTTGGTGCAAGCCTGGTTGTATTCGGTGCGCTATATTTCGGTATGCTCTCCGCGATGGGTTTTAAATACGCGTATTTCAGAAGGCGAACGCTGCAATGACAACGACGCGCATCCTCGACTATTTCACCTCGCTCGTGGCGGAGGACGACAGTCTGCCGCTCACCGAGGCGGCGTTGTCGCTCGCCCAGGACGCGTATCCCGATCTCGATCTGCAGGGCGTACTGGCCGAGATCGACGAACTTGTCTTGCGTGTGCGCCGTCGTATGCCCGATGAGGCCGATATCAAGCAAAAAGTCGGCGTGCTGAATCGTTTCTTTTTCCGCGAGCTGGGTTTCACCAGCAATCTCAACGATTACTATGACCCCGATAACAGCCACCTGAACATGGTGCTGAAGCGGCGTCGCGGAATTCCGATTTCGCTGGCCGTCGTGTATCTGGAGATGAGCGAGCAGCTCGGTATTCCGGTGCGTGGTGTGTCGTTTCCGGCGCACTTCCTGCTGCGCGTGACCACGCCCGACGGCGATGTAATGCTCGATCCGACCACTGGCCATTCATTGTCCGAATCGGCGATGGTCGAGATGCTCGAGCCGTATGTGCAGCGCGTGGGCGAATCCATTGGCAGCGCGCTGAAGGTTTTATTGCAGCCGGCCACGCGCCGGGAAATCATCGGACGAATGCTGCGTAACTTGAAGAGCGTTTATCTGCAGACCGAGCGCTGGCAACGGCTGCTCGCCGTGCAGCAACGGCTGGTGATCCTGATGCCGGGAAGTATTGAAGAAGTGCGCGATCGGGGCTTCGCTTACGCGCGCCTGGATTACTTGCGCCCGGCGATAGAAGACCTGCGTCGATACCTCGACGATCGGCCTGATGCCGAAGACGCGACCGTCGTGGAGACGGAATTGCACGAGCTGCGCCAGCGCACGCACCACAACGGCGAGTAAGTTGCTTCGAGCTTTCTCTGGCTCACATCTCAAACCCAATAAAAAACGGCGGCCCATCATGTCGATGGCCGCCGTTTTTTTTGGCGCATAAGCCCGCGAGCTGATCAGCTAGCCGCTGCCAGCCCCGCCCAGCCGAAAACCTACTTCGGCTGCATCCGGATCGCGCCGTCCAGGCGAATCACTTCGCCGTTGAGCATGGGGTTGTCGAAGATCTGCTTGACCAGCATGGCGTACTCGTTCGGTTTGCCGAGACGCGAGGGGAACGGCACCATTGCGCCGAGCGCGTCCTGCACTTCCTGCGGCATGCCGAGCAACATTGGCGTTTCGAAGATGCCCGGCGCAATCGTCATCACGCGAATACCGTTGCGCGACAAATCGCGCGCGATCGGCAGCGTCATGCCCACCACGCCGCCTTTCGATGCCGCATAAGCCGCCTGGCCGATCTGGCCATCGTAAGCGGCAACGGATGCCGTGCTCACGATCACGCCCCGTTCGCCCGCGGCATTCGGATCGTTCTTCGACATGGCCGCTGCCGCCAGCCGGATCATGTTGAACGTGCCGATCAGGTTCACGCCGATAGTCTTGGCGAACAGATCGAGTGCATGCGGGCCATCCTTGCCCACCGTTTTCGCAGCCGGCGCGATTCCCGCGCAGTTGACGAGGCCGCGCAAGCTGCCGAGTTGCGTCGCGGCTTCCACGGCGCGCTGGCCGTCTTCCTCGCGGCTCACATCGCATTTCACGAACACGCCGCCGAGTTCCTTCGCCAGCTTCTCGCCGCCGGCTTCGTTCATGTCGGCGAGTACGACTTTGCCGCCGTGGTCGCGGATAAGCTGCGCCGTGGCCGCGCCGAGGCCCGATGCACCGCCGGTGACGAGAAAAACGTTGTCCTGGATGTCCATGCTGTGTGCTCCTTGATGATGGTTATACGTAATCGTGTGCGCGTGTTCGCGTGTTCGTCCCGAGGATCGCTCAGAACGAAAAACCCGCTCGGCCGATGGAGCACGAGCGGGTTTCGGAAGGCATGCCGCGAGCGCCCGGGTACGAGCGCTCAGTGACGTTTCAGGTCAATGCATCGAATACGCGCGTGCGGATTTCATCGACAGTACCAAGACCCGAAATACGTCGATACTCCGGCGCCTTCAGGCCATTGTTGTCGCCATGCTTGGACCACGTGTTGTAGTACTCGATCAACGGCTTGGTCTGCGCGACATACACGTCGAGCCGCTTCTTCACGGTCTCTTCCTTGTCGTCGTCGCGCTGGATCAGCGGCTCGCCGGTGACGTCATCCTTGCCTTCCTGCTTCGGCGGATTGAACTTGATGTGATACGTACGACCGGATGCCGCATGCACGCGACGACCGCTCATGCGCACGATGATGTCCTCGAACGGCACGTCGATCTCAAGCACGTAGTCGATAGCAACGCCGGCTTGCTTCATGGCGTCGGCCTGGGGAAGCGTGCGCGGGAAACCGTCGAAGAGATAACCGTTCGTGCAGTCCGGTTCCTGCAGGCGTTCTTTCACGAGGTTGATGATGAGCGTGTCCGGCACGAGTTCGCCGGCATCCATGAAGCGCTTGGCTTCCACGCCGAGCGGCGAACCCGCTTTCACGGCGGCGCGCAGCATATCGCCCGTCGAGATCTGCGGGATGCCGAACTTTTCCTTGATGAAAGTGGCCTGGGTGCCCTTGCCGGCGCCGGGGGCGCCCAACAGGATCAAACGCATGGTGATATCTCCGAATCGAATAGAAACCGCTGCGCTGCGAGGCTTATTCTTGCATCCGGTCGCTGTGGCACATTGCTCGGTTGAAGCCGCAAACGAGGCGCGACGAGCCGAATTCGGGAGACGGCGCGGCACCAGTCGGACACGGGCGCTCAGGAGCGTTGGCGCTGACCGGAAGGCTCGCGCTACCGACCGATTATGCCATGCATCGTTACGATGGCGGCTCGAATCCGAGGCTGGAAAGCCCGGTAAGTCGCGCGCAGCGGGGGTTAACGCGAGTTGATCGGAAAGGGGATGCCGCGCTAGGACGCGATGAAAACGAGCCGATTTCGCGGTTATGCCGACGCGCCAAACAGCGCGCGGACGCGAGCCAGATCATTGGGGGTATCGACACCCGGTGGCGGCGCGTCGTTCGTCGTCAGCACCGCGATGCGCTCGCCGTGCCAGAGCGCGCGCAGTTGCTCGAGCGCCTCGGCTTCTTCGATCGGCGCCATGGACAGCGTGGGATAAACCCGCAGGAACTTCGCGCGATACGCATACAGGCCGATATGGCGCAACACATTGGCGGGAACGGACGGACGCGCAGCAAGCGCGGCTACATCTGGCCAGTCC
The DNA here is from genome assembly GCF_002220365.1 of Caballeronia sordidicola. Classification (GTDB taxonomy): domain Bacteria; phylum Pseudomonadota; class Gammaproteobacteria; order Burkholderiales; family Burkholderiaceae; genus Caballeronia; species Caballeronia sordidicola_C. The sequence continues at coordinate 41,270 of NZ_MTHB01000301.1, read as the reverse complement.
TTCTGCCACGCGTCCCGCGACCACGGGATCGGTGCGCGCGAAAAATACAGCGCGACGCTCTTCGAATCCAGCACGACTTTCACTACGTTGGGATTGAAGACATCGGCCGGATCGTGGATAGGATGCGCCGCGGTCGCGATCGCGCACGATGGATGCGCCGCGAGATGCGCGGCCACGTTGCGCACGAGCGCCGGGTCGATCAAGGGCTCGTCGCCTTGCACATTGACCACGATGGTGTCGTCGCTCCAGCCGAAATGCGTTGCCACTTCGGCGAGCCGGTCCGTACCGTTCGGATGATCGGCGCGGGTGAGCAGCGCCTCGAAACCATGTTCCCGCGCGACTTCGACCACACGCTGCGAATCGGTCGCGATCAGCACCTGCAGCGCGCCCGATAAACGCGCGCGCTCGGCGACGCGCACGACCATCGGCTTACCGCCGATATCCGCCAGCGGCTTGTCCGGCAGCCGCGTGGACGCGAGCCGCGCGGGCACGACTGCGATGAAGGGCGGCGCGACCGGAGCGTGTGCGTTCATAAAACCCTCAATTCCCGCCGGCAGGGTTCAACGGCTCGACGGGCGTGCCTTCCACGGTCTGGCGGGCTTCGTCGGGCAGCATGATCGGAATGCCGTCGCGGATGGGGTAAGCGAGTTTGTCGACGTTGCAGATGAGTTCCTGCGCCGCGCGGTCATACGTGAGCTGGGTCTTGCAAATAGGGCAGACAAGGATTTCAAGCAGGCGTGCGTCCACGGAGTTTCTCCACAACTAATGCGATGAGGCGGGGGCTGAGCACGGCTTCGACTGGAACCACCCAGATGCGCGCGTCACGCCAGGCCCCGAATTTTACTGCATCCTTCTCGGTGATCAGGATCGAATCGGCGTCGATGCCGGCGAAGGGATTGTCGCGATAATCGTAGTGATCCGGAAACGCGCGCGTGGCCGGCACGAGGCCGGCCGCGCGCAGCGACGCGAAGAACCGTTCCGGCGAGCCGATGCCCGCTGCTGCCGCGATCCGTTCGCCCTTGAACGCGCTGAGCGGACGGCGCACGGCGGGGTCGTCGAGGCGCCAGGCCTCGCCGGTGGCCAGGTCCAGCGAGAAGGTGTTCGGCCACGGCGGCAACGTGCGCTCGTACGGGCTGTTGATGAGCGTGGCGTCGCGGTGCCGCGACATCGGCTCACGCAGCGGTCCCGCCGGCAGCAGGAAACCGTTGCCGCCCAGACGGTCGTCGAAGACCACGAGTTCGAACGCGCGCGCGAGGCGGTAATGCTGCAGGCCGTCGTCGCTGACGATCACATCCACCGATGGATTCTGCTTCAACAACGCGCGCGCCGCCGCGACCCGATCCGGCGACACCATCACTGGCGCGTGCGTGCGGCGGGCGATCAGCAGGGGTTCATCGCCCACATCGGCAGGTTGGCTGTCGGGCGTGACCCGTGTGGCTTCATGGATCTTCGCACCGTAACCGCGCGAGACGACGCCCGGCTGAAAGCCGGCGGCGCGCAGCGCTTCGACGAGCGCGATGACCGTCGGCGTCTTGCCGGTGCCGCCCACGGTCACGTTGCCGACCACGACGACCGGCACGCCCACGTTCACCTGCTTGATCCAGCCGAGCGCGAAGAAGGCGCGGCGAATGGCTGCGATCAGGCCGAACACGCACGCGAACGGCGTGAGCGACCACGCGACCCAGCCGCGCTTGCGCCACTCACGGGCGAGGAAGTTTTCGATCGGCGGCTTGAAGTCAGACATGGCGCGCCTTGTTATCAGTGGCTTCAGTGGCTTCAGGACCTTCAGGAGCGAACGATGCATGCGCTTGGGACGACAGCAACGTAGGGCGGTGTAGCGGCGAGGGGATGGGCAATGTTCGTGTTAACGGCCGGCACCTTTGCATCAGGACGGATCTCCAGAATGAGCGAATGGTAAGCAGATGGTAAGCGGTCGCTAGGCGACGCTGGGCAATTGTCACGCTGGCCCTTGAACCCGGCACTCTAGCGCGGCGTTGCCGGAGGCGCCAGTCGAAGGGCAAACCGGACCATTCGGCCGGGCATCGAAACAGCTTTGGACGCGAACGGTAAACGGGTAGAGTCCATGCTCCATTTTTGACACACCGCGCCTGTGGATAACTCTGTGAACAACTTGGGCTTCAGGCGCCCGAAATCGGCTTCAGAAAAGCCTTGCATCGGTCTTGTCATTATTTTGAGACATAAAGCACAATAAAAACAATGACTTAAACGATATTCATCTAGGCTTCACGAGGGTTTCCGTTAGCTTCCGGTAACTTGTGCATTGTGGACACTTGCTACACTTCGGACGCGGAATGGTCTATCGTCCGTGCCTTGTTCATAGGCCGTTCAGCGTTGCCGGAATGGCCCTTGTTTGCCTTCAGGCGAGCGTATTTTCAGTCTCGTTTTCAACTTCAACCGACCCCCATTTTCTTCGATGAGCTCCGACCCTTTCGCTTCATCCGGTTCAGCCGGTGCATCCGGCAGCGCCGATGCCGTCATCCCCGTTTCGGCGCTGAACCGGGCGATCGGGTCGATGCTCGAACGCTCGTTCCCGCTGGTCTGGGTATCGGGTGAAGTATCGAATTTTACGAAAGCGGCGAGCGGTCACTGGTACTTTTCGATCAAGGACGCGCAGGCACAGATGCGCTGCGTGATGTTCCGCGGCCGCGCGCAGTACGCCGAGTTCACGCCGCGCGAAGGCGACCGGATCGAGGTTCGCGGGCTCGTCACCATGTACGAACCACGCGGCGAGTTGCAACTCGGCGTGGAAGCGGTGCGCCGGACGGGCCAAGGTCGGTTGTACGAAGCCTTTTTGAAGCTGAAGGCAAAACTCGAGGCCGAGGGACTGTTCGCGGCTGAGCGCAAGCGTGCGCTGCCGCAGCATCCGCGCGCGATCGGTATTGTGACGTCGCTGCAAGCTGCGGCGTTGCGCGACGTCCTCACCACGCTCTCGCGGCGTGCGCCGCACGTGCCGGTGATCGTGTATCCGGCGCCGGTGCAGGGCGCGGGCGTGGCCGCGAAGCTCGCAGCGATGGTCGATCAGGCCAGCGCGCGTCGCGAGGTCGATGTGTTGATCGTGTGTCGGGGGGGCGGTTCGATCGAAGATCTGTGGGCATTCAACGAGGAAGTGCTTGCTCGCGCGATAGCCGAAAGTGCGATGCCGGTTGTCAGCGGCGTGGGCCATGAGACGGATTTCACCATCGCGGATTTCGCCGCCGATGTCCGCGCGCCCACGCCGACGGCCGCCGCCGAACTTGTCAGTCCGCAGCGCGTGTTGTTGCTGCGCGATCTCGATCACCGGCATGCGGCGCTGGCGCGTGGTTTCGGCAGGATGATGGAACGGCGCGCGCAGCAAGTCGACTGGCTGGCGCGCCGGCTGGTCAGTCCGGCCGAACGGCTGGAACGTCAGCGCACGCACTTGCGGCAACTGGCAGTGCGGCTGGCGTCGGCCGGTGCGCGCCCGGTCCGCGATGCCCGCGCCCGTTTTGCGCTTGTGCAAATGCGCTGGCAACGCTGGCGTCCCGATCTCGTCGCTGAGCGGGAACATCTGATGCGTCTTGCACAACGCCTGAGTGTTTCGCAAGGGCGCCGGCATGAACGGGCGTCGGCCCGGGTGTCGGAGTTATCGGCGAGATTGCAGGTGTTGAGCCCGCAACGCACGCTTGAGCGCGGCTACGCGGCTTTGATCGATACGCAATCCGGACGCGCCGTGCGCGCGCCGGACGCGTTGAAGCCAAAACGGCCGTTGACCGTGCATCTGGCGGAAGGATCGGCGGATATCGTGCTGGCCGATATCCAGCCCCGGCTCTCCGATGAATTCTGACGCTGGCGGCGGTGTGTATCGAAAGAAAACGCCGCCGCGTTCATGCGATGTTCGTCAGGATGTTTACAAGACAAACGCGGGTGCTTGAAAGCCCGTATTTTTGACGGCTTAGAAGGAACGTTCGAGCATTTTTTACGCCGCTGTTAAAGCTTCGTAATCGATACTGCTCATAAAAACCCGCAATTTGCGGGGTTATCCCAACTCGCCTACAATCGAGTGCTCCATTGCTTCACTCCTCACGTCCCCCATAATCATCATAGAAGGAAGCTCGCACCATGGAACATACCCTCCCGCCGTTGCCGTTCGACAAGAACGCGCTTGTTCCGAACATGTCGGAAGAAACGCTTGAGTATCACTATGGCAAGCATCACCAGACCTATGTGACGAACCTGAACAAGCTGATCCCCGGTACCGAATTCGAAAACCTGCCGCTTGAAGAAATCGTCAAGAAGGCATCGGGTGGCGTGTTCAATAACGCAGCCCAGATCTGGAACCACACGTTCTTCTGGAACAGCCTGTCGCCCAAGGGTGGCGGCGCTCCGGCCGGCGCACTCGGCGACGCAATCAACGCCAAGTACGGCTCGTTCGACAAGTTCAAGGAAGAGTTCGCGAAGGTCGCAACCGGCACGTTCGGTTCGGGCTGGACGTGGCTCGTGAAGAAGACGGACGGTTCGCTCGACATCGTCTCGACGAGCAATGCCGCTACGCCGCTGACCACCGACGCGAAGGCGCTGCTGACCATCGACGTGTGGGAACACGCGTATTACATCGACTATCGCAATGCGCGCCCGAAGTTCATTGAAGCGTTCTGGAACATTGCGAACTGGGACTTTGCGTCGAAGAATTTCGGCGCTTAAGGTTTCTTGTAGCGTGAAAAAATAGTTTGGAAAGTGCAATAAAGTTTGGAAAATCCAGACTGCATGTCGCAATAAAGCTTAGAAACGGTAGTCAAAATGACAGCCCTCGCTTTGAGGGGAATGCCGTTCAGTTAAGGTCCTGCTTAAGGTATCGAACGGTGTAACGTTTAGGTCGGGATTTGACGACCCGCTCGCATGCGCGACCGGGTCGTTTTCCGTTGGGTAAAGCCTTGAGCCGTTCACGCAGCCGCTGAAGGCACGCCGGCAATTTTGCATAGGCCGGAGTAACGGCGGCCCACATCATTTCGTGGTGGATCGTATGAAGGGCTCGCACGAAGCTGATAGTCGGTTCGAGGTTGGCTTCCCATGCGGCGCTGGCGATCTCACGGCGAATCAGGTTGTAGGCGATCAACGCACCCCATATCTCCTGATACACCCCTTCGACCGTGCGACTGCACAAGGTCAACTCCGAACCCAGCATCGATTGCTTGATCTCCCGGAAACTGGTTTCGATCTGCCAGCGACGCTCGTAGCAGGCCACGATATCGGCGGGTTTGAAACGCCGACGCTCGCCCAGCGAAGTCAGCAGCACGCGTTCGCGCCCGCGTGCGTCGAAGGTGCGGATCGCCCGCGCATTCCAGAATTCGGACAAAGCCGAGCACTTCTTGCGCGCCTGCTGCGAGACGCGCATGCGCACCGTTGCATCGTCAGCGGTACCCGCGATCACTTCCCAGCAGGTGGTGGATTTGGCTGGAATCAGGAAGTGGCGATTGCGTGCTCCCATCGTCAGGCCACACAGAATCTCGGCGGCCAGAAAGCCCTTGTCGAACACAGTCAGCGAGTCTTCCGGTATCTGTGGCAACAGGCTCTTGGCGTACACCATTGCGTTGGTGTCATAGCGACCGAAATTGATATCGGCGACCGGATGCGTTGGAATCGCGGTGAGCGTCACTGCGCGCACTTGCGGATAACTGGCCACCTTGCCACTGGCGTAACCCTGTGCGCCGAAGTGCTCACGGTTGGCCGGGCTGTCGGGCGTGCGCAGCGTGGTGCTGTCCATCGCCCACAGACTCAACCCCTTGAATGCATGGTGAGCCGCGTCCTGCGTCGTCCACGCACGTGCTGTCTGCTCAAACAGCCAAGCCAACGGTGCCTCGCCGATGCGCTGACGCGCCTGCGCCGCCGCGCTCTTGCTGACAAACGGTGCGGCCTCGTTAGGCAACGCTAGATCAAGACTGTCGAGCACCTCGCTGATCGACCAGTGCCGGTACATCGCCAGTGCGATTACCAGCCACACCACCTGTTCAGCCGGCAGGCGCCGCCGCCGGATGCTCGCTGCGCCCGCTGCCCAGACTACACGTTCGATCCACTCGTCGGGCAGATGCTCGGCTAACCGGCGCAGATCGTCAGGCTCTTGTGCTTCGATCAGGTAAGTGAGGTGGCCGGAGAGCATCGTGCCGAAAAGTTAACAGCTTGGCGCAACGTTTACAACCACTTCCCGCGACAAAAATGAAAATGCCGCTCAGCTCTTAACTGAACGGCATTAGGTGCGCGAGGGGGGATTTTGGAATGTTCAGCACGCCGCTGACGATGCCGAAATGCCGGGCCGACAGATGCCGTTGACGCGGCACCCGCGGCATCTCCAGCCCGACGCGGCTATGATTATGAGCGGCAATCCATGCTAAACCACGAAAGGAGATGTCCGGATGATTCACGTCATTGCCACGATCACTGCGCTACCCGGTTCACGCGACGCCGTCCTCGCTTTATTTCACAAGAACCGTCCGGCGGTGCTGGCGGAAGAGGGATGCATCAGCTATGAAGCGGTTATCGATGTACCCGACTTCGGTGCAATTCAGACACCGCTCGGCAATGACACGTTTGCCGTGATCGAACGCTGGGAAAGTGCCGATGCATTGAAGGCGCATGGCGCCTCCGCGCACATGGCTGATTACGGGCGCAACACCAAGGCGTTGCTCGCCAGCCGCGTGATTAATGTGCTGCAAGTCTGCTAAAGAACGGGGGTCACATGCGCTTTAGCGGCTAACTTAGCGGCTTATTTAGCGACTTTGCGCATGGGCCGCTGCTTGCGCATGTGTTTCGCAAACATGTGACGCAGGATCGGACTCGCCAAACGCGGCATCGAGTTTCATGCGCATGAATGCGCTGGTAGTAAAGCGATTCGCCGAACTGTAGTACTTGAGTTGCAACTGCCTGACCATCTCGAAGTACGCATCGACCTCCGACTCGTCCAGCCGGAATCCGTCGCAGTTGACCATCCGCGAAACCTTGTGGCCAATGCGATCGCAGAATGCCGCGAGCACGCGCCGAACACTTTCGATATCGTCATTCGAGCGGATCGCCATGCCTTCGAAGTTCACGAACATCGTGTTGCGCCCGGCGTCGTAGCTGAGCCGGCCGCTCATCTGGAGATCGAGCAGCACGGTTGCCAAGCCCATGGCACGGCGTCGGGGTCCAGTTACATGAACAGGCCTTGAACCACGATGAATACATCGGGACTCGGGTCGATCCCTTCAATCCAGCCAGGCTCGAACACGCTTGCAGCAACATGGCGCATGCGTTCGGACGAAGGCAGGAAGTGCTCACGCAACGCGATCACAGCCGGCAGATCGACGGTGAGCCAGCGCATCCGGCCGTTGTCCACTCGATGAGCCTGCGTTTCGAGGCCTTCGCCAGGGGACACAATCAAGCCATCCGGATGGCGTTCGAGCCATTGCTTCAATTGGTCGATCTGTGCTGCCCGCGCGGCAAACGAACCAACAGGTTCTCCAAAATGACGCTCGAAATCGTAATCGATAGCGTCACAGATGCGCACGCCGTGCGGGTCGATAAGAATGCCGCCGGCTCGGCGGGCTTCACATGCACGATCGTAAAGCGTCCACAGCGTTGTTTCCGACACGCCGTTCAGTTTGCACGGGTCCTTCGAGACACTGTCCACACTGTGAGTGCGCGAAGGCTGATAGTCTCGACGAAGTGGCGGCCGTGACGCGGTGACTGTCAAAGCGCACCCAGACGTTTTGCATTCGCCGTTGCGCGCTCATGAATGGGCGCAAAGCTTTCCCGGACTACACGAGTAGTTAAACTGGCCAATTGCGAAGGATCGGCCGGAGAGTTTGCCGCGATCTTCAGCAGCGCTGCCTGGCATTCAATCCATTGCGTGGCAGATCGACTTGACGCCAGTGCCTACGCCGCTTAAGACGCAGCCCAGATATGTTTGCTGGTGTCCATTGCCAGTGTCATGCCGAGGCTCACCAATCCTGAACCCATCGCCCGAATCGATTCGGATGCAGCTTCGCTCTTTTCCCGGCTCATCAGGCTGAACTCAACCCGGTCGCGTTCGTTGGGCAATGGGCCGGCCATCGCCATGCGAGTGGTGCGAACTTTGACGACCTGGGTGGTCGCGCTGAGCATTTTGCAGGTGTCGGTAAAAAAGTGCAACCAGTTGGTCGAAAGCTCACCGAGAGAGGGCGAGCAGGTGGCGGAAGTCATGAAGTGCTCCACGGATTAGACCAGCTGCTACGGATACCTAATAAAGGGATCAATCGTAACGAAAAGAAGGATGCGAATTAAGTCAGGGATGTGTCTGCTGCGGGAATTTGATGCGGGTCACTTGAGTGCGCGATAAATGTCCGGCCATGTCCAGAACATAGGCCGAAATGCTGCATCGCAACAAGTCATTTGAGAACGACGAACACGATTGATTCGTCCGTCTTCACAGCAACCGATGTTTGATCCGGAAGCAAGCGTCGCACGAGTTCCGGGAAGCGGGTTTCGCTTACGTCTTCAACGAAGCTTGCTCGCAATGCGTCCGATGCCGGGCTCAGCGATCTTCCTGCAAGCTCCACGAATCCCACAGTACGCTCGATCCGCGGCGCGTCAATTGGAATGAACCGCAGCGCGTCGCGGTAACGCTGTTTCGCGAGATAGGGCAGCACGGTGAGGCCCACGCCTCCTTCCACAGCGGCAAGCAGCGTGGTGGTATTGGCGATGAAGATTTCGTCCTGTACGGCCGCCGCTTCACGCACTTCTGGCGGCAAGGCGCGAAGCGTGCCGTTGCCGATCATCCGGTATCCCGACAGGTCGCTCCATTCAACATGCCGATGCCTGAAAAGCGCATGTCCTGAGTTCACGACCACGCACATGACGTCCGCGATCAGCGGCGTAAAAGTCAGCTCGGATTCCTGCTCAGGCTCGCCCGCGATGCCGAAATCGATTGCGCCGGAGCGTACACGCTCGTGGATATACGCAGCGGTGCTGTCCTCCACATGAAGCTGGATGCCGGGATAACGCGCGGTGAACCGGCTGATCGCGCGCGGCAGTATTTCGTGCGCGATCGACGGTACGGCGGCGAGCCGCACGCTGCCGCCGCGCACGCGCGCGACATCGATTGCGGCTGAAAGCGTGCGCTCGTAATGCTCCACGAGTTTCCTCGCTTCGCCATAAAACGTCGACCCGAAGGGCGTTGGCGTCGCATGGCTGCCCTTTTCGAATAGCGGAGCGCCGAGCGCGGTTTCCAACTCCTTCATTGACAGCGATAAAGCCGGCTGGCTGCGAAATACGGCCTTTGCGGCAGCCTTGAAGCCGCCATGCTCGATGACGGATACGAAATGCCGCAACTGCGCGATCTTCACATCGGGGAAGCGATCCATAGCGGGAATAAGTTTTTCAAATAATTTAATTAATATAATTGGTTTTGATTATTTTACGCATGTTCCTAGAATCGGTCACATGTCAAACGCATTGAGACCGATATGAATTCGCAGACTTTTTTGAACTGGATGGACGGCAGATGGGTAGCCGGCGCAACAGTTGTTGCGAACCGCAACCCCTCGGACACGGACGACCTGATTGGCCACTACGCGCAGGCGACCAGCGCCCAAGTGCAGGGCGCCATAGGCGCCGCAGTCATTGCGCAACCGGTTTGGGCCGCGACCGGACTCGAAAAGCGGCACGACGTGCTGCGCGCCATTGGCGATGAACTGATCGCCCGTAGCCAGGAACTCGGACGTGAGCTGTCGCGGGAAGAGGGAAAGACGCTGGCGGAAGGTGTGGGTGAGGTTTATCGCTCGGGACAGTTTTTTCACTACTTCGCGGCTGAAGTGCTTCGGCAATTGGGCGGCAAAGCGGATTCCGTGCGCCCCGGCGTCGAGATCGATATCCAGCGTGAACCGCTCGGCGTTATCGGCGTCATTACGCCCTGGAATTTCCCGATGGCCACCGCCAGCTGGAAAATCGCGCCCGCCCTCGCGTTCGGTAATGCCGTGCTGTTCAAGCCCGCGAACCTGACGCCCGGCAGTGCGTGGGCGCTCACCGAAATCATCAGCCGCCAGGCATTGCCGGCAGGCACCTTCAACCTGTTGATGGGGGATGGCGCATCGGTCGGCAACGCGCTGGCGGCGTCGCGCTCAGTCAACGGAATTTCATTTACCGGATCGGTCGACACAGGCCGGCGAATCGCGGCCGTCGCTGCGCCGAACCTGATCAAGTTGCAGATGGAAATGGGCAGCAAGAACGCGCTTGTTGTACTTGACGATGCGGACATCGACCTCGCCGTCGAATGCGCGTTCCAGGGCGCGTATTCCGGCACGGGGCAAAAGTGCACGGCCTCGTCGCGGCTGATCGTGACGCACGCCGTGCACCGGACGTTCGTCGAACGGCTTACCGCAAAACTGCGCAGCGTGAAGGTGGGACGCGCGCTGGATGACGGCGTGCAAATGGGTCCGGTCGTCGATGGACGCCAGCTCGACCAGAATCTTCAGTACATCGAGATCGGCAAGCGCGAAGGCGCGCGGCTCGTGATCGGCGGCGAGCATCTTACGCAGCCTGAACGCGCGTATTGCATGTCGCCGGCTCTGTTCGACGAGGGCCGCAACGACATGCAGCTCAATCGTGACGAAGTGTTCGGCCCGATCGCCTGCGTGATACCCGTGCGCGATTACGACGAAGCGCTGACCGTTTCGAACGACACAGAGTTTGGTCTGACTGCGGGAGTCGTCACTCAATCGCTCAGGCACGCCACGCATTTTCGCCGCCATGCGCAGGCCGGATGTGTGATGGTGAATCTGCCGACGGCGGGAACTGACTACCACGTGCCGTTCGGCGGCCGCAAATCATCAAGCTACGGTCCGCGTGAGCAGGGCCCCAATGCGGCTGAGTTCTATACGACGCTGAAGACTTCTTACACACGTGCCTGACGGCTGGAGACACTTCATGACTTTGCATAGCTCATTGCTTGTCGTCGACGGCACGCAGTACTCGAACTGGAACCGGCAGATCTTCGAAGAGATGCGCGCCGGCGGCGTTAGCGCTGTCAACGCGACCATCGTCTATTGGGAGAACGCTCGCGAAACACTGTCGCGCATTGCCGGGTGGAATGCGCTTTACGAACAACACGGTGATCTTGTCATGTTGGCTCGCACGATGGACGACGTGTTGCGCGCAAAAAGTATCGGCAAGATTGCGATTTTATACGGGCTACAAAACTGTTCGCCGATTGAAGACGACATTGGCCTCGTCGAGGTCTTCCGCGATCTCGGCGTGCGCACCATGCAACTGACGTACAACAACCAGAGTCCGCTGGCGACCGGTTGCTACGAATCGTCTGACAGTGGGATCACGCGGTTTGGCCGGGTGGTGATCAAGGAGATGAACCGGGTCGGCATGGTCGTGGACATGTCGCATAGCGCCGAGCGCTCGACATTGGAGGCTATCGACATCTCGAACCAGCCGATCGTGATCAGCCACGCCAATCCGAGCTTTTTCCACGAAGCCAAACGCAACAAATCGGACGATGTATTGCGTGCGTTGGCGGCACGCGGCGGTCTGGTTGGTTTTAGTCTCTATCCGTTCCATCTGAAGAACGGCAGCCGCTGCACGCCTGGCGAATTCACCGACATGGTGGCGCGCACGGTCGATCTGCTCGGCGTTGATCACGTTGGCATTGGCAGCGACCTGTGCCAGGGACAGCCGTACAGCGTGCTTGAGTGGATGCGCAACGGCCGCTGGAGCAAGGAGACGGATTTCGGCGAAGGGAGCGCGAACAATGCGGCATGGCCTGAACCCGTGAGCTGGTTCCGTTCCAGCGCGCACTTTCCGAACTTGACCTCTGCGCTGGACAAGGCAGGTTTTTCCGAAGCCGACGTGGCCAAGATCATGGGCGGCAACTGGATAAGAATTTTGCGCGATGCAGAGAACAGCCGTGACCGGCACGCACCGGCAGCGGCGGGTGAGTCCGTTGTGAGTTAACCATCTCGCTACGTAGCCCTGAAAAAAATCACTCGACGCCACCTTGAACCAACGACGAATTGGACCTGGCGCTTCAACAATTTATCCTCCCGGAGGAGACATGGAAATTCCAACCACGCCGAGCATTGCAGCCAATCGCCCAGCACCGGAGCATCGCAAAGGGGGCATAGACTGGCCCATTTTCTGGATCAGCGGTGGATTTTTCCTGCTGTTCCTGATCGCGGCGCTGGTCAATCTGGGTTGGCTATCATCAGTAGTCGATACCGCATTCGGATGGGCCACAAGGGGCTTCGGACTTTACTGGCAAGTGCTGATGCTCGCCACCTTTGCGGTCAGCCTCGGCATTGCCTTCTCCAAGCTCGGACGCGTGAAACTGGGCGGCATCGGACAAGTTCCATCCAACTCGACCTTCAACTGGGTGGTCATCATCATGTGTGCGTTGCTGGCCGGTGGCGGCGCGTTCTGGGCGGCGGCCGAGCCTTTGATGCATTTCGTCAATCCGCCGCCTTTCTATGGAGTAGAGGGCAAGACGTATGCAGCAGGCGTTGCGGCGCTCTCGCAATCGTTCCTTCACTGGGGCTTTCTCGCATGGGCGGTACTCGGTAGCCTGCTGAGCATTGTGTTGATGCATCTGCATTACGACAAGGGCTTGCCGCTTGCACCGCGCACCTTGTTGTATCCGCTGTTTGGCGAACGTGCGCTCAAAGGACCGATCGCGGCCATTGCCGATGCAACGTCGATCATCGCGGTTGCCGCCGGCACGATTGGACCGATCGGTTTTCTCGGTTTGCAAATCGCCTATGTGCTGCATTCCGTCTGGAACGTGCCCGACACGATCACCACGCAGGCGCTCGTTATTCTGGCGGTCACCGCCATCTTTACGGCGGCGTGTATCGCCGGTCTCGAAGGCTTGCGCTTTGTTTGCAAGATCCATGTGTGGCTGATGCTCGGGCTGGCTGCATTCCTCTACCTGTTCGGGCCGACGGAGTTTCTCACCACGGTTTTCTTCAAGGCATTCGCTACGCATATCGTCGATTTCGCGCAGACAGCGATGTATCGCGGCGACGGCAAGTGGCTCAATTCATGGACGCTCTTCTACTGGGGCTGGTTCATCGGCTATGCGCCAATCATGGCGATCTACGTCGCGAAGGTTTCGCGAGGCCGTACGATCCGCGAGGTAGTGGTGTTGCTGTCAATCGCAGCACCAATCATCACCATGCTGTGGTTCACGCTGGTCGGCGGAACGGGAATTGGCATTGAACTGAAGTCGCCGGGCGCGGTGATCGGCCACGGCACGCAACCTGAAGCGCTATTGCTGGGCGTGGCGCAAGCCATGCCGCTACGCAACCTGATTTCCGCCCTGTTCCTGTTCCTCAGCTTCTTCTCGGTGGTGACCAATGGCGGGTCCATGGCCTACACCATCGCCATGGCGGTGACCGGGGATCGTGGGGAGCCTGGAAACTGGCTGAAGATTTTCTGGGCCGTGGGCATGGGTCTGGTGGGCGCAGTGCTGATCACCATGGGCGCGGGCGGCGTGAGTGCACTACAGTCGTTCATTGTCATTACGGCGGTGCCTGTGTCGATCATCATCCTGCCCTCGCTGTGGGACGCTGTTCGCATAGCGCGCACGATGGCCGCAGAGCAAGGAGTGCAATGATGACAATCGACGAGATCATGGATGAAGAACAACAGCGGGCGCAGGGAACCGGTGAACCGGCGCGTGCGGTGGCCTTTCCTTGCGCGCCGCTACGCAGTCCGGACATCACGAATCGTCCCGAACGTCTTGGCGCGATGCACGGCACGCGCCTGAGCTTCGTGCGCTCGCTCGTGCGGCGCATGGCGCACGACAATTGGCGTGTCCGCGTCACAAGCATGGATCTCGATGACAACGGATTCGGGGTTTGCATCTACACCATCGAAGCGTATGGCGAGCGCTACAGCCAGGTGATTTTCTCGCAATATCTCGATGACGCGGATCGTACCGACCGCGTCATTGCGCAAAAGTGGGACATCACTTCGGCGCTGATTTGCGGTGTTCCAAGTGCTGCCGATATTGAGTATTTGCGTGGCAACGTGCCGTTGCAGGAAGCGGGACGGCTGCGTGCCAATGACCTGGTCCTCTGTCGCGCGAACAAGAGCGTGCGCAACTTCGGCTACGTTGCGGACTGCCTTGCCGCAGGCAGGCAACCGGACCCTGCCGCGTTTGAACGGGTCGGTTATCTGATCCGCACGACAGCGGTGTACGGCAACGGAAAGTTCGGCATTGCGGATTATCCGAGGCTTGTCGATAGCCACGCATTCAACCGGGGCTTTTCGGCACAGATGTGTGCCGTATTCGTGCTGCGCGATTTCAGCGTGCGGCTGGTCGAACACGTTGCGTCACGCCGGAATCCGCGTGCAGCGGTCAAGCTCGCGCACAGCTTTCGCCGCTATCTCGGGGTGGGTAATGCAACCGGTCTTGGCATGGCGCCGTTCCTTGTGCGCCATCCGGTACAGGTCGATCAGTGGATACGGGCACGCGAAACTGCGCTGGCGCGCGTGCTTGCGGTTGAAGTGGTCGAGCGTGACGTATTCGAGCGCGCCATGGCACTGATCGCGCGAGCGGGGCGTCACGTGGCGCAGGTTCACACAGACCATCCGCCGGAAGCAGCACGCAATGCGCTCATTATCGGCGAGCTGCCGCAGCTCGCGCGTGAACTGGAGACCACCTACGAACAGAAGGGCATGTTTCGCTGGAGCAAGTTGCTTGCGTGGGCCGATGAGCAACTCTCCTGTGCAACGCAGGAAATTCTCGTGACGGTGTTGATCGAGCTTTATCCGGGTCTGGTGGATTCGATCGAAACCGCGACGCCGGTCGATGACGTGTTGACACTTGATCCCGATATGTCGGTGGGCGAGTTGCTCCGGCTCGTCGAGCGCGACTACGAATGGGTGATGAATCAGCCCGCCGGCCAACGTGACGATGACCACTTCTTCTGGTACCGGTCAGCCGCGAAAGAGGAGCCGAGACTCGGCGTGCGGGCGCACGAAGCGGGCGCTGAGCTGGAACAGCCGCTGGATATCTCGCGTCAGGTTTCGCGGCTGCACACGAAACTGAAGGCACAGGAGGACAACGCTCGCACTGTTGCAGAGTTTGTCGCCAAGTGCCCTGAATATCGTGCCATTGTGCGGCGAATCCAGACGCTCGCATCGCGTGCTTACGGCGAAATCCGTCACAACCTGCTCGCGCAGGACATGCTGCCCATCGACCTGATGCGCGCGAAGCTTTCTATGTTCGGTGCGAGCAA
The DNA here is from genome assembly GCF_002220365.1 of Caballeronia sordidicola. GTDB lineage: Bacteria > Pseudomonadota > Gammaproteobacteria > Burkholderiales > Burkholderiaceae > Caballeronia > Caballeronia sordidicola_C. Next base: position 26,037 of record NZ_MTHB01000301.1, on the reverse strand, counting down.
GTTCGATCCGAAGTCGAACCTGTGGGTTCGGGTCACGCTATACCAGGGAGCACCGACGCTTGACGATCTGTCGCCGGACATGGTCGATGACTGGGCTTTTCCCTGCGTGCCGGGCGGCAACGAACGAGGAGGTGCATGACATGAAGACGGCGATCAACGAATTGAATTCGCTGTGCCGCAGCGCGTTGGAAGGCAGCGGCTGGGCGCAAGGCGATTATGAGGACGCGGCGGACGCGGCCGTGTGGTTGCATGCGATGGGGTTGGATGGCATGGAGGCGATTGACAGACTTCTGGGTGTTGCGCATCAGGAGGAATACGTCGTCGAGCCGGCGCTTTCGGCCAGGCAGGGCGCAGGCGCGGAACACACGGCATCTTGCAACGGCCTAGCTGGTTGCCTGCTTGCGTTCGAACTGGCGTGGGCGAGGGCGACGCAGGCGGGCACGGGAACGGTGAGGATATCCAATGCCTTGTCTCCGCGGCTGGCACTGTATGGCCTGAAGGTGATGTGCACGCGCGGGCGTCGTTTCGATCTATCGTGGACCGAAAACGCGGGCCGGCATTTCGCCACGACGTCCGGGCACGACGACTATCCGCGCTACCTGGGTTTCAATGCACTTGCGAGCAAAACGTCGTCGGAAATCATGGTGTGGTGTGGAGTGGACGGGGCCACGTCCAATGGAATTGCTGCTGCAGGGCAAGATGTCACCGGAGCCATCGACGCGGCCGAATTCGATGCGCGTTATCGCGACGCGCTGTGGCGTGGGATTGAAGTCGATGCTGCGCATATCGACCGGCTGATCGCGTGGAAGAGCAAGGTGCTCGTCCCGGAATCTCTGGCCTCACGAGCACACGGCGCGGGAGGCGCGGACGATGGATTCTGACATCGCCGATATGCATTCCACTGTTGCAAGCAACGTGCGTGCAATCGAGACCGGGCTGCCGGCAAGTCCAACGCAGCTCTTCGAATGGGCCGTGCTCGGCAACGGCACGCTTTATACAGCGCAGATACCGATAGGCCCCAATGGCGCCGTTGTAACGGGTGGTATCGACGAGCAGGCGCGTCAGGTGTTTGAGAATTTGCGGCAGACACTGAGCGCGGTCGGAGCGTCGCATCGCGATGTCGCGCAGATCCTGATCTATGTGAGGGATCGCGCGTGATTGCCGGCTGTCAACGCGGTGTACCGGGAGCATTTCTCAGCGCCGTTTCCGAACCGGGCATCGGTTGTTGTCGCTGGATTGGCGCGGGAAGAGATGTTGATTGAGATCGTGGCGTATGCGTGTTCGCCGCTCCGAAAAACCCACCATATAGGCGATGCCCGCGCCATTTAATGCAACGCAGCCCACGCGAGAGACAAGGAAAAAGCAGCCAGGATGATCGATGCCCAACGCTGCATGTACACCGGACTGATCCGATCAGGCGACCGCTGCCGAGTCCCGCGTGGAAAGCGATCCACGCCAGCCCGATAGGGACCAGCAACGCGGTGAAGATTGCCATGGCTTCAAGATAAGCAGTCAGGCCCTGGAGCGCAGCCGCAGGGAAAATCGTGCCCGCGAACAGCTCGCTTTGAGGGCTTTCTGCTTTCCGGCGGGGACAGCCACATGCGGGCAAGCCTTCAATCGTCACGCGGGCGATATGTCGCCCGCGTTAGTGGTGGTTTGATCGCGATGCCATCGGCTTTCAGCTCACTCTGCGCACTACAACAAATTAAGGCATGCCCTTTCCGCAGCGCACACACCTGACGACCAAGCACCCGCTGCCTGACGATACCTGAGTTCGGTTTTCGCCAGCGACGGTCAGTCGGTCGATCGGTCCATCTGGGAGCGAAGATTAGACCAGGCGTGCTCGCGATCTCGAAGACCGAAGACTGGTAAATCGCGCCATCGGGGATACCGCTTCCTCTTGGGGTTTTAATAACCTGACGCATTTCAGTCAGTCTTTCAACGCGGCTTTCGGCAAAACGCCTCGTGAGTTTCGAAAAGGCACGTAAAGAAGTTTTTCTACACGTCAGCTGCGAGCATCTCTGCAAGCAGTTGGCCATGCGCTAGTCACCCACCTCAGCCAGCTTGTGCCTCGAGCAATTGCATCCGATGGTATGCATCCCATATTTGCGCCCAGGCTTCAGGTTATGCAATAAGAGGGCGTGCCGACGCACTTCCGTGGCCGGCAGCGGACCACCATGGCCCATGTGAAAGCGTTTCATGCCCGCGTCCACCATGCCAAGTAGTTCTTCGCTGACAGCTTGCGGATCATCTTCGAACGGAGGGCGCATGGCGTGCCCTTTGCGTATCAATCCCCCCAGAAAGACGCCCGAGGCGACTAGGTCGCCGACCAACGCATCTCCACTGCCTAGCTCAACCGACACCGACCCGGCCGTGTGGCCAGGTGTGTGCCTCGCCACACCGTCGATTCCATAGCGGCCCAGGTCAACGCTGGCATCGTCCCGTAGCAGGATGTCCGGCGTGAACGGCAGGTACGGTTCGACGGGCACCCCTGAGCGTAGGAAGAGCGGTCCCCACCAATGGGCGACGCAGTACGTCATCTCCTTTCGCCGCTCGTAGTAGTCCAGATCGCCGGCGTGCGCCAGGATCGGTGCGCCGGTCAGTTCACGCAGCCGCGCGGCCGAACCGGCATGGTCGGTATGTGCGTGAGTGACCACGATCAGGGTGACATCGCGAAAGCCGCGACCGTGTTCCTTCAAAGCGCGCCCGATCTTGTCCTCGGAGCCGGGGGTGCCAGTGTCCACGACAACGCAGCCCGGTGCACCGATGATCACGTGGCAATTGACCATGCCGAAGGGCAGGATGGGAACCGTGACGATAGTAGGTTGAGTCATGATGTGCTTTGATGTCGGTCGGTTTTAGCGTTGCACCTGCAGCGCCGGTCAGTTCAGCCCAAGCGGATTGGAAATCCGCAGCCGCCATCCACCGTCGCGGCCCAATTCCATCACCTGCGTAGCGGTGCCGAGCTCTTCGTGCTCGCGACCGTCCGGTAGCGTCACGTTCAAGGTCCAGTCGAGCATAACCAGGGCGATGTCGCCGCTCGTCAGTACACGACGCACCTTGTTATGGATGCGCGGCCTCAGTGCCAGCAACCGGGCAAAAGCGGTGCGCAATCCGGCGGGATTTTCCTGAACTACATCGCCATTGGTCATTCGCATCGTGGCTTGATTGCTGAACAGACCGAGCAGGCAATCGAGATCGCCGGCGTTCAGCGCTGCATCGAAAGCGACCGGGACCTGCTCGGGCGAACTGCACACTACAGACTTGTCCTCGATCGCTGTGACGAATCGCGCAATCAGTCGCGCGACATCAGCCGGTGCCTCTAGCGGCGACAAGTGCCCGATTCCGGGCAGTATGTGCATAGCAGCGTGGGGAATGCGCGGCAGCAGTTCCGCCTGTAGCGTTGCGGCGCGATCTACCTGGTCAAGCTCGCCGGAGATGACGATGGTCGGCGCATCGATCAACGCCGTCGCCGCGGTAATGTCTTCGCGCATGGCCACGTCTGGCCAGGCCGCCTTGGCCTGCGGTGCGCCCCTCAGACTGTCCTCGATGACTTGCTCGCGGCGGGACGCGTCGAGCGGTTTTGCAGTCAACACGTGATCGATGACAAACTCGACTGATTCGCGCGATTTATACGCGCCGCTCAGCGTCGTACGTTGCTCGTCAGACAGCAGCATCGGCGACGGCGGCGACGGCGCGACGAGCACCAGACCTTCGAGCCCGCACGGTCGACGCGATGCGATAAGTTGAGCCACCTTGCCGCCCATCGAGTGACCGATTAGAACGTAACGCTGCAGCCCCAGCGCTTCGATGACGCCTTCGGCATCAGCGGCAAGGTCGGTGATGCGGTAGCCGTCGACAGGCGCCTCGGAGTCGCCCCAGCCGCGGTGATCGGTCGCAACAATTGAATAACGGTCTGACAATTTGCTCGCCACCCCGTCCCATGTACGCGACGAGCCACCGTAGTAGTGCAGGAACACCAGCGCTAACTCGCCGCTGCCGCTTTGCCTGACATGAATCCGCGTACCGTTCGACTTAATATCCATTTTCGGGCCCTTGTTCTTTAGGTGATGCACGAATAGTAGATTCAAGTCTCCAGTTTGATAATTGGCGAAATAGTGTTTTGAGTCGATAATGCAGCTATCGAATCGGAGAAGAAAATGGACCGACTTACGAGCCTTGGCATATTCGTCTCCGCTGTCGAGGAAGGCAGCTTTGCTGCGGCGGCACGCCGCTTCGGCCTATCGGCGGCAATGGCGGGCAAGCATGTGAGCGCCCTTGAGGCCGAACTGAATGCGAGGCTACTCCAGCGCACCACACGGCACCTGAGTCTGACCGATACCGGCCAGACCTACTACGAACGCTGCAAGCGCATCCTTGAAGCCTTCGACGAAGCAAGGCGTGAAGCGAGCGATTCGCAAGGCACGGCGCGCGGTGTGCTGCGCGTTGCGGCGCCGGTTACGTTCGGCGCAATGCACCTGGGCGAGGTCGTGGCGCGCTACCTGGAGGATCATCCGCACGTTAACGTGGAAGTGGTGCTTGGAGACCGCTATGTCGATCTTATCGACGCGGGCGTTGATGTCGCAATCCGGATCGGACGGCTGGAGGACCCTGGACTCGTGACTCGTCGGCTTGCGCCCTGCCGGATGGTCGTGTGTGCGTCGCCCGCCTACCTCAAGCGCCATGGAACGCCTCGCAAACCGGTCGACTTGCAGCATGCGCAACGACTTGCTTTCAGCGAGGCTGTGTCGGCTGGCGACTGGACCTTGCTCGATGCGAGAAACCGCGCGCACGTCATCGACGGACCATGCCGGATGGCAGCCAACAATACCCAAATGCTTCTGGCTGCAGCACTCGCCGGGGCCGGTATCGCGTACGGTCCGACCTTCGTGTTCGGCGAGCACCTCCGGCGCGGCGAACTGGTGGCGCTGCTGCCGGCTTATCGCGCCGCTGATCTGGCCATTCAAGCCATTTATCCGAGCGCGCGGCGCATACCGCTCAAAGTGCGACGATTCGTCGATTATCTTGCCGAAACTTTCGGCGATGAACCGTCCTGGGATCGTAAGGAAATACCTTAGAAGAGAGGCTGTTCCGGCTTCGAAAGCGGCCGTTCAGGCGTGCCGAGCAAAAAGTGGCCGCTTAGGGGCGACAAGGACCCTCGTGATGTCCGGCGGCGAACGCTAATGCCATGCCGCAACCGGGGACGCTTAATTTGGATAGTCGTGGCGGGCGGTATGAACTGATCGGCCCGATCCGGATAGGCAGGATGTCGATCAATTAAGTTTGGAATCTACCTTTCAATCTGCTGCTTCTTAGAGCGTTTAGCTTCGACACTTGGCGTTTCGAAAGAATAGTGCGATTTTGTTGCATAAAAGAGGCGCTTCACTACAGGTATGAGTCATGAAGCTTCTATCCGGGCGTTCTCAACTGTATTGCCAACGTTTCCAAAGTTTATTGTCACAAAACATTGAGGTCTCTTGTCCCGTGACAATAAAGTCTGGAAAGCGCAATAAAGTCCGGAAAATGTAGCGACCCCTCTGCAATAAACTTCGGAGACCGAAGACAAATGAAAGCCCTCTATGCGAGGGCTTTTTTTACGGTCCATCACACGCGCCGAAAGCGCTTGTCCGCCAGTTGCAGCCACTCACCTGTGCGGCCATGCGGACATACGGGCGTCCGCTTCGGCCAGCGACGAGGTCTTGCAGCGCGAGCGAGCGAAGGTAGATGGCTAACAGCTGGTGCCTGGCGAAGGGTACTCTGGCGCAAGGTTGAGCGCGAAGCCGAGCGCGAAGCGTCCGCTACGACAACATCAAATACACGAAGAAGGTCTGGTTCAATCGCAATCGCTTTCTTCAAAATAAAACGGACGCGTTTTTCAGTATTCCCCTGCAAAACGACTCTGATTAGGTGGATGTAGTCGATCGGACAATCGCGCCGGCAGTTGATAAAAAGAAACTGCTCAATCAGTTCGGCGCGGCTACTGCTGCGCAGTGACAGGGGCAGGCGCTACGAGCTTCTTCCCGAGCGCGGCGTCCTTGGCTCGTTGTGCTTCAGACAGGGTTTCCAGAGCGCGGCCTTCGTCGACGGTGAGATCCACGAGGAATGCATCGTTGTTCGCCTTGATCCAGTCCAGCGGCATATCCCACCAGGCGAGCTCAAGCAACTTTTCACGCACTTTCTCCGGGAACCGAAAACGCAGCAGACGAGCCGGTGAGCCAGCGTACACACCGTAAGGCTCGCTACGAAAGTTTGGCGGCACGACCGTGCGTGCGCCAATGACGCACCCGCTCGCGACTACGCTGCCGCCAAGAAACAACGCCTCGTCCCCAATCCAGACGTCGTTGTGGATCACTGTGTCGGCATACTGCGGCATGGGCGGATTGATGATGCCGGTGCCGTAGCCACTGAACATGGTTGTCGACATGGTCCGCGTCTCATGCTGTCCATTCAGGAGGAACCGAAGTCGCAATCCTCCTGCGACGTTCTTCCCAATGACGAGTTTTTGAGCTGCTCCGTCGTACTTGACGATGGAACCGACACCCAGCCCTGAACAGCGGCCGATGTGAAAGTCGCCGAATTGCGGCTCTTCGTCCAGCCAGTCTCTGAAGAAATGGTTGGGAACGCATGAGAAAGCGCCGTCCTTGTAACCGATCATGACGAAATGTTTTGACCACGGATGGTTCGGCATGATGCCGGTGCAGTCATCAGATGTAACAAGGTTCATTGGCATTAATTGGTTAGTGCTTGGCGGCAATTGGCCTGCCGGATGTCGCTTTCGCCAGATCCGGGGCGCGGCTGGAAGCGGGGTTGTCCGATGGATCGGAGGCCGGCATGAGGCCTCATTGCTCCTTTGGTACGTGCAGGACAGCTAGAGCTTAAGACCGGTCGGTCAAAGCAGTTACCGTGAACAGAGCAGCTTTCTGCCTTCTGTTCAATTCATACCAAAAAGACGGCCCGCCAGGCTTACGCCTGGTGGGCCGTTGTCAGTTGCGGGTCTTTGTTCTGCTGCCGCCACTCGCGCCGCACCCGGCACGTTTCGCGGCGCAATGTGTCATCCCGTCGCAAACCGCTGGCGACGTGCGAGGCCAACGCCGACCATGAGCATCATCGAAATCTCCTCCCTACGGATAAGGACGATCATCATGCTCATCAGCATTCTTCAGCACACACCGCACTGGGTTTGGTGGCTGCTCGCCGCCCTGGTTTCTGTCGGCGTTTCGCAGACGCATCCGCGGCACAGGACGCTGCGCGCCGCGACCGCAATTCCCATCGCGATGGCCGCGCTCTCTTTTTACGGCGTTGTGTCAGTCTTCGCCGCGCAGTCGATCGCGCTGGTTGCGTGGGCGGCGGCGGTGCTCGCGGCTGTCGTGATATCGCATGCTGCCGGTGTAGGCAGCAAGGTCCGCTGGCTTGCTGCCGAGCAGCGTCTGCTCGTGCCCGGAAGCTGGGTTCCGCTCATGTTGATCCTCGGCCTGTTCATCATCAAGTTTGGCGCTAACGTCGCGCTGGCGATGCATCCCGATCTGAGCGGCGACGGGCTGTTCGCGGTATCGGTGAGTTTGGCGTACGGCGCTTTTAGCGGCATCTTCCTTGCACGCGGCCTCGCAATGTGGCGCGTCGCCCGACAGGCCGAACCGTCCAGCATGGCTTTTTGAGCGGCTCATTGAGCGGCTCGATAAGCTGCTCGATAAGCGGGTTATTCGGCGGCTTAAGCGTACGGTATGTCCTACGCCAGCTTCTTCGCATAAGCCCCGAACCGGCAGCCATGATCTCGCGGGAAGCGCGCCCATCTGTCTTACCGCTACTGTCTTGCCGCTAAGGCCTGAAGCATCCGATGACCTGCTACAACCCGCTACGCGTAGAATCCGCGCAATGGGTCGATCCGCCGGGTGATCTGGCCGGCGGGCAGTGGGTCCGCCATCCTCGGATACGTGTTCAAACCATCCCGGATGGGCGCCCCACGGCGAAGGCAATACGACTGTCGAGTTGCGCACGGGCGCGGGCTGTCGAACAACCAAAAGGCTCCAGCCGTGTCTGAATCAACGCACACCACCAACGCCCGCTTCATGCGTCACACTCGTTCCATCCTGAACCGGCTATGGCGCGAACTGCGGATCTTTATCCTGGTATCGGCGGCGAGCACCCTGTTCTTCTACGCGATGTATCGCGATTCGTTCGCGAACAACCTGATCTATTCGCTTTGCAGCGCACTCTTTATCCAGGGTTTGATCGAGGTGGGCCGATACGGCCTGGCCTTCCTGATTCGCAAGCGCTCGCCAGGTAACCAGGAGGCTCAGCGCAACTGGCCCGGCTGGGCATTGATGGCTCCGTGGGTGGTTGTTTCGGGCGTAGGGGGCTACCTCGCCGGGCACATGCTGGGCGATCGGCTGACCGGCGTGCCGCACGCATCGGCTGCGATCATGGACAACCCTCGGGCAGTATTGCTGAGCATGACCGGCGTATTTGTGCTGTCGCTTGGCATCACCTATTTCTTCTATGCCCGAGGTCGTATGGCCGCGATGGAAACGCGCACGGAAGTTGCGCTGCGAAGTGCCGCGGAGAGTCAGCTCAAGTTGCTAGAGTCGCAGCTCGAACCGCACATGCTGTTCAACACGCTGGCCAATCTGCGGGTGCTGATCGCGCAAGACCCGCCGCGTGCCCAGGCCATGCTCGACCGGTTGATCGCGTTCCTGCGCGCGACGCTTGACGCGTCCCGCTCGGGATTGGGATCACATTCGTTGTCCGAGGAGTTTGCGCGTATCGACGACTATCTCGAGTTGATGCAGACCCGCATGGGAAAACGCCTGAGCAGGCGGCTCGATCTTCCGGACGACCTTGGCCGGTTGTCGGTGCCGCCGCTGCTGCTGCAACCTCTGGTCGAAAACGCGATCAAGCATGGACTTGAACCCACGGTCGCGGGCGGCTGGATTCGGGTGTCCGCGCAGCGTGAAGGCGGTACGCTCGTGCTCAGTGTCCGCGATACAGGGGCGGGGATTGGCGGTACGGGCCTTGGTGGTTTACCGCCCGGTGGCAGCCGTTTTGGCATCCAGCAGGTTCGCGAACGGCTTGCTGCGCTATACGGTAAAACGGCGTCGCTCGAACTCGTTGCCGCTAGCGATAATGAGGGCGGTACCCTCGCTATCGTGCGCCTTCCCGTATCTTGATTCTGGCCGATCGTTTGATCCCGACTGCCGAGTTGATTCCGACCACCGACCATTCCTCGCCGAGTATGAAAGCCACCGTTCTGATTGCCGAAGACGCAGTCAAGCAGGCGCTGGCGCTCCAACCCGACGTGCTTTCCCTCGACATACGCATGCCCGGCATGACGGGACTCGAGGCCGCACAGACCCTTGCCGAAGACTGGCCTGACCTCGCTAAACCGTTCCCGGTGCTGGTGTTCGTGACGGCTTACGATTAATACGCATCGCACGCGTTCGAGCAGGCAGCGGTCGATTATGTTCTGAAGCCCGTGCAGCCCGATCGCCTCGAAAAAACCTGCGCGCGTTTGCAAGCCGCATTGCAGCAGAGGGCGCAATCGGAGGCAGCGCGGCCGTCGTGGGCCGCTGCCATCCACACGTTGCGCGAGCTCATCTGAACCACGCGGTCAGTCGAACCCGCACCGTCTACCTAACCCCGCAGCCGACGAAACTCCCCCAGCCACTCCGACAACAGGCCGACCGCTTCGGGCGTCACCGCGTTGTATAGCGACGCTCGCAGGCCGCCGATCGATCGATGTCCTTCCAGTCCGTGCAAGCCTGCGCGGCGGGCGTCATCGAGGAACTGTGCTTGCGTGGCTGTGTCGGGCAGGCGGAAGGCGACGTTCATGGTCGACCGGCAAGCGCGCTCACCATGCACACAATAGAAATCCGGCTCGGCATCGAGCGCACGATACAGCCGCTCCGATTTCGCGCGGTTGATCGCGGCCATGTTTTCCACTCCGCCTATTTCATCGCGCAGCCAGCGTGTCACCAGCATCAACACATAGATGGCAAACACAGGCGGCGTGTTGTACAGCGAACGCGATTGAATATGCGTCCGATAGTCGAGCAGGGTCGGCAACGCATGCGTTGCCCGTTGAGCGAATTCATCGCGCAAGATCACCAAGGTGACACCGGCCGGCCCGAGGTTCTTCTGCGCGTGCGCATAGATCATCGCGTAACGGTCGATATCGAGCGGCGCAGCCAGCAGATTGGAGGACATGTCGCAGACCAGCGGCACCTCATGCAGGCCCGGAATGTTCGCAAATTCCAGCCCTTCGACCGTTTCGTTGGACACGTAATGCAGATAGGCCGCGTCTGGCGCGAGGTTTAACTCCGCCGGCGCCGGCAAGCGGCGATACCCCTGTGCGCTGCCGTCCCACACCACCCTCGTTGCTCCTTCGTGCCGCGCTTCGACCGGCGCCTTCGCGCTCCAGTAACCCGACACAATGTACTCGGCATGCTTGCCGCTGCTGCGCAGGAAGTTCATCGGCAGCATGGAGAACTGCAGGCTGCTGCCGCCCTGCATGAACAGCACATGGTAGGTGCCGGGAATGTCGAGCAGCACGCGCAGGTTGCGCTCGGCTTCATCGAGGACGCCGCGGAACCAGTCGGATCGATGGCTCATTCCCAGCACCGATAAACCCGTCTCGGGCAACGCGTCGATAGCAATGCTCGTTTCGCGCAGCACCGACGCCGGTAGCGCACCCGGTCCACCCGAGAAGTTCATCGTCTTGTTCATTCAGCCCGCCGTCCGGTGCGCGAGCATGTGTTCGAACGCATCGACGATATGTTGCACATGTTGGTTCTTGTGAGCGAGCACGCCGCTATCGCGCTCGTAGTGCGCGAGCATGGTCGCGTTGGCTTCGAACACGAAGACCTGACCGTCAGGCAGAAGCGTGAAATCGATGCCGCCGTAGTCCAGATCGAGCCGCTGCCCGATAGCCGCAATAGCGTTCATTGCACGCTCGCCGAGTGCCGCACGCGGGTCTTGCAGGAAGCGCCGTTCCTCGTCGAGCTTCCAGGCATGGTTTTCCATTTCGGCGGAAAAATAATGCGCGATCCAGTGCGGCGAGATCACGAGATGATAGGGAAGCGGCCGACGATCGACGTAGATCACGCGATACTTGCGGTAGAAACCATCGTCCGACTGGCAATCGCGAAACGCCGTCAGGTACTGGGCGCCTTCTTGCGTCGATAACCGGCTTTCAAGTGCTTCGATGCTGTCGCACAGAACCAGGCCGTCGCCGCCGTGAGCGGCAACGGGCCGCGCCAGCAGCGGAAACGTAACGGCGTGATCGGCGAGCAGCGAGCGAAGCGACGCCAGTGCCCCAACGCCCTGCGCTTCGTTCGGTATTTCGCTGTGACCTTCGCTTTGACCTTCGTACCGCACGCACGGCGCAGTCTGTACATCATCAATGCCATCAAGCAGCGCGGACAGCGTATGCCGCGAGGTCGGGGTGATTGCCGAGTTCGGATTGAGCAACGGGCGCGAACACTGCGCCTCGAAACGCGCGAGCCTCGCCCCAAGCGGCGCCGCGATATCTGGATCGCCGATCGCGTTGAACACGAGATCGAAGGCGGGGAGTTGAGCGTCTTCGTCGTCGGCAGCGTAGTCGATTGCGTACTTGATCCGACGGTTCCTCGTTCCCGGCAACAACGCCTCGAACGGGACATTACCTGTCCTCCTGCCCGCGCACAGGATCAGGACAGAGCGAGTCCAGCCCGCAGTCTCTTCGACAAACACCCGCTGGATTGCGTACGCGCGTTCGCGATAGACCTCGGCAAGGGCCGTGTTTCCTTCACCTGCATGGATAGCGGCGAGGTTCTGGCACGCAACGGCGACATTCGGATCGAGCGTGAGCACGAGCGCGTACCAGCGCGCGGCGACTGCGTGGTCGCCCTTCATGAAATAGCCCGTGGCGACGTCGCACAAGCTGTTCGTGCGGGCGTCCGGCGAGCCACTCGCATAGGCATCGAGGGTATGGGCTGCGATCAGATGGGCGAGCGCGCCGAGTTCATCGCCGGCTTGGCGGGATGCATCGGCGAGCGTGCGGTGAACCGATGGATCTGGCGACGCGATCGCGCCTGAACGATCGATTGGTGCGGGCGGATGCTTGGCGGTGTCGTCGGGTTCTTGGGTCATCATGGCCTGGCCGTGCGCATCGGGACGTCCCGTCAATGCTGGTTTTGCAGCATAGCGTCGTCACCCGACATTCCGGTTACAGCCGTGCTCGCCAGCGTAACGAAAATTTACGCGGAGGTCGAACGCGCTTCAACACGGTTCTGTCACGGCTCCATCGCCTTGACGATGACCTGGGCATCCGCGTCCCGTTCGATTCGCTTCAACACCGGTTGCATGGCAGTGAAGTCCGCGGGCGTACATACCTGCTTGCCGAAGTTCGCCTTCAGATGGCGCTCTGCCTGAAGCAGGTTCGTCGCGGGGTCGAAGACATAACGCGATGAATAATCGAAAAATGCGCTCGTGAAATTTGCGTCGGTCGGAACATCAGTGACGCGAACTGTCTTTGGCAAGGTGACTTGTGCGACTTCATCGAACGCGCCTCCGGTGCACATGAACGGCTGGGTCCGCACGCGCTCGGCGAGCAGGTTCTCAACCTGCGTGGCAATCCCGCCCGACAGGCTCGTCAGCGCGGGCAGGGCGGTCGTGCCGGTGGGCCACACCACATCGTCCAGAGTTCCATTGATCGTGGTGGTCAGCGCCCCGTTGCTTGCGTCCAGGTCGCGGGCGGCAAGCGATGCGACACCGCGCAGGCCTGTCGCCCGAAGGCGGGCATCGGCGATCTGCTTGCGGCGCTCGTCAGTCGCATGCAGCAGGTTCGCACGCTCCGGCCCGGTGCTCCATCCGGCGTCTTCCACCTGATCGGCGAACGCAGCCGAGCCATCAGGCATTACCTCGATCTGCAAGCGCACTGTGCGTGACAGCGGCTCGGTAGCGGGCGTTCGTGACAGCGTGCCGTCGCCCACCAGCAGCGTTGGACGATCCATGTCCGCGAGCGGGAGAGAGCCGAACTCAATACTCAAGGCCGTCGAGTCGGCATACATTCCCAGCCCCGGCAGCCACGTAATGACGTGGTTGATCGCGCTGCCGCCATAGCCCGGTACGGACGGCAACGTATAGACCGAGCCGAGGCTGATCAAGGCCGGCGAGTTCTCGATACCAACCGCAGCCAGCATCGCACCGTAGAGCGCGACATAGTCCTTGCAGTCGCCATAGCGGTTGGCGAGAATATCGGCGGCCCGGTGGGGAATGGCGGGACTCTGCCCCAGGAACAGCGACACGTAGCGGATGTTGTGGCGTACCCAGTCGTAAAGCGTGGCCGCTTTCGCGCGTGCATCGGTTTCGTTGCGCGTGAGCGATTGCGCGAGGGTACGCACCGCCGCGTCGTTCGCACTCGGATCGACGGTGCCGTCCCGATAGCTTGCGGCAAAGCTCCGGTAGTCCGGAAATGTCGACACCATCAGCCGGTCGCCGTACTGCGCATAGCCGACCGAGCCCGCTTCCACCCGATCGTAATGGGCCCGGCTGTAGTCGAATTCGTAGCGCGTGCGGCCACCCTGCGTCACCGGCGGCACGGCGATATAACCGCGCGCATCGGCATAGAGTGGTTTGTCGGCGGGCAAGTCGAAGATCAGCCGCTGGACTTCCACCGGGCCACGGCTGGGCTCGACGAAATAATCGAACTGCCCCGCGATGACCGGTTTCGACTGGGTCTTATGAAACCGCAGATGCACGATCGATCCCGTGTTCACCCCAGGAAAGACCACCGCTTTCAGGCGAGAGTCCTCGAACGTGGGGGCGCCCGCCGAGCGCGGCTCCTGGATCTCGCGGATCTGATCGGGCGCCACGATGTGTTTGATACCGTCGGGGCCGAGCGAGTAGGCATCGCTTATGTCGATGGTTGAGGTCGATTTGTCGAACCAGATGTAGCGTTGCGCGATGTCGCCAACACCCGCCGGCGTGTTCGCGCGCAAGGTGGTTTCATCGTCCTCCGTCAAGGAGCCGTCTTCCGCCACGACGAAGGTGTGGACGTCGCTGACAAGCGTAGACGGCTGCGCGGTTTCGATGGTCTCCATGCCCAAAGCCGGCCGTAATCCTATACACGCCAGAGATGCAGCCAGCAAAACACGGTGTTTGACACGCATCGATCTCGAACTCATGGAGGGCGGTTTTAGGTGCAGGTTCAACGGCTTATCGTATCTCAACAGGTATCTCGCCCGGTATCCCGCGCGGTATCGCGTGTGCGCCTGTCACCACGGCTTACCGGTGCGAGCGAAAACCCTTGGGCCTGTTCTTTGCTTTTACCTGACATTTATGGCGGCTGTTCGGTAGCGAGATCCGACCTTGGCCGTGTTCTTTGCGAGACCGCTACGTCCATTAAATCCTATTCCTGCTATGAGCACTCAACGTCAGTCGTCCCTCCCCGCACCCCGCATGTCGACGGGCATCACCGGGCTTGACAACATCCTGGGCGGCGGACTGACGCCGAACCGTGTGTACCTTATCGAAGGGTCGCCGGGGGCTGGAAAAACCACCCTCGCACTGCAATTTTTACTCAAGGGCGTAGAACTGGGCGAAGTCGGTTTGTACATCACCCTTTCCGAGACGCACTCTGAGCTGCTAGCCGTCGCCGATGCCCACGGCTGGAATGTCGATGCGTTGTCCATTATTGAACTCCTCTCCGACGAAGGGCTGGACCCTGAGTACGAGCAGTCGATCCTGCACCCGGCGGAAGTGGAGCTTGGCGAGACGGTCGAAAACGTGATGCGCCAGGTTGAAACGCTCAAGCCTGTGCGGATCGTGCTGGACAGCTTGTCGGAACTACGGTTGTTGTCACAGAACCCCTTGCGCTACCGGCGTCAGATCCTCGCGCTCAAGCGTTATTTCGCGACCCGCGATTGCACGGTGTACCTGCTCGACGACAACACCTCTGACCCCAACGATCTGCAGCTTCACAGCATCGCGCACGGCGTGATCAGCCTCGACCAGCTTGTCCACGATTATGGCGGCGCGCGTCGCCGCGTGCGTGTCGCGAAAATGCGCGGTATCAAGTTTCGCGAAGGATTCCACGACTTCACGCTGGAGACGGGCGGTATCGACGTCTATCCGCGCCTGGTGGCCGCCGAACATCACGCGGAATTTGCCAACGCGCCGGTGTCGACCGGATCGGCGGGCCTAGACGCCATGCTCGGTGGCGGCTTGATTCCCGGCACGAATGCGCTGCTGATCGGGCCGTCAGGTGTGGGCAAGACCACGACCGTGGTGTGTTGCCTCATGGCGGCGCTCAAGCGTGGCGAGCGCTGCATCTACTATCTCTTCGACGAAACGCTCGGCACGCTGTTAATGCGTTCGAAGTCACTCGGCATGGATCTGTCGACCTATCTCGACAACGGTCTGCTGACCTTGCGCCAGATCGATCCGGCCGAGATGTCGCCCGGCCAATTCACCAGCGACGTGCGCGATGCGGTGGAAGACGAAGCCGTGACCTACGTTGCCATCGACAGCCTGAACGCCTATCTGCAGGCGATGCCCGGCGAGCGTTATCTGCTGCTGCAAATGCACGAGTTGCTCGGTTATCTCAACCAGCGCGGCATTGTGACGATGCTCGTGCTCGGGCAGCACGGCATTGTGGGCGAGGTGCAGTCGGACGTCGATATCAGCTACCTCAGCGACGCGATGGTCCTGTTCCGCTACTTTGAACACCGGGGTGAGGTGTTGACGGCGGTCGCCACTGTCAAAAGCCGTGGCAGCGCGCATGAGCGCACGATTCGCCAGTTCAGGCTGACGCACGGCGGCCTGGAGCTGAGTGAAGCACTGCGCGATTTCGATGGCGTGCTCGCCGGCCTGCCGGCGTATCGCGGTGACACAGCCATGCTGGGAAGTCCCGACGCGAGGGACCGCTAAGCCGTGGAAAACCGTGTCCTGATCCTAGCCCCTCGCGGCCGCGACGCGGACGTAGTCGGTGAAGTGCTGAGCAAGGATGGCCGCAACTGTCTTTCCTGCCTCAATGCCGCCATGCTGAATGCCGAACTGCGCGGCGGCGCGGGCACGGCGCTGATCGCGGAAGAAGCACTCTCCGACAGCGACATGCCGCAGCTCTTCCAGTGGCTCGGCCAGCAGCCCACGTGGTCCGATTTTCCTCTGATCCTGCTTGCCACCAAACGCACCGAACGTCGTCCGGAACAGGCGCTAGACCGGCTAGAGTTGCTGGGTAACGTCGTCGTGCTGGAGCGCCCGCTCAACGCGGAAACGTTGCGGCGCGCGGTGTCGTCGGCGTTGCGCGCGCGCCTGCGGCAATACGAGGCGCGGCGTCAGCTTGCCGAGCGCGTGGAAGCGCAGGAACGGCTGCATCTGGCGCTTGCGGCGGGCCAGTTGGGATCGTGGGAACTCGATGTCGAGACCGGCGCGCTGCGCTCCACCGAAGCGTTCCGCAAGATCTACGGACACAAGGGGCCGACGCTGGACTACGCGCAGATTATCCAGCTGGTGCACCCCGATGACCGCGAGATGCGTCAGCGCGCGCTGGATAGTTGCATCAATAACAATACCAACCTGACGGTCGAATATCGGGTGATCTGGCCGGACGACACCGTTCACTGGGTTCAGTCGCGCGGCCATCCAATGCGCGCTCCAGGCAGCGTTTCTGGGACCTCGACGACACGCATCATCGGCGTGTCGCTGGACGTCACCGACCGTCACGAAGTCAACGAGAAGATTCTTGCGAGCCAGCTCGTGGTTGAGCGTTTGAACGACACGCTGGAGAGTCGTATCGCGGAACGCACGCAGGAACTGGCGTCGGCGAACGACCGGCTGATGAAGGAAATCCACGAGCGTGCCAAGGTCCAGGCGGTGCTCGTGCAGGCACAAAAGATGGAAGCGCTCGGGCAACTGACCGGCGGTATTGCGCATGACTTCAACAATCTGCTGAACGTGATCATGGGCAACGCTGAGCTGATCACGCGCGTGACCCGCGATGAACGCGTGCAGACCATGGCGCAGACGGTCAAGCGGGCGACCGAACGCGGCGCGAAGCTGACCGGCCAGCTACTGACGTTTTCACGCAGCAGCAATCTGGACCTGAAGGCCATCGACGTCATTTCGATGCTGCATGGCATGCGCGACATGCTGACGTTGTCGCTGGGAACGGGCATTCATTTCGGTACCCGCTTCGATGTGAAAGAAGCCTGGACCGACGCCGATGCCAACCAGCTCGAGCTCGCCGTGCTGAATCTAGCCATCAACGCGCGTGACGCCATGCCCGACGGCGGCTTGCTGACCATTCGCGTGAGTGAGCGCACAGCGCCTGACGAAGCGGTGCCGTCGGGACACTATGTGGTGATCGGCGTGAGCGATACGGGCACAGGCATCGCGCCGGAGTTGCTGACGCGTGTCTTCGATCCGTTTTTCACGACCAAACCGGTCGGCAAGGGCACGGGTCTCGGCTTGAGTCAGGTCTATGGCATTGCGCGTCAGGCCGGAGGAACGGCGCGGATTCAGAGCGAGCCGGGCGAGGGCACGACCGTCGAGTTATGGCTGCCTTTGCGCGAACGCGTGGTGGCCAAGGCGGAGGTCGCGCAGCCGGGTGAAGAGATCTCGGGCGCGCACGAGCGGATCCTCGTGATTGAAGACGACGTCGACGTGCGGGCCTTTCTCGTCGACTGCCTGAAGATGCTCGGCTACACGGTCACCGAGGCATCGCACGGTCGCGCGGGGCTGGAGCGGCTGCAGGCCGACAATCCGGACTTGCTGATGGTCGACTTCGCGATGCCCGGCATGAATGGCCTCGAAGTGATTGCAGAAGCGAAGCGCTCACGCCCGCAACTGCCTGTGATCCTGGCGACGGGGTATGCGGACGTGGATGTATCGAAAGACCGCGTAGAGGGTTACGCGGTGCTCAGGAAGCCGTTTCAGATAGGAGAGCTTGCGCGCACCGTGAAGGCTGCGCTGACGACACGCTCGAATGTGTGATTCAGCGAGTCTGCTTGCGCTGCTCAACGTTCAACGCCGTTGCGACGTCACGTCCCAGTTGATATCGACACACAGGACCTGCAAGCCGCGCGGCGTATGCGCGGCGATGGACGCCGTTACGCAGAGATGCGCTTCGTTGATCGACAGATACGGCGCGGTCAGATGAACCCGGTCCGGCGTGCGCAATGCTTCGATGAAATAAGGCCGGCGTTCCCAGCTCGCGCCTTCAGAATGCAGCAGCGGCCGAAAACGCTTGGCACGTTGCGAGGCACGCGCGACGGGCAAGACGTTGTCGCCAATCTGCCGTCCCGATGCATCGAGCAGGAAGCAGCGCGCCGTTTCGTGAAGCTGCAATAGCGTGCGGGTCGCATTGGCGAGCGTTTCGCCTTCGATCAGACGCGCCGCCGCTGTTTCCAGCGCGCCGACATACGGCGCGAGCCGCGCTGACTGCGTGCGTTCACGCGCGGCCACGCGCTCGCGGGACGCGGCAGACAACGCGTCCAGCACGCCTTGCGCGGCTTGCGGTTTCACGGCTTCCACGCTCGGGCCCGCGAAATACGCGCCCTGCACGAAATCGACGTTGCATTCGAGCGCGATCAGCGCGTCGCGTTCGGTGCTCAGGCCACCCATCAAGACCAGTTGACCGGACTCGTGCAGCAGGGAAACAAGCCCCGGTAACACGCGCTCGATATGCGAATGTTCGCTCGCCTGCTGCAGGATGCAGCGGTCGAGCGTCACGATATCGGGCCGCAGATGCCACACGCGGTCGATATTCGAATGCTTCACGCCGAAGCCGTCCAACGCGATCAGAAAGCCGGACTTGCGCAATGAATCGATGATTTCAGCAAAGCGCGTAGTCTCGCCGCCCGCTTGCTCGGGCACTTCCAGCACGACGCGCTGCGGCGGCAGACCGATGTTTTTCAGCGATGCCAGCAGCGCGTCGCCGTAGCTCGTGTCCATCAACGCGGCCGGATGGAGGCTGAGGAACAGCCATTCGTCGTCGCTATCGAAGGAAAAGAAATTGCCCAGATGCAGCGATTCGGCCAACCGGCCCAGTTCGAGCAGATCCCCGCGCCGTGCTGCCTGCGTGAAGACTTCATGCGAGGGGACTTGCCGGCCGGAATCGTCCCGGGCTCGCAGCGACGCGTGATAACCGATCGCGCGCCGGTGAGACACGGAGAACACGGGCTGGAAAACGCTGAACACCGTGTATTCGCCGTACAGGACAGTGCGCCGCGAACCATCGTCTTCCGCAACGGGACGCGGTGGCTGAAAGCGGGGAGGGTCGAGATCAACCATGCTCATGGTGGTTTTGGCAGGCGTTCGAACGCGGCTCGAGTGGGAGTAAACATCGGGAAAGAACTAGTTTACAGGATAGGGCCCCTCCCGGAAGAGCAAGAAATATGCGCATTTGCCGGACAATTGAGATATTCCCGCCGAAACCGGGCCTGGCTGGGGCGCAGCTGCGGCGCCGGTTCTAAAGGCAGGGAAGCGGCGAGACCGCATGCACGTTCGTAGTGCAGCACGCACGGGAGATGGATCGAGGTGGCGCGTTGTTGGCACCCATCAACGCAAGGAGCGGGCAGCGGTGCGTATAACGAGCAACGAGCAGCGAGCAACAAGCGCGCAGCGAGCGCAAGGCAAAGCAGCGTCGCCAGCGCCTTAATGTGCTTCGGAGGGATCGGTTTTCTTGGTATTCACGGCGCGGATTTCCGGCCCGAGCTGCGCAAAGATCCACGCTGACGCAGCCGTAATAATGCCAACGCAGAGGAACGTCGCGTGAAAGGCGGGCAGCGAATTCGTCGCGGTGACGCGGGGCAGGATGCCGGTGAAGGTCGCGAGCACTGCGCCGGCGATCGTGACGCCCAGACTCATCGAGAGCATCTGCACGAGCGAGAACAAGCTATTGCCGCTGCTCGCGCCGCCGGTTCCCAGGTCTTTCAGCGTGAGCGTGTTCATCGCGGTGAACTGGATGGAGTTGACGCCGCCGAAGAACGCCAGCTGAACGAGGCGCAGCCACAGAGGCTGCTCGGCGCTGGTGAGCGAGAAACTTGCCATCGTGAGTCCGACGAGCACCGTGTTGACCATCAGTACCTTCCGATACCCGCGCTTCATGATCAGGCTCGTCACAATGCGCTTCGACAACATCCCGGCAGCGGCCACGGGCAGCATCATGAGACCGGCTTGGAACGCGGAATAGCCGAG
The DNA here is from genome assembly GCF_002220365.1 of Caballeronia sordidicola. GTDB lineage: Bacteria > Pseudomonadota > Gammaproteobacteria > Burkholderiales > Burkholderiaceae > Caballeronia > Caballeronia sordidicola_C. Next base: position 5,865 of record NZ_MTHB01000301.1, on the reverse strand, counting down.
ACTGATCTGGAGCAGCAGCGGCAGCAGATACGGCATCGCGCCGCTGCCTATGCGAGCGAACAGATTGCCGAGCAAGCCGACGCTGAACGTATGGATCTTGAAGAGATCGAGCGAGAAGATTGGTTGTGCAACGCGTACGGCGTGCAGTCCGTACGCGACAAAACATGCCATGCTCAGCACGAGCAACACGAGCACGATGGCGTGCTGGAGGCCGAGATCGGCGAGGCCGTCGAGCGAGATGGTCAGCGCGATCATGCCGACCGCGAGCAGCAGGTAACCGGCGAGATCGAAGGGAGCGGTGGACGGGTTGCGGCTATCGGTCATGAAAAGCCGCGTGGCAATACAGCCGATCACGCCCACGGGTACGTTGATCAGGAAGATCCAGTGCCACGACGCAATCTGCACGATCCAGCCGCCGAGCGTCGGTCCGATAAGCGGCCCGATCAGCCCCGGAATGGCGACAAACGACATGGCGCTGAGATAACGTTCGGCGGGCACCACGCGCAGCAACGCGAGGCGCCCGACGGGCAGCAGCATGGCGCCCCCCACCCCTTGCACCACGCGATAAATCACGAGTTGCATGAGCGTGTGGGCGTTGGCGCAAAGCAACGAACCGATGGTGAAGATCAGGATTGCGCTGAAGAAGACGTGGCGCGTGCCGAGTTTGTCGGCTAGCCACCCGGAAAAAGGAATGACGGTCGCCATGGTCAACGAATACGCGATCACCACGCCTTGCATTCGCAGCGGCGCTTCACCGAGGCTTCGGGCCATGGCGGGCAGGGCGGTGTTGACGATGGTTGAATCGAGCGTCTGCATGAAAAAGCCCGTGGCGACAAGCCACAGCATGATCGTGAGCGATTGGGGCGAGGGCGTGGGTGCAACGTTCGAGCGGATTGTGTCGGGCATGAAAGGAGCCGGCGGAGGGAGTGCCGTGATTTTACGTGGATGTGCGCACGGATTGCGTACCGATGTGCGCCACAATCGGCACGCCGTCTAGACCGTCTAGACCGGTTAGACCGATTGGACCGGACGGGAATCGGACGGCAAACGGATGGGTGCGCCGGCAGTCGATATCATCGAGGGTGAACCTGCGGACCCCGGGTGGACCAAGCGGCATTGAGAAGGAGCATGGCTATGAAACCTGTCGAAGAACTCTGGCGTCTGGCGCAGGGAGATCCTGAGGCGCTTGAACGCCTCACGATCAGCGGCGATGAACGCCAACTGCCGTCGGTGTATCGGGTGAGTGATCTGGCGGCGGCGAGCGTGGGCGCCTCGGCGTTGGCGGCAGCGGAATGCTTCAGGCATCGCACCGGGCGGCAGCAAGATGTGCACATCTACACGCGCCGCGCGGCAATCGCGTTTCGCAGCGAGCGTTACTTACGCATCGGAACCGAGAACCCGCCGGAGCTGCGCGATCCGCTAATGGGCTTCTACGAGACCCGTGACGGCCGCTGGATCCAGCTTCATACCAACTTCAAGCATCATCGCGATAATGTGGTGAAGCTGCTGGGCTGCCCGAACGATCACGCCGGCGTCACGCAGGCCATCCGTGAATGGAGCGGCGCAAGCCTGGACGAGGCGCTCGCTGATGCCGGACTATGCGCCGCGCTGATCCGCACGCCCGAGGAGTGGGCGCTCACGCCGCAGGCCCAAGCGATTGCGGAAATACCGCTGCTGGAGATCGTCAAACTCGACGATACCCCGCCGGAACCCATCGGCCAAGGCGAGCCGCAACGGCCTTTGGCAGACGTGCGCGTGCTGGACCTGAGCCGGATCATCGCGGGGCCGGTAGCGGGGCGAACGCTCGCCCAGCACGGTGCCGATGTCCTGCTGATCAACGGTGCGCATCTGCCGAACATTGCACCGTTAGTCATCGACAACGGCCGCGGCAAACGCTCGGCGACGCTCGACCTTCGCGAAGAAAACGACCGCGAATTGCTGCGTGCGCTATTGAAAGATGCCGATGTATTCCTGCAAGGCTATCGTCCCGGCGCGCTGGCTGCACATGGCTTCGGCCCGGAAGAGGCTGCGCGCCTGCGCCCGGGTATCGTGTACGTGACGATCTCGGCGTATGGGCACAAAGGCCCCTGGTCACAGCGGCGCGGCTTCGACAGCCTCGTGCAATCAGCGAGCGGGATTGCGTGGACCGAAGCGCAGGCGGCTGGTCAGACCCAACCTCGCCATCTACCGTGTCAGGCACTCGATCACGCCACCGGTTATCTCGCGGCACTGGGCGCGATGATCGCGCTGCAACGACGCGCCACGCAAGGGGGGAGCTGGCATGTGCGGGTGGCGCTGGCGCGGACCGGGCGCTGGCTGCAATCGATGGGTCTGATCGAAGATGGCCAGAACGTACCCGATCCCCAACTCGACGATGTCCGCGACATGCTGCAAACCATCGCCTCGCCGTTCGGACCGCTCACGTGCACGCAGCCGCCTGAACGCATGTCGCTGACGCCGCCGTACTGGGTTTCACCACCGGTGCCTATCGGGACCGACCAGCCGCGCTGGTGGTAGCTACGTACGACTACTTGCGCAATTCCGCGACGAAATCGTAGTAGTCGTTGCGGCAATAGGTATCGGTGAGTTCGATCGGGCGCTGGTCGGCCGTATACCCCACGCGCGTGATCAGCAGCAGCGCGTCGTGCGGCGCGATGCCCATTTGCTCGGCGATCTCATCGCTCGCATTCACCGCGCGGAAATGCTGCAGGGCTCGCACGATCGACAGGTTGCGCTGCTCCAGAAAGCTGTAAAGCGAATCGCCAACGGCCTGCGGGTCCGGAATCAGCGCCGCCGGAAACGTGGAATTTTCAACGGCCATCACAATGCCGTCGGCCGTGCGCAAGCGGCGCAAGCGGGTTACGGCCGCCGCCGGCGACAACCCGAGCTGGATCACTTCATCGCGATTCGCGGGCTCGATCACGCGGGAGAGCCATTTCGAGCCGGGGGTAAAACCGCGTCGGCGCAGCATTTCGCTGAAGCTCGACAGCCGCGACAGCGGATCTTCATAGCGCGGCGTGATGAATGATCCGGCGCCTTGTGTGCGCCGGATCAGCCCTTGTTCGACCAGCAATGCGATTGCTTTACGCGACGTGATCCGCGATACCCCGAGCGCCTCCGACAACACGCGCTCCGAGGGCAGCGCTTCACCCGCGTTCCAGCGATTGTCGTGGATTGCGTTGCCGAGCTTGCGGGCGAGCTGGAGATAAAGCGGGGTGTCACTGTCCGGGTCCGGGCGCAAGTCGCGCCAGCGATCTTCCGATGTCGTGTTCATAGGGCGCAGGAAGTGGGGACCAAGGGCAGATTCTAAGACAAGCAGCGCGGCGACGGGGATTGAATGAGAAGCGGCACCCGTGGGCGGAGGCAAGTGAGCCCTGCGTTTATTCCCAGACAGCCGATTCGCTCAGGCCCATTTCGGCCAGATCGGTGGCGCGGAGCTCGGCATCGATCTCGCAGAAAAATTCGTCGAGCTGCGGGGGCGGGACCGACGTTCCGGCAAGCATGGCGTGCACTTGCCCGCGATGATGGATCTGATGCTGGAACACATGTCCAAGTAACCGCGTGCGGGTTTCCTGCTGTTTTGCACGAGGACGAAGGAGGGTGACCTGACGCTCGAGGGTGTCGTCGGTGAGATGAGCGCAGTAGTCGATGAGCCGCCGATCCGCCAGCCGTTGCTCGCGCTGGAGGTCGACGCAGGTATCGAAGGGTTCTTCCGGATCGAAGAAAGACATGATCTGCGGATGAGGCGGCTCGTTGCGCTGCTCGCGTTCGAGCGCGTCGACGTAAAACCAGTCGACGCTCAGATTGTGGTTGAGCGTTGCCTTGATCGATGGAAAGAAGCTGGTTCGATGCGCGACGAAATCCGCCTGGGTCAGCTGAGCGCAAGCCTTCAACAGACGATGATTCGACCAGGCGCTGTTATAGGCCATGCTCAGGAAATGGCGGGAAAGCGGGTTGGACATGGTCGGCGGACTCGTGAGACAGGACAATTGCTATCGCGGGATAGCGGCCGGAAATTATGGCATGGGGGATGAGGGCCATGCCTTAGGGTCCTCCCTCTTCCGTTGGAGCACGCCAAAGCAAAACGTCCGCCGAAGCGGACGTTTCATCGATCGAGCAATCCGGCGTTCTAAGCCGTCGCAGCGCCGCCCAGTCCACGCCCGGTACGCAAATACAGCGCGACGGTCAACGCCACGCCCGCCGCCGATGCAACCGCGGCGAACAGGTACACGGAGCTGAAGCCGAACTCCCCGGCGATATATCCGGCCAGCGGCCCCGTCACGCCCAGCGACAAATCGAGGAACACCGAATACGCCGACAACGCCGCGCCCCGGCTGGCCGGCGGCACGAGCCCGACCGCTTCCACGCCGAGCGCCGGGAAGATCAGCGCGAAGCCAAACCCGGTCAGCGCGGCGCCCGCGAGTGCAAAGGCGGGGTCTGCCGCAAGCCAGAGCATCAGCAGGCCGACGCATTCGAACGCAAACGAGACGATAGCCACGCGAAAGCCGCCGAAGACCTTGATGGTGTTGGCAAACAAGAGCCGGGAGCCGACGAACATCGTGCCGAACACGGTCAGCGAAAGCGCTGCGTCAGGCCAGTTGTGCGCGGCATAAAAGAGCGTGATGAAGGTGGCGATCGACCCAAATCCCGCCGATCCCAGCGCGAGACCCATGCCGTGCGGCAGCACCCGAAAGAACACGCTGCGATACGACATGCGCTCGCCATGCACGATCGGCACCGCCGCCATGCGTGTGGCGAGCCAGTAACCAAGCCCCCCGAGCGCGATCACGAGCACACCCAGCGACGCAAATCCGAGCGAGCGTTCCATCGCCACGCCAAGCGGAGCGCCAATAGCCAGCGCGCCATACGTGGCAATGCCGTTCCACGAGATCACCCGGCCACTCCCGGCGGCGCCGACGCGTCCGATACCCCACGTGATCGCGCCGGTTCCCACCCAGCTTTCGCCGAAGCCAAGCACAAGACGGCCGACGATCAGCAGCCCCAGGCTCACCGAATGCCATTGCGACGCAAGCGCCGCGCTGAGCAGCAGCACGCCGCTGATCGCGCAGGCGGTCAGCCCGTACAGCACCGTCTGCTTAGGCCCGATGGTGTCCGCCGTGCGCCCGGCGAGCGGCCGCGAGGCGAGCGTGGCGAAGTACTGCACGCTAATTGCCACGCCTGCCATCACCGACCCGTAGCCGAGATCCGTATGCACGAAACCAGGCAGCACCGCGAGCGGGACACCGATGGTCAGGTAACAAATGAACGTGAACGTGACGACCGAGACGATCCGCCCGGTAATGGCTAGATCGGCGCGTCGGGACAGCGGGGCTTCGGTAGACATTGGGGTAAGTGCGGGGTTGATATCGCTGAAGAAGCGTGATTGTCCCATAGGTTGGGCGCGGACGTGACCCGCCGGACGCTTTTTCAGGACCCGCAGAATAGCGGAAAGGCTTATGGGAGAAGGACTTACGGAATTTTCCGGTAACTTCTCAATAACCCGGGGCGAGCACCACGCGCCGTGCTGTGTTATTTGATCTGCGCACGCGGTCGAGGTAGCCGATAGCTTCGTTGCGTGCGCTCATGATTGCGCTTGTAAACTGCGGATGACGATGTTAACGTTTGTCGCACCAACATCATTTGATCCGCACTCGTGACTCTTCCAAAAAAATTCTCACTACCCGACATCGCTCGAGAGGGACTAACGCCGTCGGAGCTTGAAGTGCTAGCGTGGGTAGAGAAACTGACGGACATCGCTAATGACTTGCAGGATGAGTCTGAGCAACTGAAACAGGAAGCAGCTCAGCTCAGGAAAACCAGGAAGCGCGACTAGGTTGGCCGCTGCGATGATGAAGAAACTCGCGG
>NZ_MTHB01000134.1 GCF_002220365.1 Caballeronia sordidicola | reverse complement strand
GAAAGTGCCGGGCGAAACTGCGTACCTGAATCAGATAGGACGTCTGGGTATTATCCGCAAGGTTGCGGATCTGCATGTCATGCAGCATGCGTTGGCGCAGTGGTGTCATGGCGAGCCTCCTGGAAACAGTGGGTGGAATGCCCAACCGGGCGTTCTCATACTGCTCCTGGCGACACCGCTCACCACCTCGCTGGGTTTCAGTGCCAGACAACCCTCTTCATGAAACGTCAGCCATACACCTGTGTCCACCTCCCACTCCCGCGTCAGCGGGTTAGTACAAGAGACACTATATTCCCTTCCGGATTATGTCGGGTTCCGCGATTGAGCTACGGGATCGATCAAGAGTTACGGGTCGTAAAGCAGATGTACTCAAGCGATCGCCCGACATAATTTTGAGAGCCTAAAGACTGTTCAGAAAGTCGAGGAGCTCGTCTGTCGGCTTGAAGCGTCCTGGCTTGCCGCGTCGCGGAGTTGCCTTCTCAAGGGCCTCCTCTTTCATCGCAAGGGTCGCTTCGACATATTGCTCGGTTGTTTCCACCGATTCATGCCCGAGCCATAACGCGATGACCGAGCGACGAACGCCTTGTTGCAGAAGGTCCATGGCCATGGTGTGTCTCAAACAGTGGACAGTGACCCGCTTCTGCTTCAATGACGGGCAAACTTCACACGCGGTCTTTCTGTGCTTGTTTAGCAGGTACTGCACACCGTGGACACTGAGGCGTTCACCACGCTCACTGGGAAACAGAACTGTGCCATCACCGCGTTGTGGTTCCCGCAACCACGCTTTCAGTACGGCACGTGTGGATCTGGCGATAGGTGTACAGCGCTGCTTTCGACCTTTCCCGATCACCTGCACGTGAGCGCCGGCTCCGAGGATCAGATCCTCGCGATTGAGCCCGGTCATCTCGGACAGGCGAAGGCCGGTCTGTACTGCGACCAATAGAAAGGCGTGATCACGCCGGCCAGACCAAGTACTTTGATCAGGGGCCGCAAGCAAGGCATCGACTTCTGGACGCGTCAGGAAGTGGACCAGCGTACGGGTGAAGCGTTTGCTGGGAATGGCAAGCACTCGTTGGATCTGGGCGGAATTGGCTGGTGTTTCGAGCGCGACGTAACGAAAGAACGAATGGATTGCCGCGAGGCGCAGATTGCGGGTGCGAACGCTAACGCCCTGGTGCTTCTCAAGCTCATCGAGGAACGAGACGATCAGAGGAGCATCGATGTCCTCGAAGCTCAGCCGGGACGGTGACTTATGCAGGCGCTGCTGCACGAACTTTAGAAATTGCCGAAAGGTGTCGCGATAGGAACTAATGGTGTGAGGACTCGCCTGGCGCTGCTGCATCAGGCGCTGTGTGAAGAAATGCTCCAGTAGTGGAGCAAAGGTAGCAGAAGTAGTCATGGCCGGTCCCCCCAGCGCTGTTCGAGTCGGCGCATCGCCTCACGCATCAGTTCGGGCGAGCCGCTGAAATACCACTGCGTATCCTCAACGTGGACATGGCCGAGGTAGGCCGACAGGATTGGCAAACGGCGCTCGGGATCCTGATCGGACTGATACCAGCGTACAAGTGTGTTCGTCGCGAAAACGTGTCTCATGTCGTGCAGACGCGGGCCGTGACTGTCGGATGCGCCGCGCAAACCAATCTGCCGCGACAATGAATAGAAAGTGCGATGAATTGCACCGACATCCATCCTGTTACCCCAGCTGGAAACAAAGAGATAGGAAGATACTGGTCGATCCGCCCAGTGATGCTCACGCCGCGTGATGTAGTCCGCGAGCACCTTGCAGGTCGAAGTATGCAAGGGAACGATTCTCGACTTGCCTAGCTTCGCTCCACGGATCGTCAGTATCCCCGCCGTCAGATCTACGTCCTGTATCTCGAGATTGCGCGCCTCACCCAGACGCATGCCTGATACGCTCAGTAATCCGAACAAACAATGATAGGTCGACGACAGAAGTGCTTCCCGTTCATTGCGGTATGGCATCTCAAGCGCAGCCCGCAATAGTGCGCGGATCTCACCGGCCGAATATAAATACGGTCGAGCCCTCTTGGGTTGGAATGGTAACAAGCCTGGCGCTGGTATCTCGGTGCGAAGATCGGTGGCACTGCGATGGCGCGCAAACTGGCGTATATAGCACAGTCGTCGCGCCCATTCCGCGGGTTGGACGTGCGATGGTTGTCGAGCCCAAGCGAGAGCCAACGCCTGGGTAACGTAGGGAGCCCGATGCCGTTCCATGAACGCGACGAAATCTGGTAGCGCCCTGCCTGCCTCATTCAGCTTGAATCCCAGGCTGCGCCTCAGATCGAGGTAATCCTGAACGGCTTGGCGAAGCGTGTTCATCGTGCACCTCCCGGCCAGGGCAAAGCGAGCGTGCGCAATGACTTGATGTCTACCTTCGCGTAGATCGCTGTAGTCTGTTGATGACGATGCCCCAACACCTCGGCGATCTCACTGAGCGAGGCCCCATGATTCAACATCTGGGTGGCCAGGCCGTGTCGGAACTGATGGGCACCCGTCGTGGGCGCGTCGATGGCAGCGCGTTGAAGCGAACGCCGCACGATCGAGCCGACGCCATTTGGTCCAAAGCCTCTGATGGGCGCATTTGCACTTAAAAATACGCGGCGGCTGGCGCTAGGAGGACGCCCGTGCTGCAAGTATGCGGCGATTGCCTTGCCGACGTCTGCGGGTAAGGGTAGCTCGTTGCGCTGTCCACTCTTGCCACGCACGTTCAACTGGCCCGCGCCCCAGTCGATATCATCGAGCTCGAGAAAGGCCACCTCACCAGAGCGCAATCCCAGTCTCGCAAGCAGGAGCAAGATGGCGTAGTTGCGGCGACCGACTGCAGTGTGTCGATCAATGCTAGCCAGCAGCTGTCGCGTCTGGTCAGCAGAAATTGCACGAGGAATTGATGGCATCGACCAGTTGGCGACGACTGGAACGGCGGCAGCCAGGTCCACCGTAACGTCGCCACGATAGCGCACGTAGCGTAGAAAAGATCGCAGGGCAGTGGTCATGAGTTTCGCACGCTTTAAATGCAGACGTGGTGCGTTAAACTGCACAAAGCTCACGACATCTGCGGCGCGTAGTCGCGAAAGCGTGACCTTCCCGTCACCGAAACAATAGTGAAGAAAATCGCGGACGAACGGTACGTAGTTAATGATCGTTGCCGCAACGAGAGCCTGTGCGTCGCGCAAGTACTCTGCGTATGCCTGTACACAGATCTCAGCCGGTGGCACCCGACGTGTCGCTGCCTTCTCGACACGAATCACGCCCTCACTCCGCAAAAAATCAATGAGATGTTTGAGCGCAGGTCGATCGCCAAGGTATGATCGGACATGCTGGGCGCGCTGACGTAAATACCGCGTCGCGTGCTCGGGGCCGATGCCCCGTTCACCAACGCCTCTCTGCTTTAGCCATCGGCTAAAGCGTGCCGCGACTCGAACGTGCAGCTTCAGCCACTGTCCGCTGTATCCCTGAGCGCTGAGCGCATTCGCAAAGGATGCCAAATAGGCTGCCAGCGGACCTTCCGGTGCTTGCGAGAGAATAACCTGATCTTGGATGATGTACTTCACGATGACCTCCTTCCCCGGCGTGGGGAGCGGGTGGAAGGAGTCAAGATTATCTCTATCCGGCGGCGCCCGTTTGACCTTAAAACCGCCCCATCACGCGATTACAAGACATAATCCGGAAGGGAATATAGTGTCGAAGCCAATGCGGGCTCGCCTGCTCGAGTCGTTGTGCTGCTGAAGAGTCCGTGGCTTCGATCTGCTGTCCAACGAGTCTAAAGAAACGCTTGAGCACAGCACGCAGACGTGTCCCGGAAATGCTCACCGTCTGATCGCCGCTTAACGCCGCGACGAGCAGAATGTCTCGGTTACAGCGACGTGGGTCTGCAGGTAGGCTTCGCTGCTGAAGATAGGTTTGTAGCGCTCGCATCGCAAGTGGGGGCATGGCAACCCTCGCGGCACGCCGGCCCTTGCCAATCAGGCGCAGCCATACGTCGTCGGCGTCACCAAAGTACAGGTCTCCGAGCCTTGCGTGGATCAGTTCGGATGCGCGAAGTCCGGTTGCAAGTTCGAAGTCGAGAATGAAGCAAAGCCGTTGCGCCGCTTCGACCGACCAGCCGTACGATGTGGATAACTCGTTGGCGATTCGTCGCGCAAATCGCCACTCCTCATCTCTGAGTGCTCGCATCTGCACGTGCTCGATCTGTCGCGTATGACCCGCCGTGATGCCAGCGAACGGATTCGCAACGACATACTGCTGTTCCACAAGCCATCGGAACATGGCCGATAGCACCGACAGTGCGTACGCCACCGATGACGGCCGCAATCGGCGAAAGAACGGCCTCCAGTCGTCCGACTGACGGACCTGTCGCGGGCCAACCCATTGATCTCTCGGTTCAGGAAATCGTAAAAACGCTCGATAAGCAATCGCATCATTGGTGCTCAACGATGAGAGCGCCCTCTTACGTTCGACGTTTGCCCACAATAAAAGCCTCTCCGCCTCTTTACGGTAAGCCCTCGATGTAGCGTCGGTCTCATGCAAAGCGAGCCAGGCCTCAATGGCTTGCTTATCAGTGGTCGCGTCTAGCAAGCATCGTAACTTCGGCGCGCGATACTTGCCTTGCGATCCATTGCGGCTACGAACAGACTCAAACTGTCGCCAGGAAATGTGCTCGCGCGGCGCAAAACGTTCGACCAACTGACGTGCAGCGTTGGTTAGCAGTGGATGGTGAGAAAAGAATGCCTCGACGTCGCGCGCCGATGCCGGTCCAATACCGGCAATGTTGCACCACCACATGCGGCATCGGGGCACCCGCAAGGTCAACTCGGCAAGCGTGGTTATGCCCTGTGCATTCAATGCACCGATTGCACGTGTTGGCAGCCAAAGTGTGATGTCATCATTGATCTGTGGCTCGCGGCCAGCCAGTAAGCGAAGTTCCTCGATAGCCCTACGCACATCGATCACGTGAGCACTCCGATATGTGCCGTGATCTGCGAAAACAGAAGCGATATCGTATCGTCCGTACACCTGTGCAATGCGCACCAGGCGTCGCTTGATGCGACCAATGACGCCACGTGAAGACTGTGTTTGAACACGAGCATGAGGAAGATAGCGGCTCACCGCCGCGCGCGCTGATATCCCCTCATACCATGCACGCAACGCCGCGAGCGAGGCGTGATCGGGAAACGCAACGAACGAGGGTCCAGCATCGTCGCCATGGCCGAAGTGCTTCACGTTAGCCTCCAAACGCGTTGCCTTCTACAAGCGTACGGCATCGTCACCGCCCTTGCCTAGCCCGTACCCGCAACAACCCTATTCCGATAATCGATCTTATTGAAACGGCCATGCGCGAACCCAAAAGTGGCTGCTAGCACGCCAGTCGGAGTGTCAATCGCGATGTAACAAGTCGAAAAAGGTTACGGTTTATTTGAATCAAGCCAATGTCGATGCGGTCCGTCCGTCGGCGATCAAGTTTTGCAATGAGTGGGGTGATGCCGATCGCAGCAGACCGCTAACCGTCAGCCATTGACCATACTGCCGAAATCGCCGCCTCGCTGCTGTTAATTTATCGTTATGTAACGTAAAATTACGTTTCCGGACAGGCGAGGTCGAGCATGGCACTTGGCAAGGGTATGTCGTTACAGGATCACCTCGTAACGGAAAAACGGGGCCGGGGCCGGCCACGCAAGCCCGACGCCATGACCAACGCGCAGCGCCAGGCAGCGTTTAGGGCACGGCACAAGGCGTCAGGAGAATCCGTTACCGTAACGAAAAAAAGCATGATGAGCTGGTGCTCGAATGCGAGCGGCTGCGCGAAGCGCTGGCGCAGGCGCGTCGCGCGGCCCCGGTCCGCCGTCGCGCGAGAGGCGACGGCGTCCTGCCTGCTGCGTCAGCGGTGCTGGTCGAGCCGGTGCCGGCCGCCAGCGAACCGGACGAGAAGCGGCTGGTGGTGACGCTTGGCGCGCGCGAGTATTTTTCACTTGACCGGCTGGCGCTCCATCACGGTCTTACGAAACGCGCGGTGCTTGAGCGACTGCTCTGGTGGGCCGATGACAGCATCGTCCGGTCCTTTGGAGACGATGACGCAGCATTTAACCGTTACGTAAATTGTATTACGAAAAATATGAAATGAGAGATCTCACAGACACTGCCACGCGCGATATCGGGACGAGCGTATTCCTGATCGGATATGCCCGTGAAGCCGACATCCAGGTCGAGAATTGCACCGTCGAATCCTCGTTGAGACGGCCAGGACCCATGCGCAGCAGAAGTTCACGGAACTGCTGCATGGTCCGCACTGACCTCGCCCTGCCTGCCGGCGTCGGCATGCCGGCGCTCGTGGTCTCGGCCGGCGAGCGGGCCGGCGTGCGCTTTCCGGTGTTCTTCGCGTCGTCGATCCGCAGTTCGCACAGACGGCGCGCGTAGCGCACGCCGTTGGTGAGTTTTTCGCCTGGTGCGCGCAAGCGGGTGTGACGTCGATTACTGCTGTGCAGCCGTTGCACGTGGCCGCCTGGATCGAGTTGCAGACACAGACGCTGTCTGCGCCGACCGTCAAGCAGCACCTGACCGCCATATGTCACCTCTTCAACTGGCTCGTGATCGGCCAGGTCGTGCCGCACAACCCGGCCACCTCGGTGCGGGGCCCCGTCACACCGCGAACGAGGGCAAGACGCCTGGGGCTTGCGACAGTCCCGAGCTGAATCACAACGAGCGGCCTTGTCGTTCACATCGGACCGGACCCGGCCATGGGACTAAACCGCTCGCGCGGTAGGCCCTCCGTTTGAGGCATGTGGTTTTTCGGAGGGACCCGGCTTGGTTTCCTATGTTGATTGATGAGGCGATCCGCCTCGTTACTCGACAGGAGCCGAGCTATGACGACATCCACCGAAGTTATCAGCCCGTTACGCCAGCGCATGATGGACGACATGCGCATGCGTCGCCTCGCGCCGACCACGCAATCCAACTACCTTCGCGTCGTACGCGAGTTCACAGTCTTCCTCGGACGCTCGCCCGACACCGCGACCGTTGAGGAATTGCGACGCTACCAGTTGCATCTAGTCGACCGCGGGG
>NZ_MTHB01000040.1 GCF_002220365.1 Caballeronia sordidicola | reverse complement strand
GAGCGACTGTGGCGCAACGTCAAGCACGAGGATGTGTATTTGAATGGATATGAAACGATGGGCGAGCTTACGCTCGGCATGACGCGTTACTTCGATTTTTACAATAGCGAACGACCGCACCAGTCACTGGACTACCAAACACCTAACATCGTGTACGCCAGCGGGCATGGTGGAGGCGCTCTCATCGTCGACAAGTTTGGCTCTGGAAAAGACAAAACAGGGCAGCGCTGTTCCGCTGCAAGCGTGGATCTGAGTACAGCTTAAATCCAAACAAAAGCTGTCTTGACGGACGGGTCCACTTTAGCCCATAAAATGGGCTTTGCCGGGCCCGATGACCATGATCGATACGCTTTACGACGATCATTACAAGAGTCGCGAAAAGCTGGCGTGGGAGTTCGCACAGATCCTGAACGAGGAAGCCAGGGAACTGGAGGCCGCCGGCGTCGATATCATTCAATTCGACGAGCCCGCATTCAATGTTTTCTTCGATGAGGTGAATGAATGGGGCGTCGCGACCCTGGACAGGGCGATTGAAGGTCTCAAGTGTGAAACCGCCGTGCATATTTGCTATGGCTATGGCATCAAGGCCAATACGGATTGGAAGAAGACGCTGGGGTCGGAGTGGCGCCAATACGAGCAAGCCTTCCCCAAGCTGCAAAAATCCAGTATCGGCATGGTTTCATTGGAATGTCACAACTCTCACGTTCCCATGGAACTGATCGAACTCATTCGCGGCAAAAAAGTGATGGTGGGTGCCATCGATGTGGCAACCGATACCATTGAAACCCCCGAGGAAGTTGCCAGCACGTTGCGAAAAGCACTTCAGTTTGTCGATGCCGACAAGCTCTATCCTTGCACCAACTGCGGCATGGCTCCCCTGTCTCGTGCAATAGCGAAAGGCAAGCTGGAAGCTTTGAGTGCGGGCGCGGAAATCGTCCGGAAAGAACTGTCGAGCTAATTCCGAGCTGCACCCCGTATTCGGTATCGACCATGTCACGTTCCAACACTGCCGTCAAACCTTTGAGCTTTCGCGAATCGCTCGGGCATTACGCGTCCGGTATACGGTGATTGCGTCACATGTCGATGGCGAGCCGATTGGCCTCACCTGCCAGTCTTTCTATAGCGTGTCGACGAGCCCGCCGCCGGTTTCATTGAGCGTAATGTCCAGTTCGGCCAGCTATCCCAAGATTCGCGAGTCAGGTCGATTCGTTGTCAATATCCTGTCGGACGAGCAAGTCAGGATCTCCAACCAGTTAGCTTGACGTGGCACGGACAAGTGGCACGGAGTCGAATGGTACGAATCGCCGCTCGGTAATCCGATCATTGCCGGCAGCCTCCACTGGCTCGCTTGCGAAATTTACGCCGAACACGGCGCGGGCGATCACCTGATCGTGATTGGAGAAGTGAAAGCATTAGACCTGCAAGAAGCGACTACGACGCAGCCATTGCTGTACTTCAAAGGGCAATATCGCAGCCTCGCCGCGCATAGCACGGTGTGAGCGCTTAGCTCCGCTGGACGCCCGCGCGATTGATCTTCTTTCATGCCGCCAGCCTGCTACTGGGTCTGTCGTCGCAGTCGTTGCTCTGCGCTATCGCCGGGAGGCTGCGGCGACGACGCCCCCTGAATTAAAAGGTATCGAGCTCTCTTGAGTTCATTGAAACAGGCGCTAAACGAAGGGCGCTTCGTCCGCGTGCTTGAGGTCGTTGCTCAGCAGTGCCCTTCGCGCCTGGCCGCGCTTGATCAAATCGTGCATCGCGGGCCCCTGGCAGGCTGGCCGCTACTGCCAGCGTTTGCCGATCGTGTCGGCCCGCACTCGGACTTGAGCCCCCTGGAAGGCGCTGCAGCATTGGGAAATCCGGCTTCATCGTTGCTGCACTTTTCAGGCAAGGATCGTGAGCGTGCAGACTTGCTGCTCCAGATGGAGTCGATGAAGGCCCTTGGTCTGGAGCAACTGTTGCTGCTCAGCGGCGATCGCTTGCCAGGCCACCATCCTGGTCAGGCACCGGCACGCTATCTGGAGTCGGTAGCCGCGCGATCCATGTGTCGATAGATAGATGTTCACCATCGGCGATGTGGGCGGGACATACTTTTGTGCGCGGTCAGGCGAGAGCCCTTGGAGCGCCGATCGTCGGCGATCTACGGGCATCTGTCGAATGTCCCAAAGTGGCCGAACCCGGGCAGATCGTTAACTGGCGGTGGGTGGTGCCTGCCGATCATCGGTCCACGTCCGGCCCCCCTGTGTCAAACTGCTGTGAGACAACTTCTTCAAACAGTTTAAGGAAGTTGCCCACAGATGGATAAGCAGATGAAAGAGGTTTTTGAGGAACGTGACGTCAGTGCGAAGGTTTTCCCCGAGGGGGCCTCGGGGAAAACGGCAACCGATGCTGAGGTCGTCGCGGCGCCAAGCCGCCGGAGTTTTTCGACGAGCTACAAGCGCCGTATTGTGCGGGAAGCCGACGCGTGCAATGCCAGCGGCGCGGTCGGGGCACTGCTGCGCCGTGAGGGTCTCTACAGCTCGCATCTGAGCCACTGGCGCG
>NZ_MTHB01000242.1 GCF_002220365.1 Caballeronia sordidicola | reverse complement strand
ACGTCTTTGCGCTGTGGCCGTTGCGGGTATTGCCCGTGGCATTGGTCACCGCTTCGCTCTTGCCGTGGCCCAAGTGCTCGGACATCTCGGTTTCCAGAGCCCGCTCGACCAACATCTTGGTGAGCTGCTTGAGCAGCCCATTCTCGCCAATCAAATCCTCAGGTTTCTGGTAGTTCGCCAACAGGCTGTCCGCCAATTTGACCAACTCAGGATCGGGCTTTACTCGTTTGTTGCGCTTCACGACGGTCATCGTTGCTCCTAGATACTGGCAGTCTCCTGCCAAATGACCGTTTACACAAAACTAATTACACCCTCCCACCCAACCGCACCAGCAGACCTCCCGGTCCACCGGCGCGAGCAAACACAAACTCCAAACCCTACTTCAAAGCCCCACCCTGAAACCACGCCGCGATTTTTGAACGCTCACCATCGGTCATCTGGGTGACATTGCCTAGCGGCATAGCCTTCAACACCACAGCTTGCTGATAAAGCCGTTGCGCATTCAACGAAATCGACTCGGGGGTATCCAGCAAAACCCCCGCCGGCGCAGCCCCCATCATCGTGGGATGAGCTGCATGACACGTCGCGCACCGCTGCTGCAGGATCGGCTCAATATCGGCCACACGAATCGCTGGCGCACCGGCCACTGGCGCAACCGTCGGCACACTCTTCGGCATGGTCCATGCAAACGCGCCAAACATCAGCAGCACGCCAATCACCGGCAAATACCACAACACCTGCCCGCGATGACGCATCACAAAGAACTGTCGAATCAGCGCACCCGCCAACATGATGATCAGCAACACAGCCCAGTTATAAGGATGCGTATAAGTCATCGCGTAGTGATTCGACAACATCACGAACACCACCGGCAGCGTGAAGTACGTGTTGTGCACCGAACGCTGCTTGCCACGCTTGCCATAAATAGCATTGGGCACTTCGCCCTTGAGCATGGCGGCGACCATCTTGCGCTGACCGGGAATGATCACGAAAAATACATTCGCCGACATGATCGTGGCCAACGTCGCGCCGGTAATCAAATACGCAGCACGCCCTGCAAACACATGGCAAGCAAGCCACGCTGCGATGACCACATAGGCGCCCACGCAGATTCCAAGCAGGCCATCGCGATTGCCCAGCAACCGGCACAGCGAGTCATACACGATCCAGCCCGCCAGCAAGAACCCCAGCGCCGCTGAAACCGCCACCACGGGTCCCATATCGAGCACGTTCTTATCGATGAGATAAGTGCTCGGCGAGAACAGATACAACACCATGAACAGGCCAAAGCCCGACATCCACGTGGTGTACGACGGCCACTTCGACCAGTGCAGGTCGTCGGGCATGTTCGGTGGCGCAACCGTGTACTTCTGCATGTTGTAAAAACCGCCGCCGTGCACATGCCACAACTCGCCAAACACGCCGCGCTTGGTCGCAGAGGGATCCTTCGGCGGCTTCAGGCTGTTGTCGAGCGCCACGAAATAAAACGATTCGCCAATCCACGCAATCGCCACCACCACATGCAGCCAGCGCAAAGCAAGATTAAGCCAATCAACAATAAAGCCTTGCATGAAACGTCTCCACTACGAATTCTGTTATCCACACTTCAGACGGACGCCGGATAAAAATCAAGCAGCATCAGTCGGAGTAATCGACTCTCAAAGAAGATCTCAGCTACCGCGATACGTGCTGTATGCCCAAGGCGAGACCAGCAGCGGCACGTGGTAGTGCGACGTGGCATCGGCAATACCAAAGCGCAGCACCACCCGGTCCACAAAACGCGGCTCGGGCAAATCCACGCCGCTCGCCGCGAAATAATCGCCCGCGTGAAACACGAGTTCGTATTCGCCAGCGACAAAAGCGTCGTCCTGTAGCAACGGCGCGTCGCAACGGCCATCGGAGTTGGTGTGCGTGGTGAGAAGCGCGCGCCGGGCATCGCCGGTCAGCACGAAAAGTTCGACCTTGATACCGGCGCCGGGGCGGCCGTGCGCGGTATCGAGTACGTGGGTTGTTAGCTTGCCCATTCGCGTTGTCCTTATAGTGTGCGAGGAGCGGCTGCGCATCGAACCGTCTGAGTTCTCGTCTGTGTTCTGACAATCAGCGGCGGATCGAGGCTCCACAAGTGTGGCTACATACCCGTCGGCGTGAGAGGATGCGCGCCGTGTACAGCATTGTAAAAAGTTGCGGTGATCATAACGCCCGCGATAGGCAAGATAATCGCCAGCACATAACAGCTGCCTGCTTATTGCGCTTTCGTAAAGAAAACGTCAGTGTTCCGGCCCGGTTTCAGCCCCTTCCACCGCTTCCCGGCGATGCTACGCGAGCCAAAATTCACGATCATATCGAGTCTGTGAAGACAACTATGGCAGTGTTCGCATTGTCACGGGCTTTTTGGCTATGGACAGTAGCGTCTTGCACAGCGGCTTACACAGAGGTTTGCTGGGCATCCCGAAGACGGCGATCGACGCTGGGTAACCGGGTAACAGGCGCGGATTCAAGCGGTGCTTTTGTGCTTTTGCGCCCTCGGTAAAACAGTGAAATAGCGGAGATCGGCATGCAACAGAAACCCCGGACATTGCTGGTGAAGAACGCGCGTGTGCTCGTGACCATGGACGAGACACGACGCGAGATCGCCAATGGCGGTTTATTCATCGAAGGTAACCGGATCAAGCAAGTCGGCGCGACAAGCGACTTGCCGCAAGAAGCGGACGAGGTGCTGGACCTGTCAGGCCATCTGGTGATTCCTGGCCTGGTCAACACGCATCACCACATGTACCAGAGCCTCACGCGGGCCGTCCCGGCCGCGCAGAACGCCGAGTTGTTCGGCTGGCTCACCAGCCTGTACAAAATCTGGGCGAACCTGACGCCCGAGATGATCGAAGTATCGACGCTGACAGCCATGGCCGAACTGTTGCTCTCAGGCTGCACGACGTCGAGCGACCATCTCTACATTTATCCGAACGGCGCGCGCCTGGACGACAGCATCGCGTCGGCGCAACAGATCGGCATGCGTTTTCACGCGGCGCGCGGCAGCATGAGCGTCGGGCAGAAGGACGGCGGTTTGCCGCCCGATTCGGTGGTCGAGAAAGAAGACGCGATCCTGAAGGATACGCAGCGCCTGATCGAAACGTATAACGATGAAGGCCGCTACGCGATGCTGCGCGTGGTCGTGGCTCCCTGCTCGCCGTTCTCGGTCAGCCGTGAGTTGATGCGTGATTCGGCGCTGCTCGCGCGGGAATACGGGGTATCGATGCACACGCATCTGGCCGAGAACGTGAACGACGTCACGTACAGCCGCGAGAAGTTCGGTATGTCCCCGGCGGAGTATGCGGAGGATTTGGGCTGGGTCGGACCGGACGTCTGGCATGCGCACTGTGTGCAGTTGGACCGTGCGGGTATCGCGTTGTTTGGGCGCACGGGCACGGGTGTCGCGCATTGTCCGTGTTCGAACATGCGGCTCGCCTCGGGCATTGCCCCCATCCGGGCGATGCGAGACGCGGGCGTCACGGTCGGAATAGGCGTGGACGGGTCGGCATCGAATGACGGCGCGCAGATGGTCGCAGAAGTGCGGCAAGCGTTGTTATTGCAGCGCGTGGGTTTCGGTCCCGATGCCATGAGCGCACGGGAAGCGCTCGAAATCGCGACGCTGGGCGGTGCGAAAGTGCTGGGCCGGGATGATATTGGCGCGTTGGCACCGGGCATGGCAGCCGACTTCGTTTCCTTCGATCTGAGCCAGCATGGCTTTGCGGGCGCGCTGCACGATCCCGTCGCGGCGCTGGTGTTCTGCGCACCGTCGCAGGTATCGACGAGTGTGATCGATGGACGCGTGGTCGTGCGCCACGGCCAGTTGACGACAGTCGACCTTGGACCGATCGTCGAGCGTCACAACCGGCTGGCTGGCCAGTTGATCGCCATGGCCAACTAGGTTGGGGCGCTTACGTTCAAGGCGCTTCGATCAGCGAGCGCGTGGCATCGGCGACGAGGTGGCGCAGCCACCGCACTTCGTCGGAGTAATGGCAGCGCTCGTGCCACAGTTGGTAGTACTGCATCGGCGGGAAATCGAGCGGCGCCGGCACCACGGTCAGGGGCAAAAACTTGGCGTAGTGATCGGCGAACAGACGCGTGGTGGTGAATACGAGATCCGACTTGATCAGCACGTACGGCGCAAGATTGAAGTAGGGCAGCGTGACGACCACATGGCGCTTGAGGCGCTCGCGTGCGAGATGCACATCAATCGCACCGCGCTGGCCGACGGAATACGGTGTAGGCGCTAGATGCGGCGCGTTGAGGTATTGATCGAGCGTAAGTGCGCCGCGGCGGGCAAACGGATGATTGGAACTGACGAGACAAACGATCTTGTCGACAAAAAGATTCGAGAGATGCAGTTGTTCAGGCGGCTCGGGCCAGTTGCCCACCACGATATCGAGCTTGCCTTCCTCCAGCGCAAGTTCGTAGTCGAACGCGGGACCAAGCGAATGAAATTCTAGCGTGGCGTTGGGCGCGGCAATGCGAAAGCGCTCCACCACGGTTGGCACGAACAGCACGTTCAGATAATCCGGGCAGCCAATTCGGTAACAGCGCACGGAAGTAGACGGTTCGAAGTTGTGCTGCTGAACCTTGATGCGTTCGATTTCGCGCAGCGCGTTTTGCGTGGGCTCGAGCAGGCGCAGGCCGTACTCGGTCGGCACCATGCCTGCTTTGCCGCGCACGAGCAGCGGATCGCCGGTGATGTCGCGCAGACGCCTGAGCGCCGCGCTGATCGCAGGTTGCGACTGATTGAGCTTGACGGCCGCGCGCGTGACGCTGCGCTCCATCAAGAGGGTATGAAGGACGCGTAACAGGTAAGTGTCGATCGCTTCGCGTTGCTGACTCATCTGCTCTCCAATATACGGTCAGGCTGATCGACCAGGGTGCACAACATATCGTTTTTAATATGACACATTGTTTTCGTCAAGCTGGGCATACCCGCAAGCACGTTCGTTGCAAGCTGTGCAACACCGTGTTGTTGCTAATTGCGCGCACTATTTTGAGTAATCGACGGCCCGCACCATTTTGGGTATCTTTTACTCGCAGACTGCAAGTTTGCGTTGCTGACATGCCGGTCAATCCGGTTTCGCGCAATTTCCGCACTTTCTGAGTCCATATGGGCGACGCCATTTCCTCATCCATTCAGCCGGGCGGTGCGCGACTATCGCGCCTCGCGCTCCACGGCATCAGCAAGCAATATCCCGCCGTCAAGGCCAACGACGACGTGACGCTCATCGTCGAGCCGGGTGAGATCCACGCCGTGCTCGGCGAGAACGGCGCGGGCAAGTCCACGTTGATGAAGATCATCTACGGCGCGGTGCGGCCGGACGAAGGCGAGATTCGCTGGGAGGGCGAACCGGTCGAGATCGGCAGTCCGGCGGCCGCGAGAAAGCTTGGCATCGGCATGGTGTTCCAGCACTTTTCCCTGTTCGAGACGCTGACGGTGGGCGAGAACATCGCGCTCGCTCTCGACGATAAATTCGATCTGAAGACACTCGGTAAGAGGATTCGCGAGGTATCGGCGGATTACGGGCTCGATGTCGATCCGCAACGCCACGTACACAGTCTCGCGGTGGGCGAACGCCAGCGTGTGGAGATCGTGCGCTGCCTGCTGCAGAACCCGCGCCTGCTGATCATGGACGAGCCTACGTCCGTGCTCACGCCGCAAGCGGTCAAGAAGCTCTTTACGGTGCTGAGAAGGCTGGCGTCGGAGGGATGCAGCATTCTCTATATCAGCCACAAGCTCGACGAAATCCAGGCGCTGTGCCAGACCGCGACCGTCATGCGCGGCGGCCGGGTGACCGGCAGTGTCGATCCGCGCAAGGAAACCCACGCATCGCTCGCACAACTGATGGTCGGCCATTCGCTGCCTGACTACACACGCCGCGAACATACGCCGGGCGAAGTGAAGCTCGCGGTGAAGAACTTGTCAGTGGCGAGCGCCGATCCGTTCGGTACGTCGCTGCAGGACGTCTCGTTCTCGGTCCACGCGGGGGAAATTTTCGGCATTGCGGGGGTATCGGGGAACGGGCAGGCCGAGTTGCTGGCTGCGCTCTCAGGCGAGATCCGCGATAAACATGTTGCGCCCGATGCCATCACTATCGTCGGCCAGCCCGCCGCGCGCTACAGCGCCGGTGGACGGCGCGCGCTCGGCTTCGCCTTCGTCCCCGAGGAGCGCCTCGGGCGCGGTGCAGTGCCGGCCATGTCGCTGGCGGAAAACGCGTTGCTCACTGGACATCGCGAGCACATGGTGCATGGCGGCTGGATCAGCACGAAGGCCATGCGCGCGTTCGCTGACCGCTGCATCAGCGCCTTCGATGTGCGCTGCGGCGGCAACGGCGCGCTCGCGCAAAGCCTGTCGGGCGGCAACTTGCAGAAGTTCATCGTGGGCCGCGAGATCTTGCAGGAGCCGAAGGTGCTCGTGGTCGCGCAACCGACCTGGGGTGTCGATGTCGGCGCGGCGGGTTTCATCCGTCAACAACTCTTGGATCTGGCTGCGCGCGGCGTGGCGATTCTCGTGATCTCGGAAGAGCTGGAAGAACTCTTCGATATCTGCGACCGCCTCGCAGTTCTCGCTCGGGGCAAGCTTTCTCCGGTCCGCGAAACCGGTCTGACTAACGCAGAAGAAATCGGCCTCTTCATGGCCGGTCTCTTCGATGGCAATCGTGCCGACACCGTCGCACTCGACACCACGGCCCCGACACAATGAATTTTCCCTATCGACTCGAAGCGCGCCCGACGCCGTCCCGTGCCATGCAGCTTGCCGTGCCGCTGGTCGCCGCGGTGCTGACGCTGATGATCGGCTTTCTGATTTTTACGATCGTGGGCCAGGACCCGGTGCGTGCGATGCACGGCTTTTTCATCGAACCGCTGTCGAACGTGAATGGCTGGTCTGAACTTGTACTGAAGGCGTCGCCGCTGTGCCTGATCGCGCTGGGACTGGCGGTGGGATACCGGGCGAACGTGTGGAATATCGGCGCTGAAGGGCAGATGCTGCTCGGCGGGATCGTGGCGGGCGGCATTGCGATTCATGTCGGCGACGCGACCGGCTGGTGGATCCTGCCGCTGATGATGGTTGGCGGCGTGATAGGCGGCATGGCGTGGGCGGCGATCCCGGCGTTGCTCAAGAGCCGTTTCAATACCAACGAGATCCTGACGAGCCTGATGCTCACCTACGTCGCGACGCAGTTGCTGATCTACCTGGTGAGCGGTCCGTGGCGCGATCCGGAAGGCATGAACTTCCCAATCTCGGCGATGTTCGGCGATTCGGCGCAATTCCCACGCCTCTACGCCGATTGGGGTTGGGCATGGCTGAAGGGCACGCGGATCAATGCGTCCGTGTTCCTGACGGTCATCGCGATTCCGCTGGTGTGGCTGTTCATGCGCAAGAGCTTTGCGGGGTATCGGATGAATGTCGGTGGACTGGCGCCGCTGGCCGCCCGCTACGCCGGTTTCTCCGATAAAAAGGCCATCTGGACCTCGCTGCTCCTGAGCGGCGGCCTGGCGGGGTTGGCCGGCATGGGCGAGGTGGCCGGACCGATCGGGCAATTGCAGGCGAGCTGGTCACCGGGATACGGCTTCACGGCGATCATCGTGGTGTTCGTCGGACGCTTGCATCCAGTTGGCATCGTGCTCGCGAGCCTGCTGATGGCATTGCTCTATCTCGGCGGCGAAGCAGTGCAGACGTCGCTGCAATTGCCGCAGGCGCTCGCCGGCGTGTTCCAGGGATTGCTGCTGTTCTGCCTGCTGGGCGCGGATCTGTTCGTCAACTATCGCGTGCGTCGCCGGGTCGCGGCGCATGCACATTCGTAATTAAAGCGGACTAGAAAACCTATGGATATCAATCAGGCCAGTTCGCTTTCCTCCAGCGCTGTCGTCGCCGCTATTCCGTTGATGTTCGCCGGTGCAGGTGAGCTCGTCGCCGAGAAGTCGGGGGTGTTGAACCTTGGCGTGGAAGGAATGATGCTGATGGGCGCGGTCACCGGTTACGCCGTCACTGCGATCACCGGCAATCCGTGGCTCGGCATTCTGGGCGCGATTGTGGCGGGCGTGCTGATGTCGCTTGTGTTCGCGTTCCTCACCATCACCATGCTCGCGAATCAGGTTGCCACGGGGTTATCGCTGACTATTTTCGGCATCGGTTTTTCGGCGTATATCGGCAAGCCTTATACGTCGGCGGCGGTGCGTGCGACTATCGGCGTGCTGCCCATTCCCGGTCTGACGTCCATTCCCGTCATCGGCCCCGCGTTTTTCACGCTGACGCCGCTGGGTTATCTCGCGTTCATCATGTTTGGCGTGATCAGCTGGTTCTTGTATCGGACCCGCGCCGGGTTGGTATTGCGCTCGGTGGGCGAGTCGCCTTCGGTCGCGCATTCCGTGGGTTTTCCGGTAGTCGGCGTGCGCTACGGCGCGACGCTTTTCGGTGGCGGCATGGCGGGTATTGCGGGCGGCTATTACTCGATCGTCTACCTGCATTTGTGGCAGGAACAGCTTACGTCGGGGCGCGGGTGGATCGCCTTGGCGCTGGTCGTGTTCGCGACGTGGCGCCCAGGGCGCTTGTTGATCGGCGCATTGCTGTTCGGTGCGGTGATGGCGCTGCAGTTCTACGCGCAGGCCATTGGCGTGCCCATTCCCACGCAATTCCTCGCCATGTTGCCGTACATCGCGACGATCGTCGTGCTGGTGCTTATTTCGCGCAATCCCAACACGATCAAGCTGAACGCGCCTGCGTCGCTCGGCAAGCCGTTTTTTGCGGCTAGCTGAGGGTGACGAGGTGTCGGGGCGGGGTGCTTGCGGCGTGGCCTGTGGTCTCTTAGCCTGAACGGAATACGGATGCGTGACTCATCAGGCGTTGACGCGTAACACCCGCGAGCGGGGCCAGCCCAATGATCGATAGGTGCGTTCGTTGTACGGGGTGACACGCTTGAAAGGCGGACTGACTTTGCGAGCCACGGCCCGATTCTGGCCCATGACACTGCGGCACGATTTTTACAAACACATCGAAAACATCGACAGGAGAAACACAATGAAGAAAAGCTGGCTGAACACCTTGGGCGCAGCCGGAGCCGTGGGCACGATGCTCGCGCTATCCGCCACGATGGTCGCAGCCCCCGCGCGGGCCGCCGACGCGCCGGGTATTGCGTTTGTCTACCTCGGGAACCCCGGCGATGCAGGCTGGACCTTTGCCCACGATGCCGGCACGAAGGAAGTGGAGGCCAAGTACGGCAGCAAGATCAAGATCACGCGAGTCGAAGACGTGCCGGAATCGGCGGATTCGGAGCGCGTGTTCCGCGATCTGGCCGCGAAGGGCAACAAGGTAATTGTTGGGACCAGCTTTGGTTACCAGGACTTTGAATTGAAAGTGGCGCGTGATTACCCGGACATTACGTTCCTGACTGCGACGGGCTACAAGAAGGCGAAAAACTTTGGCGTCTACGATAACCGCATGTACCAGGGCGCGTATCTCGCTGGTGTCGCGGCGGGGTACGTTACGAAGACGAACACGCTGGGGTTTGTTGCATCGGTGCCGATTCCTGAAGTGATCCGCAACATCAACGCGTATACGCTGGGGGCGCGGTCGGTCAATCCGAAGATCCATACGAAGGTAATCTGGATCAATAGCTGGTTTGACCCGGGCAAGGAAAAGCAGGCGGCGGAAACGCTGATCGGGCAGGGTGCTGACGTGCTGTTGCAGAACACCGATTCGAACGCGACGCTGGCGACGGCGGCCGAGAAGAAAGTCTACGCATTCGGTTGGGATTCGAACATGCAGAAGTTTGGTCCGAGCGCGCACTTGGGCTCGGTCGTGCAACATTGGGAGGTTTATTACAACACGATGGTCCAGCAGCTTCTGGATGGCAAGGTCAAGACTGATCCGGTCTGGCTGGGAATGCCGCAGAAGGCGGTGAATCTCGAGGACCTGAATACGGCGGTGGTGCCGGCCAAGGCAGTACAGGCTGTCGACGCCAAGCGTGAACAACTGCAGAGCGGCAAGTGGGACGTGTTCATGGGTCCGATCAAGGATCAGTCGGGTGCGGTCAAGATTGCGGCTGGCCAGAATTTGACTGATCCTGAGTTACAACGAATCAACTGGTATGTTGAGGGCGTTGACGGGTCGTTGCCGAAGTAGTTTTGGGGCGGGGCAGTTTGCAAAGTCGGTGCGAGGGCGTGCGACTTCGCAAAACTTACCTGTTGTTTGTCATCGTTTCCGTCATAAGAAAAGGCCGCGCTTTGGATAAGCGCGGCCTTTGTTGTCTGCGTCGCGATTAATCTTAATCGTCGATTCGCAGTCCAACTTTAAGCGTGACCTGCCAGTGCGCGATCTTGCCGTCCTCGACTTGCCCGCGGGTGCCGATGACTTCAAACCAATGAAGGTTGCGGAGGGTTTTTGAGGCTTTTTCGAGTGCTACACGAATTGCATCGTCGCTTGATTGAGTCGATGACCCGGTGAGTTCGATTTGTTTGTACACGTGATTGGTCATTGTTTTCTCCTTTGATTGCTGCCAGTTGGCATTGCACATTGAAGTGGCGTTCGTTTGACTGAGCAAATCATGCGCCAAGGGGGGATCGTTCGCACTCGGTTTTTTTACGGGGGACAGGGAGGGGTGGTCTGGGGCGGGTTAGCCAGGTTCTGGGGTTAGCGGTTGGAGTCGGTGCCGGGGTGCCAGGTTCCTGTGTCAGCGGTCGGAGTCAGTGCCGGGTTGCCAGGTTCCGGAGTTGGCGGTCTAAGTCATTGCCGGGTTGCTGCTGCTTAAGTTAGTGGTCTGCGCGAGTCGGGATATTCTCTTTAGCACTGTTAGCCACTGTGCGTGGCGGCACGTCATTTCTTGGTCCTTAGCGACAAAGAAACGAAGCAAAGAAAACGCTTTCAAACCACGCTACCCTAAGAGACTGTTGCGAAATTACGAAAAGGGGCTGTTAACTTTTTGGCTCGGGTGTTAACTTCTGTCTTGTTTTCCCTGACAGGAGGGGGTGTAATTAGTTTTGTGTAAACGGTCATTTGGCAGGAGACTGCCAGTATCTAGGAGCAACGATGACCGTCGTGAAGCGCAACAAACGAGTAAAGCCCGATCCTGAGTTGGTCAAATTGGCGGACAGCCTGTTGGCGAACTACCAGAAACCTGAGGATTTGATTGGCGAGAATGGGCTGCTCAAGCAGCTCACCAAGATGTTGGTCGAGCGGACTCTGGAAACCGAGATGTCCGAGCACTTGGGCCACGGCAAGAGCGAAGCGGTGACCAATGCCACGGGCAATACCCGCAACGGCCACAGCGCAAAGACGTTGCAAGGCGAGTTTGGCGAATTGCCGCTCGATA
>NZ_MTHB01000228.1 GCF_002220365.1 Caballeronia sordidicola | reverse complement strand
GTCAGCAAGTCTTAAGCACGTCCACGATTCGGTAAGCTCAGCTCGCGCAAAACGCAGCGACGAAGCCCTTGCCATTATTTAACCCCGGCACATTACGCCACAATCGCCAAGGATCACGGTCAAGCTTACTGTTATTCGAAAACCACGGTAGCTCTTGCCGCTCAATAATGGCTTTCCAACTCGTATATCCATGTGTGTCATTGCCGGTAATCTGAATCCTGCTAATTCCTGTGTATATGTCTCACGTGTCTGGCATTTTGGCGGACACATAGTATTTGTATCTTCCACGATGCTTATAACGGTGGGTATTCAAATGGCCCGATTCAAATCAGCAACAAATTCTTGGATAAGGAATTGGACACTAAACAATGGAAATTTTTCCTTGCACCCTGGTCTTCGTCGATGTCGACGCAACCGCCAGTCCCAATAGCACGAGTAAGGATCCGCTGTCCTACGCCCGCCAGGCGCTTTGTTTAAACAAGACCTTGCTTCATGCAGGCATGCCCCGGCTTAACGTCTTCACGAACGCACCGGACACGGTCAACGCATGCTTTTCCATTGCGCCGGAAGAGCGGCGTCCGCTTGTTCACGAACTGATCACCAGCGTCAACGTTCCAAGGAGCACGGAGTTCTACGCGGCGCATTTCAAGCTTGACCTGCTTGAACAAGTAGCCGACCTGCTCACGACCGACATGTTGCTGCTGCAACTCGACTCGGACATTGTCGCCATCCGTCCCCTGGACGATGAGTTGCTTCAACTCTGCGCCGATGCAGGAGTCGGCGCGTTCGACATATCGGATCAAGTGTTCCCGGCTTACGGCAGCGCCAGCGTCATCAAGGATCTTGAGATCGTGGCCGGCCGGCATCTGCTCAATCCGCGCTGGTATGGCGGCGAGTTCCTCCTCAGCACGAGCGCGTTCCTCAGGGCGCTGGTGCCTCGCGCCCGCGCACACTTTGAACGATATGTCGGCGAGATTGAGCGCCTGCAGCATCACGGCGACGAGTCATTTATCTCCGCCGCACTCAATACGCTTGCTGACGAAGGGCAACAGATCGTGGAGCTGGGCGCGTACCAGGCGATCGGCCGGCACTGGACCGGCAACACGCATCGCGACCTTCGATGGTTCCAGCATTGCTGCTTCGTCCACTTGCCCGATGGCAAGGCGTTGATCGAACGCGAGGCTCGCTATCCCGGCTTTAACCCGAACCGGTTCTGGCGGACGGTGTCGACGGCGCACCTGCTCAACCGCGCGCGCTTCGGCATCAAGCTGTGTTTCGAGGCGACCTCGATCGCGCCGCAACTGCGCAAGATGATCGTGCCGGGGCCGGGTAAGCCGTCAGCGCCGGTTGACAAACCGAGTTCGGGGCCGGACTCGACGGAGCCCGGCTCATTCAGCGCGCCGCGCGTAAAACATCGCCTGAACGAAAAGAGCGACGAGCCGGTGTCCTGAGTTAGCCGCAACTAGCCCTTGTTGCGGCCTGGCCATGTCAAGCCGCTGCGCTCGCTACGATCGACGCCGCGAGCAGCGCCTGTGTATAGGGATGCGCGGGCGCTTGCAAAACGTTCATCGTGTCGCCCATCTCCACAATCCGCCCCGCCTTCATGACCGCCACCCTGTGTGCCATCGCGCGCATCACGGCAAGGTCATGCGTGATGAACAGGTAACTCAGCGTGTATTTTTTCTGCAGCCGCGTGAGCAGGTTAAGCACCTGCTGCTGTATCGATACATCGAGCGCGCTCGTGGGTTCATCGAGTATCAGCATTTCCGGTTCGACCGCGAGCGCCCGGGCAATGGCAATACGCTGCCGCTGGCCGCCGGAAAATTCGTGAGGATAACGCGACAGGACATCGGCCGGCATACCCACTTCGTCGAGCAGCGCCACCACGCGTTGACGGCGCGCTGCGGCCGTCACCTCCGGCCGATGCAATGCAATCCCTTCGCCCACGATCTGCTCGATCGTCATGCGCGGCGACAACGATCCGTAGGGATCCTGAAATACCACTTGCAGCCGCGACGAAACACTGCGCCGCGAGGTCGCGCTCTTGAGCGTGGACAAGGACTGCCCGTCGATATGGATCATCCCTTGCGCCGGCCGCTGCAGGCCCAGGATGGCAGCGGCAAGCGTGGACTTTCCCGATCCAGATTCGCCTACTATGCCGAGCGTTTCGCCGCGTCTCAAAGTGATGCCAACGTCCTGCAACGCGCGGAATGAAGACTTCGAAAACGTGGACCGCCAGCCTTTCACCGAAGTCCGGTAGTCTACCGACAGCCCCTGCACTTCGAGCAGCCGCCGTGCGTCCGAAGCGATCGGGTCTAGAGCGCGTTCGGGCTCGCTGTCAAGCAGCCGGCACGTGTAGGGGTGCTGCGGATTTGCAAACAGTTCCGCAGTCGAATTGGTTTCCACCAGCACGCCCTTCTCCATCACCGCCACGCGCTGCGCAAAGCGCTTGACCAGGTTCAGGTCGTGCGTGATCAGCAGCACCGCCATGCCGCGCTCGACCGCCTCCTGTTCCTGCAAGCCGATCAGCAATTCCACTATCTGCTGGCGCACCGTCACATCGAGGGCCGTGGTCGGTTCATCGGCGAGCAGCAGGCGCGGCCGGCACGCCAGCGCCATCGCGATCATCGCGCGTTGCCGCTGACCGCCCGATAGTTGATGCGGGAAACTGTCGATACGCCGTTCCGGTTCGGCGATACCGGTGCGCCGCAATAGCTCGATACCCCGCTCGCGTGCCGCGTTGGGCCGCAAACCTTCGTGCAGACGCAGGCTCTCCGCGATCTGCTTGCCGATCGTGAACAAGGGGTTCAGCGCGGTCATCGGTTCCTGAAAGACCATGGCGACGTCGCGGCCGCGAATGCCGCGCATCTGTTGCTCGGTCTTTTGCAGGAGATCGTCGCCGTCCAGCAGGATGCGCCCCGTCTGGCGAGCGTTGTCCGCAAGACCCAGGATGGAAAGCGCCGTGACGCTCTTACCCGATCCCGATTCGCCCACCAACGCCACGCGTTCGCCGCGCCCGATCGAAAGATTGAGGTCCCGTACGACGGTCTTGTCGCCGAAAGCAATCGATAAACCGTCGAGTTGCAGCAGAGGGGCCGTCACTTTTGTGCCCCTCCGAATGCGGAACCGCGCGTGCGCGTATCGAGCGCGTTGCGTAACGCGTCGCCCATGAAGGTCAGCAGCAGCAAGGTGACGACAAGGCCACCGAACGCCGCGCCGGAGATCCACCATGCATCGAGATTGTTTTTGCCTTCAGCGAGCAGTTCGCCCAGGCTCGGCGTGGGTGCGGGCACGCCAAGCCCCAGGAAGTCGAGGCTCGTGAGCGAGAGGATCGCCGCGCTCATGCGGAACGGCAAGAAGGTGATCACCGGCGTAAGACTGTTGGGCAGCACGTGACGCCACATGATCTGCCAGTTCGACAACCCCATCGTCCGAGCCGCGCGAACGTAGTCAAGCGAACGGTTGCGCAGGAATTCGGCGCGCACGTAGTCCGACAGCGTGAGCCAGCCGAACGCCGAGAGCAGGATGAACAGCAGCCACAGGGTAGGTTCGAAGATCGATGCGAAGATGATCAGGAGGTACAGGTCGGGCATCGAACTCCATATCTCTATCAGGCGCTGGCCGATCAAGTCGGTGCGGCCACCGTAAAACCCCTGCACTGCGCCCGTCAGGACGCCCAGCAAGACGCCCGAGACCGTGAGTGCGAGCGCCATGAGCACAGAGAGCCGGAAACCGTACAGCAGGCGCGAAAGGACGTCGCGGCCGAACTGGTCCGTCCCGATCCAGTTGGTGGCCGAGGGCGGTGCGGGATTGGGTGTGGTCGCGAAATAGTCGACGGTGTCATAGTGGAAATGATTCGGCGGATAGATCGCGAAGTTGCCCTTCGACTCCAGCCGGTCGCGAATATACGGATCGAGATAGTTCGCGCGGGCCGGGAAATCGCCGCCGAATACCTTCTCCGAATAGTCCTTCACGATCGGGAAATAATAGTGTCCTTCGTAGCGGATCAACAGCGGCTTGTCGTTTGCCAACACCTCGCCGAGCAGGCTGACGACAAACAACGCGACGAAAACTATCGTGCTCCAGTAGCCCAGGCGTTGCGCCTTGAACCGCAACCATACGCGCCGGCCGGGCGACTCGGACGGCGGCGGTGTCGCGACAGAAGCTTCGCCCATGATGGGATTCACGGAGACGTTCATGCGCTCACCGGTCCAGCCGGTCGAACTGGATGCGGGGGTCGACGAGGACATAACAAACGTCCGCAATAAGCTTGGTCACAAGACCAATCAGGGTGAACAGGTAAAGCGAACCGAGCACGACGGGATAGTCACGCCGGATCACCGAGTCGTAGGAGAGCTGCCCCATGCCATCGAGCGAAAACAATGTCTCGATCAGCAGGTTGCCGTTGAGGAACGCACCCACGAAAGCCGCAGGCAATCCGGTCAAAAGCGGAATCATCGCGTTGCGCAGCACATGTTTCCAGAGCACGTCACGTTGCGGCGCACCCTTCGCACGCGCGGTCAGCACGTATTGCCGGCTGATCTCCTCAAGGAACGTGTTCTTGGTCAAGATCGTGATGATCGCAAAGTTGCCGACCACTGCAGCGGTCACCGGCAACGCGATGTGCCATAGATAATCGAGCACCTTGCCCGCCATGCTGAGCTGGTCGAAGTCGTCGGAGGTAAGGCCGCGCATGGGAAATACCTGCCACAGCGTACCGCCGCCAAACAGCATCAGCAGCAACACGCCCAATACGAAACCGGGAATGGCGTAGCCGGTCAGCACGAGCACGCTCGTGGCGGTATCGAACCGGGAGCCGTTTCGCACGGCCTTCGAGATCCCCAGCGGCACCGCCGAGGTAGGTCAGCAGCACGGTCCAGAGGCCCAGCGTGATGGACACCGGCAGCTTGGAACGGATCACCGCCCAGACGCTTTGATGTTGATAATACGACTGGCCGAGATTGAAGCTCGCGTAGTTCCTGAGCATGCTCGCGTAGCGCACGAGCGGCGGTTTGTCGAAGCCGAATTGCTTCTTGAGTTGCTCGACCTGCTGTGGGTCGACCCCCTGGCTGCCGTGATACCCGCCGGCCCCGCCCCCCTCGCCGTGGCTCCCGCCATGGCGCATCTGGATCAGGATTTGCTCCACCGGTCCGCCCGGCACGAATTGCGTCACGGCAAAGGTCAGCGTGACCACGCCGATCAGCGTGGGAATCATCAACAACAGGCGTCTGAGGATATAAGCGGCCATGGCAATCTCAGTGTGTTGATGCAGCCGTAGTAGCACCGGACGGCGCCTTCACGAACCAGTAGTCGACCAGCCAGTCCTCCGCAAGGTAAGAAAGCGGCGACACCCGGGGAAAGCCCATTCGCGCCCGGTAGCCCACGCGCGTAGTAGGCGCGTAGTACTCCGGCACAATGTAATACTCGTTGATCAGGATGCGATCGAGCGCGCGCGTGGCCGTTTCAAGATCGCCTAGCGTCTGCGCTTTCAACGCAGCGTCTATCATCGCGTCGGCGGCCTTCGAACGGACTCCCGGAAAATTTTCCGAACCCGGCTGCGACGCCGCCGCGCTGCCGAAGCGGCGTGTCAGTTCGCCGCCCGGGATGGTGACGGGTGCATAGATATACGTCGTCATGTCGAAGTCGAATGCGTCCATGCGTTTCTCGTACAACGCGCTGTCGAGTTCCCGCAGATGCGCCTGTATGCCAAGCGTCTGCAACTGCTGGATATACGGCAGGACGACCTTGTCCATGCCGGGTTGGTCGTCCATGATCTCGATGGTCATCGGCGCGCCGCTGGCGTCGCGCAATGCACCGTCACGATACTGCCAGCCCGCTTCGTTCAGGAGCGCCTGGGCTTCACGCAAATTGGCACGCAGCGAATGTGGCGGCACAGTGTCCGGCTGCTTCAGCATGGGGCCGAACACGGCAGCCGGAAGAGTCGAACGATACGGTTCGAGCAGCGCAAGCTCCTTTGCATCCGGCACGCCCTGCGCGCCAAACGGGGAGTCCTGGAAATAGCTGCCCGTGCGGCGGTATAGATTGTAAAAGCCCATCCGGTTCAGCCAGTCGTAGTCGAAAGCAAGCGTCAGCGCACGACGCACACGCGCGTCCGCGAACTGCGGTCTGCGCGTGTTGATGACCAAGCCCTGCATCTGCGCCGGACCGTCGGGGAACTGGCTTTTCCTGAGCGACCCGTTGCTGAAGTTCTTGCCGATGTACTTGCGCGCCCAGGTCGAGGACGAATACTCAGCGCGCATATCCGTGTGGCCGGCTTTGAAATCTTCCAGAGACGTGTAGGCGTCGGTGAAAAGCCGGAACGTGATGCGCTGGAAGCGGTACATGCCGCGTCGGGACGGCAAATCGGCGGCCCAGTAATCCGGGTTGCGCCTGTACGTGATCTGCTTGTCGTTCTTGCGCTGCTCGATCAGGTAAGGACCGCTTGCCACCGGCGGCACATCCGATATCTGATCGAACGGCGGCCGCGTGCCGTCTGCTTTCACGCCCCACTTCGGCGAGAAAACTGGCAAGTCCCCCGCGATCAGCGGCGCATCGCGGCGCGCTTCCTTGAAATCGAAGCGCACCGTCAGGCGATCGACCACGGTCGCGCGGCTGATGTTGGCGAACTGCGAGTTGTAGATCGGCGAGACCTGATGGCTTGCCAACGTGTCGTATGAATATTTCACGTCGGCTGCGGTGATCGGGTCGCCGTTGGAAAAACGCGCCTTCGGATTGATATGGTACGTGGCTGACTTGCCGTCCGGTGTGACCTCCACGTCGTCCGCGATCAACGGATACTCCGACGCCAGTTCGTCCCAGCTTCGCTGCATCAGCGTGTCGAACATCAGGTTCTTCAGGTCGGGCGCCGGTACGCCGCGAAGCAGGAAGGGATTCATCGAATCGTAACTTTGCAGCTCATCGTAGTTCTGGAAACTCATGTCGCCGTTAGCCGGCGCGTCCGGGTCCGCATAGTCGAAGTGCGTGAAGTTCGCCGGATACTTCGGCTCGTCGTATTGGGCGATCGACGGGTTCGCTAACGCTTGCGATGCAAAGAGCAGTGCAGCAACGCCCAGCGTAATGAAGTCCCTATTCATTGTCGCTTGCCGCCGGCGCCCACAGCGCGCCTTCCAGGGGATGATGCGGTTCGTTCATGACAAAACCTGAAGGGTGAAACGGATGCGTGCGTCCGGATGAAAATGCGACGCCGGCCACTCGTCGCGCGCATGTCGAGTGGCCGGGCCGCGCACCGCGCTCAATGCTTGATAATGTACATGTCTTCGCTGCGGTAATGGTCCATCGGGTTTTTCGTGGAATAGCCTCCCACGTAACTCTTGACCAACCGCACCAGCGTGTATTGCAGCAGCGGCAGCATCGGATAGTCTTCCATTGCCACCTTGGCTGCTTCGGTCTGCAACGTCTGGCGCGTGGCCGGGTCGGTGGAGTTGGATGCCTGGCGCATCAGCGCATCGGCTTTGGGATTGCACGCCTGGTTGTCGTTCTGCTCGGAACCGCATTGAACCAGTGTGAGGAAAGTGCTTGCGTCGTTGTAATCCGCGACCCAGCCGTTGCGTGCGATCTGGTAGTCGCCATCGTGCCGCTTCTTGAGCAGCACCTTGAATTCCATCGCCTGGATTTCAGTATCCAGACCCAGTTTCGTCTTCCATTCGGAAGCCGCGAAGATCGCCATCTTCTTGTGGTACTCGCTCGTGTTGGTGACGAACTGCAACTTGGTGCCAGGTTTCACGCCCGCCTCGGCCAACAGTTTTTTCGCCTCGTCCACGCGCTTCGCCATCGGCCATGAGGCCCAGTCGTACGCACTGACGTCTGCCCCCTTCACGCCTTTCACGATGACGCCATACGCCGGGATCTGGCCGTCGGCAGTCACACGCTGAGCCAGGATGTCCCGGTCGATGACCATGGACAGCGCCTGGCGCACACGCACGTCCTTCAGGAGCGGGTCCTTGTTGTTAAACGAGTAATAGCGCAAGCCGAGCATGGGCGCCGCGCGCATCTCGTTCGGGTACTCCTGTTTGTAGCGGGCAAAAGTGCCCGAGGGAAGCTGGTTCACCCAGTCGTCACCGCCGGACTTGTACAGATCCACGTCCGTGTTTTCGTCTTCCACAGGCAGGTACGTGACCTGGTTCAGCTGCACGTTAGCGGCATTCCAGTATTGCGGGTTTTTCGCCAGCACGAGGCGGTTGTTCACCTGCCAGTCCTTCAGCATGAAGGCGCCGTTGCTGATCAGCTTGCCGGGTTTGGTCCAGTCGTGGCCGTATTTGTCGACGCCCGCCTTGTTCACCGGCCCGAAGTTCGTATTCGACATCAGGTCGGGCAGGAACGGCACCGGATAAGGAGTCTTGATTTCGACCGTATACGGGTCGAGTGCGCTCACGCCAAGCGACGCCACCGGTTTCTTGCCTGCCACAATGTCTGTTCCGTTCAGCAGGAACATGCCGTAGGTGGTGGCGTACGGTGAAGCCGTTTTTGGATCGACGAGACGCTGGGATCCGTAGACAAAGTCAGCGGCAACAACAGGCTCGCCGTTGGACCACTTCGCATTCTTTCGCAGATGAAAGACCCACGTGGTGGGGTCCTTCATCTCCCACTTTTCAGCGACGCCGGGGACGGTCTCACCGTCGGAACGGGTGGCGGTCAGCCCTTCAAACAGATCGCGCGCGACGGTATTGGCCGGCACGGACTCCGCCACGTTCGGATCGAGTGTCTCGACTTCAGTGCCATTGTTGCGCACCAGTTCCTGCTTCGCGGCGAGTTGCACGCCAGGAGGAACGACTGCCGCCTGCACGGCGCCAGCGAGCATGACGCCACCCAGAGCAAGCGCCGCGGATGCGCGGCAAAGACGGATCGAAGAAGGACGTGGTGCGAAAAACATCTGGAAACTCCTGGTATTCGTTACTTCCACGCTCGGCGTTGACTGCGGCCTTGAGCGCGTCGTGCGATGAGGCGTCGAAAGATCGACGATTGAATCGAAGGGTCCGGGATTGTCGAAAACAAGGTCGCTCCAGCGCCGCATGACACGCGCTGGAGCGACCGTTCAATCGGTCAAACACACTACAGCGACATCAGAACTTGTACGTTGCGCCAATTTGCGCGAAGCGGCCAATGTTCGTGTATATCGACTGGTCGTAGCCATTCTGATCGAGCGTGCCATTTGCAAAGATCGGATCGTACGGCGGCGCACGGTTGAAGATGTTGTCGATACCGCCGTAGATCGTCCAGTGCTTGAAGCCCGTGTACGTCATCATCAGGTTGAACTGGCTGTACGATCCCACGTGGGACGGCCCGTCGGCAACCAGGTTCTGCGCATACGGACCGGTGAACTGCCAGGTCAACGCTGCGTCGAACTTGTTGTACGCCCAGTCCAGCGTGGTATTGCCCTTCCAGCGCGGGAAGCTGCCGCCGAACGGCTGTGTGAGGGTGTAGTCGTTACCCGCACCATTCACCGGCGCCTGACCCGGCGAGCCGAGCTTGAAGCTGTTCACGTAAGCCCAGTCAGCGGACAACGTGAACGTCCCGGTCTTCGTCGGCAGCGACTGGCGGAACGTGCCTTCGAAACCGTTCGTATCGAGGTAGCCAAGGTTCTGGTAAGGGATGACCTTGTACAGGAGATCGCCCGTGACCGGGTCGGTGACAACCTGGGAAGGCGAGCCCTGGCCGATCACGTTATCGACACGAATCTTGTACCAATCCAGGCCGATATCGGTCGTACGCGTGGGCGACAGCTGGAAGCCGATGCTCAGGTTTTTCGTACGCTCCGCCTTCAGGGCCGGATTACCTTCCGTGATCGACGTGTAGTTCTGGCCGGTGGCCTGGTCGACCTGAATACCCATCGTTTGCGAGTTGCTGTTCTCAACGAACGTCGGCGCACGGAAGCCACGGTTGTACGAGGTGTACATCGTGAGTGCCTGAACCGGCTGATAACGCAACGCGAAACGCGGCGAGAACGCACCGCCGACATCGCTGTAGTGGTCGTAACGGCCCGACTGGCTGAACGTCAGTGCGCGCACAATTGGAATGTCCACCTGGTAGTACACGGCAGCCACGTTGCGCTGGCCGTTCACCGTCTGGAGATTCGGGCTGATGACCTGACCTTGTTCGAATGCCGCACCCGGGTTCATCACTTCACTCTGGTGAGTGAACTGTGCACCGAAGCCAAGACCCACATCACCCGCTGGCAGACTGAAGAGGTGTGGCGTGGACAGCGTCGCGTCAACGGTATCGAGCTTCGAGATAGCCAGGTTGTTCGCATCCTGGTACAACCCGTTGAGGCCGTTCGGCGTCGCGGCGGGATTCGAGAAATCGAACGTACCGTTCTGGTAAATATTGGTCAGTGCCGCGGTGTTGAGCTGGTTCGTATAAGTGTTCGAAACCGTGCTTTGCGAGTGACTGACCGAGCTCGCCCAATCCCACTCGCCATTCGGCAAGTTGAACGAGCCCTTGATGCCCGTCGACGCGCGCCAGTAAGTGGCATACGTGTCTTCCGCTACCGCGCCCGGGAACGCATACGTGAGCGGCGTGGATACCCCATACGGGTTGTACTGATTGCTCGCCGGCACATTGAAGTTGAACGGCGAAAGCAGTTTGGTGTTCGGGTTCCACACGAGTGCGGGAACCTGCGGATTGCCGATAACGTTGTTCCACAGACCGTCATTCGTCGTGGTCTTGTTGCTGCTGATCAGGAAGTCGCCAAACGCCGTCGTCTCATCGTTGATCTTGAAATCAGCGTGAAGCTTCGCGTTCAAGCGCTCGGTCATCGGCGCGATAGACGTGCTTTCCGCGGAGTTGTATCCGCAGATCGTGCCCGGCAATCCCGATGTCAGCGAGTTGGTGCCAGCGGGATGCACCGCACCGCCGTTCGCACAGCCGCTCAATGCCTGCACGCTGCCGTCGGGCATATTCCAGTACGACGGCGCGAGCAACGAATGGCCGCCCGGATTGTTGGTGAAATCCTGCGAGCTCGTCGCATCGCGGTCGGCCAGCGTGAAGCCGTTCGACTTGTAGTAGCTTGCCGCTGCCGTCACGTTGAAGCGATCGGCGTTGAGATCGCCAAAGCCGGCGAGCACGCCGAATTTGGTCGTGCCCGCGCCGCCGCCCTGGCTGATGGCGCTGCCATAGCTGCCGTCGAGCTGCAGTCCCTGGAAGTCATGCTTCGTGATGATGTTGACCACGCCCGCGATGGCATCCGAACCGTATTGCGACACGGCACCGGTCTTCACGATTTCGATGCGGTCAATGGAGTTCAACGGCAGCGTGTTCAAATCGAAGAAGGAGTCGACGCTGTTCGAGAAGAACGCGAACGGCGCGACGCGCTGTCCGTCCACCAACACGAGCGTGTACTTTTCGCTGAGGCCGCGCAGGGCGATACCCGCAGCGCCTGCGGCAAAGTTTCCGGACTGGCCTTCGCCCCAGCTATTGGCCGAGTTGGCTGAGGTCGTGCGCAGATAATCGGCGACCGTCGTGGCGCCGCTCTCCTGAATGTCTTTCTGCGAAATCGTCTGAACTGCATTGAAGCCCACCTTGTCGGCGCTACGAATCAGCGACCCGGTCACTTCAAATTTCTTGATTTGCTGGACGCCCTTTTCAGCAGTCGGTGTCGCGGTGTTGTTGTCCGCGGACGGAGTTGCAGCGGTGCCTGATGCCGGTGCCGCCACTGCTGCTGCCGGCGCGCTTTCCGTCGTCGTCGCGCCGGCCGCCGTGCCAGTGGCGGCCGGCTGGCTTTGCGCAAACGCAGGTACAACGATCGCGGCTGACAATGCTAGCTCAGCCCAGACTATTCTTTTGATGGCCAGCGCCAATGCCCGTTGTTTCATTTTTCCCCTTCTCGCTCGTCAGTAAGGCCACAGCTGTGTGTGAGGTGAGGTCTTGTGAACCTCTCCACTCGATATACGGCGTTCTTGCGCCGCGCTCCGTTAAAGCTGACCCGCGCTTCTTCTGCCCGGCAACCGGGTCAACATCGCACCAAATTGCAAATGCAGACAGAAAGACGGGACACTTCAGATACTTCAATACCGGACTACTTATCTAGTGCAAACGAAATGCGCAGCGCTTCTAATTTTTTTAACTTCGACTACTTGTTGTGATGAACCGGGCAACGCCTTTCCATCGGGCCAACCTTACATAACACCATCAGTAATGCTTACAAAAATGAATAGAGTGCTTTTCAAGAAATCACGGTGCAAAGTCACCTAAAACAATCTTGGTGTACCCACCCATACAATCAACGCTTCTTCGCGAGCGGTATTGCACCAGGCGTGAGGGACAGTGGACTCGAAATGCGCGGTGT
Organism: Caballeronia sordidicola; assembly: GCF_002220365.1. Taxonomy (GTDB): domain Bacteria; phylum Pseudomonadota; class Gammaproteobacteria; order Burkholderiales; family Burkholderiaceae; genus Caballeronia; species Caballeronia sordidicola_C. Next base: position 17,605 of record NZ_MTHB01000228.1, on the reverse strand, counting down.
CACCAGTCTGCAATACGAACGTTGTACCTTCTAACGTGAGTGATATCTGACCGCTCATCACGTACAAGAACTCTTCCCCTGCATGTGTCGTGACTTCCGATGGGTTCTGTCCCACCGGCATCCTGACGAGAATCGCTTCCAGCATGCCGCCAACCGACAAGTTCGTCAGCCGTCCAAAAAGATTCGCAGTTCCGTCGAATCCGAAGTATTCCAGCTCACTCCCTCTACGCACTGACTTGTCTTCGGTTGGCGTGTCAACGAAGTACTGCACCGTAACGCCTAGCGCTCGCGCAATGCCAACCAGCGATGTAATAGAAGGCGTTGCATGACCTCGTTCCACTTGCGATAAGAAGGGCTTGGAAATCCCCGCACTTGTCGCCACTTCATCCAGCGTGCGCTTGAACCGTTGGCGAAGCGCGCGAATTTTGCTTCCTATGGAAACTGCGATCTGTGCCTTGTTATCGAGTGGCAAAACCATAGCAAGACAGAATCCCGTAGTCAAAATTAGTTTGTATACCAAACTATGTTTTATCGGATGCAACATCCTCCCTGAGACAAGCGCCATATGCCCGGTTAGTTGCTGCGATAGGTGATTCAATCAATGCGATTGTCGGGACACTTTCGCACTTGCCTAAACCCGGGCGATGGTTGCATACGCAACCATCCCCGTTCGCTGTCAAACTCCTTCGCTCCATACGGCGAGCGTGTACCGCCCGGATCAATGCGCGCATAGCTCGGCGGCACTCCGCAGGATGAGACAGATTAGAACCGGGATGCCGTTATTTCGATGCCACCATCACCCAGAGTCGGGCGAGGTCGGCCGAACCGTCTGAGCCTTTCACCGCACGGAAGGTTTGCACCGCACGGGCTTTGTCGCCTGCCACGTAGTAGGCCACGCCGAGATGCAACTGCGCCTGGTCAGGGTGATCGAGCCCACCCTTCGCGATCGCCGCCTCCATTGCTGCAAGGCCCTGCTTGGTTTGCCCCGCGAAGACCTGGTTGAAGCCGACATCGATGGGCGCTACAGGGTTCGCCGGATCAGCCGACGCTTGCGCCCGCTTCGCGGCTAATGCTTGCAATCGCTTTTCGCGATCCGCCTGTGCGTCGTGGCCCAGAACGCCCGATGCGAACCCCTGATCGATCACCTGCTTGCCCTCGGCGGTATTACCCGCCACGATCGCGAGCTGGGTCATCTCCATGTAATCGTCGACGCTCGTGAGCGAACCGGTTGCACGACGCAGCCGATAGGTGTCGATATCGAGCGCCGACGAATAACCCGGCTTCGAGCGGATCGCTTGAAACAGATCGTCCCAGTAGGCCTGCTTCGGGTGATAGGCAACCAGCTTTTCGAGCGCGCCACGGTACGTCGTGTCATCTTTCACACGCTGCGCGCACGTGCCGAGCAATTGCAGTTGCGACTCGTCGGGCGCATGGCCGGCACGCGCTTGTGCGTCGATCCCAGGCTTGAGCACGCTCACCACATTGCCGCAATCGTTCGACAGGTAGTAAGACTGGACGAGCAGAGTGCGCATGTCGGGATCGGTGCCGCCTGACTTCTGATAGCGCTGCGCAACCTTGATAGCCTGTGCGTAGTTCTTTTGCTCGAAATAGATGCCGGCAAGCGCCGCCGTAGTGCGTTGTTCGTCAGCCCCGGTGAGGCGTCCTGAACTCAACAAGGTTTCGTAGGCTTGAGCCGCTACACCGTTATCACCCGCCGCCGCAGCCGCCGCACCGCGCATCTCTTCGACCATATAGCTTTCGTACGGGGTTTTGCCCGGCACGGCAGCCGCCTGATCGATCTTCGTCAATGCGTCTTTGTACTTGTGCGCGCGATACAAATCCTGCGCAGCATTCAGCGGCTTCGACACGTCCGGCCGCAAGGTGTCCGCCGCATGAGACGTGACCGGCAGCACGACGAGCGCGGACAGCCCTCCGACAGCGGCCGCAATGACCGCGCGTTTGAACCGTTGATGGATCGTTAGCATTCCACTTCCCTATTGCATGTACTGCTCATTGCCGATCAGGCCGATTTTCGTCGCGCCCAGTCGTTGCGCGGACGCCATCACCGCCGCGACATCCTTGTACGGCACCAGCTTGTTAGGCCGCAGATGAATTTCCGCCTGCACCGGTTCGGCGGCCACCTGTGCGAGCTTGGATTCGAGCGTCGCACGATCCGGCACCGGTGCGCCGTTCCAGGTCGTGGTGCCGTCGAAGTCGATATCGATCTGCACCACTTCAGGCTGCGTGATCGGCGGCGGTGGATTGCCGATCGGCATGTTCATCTTGATGGCGTGCGTCTGGATCGGAATGGTGATGATCAGCATGATCAGCAACACCAGCATCACGTCGATCAGCGGCGTGGTGTTGATGTCGACCATCACGTCCGGTTCAGCGCTGCCACCGCCCGACGATACGTTCATACCCATGATCGCCTCCTCCTAGCCGCCGCGCGCAGGCGGCTCAGTAATAAACGAAACCTTGGCGATACCGGCGCGTTCGCACTCGGTAATGACCCGGCCGATGAACTCATAACGCGCGTTCTGATCGCCCCGAACGTGCACTTCCGGTTGCGGTGTCTGGACCGATACGGTCTTCAGGCGTGCCAGCAGCGTCGGTCCATCCACCTGCTTCTCGTTCCAGAAGAAATCGCCGTCGCGGTTCACCGCAATGACGATACTTTTGGGTGTGGTCTGCAGCGGCTGGATAGTCTCCTTCGGCAGCTGCACCGGGATCGTATGCGTCACCACCGGAATCGTGATCAGAAAGATGATCAGCAGGACCAGCATCACATCGACGAGCGGAGTGGTGTTGATACTGGAGATGACCTCGTCGTCATCATCTTGCCCAACGCTCATAGCCATGACGAACTCCGCTTATTGGGCCAGCGCTGCTTCGCGCGCCGTGGCGCGCGCCGAGCGCCGGCTACCGGCGATCAGGACAGTGTGCAGTTGTGCGCCGAACGCACGAATACGCTCCATCACCGACTTGTTGCGACGAACCAGGAAGTTGTAGCCGAGTACCGCCGGCACAGCCACGGCGAGACCAATCGCGGTCATGATCAGCGCTTCACCCACCGGGCCCGCGACCTTGTCGATCGAAGCCTGGCCGGCAATACCGATTGCTGTCAGCGCGTGATAAATCCCCCACACCGTACCGAACAGGCCGACGAACGGCGCCGTGGAGCCGACCGTACCGAGGAAAGCCAGGCCGTCCTGCAGACGATTCGATACGTTGGTGATGGCACGATCAACCGAGGCGTCGATCCACGTGTTGCGGTCGACAGCTTCGAGCAATGCTTCGTCGTGATGCTCGCCCGCCTCGATGGCTGTTTCCGCGATGAAGCGGAACGGCGAAGCTTCGTCGAGCAACTTCGCGCCTGCGACCAGCGACGGCGCGCTCCACAACTGCTCGTCGGCGCTCTTTGCCCGGCGGTTTGCACGGAACTGCTCAAAGAACTTGGTGATCATGATGTACCAGCTGCCCATTGACATCAGCACCAGCAGAATCAGCACGAAGCGTGCAACAAAGTCACCGTTCTTCCAGAGGGCGCCGAGGCCGTACGGGTTGTTGACGGTTTCGGACGTAGCCGGCTGGGGCGGCGGCACGGCTTCGTCTGCGGCCGGGCTGGCCGTTTGCGGTGCGGCGGTGGCGGGCGCCGTAGCCGACGCGGTGGCGTCGCTAGCTTGTGCGTGTGCCATATGCGGCGCCACAAAGGTATCCACCGTGGTTACGGCGAACAACAGGGTTGCCGCCAATGCGGCGAGAGTACGCTTTTTCATGCCTGCTCCATGTTCATTAGTACAACTTCTAAACTAAGTCTGATAAATCGCTACCGGTACCGGAGCGCCTGTGGGTTTCAGTTCAGGTTAAACGAGAACGGAACTTGCACACGGACAGCCTGGCCTTGGGAAACGCACGTGAACTGCTTGACCGCGTTGAAGGCTGCACGATCGAGTGAGGAATCTTCCGCCGACTTGGCAACGCGTTCATTCGTGATGTGGCCCTGCGGGTCGACTACGAATTCGATGAGCACATCGCCCGTCACATTGTTTTCCTGAGCTTCCTTCGGGTAGCGAATTGACGAACGGATCTGATCCGAGTTCGGACACACCACGCCAACTTCGGTGCTCACTGGCTTGGTCGGCGCGGGCGGCGCCGGTGGAGCGGGCGGTGCAACGGCCGGTGCCGACACGACCGGGGCGGCCTGGTGCGTGATGGTCGGCTGCGGCGGCGTTTGCACCTGCACTTCCGGCGGCGGCACGAACGGCGGCGGCGGCGGTGCGAACTTCGGCGGCGGCAATTGCACCGTGGGCAACGGCGGTGGAGGCGGCGGCTTCACCGGCTCGATGATTTTCGTTTCGATAGGATGCTGGATGACCTGCACGACCTTGGTGGCAAGGCCGTTGATGAGTGCATAGATCAACACGATGTGCAGAAGCAGAACAACTGCGATTCCGCCGAAGCGGCGTACTGGGTTTTGCTGCTTGCGCCCAAACTCACGCGGGCGTCCTGGCCTCTCCACACGGGCCGTTGCTGCCGGAAATTGCCCTTCGACTTTCGTACCCACCTTTACTCCTCCGGCGTGAACCGTCCATTTCTGTAACTGCAGTGCGCTTACATACGGCAACCAACGCTCACTTCGGACAACCGCTTCCTTCGCTCCGGCCCTTGATTTGCAGTCCGAATTTATGTTGCAGCGCGCAAACCTGACGCGATGACACGGATACAGTTGTGAGACGCCCCGGCGGTATCACACCCGCCGAACGTTCATCCAAGTAGATTTACGACAATTTAAATTCGACTCGCTTGTTTCTGTCTGACATTAACACTGGGAGACAAATTGAACGAAGCACGCTATGACGCCATAAACTCTACGGCTCCTTAACTCTTTGTGAGATTGTCACCGACGTTTCATGGGATGCGACGATAACAGGACAAAAAATGCACGGTCAAACTTTATTTGATGGCGGCATACTCAGTTTAGAGAGAACACTCTAACCAATGCCGGACTCGGGCCGGTTTAAAGGAATAAGCGGACGCTTGAACAGATACACGCGCGCATTTTGCAGCTCGTTAATTGGGATGCAGGCACTTTTGTGGCTTTCCATGGCGCGCCAGGAACGTCGACGCATGGCGCGTAGTGGATGGCGCAAAGCACCGCTGGGCGGGCATTCGCGACGCACGGGGCGCAGCGCGATCAGTCTGTCCTGAGTGATGATCGGGGGCCCGCCAGAGGCCAGCGGCGAAAGCGAGAAAATAAAAGAAGGAAGGCCGCCTTTGAAAATATTTTTAGCGGTATTTACGACACTCTAAATACCTATTCTCGCTAAATTACAAATTTATTCTAAATTATTACATATAGCCGACGATTGCCATAATGGTCTCCTTTAGTTTGCCGGGCGCTCAGTAATTAGCGCGGAGAGCTCACGCGGGTCGAGATATAAGATTATGTTATTGGGTATTCTAAATCCTTATTCATCGGGCAATTAACGCTGAACCTCAGTTGGCTCGGTAAATAGTGCTCGTAAAATTCGCATTCAGGCTATCGCATAAGATTATGTTATAGAGTATTCACGATACTTGTTTCATGCGTATTTAAAATCGAAGCCCTTTCAAATCGAGGAATTCTCTTGTGTAAAGAAAATCTCTCGGGGCTACCGGTTGTCACTTGGCCCGTCTGCGGGGTCGCCTGCGGGGTCGCCTGCGACGAGCATAAGTTGATCGGTGCGAGCACCGAGAACCTGATGTGGCTCATTTCACCGGTTGCGTTTGCAACAGGTGTGGCCGGCGAACGAAATATGGCGACGGTCTACGACCGGCTCGACATACCTATCATCCGTAATCTGACGGTCAGCGGCCAGTCGTTAAGATCACTAAGCGATTCGGTGGTGTAGTCTCGCCGCGCTGTGCGATCAAGACTAGTACAGTGATCGGTACATGTCTCATCCACAAAGAGGTAAACGCGAACAATCCGGCGACCGCCATTCGCAACCCGGACGGGACGATCGCCTACGTGAACACGACCTATGCGAACTCGGGCACGCTGGCGGCCGATGGTTTTTAAGTCGCTTGGCGCGAGCCGGTTGGCACGAGCGGGGGTGCGTTCACGCTGTGAGGCGACGTAGCGTTCGTGTGGCACTTCACGCTGGACGAGAACTGCACCGAGCAGGATTGTGCCGGCAACGATGGCGCTGTATTCCAGCCCCCTTCCGCGCAAGCTTGCCGAGGCGGAGGCGCCAACGTGAGCCTCGAGCCGAACGTGGCATCGAATGGCCAATTCAACCAGACCGTGCCATTTAAGTGCCATTTCAGAGGGCGACCCTGATCTCCGCTGTTATCCGCCACACCTAAGTCAGATTCGGACAAGCGCAACGAGGGAAGCCCCATGTAGTGCGACGCGGGCGTGAGGAAGTGTCGCCGATATGCATCAATGCGGTCTACAAAACATACCGGGGTACTAACTTCTGAATTAATTGCACTATTCTTATACGAACGATCCGGCCGCATCACGAGCCGGCATCGACACTTGCCCCGAGGGGTTAGGCATGAACCTGTTATCTTTTCGTACGCCTGTCCTTTACGCGGCTTGTCATCGTTGCGGCAACGCATTGACGCATGGCGAAGAAGAATGCCCGCATTGCGGCACGAATCAGTCCCGCGCATTGCGCGCACCGAACTCCGTCGACTTCAACAACAGCAACGTCATGATGATGCCGGGGCGCATGCTCGTGCCTTATCCGAGCGTGCCGGAGGAAGTCGACACGGCAATGAATATCGCGCGGGAACGCGCCCGCGTCGCCCGGCGCGTGGCGTTCGGCGTGGCGGGCGGCGGATTGCTCGCCGTCGCGCTGGCGCTGACTTATGCGCCCGGCCTGAGATCGCCTGCGGTTCAGCGGCTTGCTGCACTGCCAGAGCCTGCGAGAACACCCGCGTTCGTTCCCGTAGCGCCCGACAATGCCCCGAAAGCCGCTGCACCGGCAAGCACAACGACGGTCATTGCGGCAGCAAAGCCGGCGAACCCCGTCTCGGTGACTGCTGCCAAGACCCCTGCGGTGAACCTTGCTTCAATCCCTGCGGCGACCTATGCGGCGGCCCCTGCACCGACACAAACTCCAACGCCAGCGCCAATGCCAGCACCAACGCTCACGCCGGCATCGAATCCAGCGACCGAGATGATTGCGTCGTTCATGAAGAAGCTGACAACCTCCGCTGCTGCGCTTCGGGCCGAGATCTCCGTCGCGATGGGTCCGGCGACGGAACCCGTTACCACGACAACACCGAACGCACCGCCCCCGATAACCGCAACCACAGCAACGACAGCAACGACAACGGCAAACGAGACCAACGTGCCAAGCCCGGTGGTTGCGCCCGTATTGAAGAACCCGAGCAACGCGGCAGTTGTCACGCTCACGCCGAATGACTCAGCGCCCGCGGCACCCGTCACGCTCGCGCAAAACACCGCTGCACCGCCAGTGACGGTCATCAACACTCCGGCCCCGCTCGCCGCCCTACCGCCCGCGCCCAGCCCTAGCGCCGTCGCCGATGTCCCCATCGCCAGCCACGCGCCTCAGCCGTCCACGCCAGTGGAACAGGAACTGCCGAAGCTGTCGTTGCCGCCGGTGTCGCCGGTCATCGCCACTGAGCGCCCGCCGTTGGGCAGCCCGGGCGAAAGCCTCTACTTCGCCCGCCTCGCGCTGGTCACCAACGACCTGAGCGCGGCTCAAAAGAACCTCGCCAACGTGCCGGCGAATCAACTCAACAGCCCCGACGTCCAGCGGGTCCGCGACGACCTTGCCCAACGTGAAGCCGCACGCGACACCGCAATGCAACACGCCCGCGCATGCGACCTGTCGGCTTCATGGCGATGCGCACGGCGTTATGCAAAGGACGCGCTTGCTATCGACTCGAGCTACACCGACTCGCGCGTCTTCCTCAAGCATGTGGCCATCAAGATTGCCGAAGCGAAGAAAGCCGCCGACGCCGCCGCAGTTCAGACCGCCATCATCATGCAACGCGGTCCGATGCATCCAGCGCCGATCCGCGAGGCCGTCGCCAGCCCGCGTATAGCCCCGATCGCGAGCACGGGTAACGCACCAGCCACCACCAGCGGCGGTGTGCCGCACTTGTTCGCGAACCCGGTCGTGCGTACGCCGCGCGAAACTCACCTGTCACATGAGGCACAAGCGCGCGAGATACATGCACAGCAGGAAGCGCGCGAGCCTGTCGTAGCATTCCAACCCATGCAGAATGCCAACGCAGAGTCGTCAGATTCGAAGGCTCCAGACAACGGCGCGCCCATTCGCCCTGCCGGTCGCGGCGAAGCGCATTGAGGTACATCGAGGCTTGACCGGAGACGCTTTGCGCGTCAACGCCTCGCTGCAAAACACGCCCGCCTACCCCGCTGGAATGGTCACGATCGGCGTCTTCACGTCCTGATTGGTTTCCGCCAGCGCCATCAACATCTGCACGACCGTGAACGCATACTTCGAGTCGAAGTCGCGCCGGTCGATCCAGTATTGCGACGGCCCGTACTGGATGGCGACATACGCATCTTCCGGCGCCTTCTTGCCCACATTGACAACAATCGTGGGCCGCGTTTCCACGCCGATCAATCCGATAGTCGGCTTGGTCGATCCATGGGTCACCAGCTCATCGGGTACCCTGACCTGCGCACCCAGGTCCGTGAGAATTCCGAGCACGGAACGCGTGACCATGGGAATCCGCTCGCCACGCTGGGCCGATTGTCCATAAACGACCTCGTACGTTTTTGTCTTCGGCGAAAGCTTGAGCAGCCTGCGGACCAGCGCAAGATCGGCTGTCGTCTGTCCGTTCTCGCCGCTCGTGGTCGCGCCAAGCGTGAAGTAGACACGCCCGCCATGATCTTCGTCGCGCGACTCCACGTTAAGTTGCCCGGCTAGTTGAAGGCGTCGCAATGCCTGGATCAGTTCGAAGAATTCGATACTGCCGTTCCCATTCGGACCACCCAGCGCGTTCGCGTTCTGCAAGCCCCCTATCGACTGAGCCGTGATGCGCAACAGCAAGTCGATGGGGATCGCGCTCTCGGCGAGCGGCAACACGAGCGCCGGTGCAAGCGGGCGAATGTAAGCCGTCGCGAATGCCTGACCCGTGGTGGGCGTGAACGTGAACGTGGGATGGTTGGAGTATGAAACGCTGCCGTTGGCGGCGGCAAAATTCTGCGTGGTATCGCCGGCGCTAAGGGTGGAACCGGCCGTGGCATCGAAGGTATAAGCGGCAATGATCTGGCTCACACTCAGGAATGCGGGCGAGTCCGCGAACCGGATGCCCACCATGGCCGCAAGTATTTCGCGCTTCTTGGCTTCGCCCAGCGCTCTAGCATAATCAACTTGATCGGCCTTGAGCCGGTTTGGGCCGATAGCCGTGCAGCCACTGGCGGCAACGCAAACACACAATACAGCGGACAGCAGGACTTTTCTTCTCATTCACGAACGACCCTTGGTTAGTACGGGCAGCAGAGTGCTGCCCAACCGAACGCCGGCCGCAAATTCCGTTCCCGTGTGACCTGCTTTCTGGCCAGGAAATGCTAAGCAGGGAGATCAAGCGTCGATGAGTCGATCAGTTGCTCGGGCTCGCGGGCGTCCTCACGTTGGTAGAGCCGGTTGCGCCCGAGCCGTATGTCGCTTTCTCGGCTTTCTGGATATCGTTCGGATAGTTCGATTCGTTAGCCGCCGGTCGATAACCATGGCTCTCCAGGTTTTTCAGGTCCGCCTTTTCTGACGCTCGCGTAGCCGGTGCCCCGCCTGGTTGCGCAGTGGCCCCGGTGGCCGCGGTCTGCGCAAAAGCTGCGCTTGTGAAAGCGATAGAAATTGTCGCGGATGCAAAGGCCAGACGCGCAAAGTGAAATTTCGACATGGTTGTCTCCTGAACTGTCGTTACTCACACAGCATCGGGCATGCCTGGAACAAAGACGGCATAGAGCGCTCTCCCGTCGAAGTCATTGCCCGTTCACCTTGCTCTGCGCGCGGCGCAAATTATCCGGGTAGTCTCTACGATTACGCCGGGACTGCTACCCATTTAATCGCGCCGCTGCGCGTTCAACGATTGCAGTGCGCTGAGCCCGCCCTGCTTCGCCGCGACTCCACACCAGATCCACTACCGCCTTCGGCGCCGTGTCGGGCGTACCTGAATTAAAAGGCGGAGCAGGCGCATATTCCAGTTGAAGCTGAATTGCCTGCGCCTCGGTTTCGCCAATCAAGCCGATGAGAAGCGTCAGCGCAAAATCGATGCCCGCCGTTACGCCGCCGCCCGTCATCAGATTGCCATCCTGAACAACGCGCTCTTTTACGTGAATGGCGCCGAAGCTTTCCAGGAAATGATGAGCGGCCCAATGCGTGGTCGCGCGCCGTCCGCGCAGCAAACCAGCCGCGCCCAGGACCAGCGCACCCGTACACACCGACGTGACGAAGCGAGCCTGCGCCGCCTGTCGCCTGATGAAATCGAGCGTAATGTCGTCCTCCATCAACTCGCCGACACCCACTCCGCCCGGCACGCACAAGACATCGAGCGCAGGGCAGTCGGCGTACGTAATAGTGGGCGTCAGCACAAGACCACTGCTCGCATTGATCGGATCAAGCGTTTTTCCAATCAGGTGGACCGTCGCGCCCGGCACCGATGCGAACACGTCATGCGGGCCGGTCAGGTCGAGTTGCTGAACGCGGGGGAAAACGAGGAAACCGATATGCAACGTCATGGCGATGAACCTTTAAAAGGAAGTAGACGCACTTACAATACCTCGCTACGATTTGGCGAAATTGTCAATCAACCCTCGTTTCACGCCAACGCGGTCCAGACCGACTCCAGACCATGAGCAACGCTGCGCGCCGTATCGACATCCTCGCGTTTGCAGACGTCCAGTTGCTTGACGTCGCCGGACCGCTCCAGGCCTTCGCCTCCGCCAACGAACTCTCGCTGGCGCGCGGAAAGGCCGCACCCTACATAGCGCGTGTTGTCGCCGCAGCCGCAGGGGAGATTCAAAGCACCGCCGGTCTCGGCCTGTTCGCCCAGCCCTTGCCCGCCGCTCAACAAACCACAGACACGCTGATCGTCGCGGGCGGACGCGGCGTGCATGCGGCATCGAAAGATCCGGCACAGGTGGCCTGGGTCAAGGAGCGCGCGGCACAGTGCCGGCGGGTGGCGTCGGTATGCACGGGCGCGTTTTTGCTGGCGGCTGCCGGCTTGCTCGACGAGCGTCGCGCGGTTACGCACTGGGCACATTGCGAGCATCTCGGGCAGCGTTATCCCGCGGTCCGCGTGGACCCCGTGCCCATTTTCATTCGCGACGGTGCGCTCTGGACATCGGCGGGCGTGACAGCCGGCATCGATCTCGCGCTGGCCTTGATCGAGGACGATCTCGGCAGCACGCTCGCGCTGGATGTCGCACGCGAACTGGTGGTGTTCCTCAAGCGGCCGGGCGGCCAGGCGCAGTTCAGCGCGACGCTCTCGTTGCAAAAAACCGGCGAGCGCTTCGGCGACCTGCACGCGTGGATTGCCGAAAACATGGCAGCCGACCTGTCGATCGCGACGCTGGCCGAACACACGGGCATGAGCGAACGCAGCTTCGTGCGCCACTATCGGGCGCAAACGGGGATTACGCCGGCACGCGCCATCGATCAATTACGCCTGGAAGCTGCACGTCGCCTGCTTGGCGATACCTCATTTCCGGTCAAGCGCGTGGCCGCCCGCTGCGGGTTTGGATCGGAGGAAACCATGCGGCGCAGCTTCCTGCGTTCAATGGGAGTCACACCGCAGGCTTACCGTGAACGCTTCTCCGCAGGCGGCGACGGCGGGGCACATGAGTCAGGCCTCACGACGCTCACGCAGAACTAGCGTCTACGGCAACGCAGCAACGCCGTTCAGCACGGCCGTTCGAGCCTTTGCGGATGCGAAAGATTAATTGTTTCGCGATAATGCTGCATTGCGCTTCGCTCACAACCCACACCTTTTCTTCAATGTCCATTATCGATGTCCCCAACGACCCGCTGACACGCGTGATCGCGCCCTATGGCGCGGGTCCCGCCGAACTCGCTCTCGCCATCGGGGGCCTGGCTATCGGCACGGGTGAGTTTGCGTCCATGACCATCCTGCCGGTTATCGCGAACGGCCTTGGTACGTCGCTGCCCATCACGGGCCACATCATCAGCGCGTATGCGTTGGGCGTCGTGATCGGCGCGCCGCTCATCACCATTTTCTTCGCGAAGATCCCGCGCCGCGCGATGTTGATCGGCCTGATGCTGATGTTTGCGTTCGGCAATCTGCTCAGCGCGCTTGCGCCGAATTACTCCCTGCTGCTGATCGCGCGCTTTATTTCGGGCGTGCCCCATGGCGCGTATTTCGGCGTAGCGGCGTTGACGGCGGCCTCGCTCGTACCGCCCGAGCGGCGCGCGCGGGCAGTCGGACGCGTGATGCTGGGCCTGACGATCGCCAATATTTTCGGCGTGCCGCTGGCGACCTGGCTCGGTCAATGGCTCGGCTGGCGCGCGGACTTTTTGCTTGTCGGCACGCTCGGCATTCTTACGATGATTGGCGTACGCATCTTTCTCCCGCCCATTCACGCGGGCGGCGCTACGCCGCGCCGCGAGCTCGGCGTGTTCAGGCGCCTGCAGGTCTGGCTGACTCTTTCGGTGATCGCGGTCGGCTTCGGCGGACTGTTTGCGGTGTACACCTACATTACGCCTACGTTGCTGAACGTGACCCACGTGTCGCCCTGGCGAGTGCCGCTGTTGCTCGGGGCGCTGGGGGTCGGCATGACCGCGGGCAGCCTGATTGGCGGCGTACTGGCCGACAAGTCGCGGCTCTGGACTATCTTCGGCATGCTGATCTGGAATGCCGCCGCACTGGCCGCTTTCGCGTATTCTTCGGCCAACGAATGGACGGCCACGCTCAACCTGTTCGCGATGGGACTCGGCATAGCCGTGGTCCCGGCCGTGCAGACGCGCCTGATGGACGTGGCGGGCGACGCCCAGACCGTCGCGGCCGCGCTCAATCATTCAGCCTTCAACATTGCGAATGCGTTGGGTGCGTGGGCGGGCGGCGTAGTGGTCGCGATGGGTTTCGGACTCGAGGCCACGGGCTGGACCGGTGCGCTGCTCGCCTGCGGCGGGATCGTGCTGCTGGGTGTTTCCGTAGCGGTGGAGCGGCGCTCATTGACATCCGGTGCCGTGGCAGTGTGCGGTTCGTCGGGCGCGTGACGCGTATGCTGCCCCGTACGCTGATCCTTACGAAAACCCTCAAGCCCCAAGCCGCACTGCCGTTATAGTAATCAGGTGCGTGCGCGCACAAACGAAGGAGCGGGCTTGTTCAATCCCTCCAGTGTCCGGATGAAGAGTAGAAAAATCGACATCGAACGAGATTGAATCAGGAGCCGGGGCAGCCTTCGGCTCGGAGCGCCGATGAACGTCTTTCCCGCGAACCCTGCCACGCCGATGGCTGACGACAGCAGCGACAACTCCGCTGCGGACGCCGCTCGCGCGATCATTGAGCCGGCGCGGTGGGCCCAAGCGGTCAGTTCAATCGACGTGCTGTTGCGCAGTGCCTGCACTCAAGTCGATACCACTGCGTGGGCGTGGTATCAGGTTGGCGAAGACCTTCATCTCGCGGGTCAGGGCGATGCCGCGCAAGAGTGGCCCAGATTTCTCTGCGCCGACACCTTCCACGCCTTTTGCACGGAACGGCGTCTGTGCCTCTGGCCAACGGGCAGCGGCGAAAGCATACTCGGCTGGATTCTCGCGCCCGCCAGCCACGCCAGAAACGTTACGCTTGCCAACCTTGCCCGCAGTCTGGGCGAAGCCCTGCAGACCGACGCGCTGGCGCGCGCGCAAAACACCCAGCGCGTACTCTACGAAATCGCTTATCTCGCGAGCTCCGTGCGCGAACGATCGGCGTTCCTCCTCGGTGTGCACCAGCAACTCGCCACGCTGATCGACGCGGAAAATTTCTATCTCGCGCTTTACGACTCGCCGAGCGGCGGGATCACCTACCCGTATTACGTCGATGTGATCGATACCTCCGCGCTCGATTGCGCGACCTACGACACCCTGGATCCATCACGCCTGTCGCTCACTGGCCAAGTGCTGACCTCAGGCCAGCCGCTTCTGATCGACTCCGCCGGCATCCTCGCCGCCGAGCAGGAAGGCCGCTTCTTTTGCGTGGGAGACCGCCCCGAATTCTGGATGGGCGCGCCGCTCAAGAACGCTTCCGACGAAGTCTTCGGCATGATCGCCATGCAGGTGTACGACGTCTCGCGAATCTACAGCGTGGAGGATCGCGCGCTTTTCCTGGTCGTCGCCCGGCACGTGGCGATGGCGCTCGACCGGATCCTGCATCGTGACGATCTGGAAGAAACGGTATCGCGCCGGACTGCTGAGTTATCCGAATTAAACCGTGCGTTGAGGCAGGAGATCGCGGAGCGCAAACGGGCCGAACATCTGCAGGGGGCGTTGTTCCAGATCGCCGAATTGTCGAGCCGGCACGGCGACATGATGGAGTTTTTCCGGAGTCTGCACGGGATTGTCGGAGAATTGCTGTATGCGCAGAACTTCTACATCGCGCTGGTCGACAGGTCGACTGCGACCGTGTCGTTCCCCTATTACGTCGACGAACTGCTGAACGACCATCCCACGCCACGACGTAACCGGCGCGGTTTGACCGAGTATGTGATCAGGCAACGCCGCCCCTGCCTGATCGACCTCGCTGAAGCCACGCGTCTCGTGGACAGCGGTGAAATAGAACACTCGGGCGAGAGCATCAAGCTGCGTTCGTGGCTGGGCATTCCGCTGTTCGACGGCGACGTCGTGCGCGGCGTGCTCGCCGTGCAAAGCTATTCCACGCGCGTGCGTTACTCGCTGCGCGACCAGGAACTGCTGACGTTCGTCTCGCGCCATATCGATACCGCCCTCTCGCGCCGCAGCGCCGCCGAAGCACTGCATGCGGCCAACCATGAGCTCGAGGAGCGCGTGCAGAACCGCACGCGCGAGCTCGATCTCGCCAACGCCCGGCTGCAGCACGAAAACTCGCACGACGCGCTGACCGGACTGCCGAACCGCAGCCACTTGCTGCAGCGGCTGGGGGAGGCGTGGCGGGATCATCGTGGCGAAGGCGAGCAACTGGCCGTGATGTTTATCGACCTCGACCGCTTCAAGGTGGTGAACGACAGTCTCGGTCATCATTTCGGCGACCTGCTGCTGGTGCAGGCAGCGGCCCGCCTGCGTAGCTGCCTGCGCGACGACGATCTGCTCGCGCGCCTCGGCGGCGACGAGTTCGCGGTGCTGTCGCCGGGTGCGCCGCTGGATACTGCCGTGGCGATCGCTGAACGGATCCTGGCGGCGTTCGACTTGCCGTTTCATATAGACGACCACGTGGTGTTCTCGTCGTGCAGCATTGGTATTGTCAGTCCCGACAGCCAGTTTCACAGCGAGCCGGCCGATCTGCTTCGCGATGCCGATACCGCCATGTATCGCGTGAAGAACGGCGGCCGCGACAGTTTTGTCGTGTTCAACCATGCGCTGCGCCGCGAGGTGTCCGATCAGGTCGAACGCGAAGGGGCGTTGCGCAATGCGCTCAAGCGCGACGACGAGTTGGTGCCGTATTTCCAGCCTATTGTTTGCGTGAACAGCGGCCAGCTCGTGGCGCTGGAAGCGTTGATCCGATGGCATCAACCCGACGGACGCGTCATCACGCCGGGCGAATTCCTGCCGGCGGTGGAAGGCTTGCGCCTGATCGGGCGGCTCGATCTCTACATGCTCACACGTGTCGCGGTGATCCTGGCGCAGCCGCAACACGCCGACTGGCCGCCGGTGCATGTGAACTGCTCGAGCTACAGCATGACGCGCCCGGAATTCGCTGACGACGTCCTCGCCCTGCTCGCGCGCCACGGCGTTGCGCCGTCGCGGATCTGCCTCGAACTGACAGAAGGTGCGCTGGTTGCCGAGCCCGATCTGGCCAGGCGTTCAATGCAACGTCTCGCCGATCACGGCATGTCAGTGGTGCTCGATGACTTCGGCGCTGGATTTTCGTCGCTGAGTTACGTGCATCAGTACCGCTTCAGCGGCCTGAAAATCGACCGGTCGTTTATCTTCGAGCTGACTACCAGCCCGCGCAGCCGCGCAATCGTACGGGCAATCGTGCGAATGGCGGAGTCGCTCGACTTGGCGGTCGTAGCGGAAGGCGTGGAAGACGCAGCCACGCTCACGGTGCTGCGCGAGATGGGTGCTGCGCAGGCACAGGGGTATTACTTCGCCAAGCCCATGCCACTGGATGAGCTCTTGCTGACCACACTCGCGCCGCGCCTTCAGGTGCTGACTCAAGAACCTTGAGGGGTCGGTCGCTGAGTATGCTGGGTGGCGCTAAGTGGCGCTAAGTGGCGAGCTCACCACGCGCCTTCGTGACTTCGCCTATCCTGTGAGCTGATCCGTCACGGCGAGGCTGCCCATGCGCCCCACTTCCGCCGACGCCCGCCGTCGACGCCTCCTCCTTGCCGCCGGCAGCGCGCTGCTGCCTTTATGCGTGCCTGCGGGTATCGCGCAAACGCCGCCCGCCGGCGGCGTGCAGCTTGCGCGCATGAACACGCGCCCTATTCCGTCCACGGGTGAAGCGCTGCCGGTGGTCGGTTGCGGCACCTGGCGCACCTTCGATGTCGGCGACAACCGCCAAGCGCAAGCCGCGCTCGCCGAGGTGCTGCGCATCCTGTTCGACAACGGCGGTTCGGTCATCGATTCATCGCCAATGTACGGGTCGTCGGAGGCGGTTGCCGGGACGGTGCTGACGGGCATCGGCGGGCATGGCCGCGCGTTTGTCGCGACCAAGGTATGGACCGAAGGCCGTGAAGCGGGCATCGCACAAATGGAAGAGTCAATGCAGCGTCTCCAGCAACCACGCATCGACCTGATGCAGGTTCACAATCTGCTCGACTGGCGTACGCAACTCGCCACGCTGCGTGAATGGAAAGCGCGGGGCCGGATTCGCTATCTCGGCATCACGCATTACACGTCGGGCGCGTTTGCCGACGTGGAAGCCGTGATGCGCTCGGAAACACTCGACTTTGTCCAGATCAATTACGCTGCGGACGACCGCACCGCCGAAGAACGCTTGTTGCCGCTCGCGAGGGAACGCGGGATTGGCGTGATCGTGAACCAGCCATTCGGCGGCGGTGGTTTGCTCGGCAAACTGAAGGGACAACCGGTGCCGGAGTGGAGCAACGAAATTGGATGCACGACCTGGGCGCAACTGCTGCTCAAGTTCGTGCTCGCACATCCGGCGGTGACCTGCGTGATTCCCGGCACGGGACGGCCTGAGTACATGCGGGACAATGTGCGCGCCGGATTCGGTAGTTATCCGGATCAATCGATGAGACGGCGCATTGCGGCGGCGGTCGGTTAAGGTTCGCTCGCGCCGGTGGACTGGGTTGGGCGGGGTTGGGGCGGGGTTGGGTCGGGGTTGGTGCCGGGGTGCCAGGATCCTGCGTCAGCGGTCGGAGTCATTGCCGGGTTGCTGCTTTCGGCGTTAGTGGTCTGCGCGAGTCGGATATTCTCTTTAGCACTATTAGCCACTGTGCGTGGCGGCACGTCATTTC
>NZ_MTHB01000157.1 GCF_002220365.1 Caballeronia sordidicola | reverse complement strand
CTTACAAGCCGGACTTTTTTTTAAGCCAGTCCAGCTCCATCTTTAGCCGCCCGATCTCGCCATACAAACGATCTTCGCCGTCTCGTGCCGCCTCCGGTTTTGGACCGCGCTTGTTCTCAAACAACGCGCCGGCGTTAGCGAGAATTTCCTTCTTCCATTGCCCAACCATCACTGGATGCACGTCATACAGCTGCGCTATCTCGTTGATCGTCTTCACGCCGCGCACCGCTTCCAAGCCCACCTTCGCCTTGAACTCTGCGCCGTGAATCTTCCTCTTTTTGCTTTCCACCATTCGCCTTCATCCACTTTCAGACCACAGCTTAAACCGTTGTCTCAAAAGCGGGGGCCACTTTAGCTTGACCACTTACGGGGCGTCCATAACCCCGTAACACTTGCAAGAGATTAAGGAGACGTTCGGAGCGTGGCATACGCTGATCCTGATCGACACTTCAGTGAGTCGACGACACCATCGGTGGTTTCGAGCCGCATAACAATAGGTTGCTTCCAGATAGAGATTGCATTGTTGACGATCTAAAGGCTCTGTCGAACGTCTCCTGTTGGCTGGTGAGGGCCCTGCAGGCATAAGCGGACATGCTTCGAGTGGCGGCACGCGTCCCGGGCTTGATGCTTGAACCGAGGGCAGCGGTCGTTCGGGTCGCGTATTCAAGCGAAAGTGTAAAGGACCTCGAATCTCTCGCACACGAGAGGCATCGATTTATCAACCGTCCTGCCAATTCGCTTGCACTCGTCGGTGAAGAATCTCCAGTGCTCTGTTTGCCAATGCGATAACGAGTGGTCACCTTCGCCTTCGCTAGCTGCGAAATCGGCGGTCACAGCGTCAAACGGCACGATTTCCACCTCCGTGGCTCGTCGAACAAACGTTGGCCGACCATGCCAGTCAAGCACGATCTCCATATCCCCGACCTCAGGAAGTGTCGCACCGTCGAAACCCCAAGACCAAACCAAGCTGCAAGTACCGCGCTTTACGCCAGTCAGAATGAGGGTGATCAGCGATTCTGAAAGCGCCTCTGAATCTCCGAAACCGCCGATTCCGACGTTACCTTTCGGTAGATGTACACCTCGCTCGGCCAACTCAGCGATTAACTCATCTACATTCTTGTCCATGCGACAGAGTCCTGTTTATTGCGCCCGCTAATATCGGGGCACCTACGCGCCGATTGTCAACCATCTATCCGGTGCTGTCGAACGTCTCAACCTGGCCGGCTGCAGAAGTTCGTCGTCGGTCGACGATGAACCTCCCCAGCCCAGCTCCGAATTTCCGCGTTCGCCCCGTTACGGCCAATCGAGACTCTCAGCCATGACGTTCGCTTTCGGCACATGAACGGCCGGACCTGGCGGCGTGACCGTGGCTATCAGCGTTCAAAGGGATAAAGCTCTCCGGCAAAAATGCTAGAGGCTAAGCCGTGCAAGATGAAATGGCATCTTTTCATCTTGCGATGAGCTTTGTTCACGTCCCAATGCAAGATTAGTCTCGCATCTTCGCGTCCGCCCATTTCCACTCCCGCGCAGCCTTCACAAACGCCGCAAGATAATCGATGTCGTCATCAGTCTTGCGCGTGCCGAGGAAAATCTGCTTCGCAATACCTTTCCTTCCAAGTTTCACGGGCGTGAGCGGCATCCATTGCGCGTACTCTTCCGCGAGCCAGCGAGGTAACGCCGCCACGCCACGGCCGCTCGCCACCATCTGCAGCATGATGTCGGTTGTCTCGATCACCTTGTGGCGCTTCGGCATAATGTTCGCGGGCGTGAGGAACTGCGTGTATATATCGAGCCGGTCCGTTCCGACGGGATACGTAATCAGCACCTCATGCGCCAACTGCTCCGGCGTGACATACGCTTTTGCGGCCAGCGTGTGGTTATCGCCGACCACCAGCACCTGCTCGTAATCGAACACCGGCTGAAAATGCAGCTCGGACTTCTTCAGCGGGTCGGGCGTGACGAGCACGTCGATTTCATAGCCGATCAACGCGCCGATTCCGCCGAACTGGAAGCGCTGCTTCACGTCGACGTCGACATCCGGCCAGCGTGCGAGATACGGCGATACCACTTTCAGCAGCCATTGATAGCACGGCGCGCATTCCATGCCGATGCGCAACGTGCCGCGCTCGCCCTGCGCGTACTGCTTCATCCGCTCTTCGGCGCGTTCGAATTGCGGCAGCATCCGGTTGGCGAGGCTCAGCAGGTACTGTCCGGCCTGCGTGAGCCGCATGGAACGTCCCTCGCGCGTCCACACCGGCGTACCAAGCTGCTGCTCGAGCTTCTTCACCGCGTGGCTTAGCGCCGACTGCGTGAGATTGAGCGTATCGGCGGCGGCCGTGAGCGAGCCCTGCCGCTCCACTTCCCGCACGACCATCAGATGACTGCGATCCAGCATCGCCCACTCCATGAATAATTTTAATGTTTGCATGAAATAAATCCATTTTTATTCATGCTATGGAGACTATATCATCGCTTTCAGTCACTTTTTTTCTGATCGCAACACGGCACATGGTCCCTACGCGAAATAGCACGTACACCGCGCCATGAGCATGACTAATGGTTGCCTGAATGTCGATGCCAACGAGACTGCCGAGTAAAAGATCAGAGATGAAAAGCGGGGAGCATTGAAAAGCAAGGAACAAACGCAGTTTTCATTTCAGACATCAGGGTGCGAGATCACAATGAGTAAAGAATTCACATTTGCTATTAAAAGCATCCGTTTCGATGAGGACTATCACCCTTCAGAAAATACGCGCATCACGACCAACTTCGCGAACCTGGCTAGAGGAGAGAGTCGCCAGGAGAACTTGCGCAATACCTTCAGGATGATTGACGATCGTTTCAATGCGTTGGCGCATTGGGATAATCCTGAAGGCAATCGTTACGCTGTCAAACTTGACATAATTTCCGTAGAGATGAAATTCGAGGGGGAAGGCGGTGGTCACGCGCTCCCCTTGATCGAAATATTGAAGACGAATATTGTTGATCGAAAAATCGACAAACGCATTGAAGGCATGGTGGGAAACAACTTTTCCTCGTATGTGCGAGATTATGACTTCAATGTGGTATTGCAGGAGCACAACAAGGAACATCCCGGATTCAGCACGCCGGATAATTTTGGGGATCTGCATGGAAATCTGTTCAAGTGCTTTGTGAGTTCCAGCGCTTACCGAGATAATTTCACCAAGCCACCGGTTATATGCCTCAGCGTTTCGAGTAGCAAGACCTATCACCGGACGGTCAATCAGCACCCTGTATTAGGCGTCGAGTACCAGCAGGACGAATACTCTTTGACTGACGAATATTTCGCAAAAATGGGGTTGAAGGTTCGCTAAGTGTGACGAGTAAACGAATTTCAAAATATGGGGTCTGACAGGCAATGCG
>NZ_MTHB01000208.1 GCF_002220365.1 Caballeronia sordidicola | reverse complement strand
AGTGTCGTCTTGCCGATACCGCCCGCGCCGACCAACGTCAGCACATGTGAGTTTGCCAGCATCGAGCGGATCTGCTTGACTGCGCAGTCGCGTCCAAAAAGCTTGGACGTCGATGGTGGAAGGGGACGCCCTCCGGATGCCTGCGACGCGGTTTCGGGAGACAGGACGGTTTTCCGCCGCTGGAGAAGGCGATAGCCGCGGCCCGGCACGGTGAGGATCAGATCGCGGTCCGTACCCAAGATTTTGCGCAGCGCCGACATATGGACTTGGAGGTTGTTTTCTTCCACGACGGTGTTGGGCCAGACGGCATTCATCATCTCGTCTTTCGTCACGAGACGTCCCGCAGCCGAAGCGACGACGGCAAGGATGTCGAAGGCGCGAGATCCGACATGCACAACCTCGCCGTTTTTCAGCAAAGTGCGCATTTCCAGATCGATCTGAAATTCACCTATTTCAATCATGATGTTTACAGGCCCCGAAATAGTGAGGGTGGTCGGGAAGAAGAAGCACTACGAATATGGCTTACGCAAATGTAGTTCGTGTAGTTGCTCATTACTTTGGCTGCCACGCCCAACATGACTTCGAGTACGTTTTGGAGCGTGTAGCCAGCGGCGAGGAAGGTCTCGACTTCAGCGTTAAGAACGAAGCCCCTTTCTTGCACCACTAGCGTTGTGAATCGATGCAGAGCCTCGAGTCCGGTATCGGGGAGCGACGTGCCGGCGAGGTGCGCGGTATTCACGCCGGCATCCATCTTGATCATCTTCGCGAGCGTGGTGTGACCGGCCATGCAATAGTCACAGTCGTTCTCGAAGTTGGAGGTCAGATAGACAACCTGTTGCTCGTGCGGCTTCAGCGTGCTCTTCGAAAAGAGGGCCCACAGTGCCGAGCATCCGGCGAGCAGTTCCGGTGATTCGGCCATATTCCCCGAAGGTTCGGTACGAAGCCGAAGGTCCGTTTCGTATCTTTCAGCCTGGCCTTCGATGCGGCCGGTGCATTGTCGACCGTGTAAGTTTGGAACGCGCTCATTGTGTATTTCCTCGATGGTTGACCGTGAGCAAGTTATGAAACACAAGCTTGAAAGAGCGCTCACTGGGTGCCCCTTTGCGGGACACGATGAGCGGATGATGAAGCACGAGCCCGACGCGAAGAAGGCGGGTGCTGTCGATAACAGTCATTCCCGATAGGCATAAACCGCTAAAATGTTTTGAAGTCAGCGCCACGAAAAGCGAAAGCCTCACGGTATTCACAGGCTGGATCGTCTGATCAAATAGGGCTATACCGATGGCTTGCCATCCAATTCGGCGACGCGAGCGGCGGTTGTACCTTGCTGGAAGTGAACGTAGTGGTCACGCGAGTGCGAACGGCGGATCGGGGCCAATCTGAGTCGCTCATCGACGATCTCCGCACTGGCGAGGTTTGTGGCTGAGGGAGCCGAGGCCGCGGGCTTCGCTCGCCTGGCCAACGTTGACAAAACCACCTTGTGCCGCATCCTCAATGAGGACGAGATCAAGCCCCGCAAGATTCGCTACTACCTGGAAAAACGAGCCCCCGAGTTCGACCGCAAGATGCAGGAAGTTCTGATGGTCAACCGGGATGTCTCGCTCGACCTGGAGAGTGCCGTTCATGATGCGCGACCCAACCCTATCTACACCGTCAGCGTCGATGAGAAGCCCAGTGTTCAGGCGATCGGATTGAGCGCACCAGATCTGCCTCCGGTACCGGGTAAGGCATCAACAGTCGGGCGCGACTATGGTAATCGCTCAATTAAGCACACGTTGACATGACGAACAGGGCCGCACCGCGACGACCGAGGTCGGCGATGTCCAAAGCGAAGGATGGGAGTGAGCGTCGGCGTGGAGCCGACGCATTAGAAGCGTTAGTCGGAGGTTGGTTTGCGTCGAGCGAGCCGCTCGCCGATGTTGAATGGCAACAAGTCGCTCACGTCGGCACCGGCCGCGCGCTGCGGCAACTCGGTGAGCACTTCGCACAAGTACTCGAACGGCTCAACGTTGCACGCCCGACAGGTGAGCATCAAGCTGTAGATCGTTGCACTGGCTTTCGCGCCGGCCACCGTATCATTGAACAACCACGATTTTCTGCTGGTAGCAAACGGGCGCACTTCCCGTTCTCATCCATGTGACCGAATTATGCAGGGCTCCTCCCGAGCCCGTAGCGTACCGCACGCTGCGCCGGCTCTGTTGCAGTGCATGGCGGGTTGCTCTTGCTGAACATAATAAATGGTGCTTTTCTGAGAGACTCGATTGTCTCAGAGGAGAGCTATCATGGAAGAGGACCAGCTCGGAGTTCGATCGTGGCAACTGCTCGAAGATAGTGTTCTTGCCGCGAGTCGTCAGGCGTACGTCGGCTACCTTCAAAGTCACGGCTATGCCCTTCACACCATCGGACATTACCTTGCCAGCGTCGCGCACTTTTCGCGCTGGCTCACCAGAAAGCGAATCAGGCTCGATCAGATCGATGAGAATCTGGTACGGCAATTCGTCTCCGTGCACTTGCCGAACTGCGACTGTCCCGGGCGAAGGAAGTGCGCATCAAATTTCACGCGGGCAGCGCTCAAACATTTGCTTAAGGTGCTTCGCGCGGACGGTTGTATCCGACCACCGCCGCTTCGGTTGCCTGGTACTATCGCCGACGAGTTAAACTGCCTTGACGTTTATCTTGACGAGATCCGTGGTCTTGCCGCGAGCACCCGCCGCAACCACCGCGACTGCGCGTGCGACTTTCTAGTCGATCAATTTGGTGGTCACCGCATTGACATGCGTCGAATCAAACGTTGCGCATCAGGGCAACCAAATGCAAGCGTACGGATCTTTTGCCGCTGCCCGTACAAACCGGGCGCGCATTGTTCGATTACGTGCGTTTCGGTCGACCCCAGACCTCTAGTCGTGCGCTGTTCGTGCGACATCGAGCCCCGTTCGACCGGCCGGTCACCCCGGCTGTTGTGAGCAGCGCGATCCGGCTGGCGTATGCCCGATGCGGTTGGCCGAGCTCGTCCATGGGTACTCATTTACTGCGGCACACCGCAGCCAGTCGCATGCTGGGCAATGGTGCTTCTCTCAAGGACATCGCGGATGTGTTGCGCCATCGCAGCATCAATACCACCATGATTTACGCCAAGGTCGATTTCCGCAGACTCGCGGCGGTGGTCTCCCCTTGGCCCGGGAGCAGATCATGAATCACTTGTGTTTGATGACTACTCGGGTAGAGGATTATCTCTATGCCAGGCGGCAACTCGGTTTCAAGCTGAAGAGCCAAGGGACGCAACTACTTGCGTTTGCCCGGTTCGCCGAGAATGGCTGCCACCAGGGCCCGGTAACGTTGGAACTCGCGTTACGCTGGGCCCGGGATTCCGACTCTGCCCAGCCAATTACCGCAGCGAAGCGGATTGAAGTGCTCCGTCAGTTCATCAGGTATCTTCAACAGTTTGATCCCGCCACACAAGTCCAGCCGACCAAGCTGCTGAGCTCTACCCATCGCCGACCGGCGCCTCATATCTACAGCGATGAGGAAATCGAGGCGCTCTTAGCTGCAGCTGGACAGCTGCGTCCGTCAGGCGGACTACAGCCAGCAACTTACGAAACACTTTTTGGCCTACTTGCTGCTACCGGCATGCGAATTTCGGAAGCGCTGCGACTTGAGCGCGCGGACGTATTGCTTGAGCACGGTATGTTGGTCGTTCGCCAAAGCAAATACCGCAAATCCCGTCTTGTGCCTTTGCATGCGACAACCATCACCGCTCTTCGATGTTACGCGCGACAACGCGACAAGTTTCTCCCGGTCGCAATGAACAACAACTTCTTCCTGTCTCCGTGGGGACACGCCCTGAAGATCTGGAATGCAGAGGAGACCTTCTGCAACTTGCGCAGACAGCTTGGCTGGATTGCCCGAGGCGATTATCCGGAACCACGTATCCACGATCTAAGGCATTATTCCGAGTCCCGGATTATTCCGCATACCGATCTTCGGGGCCTGCAATCCCCGGAGAATACCCGGCTTTGGGGCCGCGCCAATACGGAATAATCAGAGGGTCTTCAAGAAGGCCAGCAGGCGATCATTGGGACGGAAACGCGGTGTTTGCACGTCGGTGGTCGCGGTCTTCGCCAGCGTCGTTACGGGGCGGTGAATCAATACGGATTTTGTGTAAGTGATCTGCGCTACGGTGGGCGCTTGAGTTTTCGACGTCATTGGAGTGTCGTCTTCCTGGGGATTTCCCCCCAATTCAGGGAGACTCACAATGAAGATCACTCGCAACGGTGCCGTCACGGCACTCCCCGGTTGCTCCGGTGGTGGCCCGCTGGTATCCCACCTC
>NZ_MTHB01000080.1 GCF_002220365.1 Caballeronia sordidicola | reverse complement strand
AAGGAGTCATTGCGCGCAAGCGTGAAACTCAGCATTTCGCTGTCAAACCTCTGGAGTCTGCACCACGCTCACACGGGTGGATATTGGACCTTTCCTAAATGCGGCAGCGGGTGTGACTGGGATATAGCATGCGGCGCGATTCGCCGAACCAGCGAACCGCTTAGCCACACGTTTGAAGAAATTGAAATTGCGAGCGCGAACCGCGCTTGCGCTGAAACGGAAAAGCCGTTGCAGGATCGCTCCGGCAACGGCTTTTTTTCTACTTGATTTTCAGCGAGCGGGCGGTTCCATACTGGAAACGCCCGCTGTCACATCAACTGCTTAGTTATGCAAGGCGATCTGCACACCTTGTTGAATCAGCAGTTCCGTGTGCGCGCCCGAGTGCTCGTACACGTTGTACGTCACGCCACCGACTTGCGCCGTACCTTCCTGATGCCACACACCGTCCGCCACGCCCGCAATGTGCGCGTTCGACAGGTCCACGGAGTCGCCGTCCGAGCCGTTCACCATCATCTGCTGCTTGCCGTCCTTCTGGAACAGGTCCTGCTCGCCCAGGTTCAGCACGTCAGTCAGCGACAGATTCAGGTGGTTCGTATGGCCGCCAAGATCGATCACTTCAATACCCGAAATCTTCGCCGCCGCCGTCTGGCCAGTCAGCGAGGTCAGGTCGAGAACCTGATGATCACCGGTCAGGTGCAACGTGTTAGCGGCAGGCGTCACACCCGCTGCCTCCGTGGGATGCACCGTACTGCCCTGGATGTGGGCCGTGGTTTCCTTAAAGTATGACGTGGGATCTGCGTTCAGGTCCACCGTGTCATGCCCGGTCGTGCCGGTGAAGGCGTCATGTTCACCAACAACAGTATGATGCGCTTGACCATTGTCGGTTATCAAAGTCGCGTCCTCTACCGAGGCGACTTGGGATGCGTCGTGTTGCACGGCCAATGTGGCATGCACCCCGGTAAGCGGTGTTGTCAACCCAGATCCCGCTGGTATGGCGTTAAACGCAAACCACACACCGGGGCTCGCTATCAGACTCGTTATTGAATGGGTATCGACCACTCCCCCTGATATCCCGACAACGTTCCATGTCAAGCCATACGCGTTCTTAGCTGCACCTACACCGGTAGGCAGCTGGATGGACCATATCTGCGTTCCCGGGATCTGGGTAGGGAACGCAAGGTAGTCGTTGACCCCGTCTTGCGTAGTAATATACGCAGATGACACCGTCACTTGCACCCCATTGACGAAGCAACCGGTCAAGTCCATTTCAAACGTGTATGTACCTGTACCTGTGCCAGTGTAATTCGGGCGAACATAAAACGCCGCCACTTTGCCGCCGTTGCCTGCAAGCTCAGTAAAGTTGTACTGATTTGAAGCAAAGCCATGACCCACCGAATTTTCCACTTGCGCTGTATAAGTGTGGTTACCTGGCAAAACGCCAGAGCCGTTAAACGACCATGAAGTTCCGTTTACCGTTGCGTTCCCGACCTTATTGCCATCGAGATAGACCGCCAACGTTTCGCCTGACAACAGTGGGCTCGACACCGTGCCGTTTACGATCGGCGAGGTGTCATAGGTCTGACCGCCACTCGGCACATTCACATTACTGCTTCCCGAATCGTCGATCAGGTTCGAGATGCTGACGGTTTCCGCTGGCAGCGGGCTGATCTCGCTAAACGCGTAGGGATCGGACGTTGGGCCATGCCCCATGCTATTTTCAACTTGCGCCGTATAGGTGTGATTTCCAATCGTCAGGCCCGAGTCGTTGAACGTCCAGCTCGTGCCGTTCATGGTTGCAACTCCAACCTTTTGACCATCGCGGTAGATAACCAGCGTCTCACCGCTCAGCAACGACGACGACACCGAACCATGAACCACTGGCGACGTGTCACTGGTCGAGCTACCTGCCGGAATATTGGCACCTGATGTGTGATCCGACAGGCTGCTGATCGCGACGGTTTCCTTCGGCAGAGCCGTATCCACCGTGAACGTCCAGTCGTTTGACGGCAAGCTTAACTTGCCCGTGGCCGGGTTGGCCTGCGTTGCGGTAAGGTCATGCGCACCGTCAGCCAGCGCGGTCGCCGGCTTGAACGACCAGTCGCCCGTGCCGCTCACCGTGGTCGAGCCAATTTCAACGCCCTTGTCCATCACGTGCACGATGTCGCCTGCAACGCCCTTGCCGCTGATCACCGGATCGTTGTCGTCGGTTGTACCGTTGATTGGCACCGGACCCGTGACAGCACCCACAGCATCCAGCACCTGCGTGATCGAAGGCGCTACAGGCGTGGTCGTGTCAACATTGAACGGGAAGTCCTGCGAGGGGCCGCTGGTTGCGCCCGTAGCCGGGTTCGACTGCTCAGCCGTAATGTCATGCGGACCATCCGCCAGCGGAACCGTCGGCTTGAACGTCCAGTCGCCCGACGGGTTCACCGTGGTCGAACCAATATCAACGCCGTTATCCAGCACGTGCACGATGTCACCCGGCACGCCCTTGCCTGCGATCACCGGATCATTGTCGTCAGTCGTGCCGTGGGCCGGAATCGGGCCTACAACCGGACCAACGTTGTCTGTCGCACCGCTAATGGTCGGCACCGGCGGAACCGTGGTGTCAACCTTGAACGGGAAGTCCGTCGACGGATTACTCGTTGCACCGGTTGCCGGGTTCGTCTGCGTAGCGGTGATGTCATGTGCGCCATCTGCCAGCGGCGTGACCGGCGTGAACGTCCAGTTGCCAGACGGGTTCACCGTGGTCGAACCAATTTCAACGCCCTTGTCTATCACGTGCACGACATCACCTGCCACGCCCGTGCCTGAAATCGCCGGATGGTTGTCGTCGGTCGAACCGTTCTTCGGAACCG
>NZ_MTHB01000001.1 GCF_002220365.1 Caballeronia sordidicola | reverse complement strand
GGCACATCTGCCCAATGGCGTGAATGTCGAGCTGTTGTGCACGAGCGGCGATGTCGATCTGCTGATGGCAATGATGGATTCGTTGGGGAGGACGTCGTGTTCCACTTCGACCAAAGTCTAAAAGTTTATCTACATCGCGACGCGGTTGATTTTCGCAAGAGCATCAACGGCTTGTCAGTGCTCGTTGAGCAGTCGATGAAGCGTGATCCCTTCGCCCGAGCGGTGTACGGATTTCGCAACAAGCGTGCCGACCGTATAAAGCTGCTGCTTTATGAGCGCAATGGATTTTGGCTAATGATGAAACGGCTTGAGGCTGACCGTTTTGCCTGGCCACGCTCCGGCGAGGTTATCGAGCTGAGCGTCGAGCAATTTCAATGGCTGCTCGAGGGTATTGATCTTGCTGCGATGCGCAAGCACCCCGAGCGTCGCTACGCGCGGGCGTGAATGGTCGCGAAGACGCGACGGTGGCTGTTACAAATTGAGGTAAACCCATTGGGACGCGTGATTCGCTAGAGTGGCTGCATGACCCGCGAACGCCTCACGATTACCACCGCCGAATTCAATGCGCTCATCGCCGCGCGCGATGAGCGTGACGCACTGCGCGGTGAGCGTGACGAGCTTCGTGGCGAGTTACGCGTGACGAAGGCCGAGCGCGATCTGGTGAAGGAGCAGTTGAAGCTCATGATGCGCAAGCTCTTCGGTGCGAGTAGCGAGAAGCGCGACGCCCGCCAGGGCGACCTGTTCCTGAACGAAGCGGAGACGCTGGCGCCCTCGCCGGCGACGCGCCCGGCCCAGGAAGATGGCCCCGAGATTGAAGTGGCTGCGCACAAACGCAAGAAAGGCGGACGCAAGCCGCTCGATCCGGCGTTGCCGCGCGAGGTAATCCGATACGAGTTGCCTGAAGACCAGCTCGTGTGCCCGCACGACGGCTCGGAGCTGGTCGAGATCGGCGTCGAAGTCAGCGAGCAGCTGGACATTATCCCGCAGCAGATTCGCGTGATCCGTCACGAGCGGGTCAAGTATGCGTGCAAGGTCTGCGACCGCACTCTGAAAGTCGCCCCGGCGCCGCTGCGCATCATTGCGAAGGGGTTGTTCACGGAAGCGGCGCTGGCGTGGATCATCCTGTCGAAGTTCATGGACGCTCTGCCGTTGTACCGGATTGCGGCGCTGCTGCGCCGTTTCGGCGGAGACATCTCGCGCAACACGCTGGCCGCTTGCGTGATCCGGGTTGGTCAAGCAGTTCAACCGGTGATCAACCTGATGCGCGATGTGCTGCTGGAGAGCGACGT
>NZ_MTHB01000078.1 GCF_002220365.1 Caballeronia sordidicola | reverse complement strand
ATTCGCTTCGAGCATGACCCAGAGTCGAACTTGATTAACCGAAGTGAGTACCAGTGTGCGTTGCAGCTTCGGCGACCACATATGATGAAGCGTCTGCTTCGGCAGCCGGGAAACTGGCAGGGGTTCGGGTGGGTGCATGGCGAGTATTCCGGACCAGCGACATTGGACTACTTTAGGTCAAATTCAGCAAAATGGACAAATTTGTGGCAATTAAAAATGACGTAAAGTTGTCCAGCGCTGCCCGCTGTGCCTTATAAACTGGTCTTTGGGGCCGGACGACTTTGTGTCATTTGACACTTAGCGTGGTCGGCAAGCGGCGCCGGCAGCGGACGGTGCCGGTGAGTGCGGCGACGGTTCGGGCGCTGCGTGCGCACTGGGCCGATCGCGGTGAAAACTTCGATGCCGCTTGCGACGATGCGCCGCTGATCGCCCCGCTGGTGATCCCCGCGACCCTGACCGCCCGTGCCAAGCACGGCAATGAAGACGGCGACCGGGGCGAACACCCGACCGATGTGCAATCTGATGGCGGTAATCGCGCGCGTGCGAAGAAGGCGTATGCGCCAGATGCGCTCGCGCGGCTGGTGCGGCAGGGCATGAAGCAGCTCGCCGGTGAGTTGTTACGGGCGGGTGTCTTGTCGCATGACGCCCATGCGCAATTGCTGGAAACCTCCGCGCATGCGTTTCGCCACACCTTCGGTACAAGGGCCGTTGCTCGGGACATGCCGATCGACGTCGTCCAGCGCGTTCTCGGTCACGCCTCGCTGCAGACAACGTCTATTTATGTGCGCGCCGAACGGCAGCGCATGCTCGATGCGGCGGCTCAGTACTATTCGGAAGACGGCAGCTAGCGTACGTGCGTTGCTGCGACGCTCGCCGGTATCCAGGAATAATGCTGGAAGGACGGCGCTGATGCGCGAGCGCAAATGAAAATGCACCACCGGAGTTCACAGTGAGAAGAAGCGCCGAAAACAAGCTGATCGTTGTCGCCGTGCGCATTGATCGCAGATCGAGCAACGACTGCGTTTGTTGGCCGAGACGACGGGGCGCAAGCAGTCGTTTTTTCTGCAGCAGATGATCGAGTGCGGAATCGATGCCATCGAAGAAATTTGGTTGCCGCACGAAACGCTAAGTCAAGTACGAAGTGGCGAAATGCCGATGTCACAACCAAGCGGCGAGACGTCCGATCTCTTCAGCGATGTGGTGGACGACCAACACTAAAACGGACTTCGACGGCATCTTATCGGCATATGGAATGCTCGGAGCATAGGCCGTAGGACGACGCTAACCCTGCGAAGTTTGCTTACCAGAGGCAATGCCGAATCGCTAACCTTGGCTGGGGCAATAGTATTCCGAGGGGATCCGAGCGCGCTCAACCTGTCTGTCGCCATCAAATCAGGTATTCTTTTCGCGCAGCGACTGCAACGGTGGTCGGCGAATCAGAAAGTGGAACGAAACGTCGTGTTTCGCCGTCGAGCGCATCGATGCAACCCATCTCGATGTCGTAGACCCACCCGTGCAAATTCATGAGCCCTTGCTCGAGCGCGAGCGCCACCGAAGGATGCGTGCGCAGATTCGCCAGTTGCGCGATCACGTTTTCGCGCACAAGGCCGTCAAGCTTCGCGCGAGGCGTGTCGAATTGATGTGCTGCGTTGATTGCTTTTGCGGCGTCCGAGTGACGAAGCCAGTTAGCAACCGCCGGCAAATGATCAAGACACGTACAGCGTGAAATTGCGCCCATCGCACCGCAGTCCGAGTGGCCGCAGATCACGATGTCCTGCACCTTGAGCACTGCGACCGCATATTCAACGGTGGCTGAGACGCCACCGGGTTCTGGACCATAGGACGGCACGATGTTGCCGGCGTTGCGGATCACAAATAGTTCGCCCGGTTCGCGCTGGGTGAGGAGCTCTGGCACGACACGGCTGTCCGAGCAGGTCACAAACAGCGCCGTCGGGCTTTGCGTTGTCGCGAGCTGCTTGAAAAGCTCGACGCGTTGCGGATAGACCTCACGCTGGAATCGCAGAAAGCCGTCAATAATGTCACGCATGGAGTCCTCCAAAGTCGAATGCCGTGTCCGGCGTTGGCGCTCGATATGCCATCGCGCCGCTGTCGCCGTCATTGTCGGCGACATTGGGGGTGGGTGGGTGTCAATCGACGACGGCCCCTTAAACCGCGGGCAGCGAAGCGGATGTCCGAATCACTCTGGCGACTACAATTTATCGTCCACTAGTTTGAACGGCGAGTTAGGGTCGCCTCGCCAGCTTCCAATGGTCCGGCATCGAATGCGGAATTGATAACGCGGTAAACAGTATTTTGAGACGTTCGACTGCCAAGGCCAAATCGCCGACATTCGTTGGCATATGAGTGCCAATCATCGGCTATCAGCACTGCGCGGGCATCAGGTTCCCGTTCTAACCGCGGCGGCTGCTGCGGCTTTGCCAAGATTATCAAAAGCCACTGACAGCAAAACGGACCCGTGTTGCATGTTAGGGAAGGAGCCTCGATTGGTCACCTGACGTGCTCGCAATGAGCGCAGCCTGTTACGGAGTGATTTCTGGAAAACCGTATGTCCAGTCTGGATGTGTGCGATGGGCGGAAATTGCGTCGATTACTCCGACGGCCGGACTAATCATGCTGCCCACCGTCGTAGCCACAAATCAAAAGTGTCGCCGTTGCGACAATAAAACTGTCAATCCATTAGTCTAATAGATGTAGTGGCCTCCGAGCGCTTGGTGGCTAAAAGCGTGGAAAACGCGAAAATGCCTCACTGCCGAAAAGCTAACGAAAGCAAATCTGCCTCTTTGGAAAAGGGAGCACCATGATTCAGTGTCTCGCTGTGCCAATCGTTTCTTCATCCCACCGTTGGAATAGCACAGACAAGTACGTTACCTTGAGCATCGCCCAGCGCTAGCAATGCGTCGCCAGGCTGCCAATCGAGAGCGCTAATTGCGGAGTCGCCGGCGAGCCCTCCTAAAGGTCTGCGCGCATGAGCGTCGTACACAAAAACTCGGCCGTCTTCACCGCCAGTGACTACGCGCGTGTCACCGTGACTGAAGCAGACAGCGCTGATCGGTGCCTGATGCACGGGCTGGTAATCAGGCTCCGTACCTTGGGGACCGGCCCCGCCGCAGTCCCAGATGATTAATGCGTCGCCGCCTCCGGTGGCAAAGTAGCGGCTGTCGTTGCTCCACGACGTTTGACGGACCTTGGTCGGATAACCATTCATCTGGAAGTCCTCACCGCTGCCCGCATCCCAAAGGTGGATCGCACCTTCCTGGCACCCCGCAGTAATCAATCGTTCGTCTGGGCTCACCGCCAAGTTCAAGAGCGACGCCTTCCAGAGATAGTGCCGGATGGGATCGGTATGTCCGGGCTTCCAGCATGCAATCACGCCGTAGCAGGCGGTCAACAGCTGTCCGTCGCGCAACCAATGGAGGCCTGTGAGGGTACTGTCTGCCGCGCCGAACGACTCCAACAACCGCCCGCGCTCGTCCCACAGTTTTAACTCTCGACCCGCGATACTCGCCAGGACGCCGTCGGCGGACCACGCCAGTGCGGCAACCCAGCCGCGGCCGGCCAGTTGACGTTCGTGCTCGCTGCCGTCGGCTGACCACAGATACAACCGATTGTCCTGACCGCCAGAGGACAACCACTTTCCGTCAGGCGACCACGCCAATGCGGTGGTGCCCAGACCATGAACGTTTTGCCGCCAGCGCAACTTACCGTCCTTGCCGTCATGGACGGCGACGGCGCCGTCAGCTGTGGCTATAGCCAGCAAACTGCCGTCAGGGGACCAGCACAGCAGGTTCACATAATCGCCAGTGGGCACGTTCCACAGGTTCACAAGGCGTGGAAGCTCGCGCATCGGCCGGTTCATGCGAGACATCCTTGCAGACCCCGGGTGAGTGCCTGCCGATCAAGGTTGCGGCCGATGAAGACAATCTCACTTTGTCGGGTTTCGCCTAGCTTCCAAGGCCGGTCGGCGTTGACGTCGATCAGCATGTGAACACCTTGAAACACCACACGCCGCGATTCACCAGCAAAGTGGAGGATGCCCTTGGAGCGGAAGATGTCCTGACCTTGCTCGGCCAGCAGCGGCTGCAGCCAGCTGTTGAACTTGCGCTCGGATAGCGCGCCAGCCAAGGTAATGCCCACCGAGGTAATTTCCTCGTCGTGGGTATGTGCGGCGCTAAACGCGCGCGTGACCAGCGGCTCGAGCGTTTCGCCATCGCGAATAAGGTGCAGGCCGAACTCCTGCGGACCATGCTCGGTGACTAGGGTGTAATTCCCCTCGGCCGGGATCAATAGATTGACCGTTACGGTGCCCGACTCGGGTACGCGCAGTCCTACCACGTGAGAGCTGGGTGTTATTTTGCCATTGGCTTTTGCTCGTTTGCGATCGCGTGCAAACGCTTTATCCGCATGTTCGATCACACGCTCGAAGGCAGTGTCGTCGCTGCCTTGCACAGGCGTCAGCAATGCGCCGATCTCTGCGTCCGGCCCTTGGCCATAGCGTAGTTCAACTATACCGGGCTTCAAATGGTAGATGCCGGCCCACTCGAACGGATACTCGGGTTCCAGGAATTGGGGGCGCTCCTGCAGTACGCGCTGGAGGTCAAAGCCGCCGACATCAAGCACGGTCGGGATGTCGATCTCGGCGTTCACCGTGCGATGAATGCGAGCCAATGCATTCATACTCCGAAGGCGATGTTCAAGTTCGTCGAGCTGTGCGGGTTCGACGAGGTCGGACTTGTTGAGGAGAATCACGTCGGCGAAGCCAATCTGTTCGCGCACCTCGTTGCTCTCCTCAAGGTGCTGCCACACATGTTTCGCGTCAACGACGGTGACGATGCCGTCAAGGCGTAGCGACGTCTTCACTTCGTCGTCGACGAAAAAGGTCTGCGATACGGGGCCCGGGTCGGCCATGCCGGTGGTCTCCACCAGAATGTGGTCAAACTTGTCGCGTCGACGCATCAGGTTACCAAGTATGCGGATTAGGTCGCCGCGAACCGTGCAGCAAATGCAGCCGTTGTTCATCTCAAACACTTCTTCGTCTGCATTGATGACAAGTGCGTCGTCGATGCCAATCTCACCAAACTCGTTTTCGATCACCGCGACGCGCATGCCGTGCTGTTTGCTCAAAATGTGATTAAGCAAAGTGGTTTTTCCTGAGCCGAGAAAGCCGGTCAGGACGGTGACGGGAACGCGGCTATCAAGAGTCATTTTTTGAACCTCCAAAATTTATGGTATGTTATATCATTACTAATGCTTTTTGCTCCGGTTGTACAGCATCTTCCAAGCTCCCAAACGGCGCCACCCCCCGAGCACGTCTGCAGGGCGGCATCCGCGACAAACATCGACGAAATCTGTCGGTAGCGCTCGATCCATTCGAAGCTATTCAATTGGCCGCCACAATTTGTGTCAGTGGACGTCGTTGGAATGAACGTGCGCTTTGATATTTAAGGCGCGTCGAACTTCACAGCAAATTTCGTTCGAGCGGCAAACAAAAAAAGATTGCCGAACGAGCCTTGCTCGTGTGTAACGCATCGTGAACTCGTTCAGCGACCGACCCGGCCGCAACGATCTGGAAAAACGTCAGCTCTTTGGTCCACCCTTCGCTCACGCTGCAGTGCGTTGATAGCGCAACGAGCACTCGTTTTGCTGAATCCGTTAATTGAACGTTTTCCGCGGTCATACTGCCGACACCGAACGCTGTATAGCGAAACACATGATCAACCACTGTGCCGAAATACTCTACCTGAGCGTTCTCAGAAAGGTTAAGGCTTTGAATTTCCATACGCCCTCACATTCTTGATACATGCGAGTTGCATGCAGATGATTCAATTTGCCTCGACCAAGCGCCCATGAGACGGCCGACATTTCAACGCGCTGCACCATACTAGCCAGAGGCTAGTAATCAGCGCGAACGCTGATCCTCTAGCTAAAAGGAGCAATTGGCATCATATTCGTGCCACCGTGCTTAGCCGTAGGCCGTGTCTTCTTGTTATCGTCCACAAGCGCCCAAGCACATACGTCATCGCAGCCAGTGTCCCCACGAAAAATCCGATCGGCCAGTTCAGCACATACGAAAGCGCGATGGACGACCACACGACGACAAGCGAAATTATCACGGACAGGTTGACAGCAAGGATTGGCCTATCTGTGAACGCGCGCGCTGCAGCGGCCGGCCCTATCATGAGACTAAAGACGAGAAGCGCGCCAACAATCGGTAAAGCCATGGCAGTCGCTAGGGCCAGAATGCATAAGAACGAAACCTCCATCCTTCGACTCGACACGCCCCGCGCCTGCGCAAGCTCAGCTGAAACGGACGCGAGAAGCAACGGCCGAAACAAAAGTGCAGCGATGCCAACTGTGAACGCACTGATGAGCACAGTCGGCACAAGTTGACTGGTGCTGATGCCCAGGACCTCACCGAAGAGCAGCGCAAACACCTCTTGCGAATACTCGCTTGTCATGCTTAAAAACAGCGCGCCCAATCCAAGCAGCGTCACCAGACAAAGCGCCGTCGCGACTTCATGTCGCCCGCGACGACTCAACTGATTAATCCCAAAAACGCCGAGCGCCGCGAACACCATCAAGCCATAAAGCGGGTTCACGCCCAAAAGGCTGGCCGCAGCCGCACCCGGAAAGGTCCCAAGCGGCAACGCATGCGCTGCAAACGAAGAGCCGCGAATCACCACGAAAAAACCAACGTACCCCGCAACGGCCGCGACGAGCGTTGCTGCGATCCACGTATTGAGCATGAAAGTCGAGAACATAATCACACCCCGTTTGACGCGTCGCCACGGAGCCCCGAGCTCGAAGACATCGATTTCGTCGGCGTTGGAGTATGCGCCGCCTGTTTCGCCTTTTTACCGCGACGTGCACCGCTTGCAAAAATGTAGAAAATCAATATCAGCGTCACCACGAAGAAACTGACCGGCCAACCGTGCCCGGGTGTCCAGTAGTAGCTGTCGTAGGCAAGCAGTATGGCTGCCCACGTCGAGCCTACGCCGATCACCACGGCAGTCACGATCGCTTGACCGGGACGCTTGACCAGCCGCAGTGCAATCGCGGGCGGCCCGATGAGAAGCGCAGTCGATAAAATTGCTCCGACGGCAATCGCCGACAATGCAACGGCCATAGCCAGCATCAACAAATGCAAGAGACTGACAAAACGAACAGGTATGCCACGAACAGCAGCCAGCTCTGGATCGATTGAACTGAGAAGGAGCGGCCGGTAGATGACTGTAACCAGCAGCAACGCCCCTAGTCCGACGAGTAGTGCAAGAGGGATGATCGCCTCGGGAATTGCAAACATCGATCCGAACATCACCGTGATTGCAGCACCTGTCGTACTGTGGGATGTGACATCGAAATATAAAAGGAGCGCAGCCAGACCGAGCCCCGCGCCCATTACGATACCGGTCACAAGATCACGTTCGCGAACGTTGCGCACGTGGACCATTTCCATTGCGCCGGCGGCGAGCAGCCCCATGGTCAAGAATCCGATTAACGGGTTGATCCCAAGAAGGAAGGATGCTGCACCTCCTGCGCTACTGACGTCTGATAGTGCATGCCCAGCAAAGGATTGCCCTCGCATCACCGTAAAGACTCCAACTATGGCTGACACGATGGCGGCGCCCCCGCCGACGACTAATGCGGTATAAACCGGCTCGTTTTCGAAAAAGCCAGGCTGGAAAATCGTGTTGACGATCGCGGCGAGTATAGATGCGGCGGATGATGTCATAGAAGCCTAGGAGATCGACGCAACATGTATCGGATCCCGCTCGACTGCGGCAAGCATCTCTTCTCGCGTTCCCGCTGCGATCACCAGCACCCGGCCGTGCACCCGAATGACATCGATGTGGTAGCCGTATAGCTCGCTCAACACGTCCTCGCGCACAACTTCGTGCGTTACGCCGCTTGCAGCGCGGCCCTTGGCCAGATACACGATTTTATCCATCGCAGACATTAGCGGATTCATGTCGTGCGCGGACAAGAGCATTGCGATTCCGTGCTCGGAGCACAACTGGCGTAGAAGGGCAACGATCTCGGCGACACTTTTAAGGTCGAGGTTTGCAAGCGGCTCGTCCAGCAAGAGCAGCCGGGGACGCCGGACGAGCGCATGAGCGATGAGAATGCGCTGCTGCTGCCCGCCTGAAAGGTCTCCGACCCGCTGATCGGCAAACGCCCGCGCATCAACAGCGCTTAGCATGTCATCGACCAAACGGGATCGCTTTTTTGAAGGAAAGGGCAGGCCGAGTAAATGTCCATCAAGGCCCAAGGAAACAAGGTCCCGGCCGCGCATGGGAAGATACGGGTCGAGCACAATCTTCTGTGGCACATAGCCAACCGAGGACAGGCCTCTACGGCCGGTTATTTTGACCACGCCCGCGCTTTGAGCCTGAAATCCGAGAATCGTGCGTAACAAAGTGGTTTTTCCGGACCCGTTTGAACCGATCAAACCGCAAAACTCCCCCGCCTGTAAGCTAAACCCCACTTCGTGAAGAACGCAATTACCCGCAAACGTGACGCTCAGCCCGTCTATCGTAAGTACCTCCTCCCCACGATGCATGTCGATCACTTTCCCGCTTTTAGCGTTTCGGTCGAGACCTTGTTGGCCACAGCCTTTTGCAACGCGTTCACTTCGGCAAGCATCCAAGACTGATAGGTAAATCCTGGCGTTGGCATTGTTTCGTAGACACCGACGACGGGAACATTGTTTTTCTTGGCGAGCGCTAGGAACGATTGGGTCAACGAACTGGTGACCTGCTGGTTGTAGACGAAGACCTTCACTTTGTGGTCTGCGAAGAGCTTATTTTGCGTGGTGACGTCCTGCGGCGACGGGTCAGTGCCGTTCATGATTGCCGCTTGCAAGCTGAATGGTGTCGCGATCTCGACACCCGCCGCCTCAAGCATGTAGTTCGCAACCGGCTCGGTCGCTGCCACTGGCGTTTTGGGATACTTCGCCTTGAATAAGGCAATCGCCTCCACCCAAGGTTTGAGGGAGTCGTCGAATTTTTTCAGGTTCGCATGAAAGTATTCGGCCTGTGCAGGCTGCAAGGCGGCCAGATCGTCCGCTATTGCTTTGGCAACGATCGGCATCGTTCTTGGGTCATACCAAAGATGCGGATTACGAGTCTTGTCCGGTATGCCAAGCAGATGCTGCACGTCGATCACCTTGCGCTTGCTGTTGGGCGCCGCAGCAATAATTTTTTCAGCCCATGCGTCGTAGCCCACGCCGTTCTTGACTATTAGATCAGTTGTCGCGATTTGCGCTGCGATCTTTGGACTGATTTCGAAGGTATGGGGATCGGTGCTCGGATCCGTCTCGATCGCGCTCACCTGAACATACTTGCCGCCGATCTGGGAGATCACATCGGCATACTCGTTCTCAACTCCTATCGCGTTGATCGTGCCCGCCTGCGTGGCGGCCATTGCTGCGCCAGAGTGGACTGCGCTGATAAATAGCGTTGCCAAGACGCCAAGTAACGCGCGCCGCTGGAAGAGCGCGAGGCCTTCGTGTTTGTGCTTTACGGTCCACGGCGCTTCATTTTGAAAGAGAATGTTGAGCATCTTCGTTGTGATATTCGATCGATGAGTAGAGGTTTGTTTTTGATCAAGCAAGGGACGCAAGCTTCAGCCTGCTCGGAATGAGCGTGCTTCTGCACCGGCCGATGCAGAACGGATCATCGTTGGTGCTCCAACGGCGGGCTCCACGCTCAAGTTCCGCGTCGCTCGGCAGGCAATGGTCAAACCCGCTGCGTAGGGCGATCTCGTTAAGTCCTGTCCCGATGACAACCAACGTCTGCTGGCGATCCCTGGACCGAACGCTTGACCGGTTCTGGATGACGCTCGGGTTTTTCGGCGTCGGTCTGCCATTGTTCGCAGGAACCCGGAAAGAACCGTCACGGGAAGAGGGCGCATGACTTTTGATCGAGAATAGATTCGGCATTGAGTAATGTTATATCATTGCCTAACGCGAATCTAACTTTATTCCGGAAAACTCGTGCAAGCGAAGCAAACATCAGTTGCTCCAGCGTATGGGTTTAGCAAAAATGCTAAAGAACATCTCACGCCATTGCGCCAGCACGTGTTGGCACTTATCAAAGCCCGCGGCGGCCAAGCGACCGCGTACGAGCTGGTGGCCGATCTGAGTGCTGAAAAAAAATCGGCAGCACCTGCCACCATTTACCGGGCGCTTCATTACCTCATTGAACGAGGCGATGTGCGACGCATTGCAACCACCAGCACCTTCATCATTTCTGAGCGCGCTGATGGGCGCCACCAAGTCGTCATGGTCTGCACCCACTGCGGCGCAATTATGCTCGTGCATGACGATGTGCTTCACACGGCTCTCGTTACAGCAGCGCACGACTCCCATTTTTTGATCGTCGGTCAGGAGACAGAGGTCAAGGGCATCTGCCAAGTGTGTACGGACGCCGGCGTTGGCGAAAACAGCAACAGTTTTTAGCTAAAACGCAAATAGGATTTGCGTGGCATACGCAATAATATATCATTGCACAAAATATTCACGTGTGTTTCCTTCGGGCGTAGTTACAGGTATGTGTGCGCGCGAACCGATCCTTAATCTTCTTCTCAAGACCGATGAAAAATCGCACCCTCATTGCGCACGCGGCGCTGGTTTTATTTGCCCAGGCTTTCGCCCAGCAGGCGCATGCACAAGCCGCTGACAGCACTGTAGCCGGGTCGGTCAAAGACAGCGCGGGCAAGCCTGTCAAGAATGCGAATGTGGTTTTGCAAAACGCAAACGGGGCGCCGGTTGCCGAAGCAAAGACAGATGCAATTGGCCATTTCTCGGTGGCTCACGTCCCGCCGGGAACGTACGCAGTGGCCGTCGCGGCTGCGGGCTATTCAAGTGCCACAAGCATTGCGACTACCTCCGCAGGCACTGACGCATCGGTAACGCTCGCACTCAACAAGAGCGATGCGATCGACGTGCAGATCAATGCAAAGCGGCTTGACCAAGCCCGCAACGGCCTGCAGCCGGAGACGGGCAGCAGCGTGTATCGTTTTAGCCAGACGGACATCGATACTTTGCCCGCCGGCCAAAATACGCCGCTAAACCAGATACTGCTACAAGCGCCCGGTGTGGCGAGTGACTCTTACGGGCAACTGCACGTGCGGGGCGATCACGCGAACCTTCAATATCGTATTAACGGTGTCATCATCCCTGAGCCCATCAGTGGCTTTGGACAGTCGCTTGATTCGCGCATTATCGATCAGATGAACTTTTTGACGGGGGCGCTCCCCGCTCAGTACGGTTATCGCACAGCAGGCATCGTCGACATCCGTACCAAGACTGGGGACACGGGCAACGGCGGGACGCTCGACGTTTTTGGTGGCAGTCATCAAACGATCAAAACCAGTGGCGATGTATTTGGTAGCCAAGGGCCGTTCAGTTACTACTTTAGCGGCTCGGTGGGCGAAAACAATCTTGGTATCGAAAACCCTAGCAGCAGCGCCAGCGCGATCCACGACCACACGCGCCAGGGTGACGCCTTTGGCATGATGTCTTACATCATTAACCCACTGACGCGCGTGAGTCTCATCTTTGGTACCACTAGCAATCAGTTCGAGATTCCCAATACAGCAGGCCTGCCGACCGCGTTCACGCTGAACGGCAATACAAATTTTGATTCGAGCAAGCTTAACGAGACGCAGTCGGAACTCAATCAGTTTGCGGTCGTTGCGCTGCAAGGCACCAACGGCGGTGCGCTGGATTATCAGGTGGCGCTGTTTACTCGCTACTCGCGCACCCAATTCAACCCCGATCCGGTCGGTGACCTGTTGTATAACGGCGTGGCAGCCAGTGACTTCCACAGCGACACAGCTAACGGTGTGCAAGTTGACACGACCTATCGATTAAACGAGAAGCACACCCTGCGTGCGGGCATCTTCTTTCAGCAGGAACACGCCGTGTTCAACAACGATCTGAATGTTTTCCCCGCAGACGATGATGGCAACCAGCTCTCGGATCAACCGATCAATATTCCGAACTCCAGCAGCAAAACAGGCTATTTGTATAGCGCCTATGTCCAGGACGAGTGGAAGCTTACCGACAAGCTGACGATCAATTACGGATTGCGGTATGACAAGATGGACGAGTATGTGAGCAACAGCCAGCTCAGCCCGCGAATTGGCCTCGTCTACACCCTCACGCCTTCGACGACCGTACACGCGGGATATTCACGCTATTTCACCCCCCCGGCTTTCGAACTGGTTTCTGGGTCCGACATCGCGCGTTATGCAGGAACGACTGCCCAGACATCCAGCCAGAATGACCCTGTGAAGCCCGAGCGCAGCCACTACTTCGATCTCGGCGTGACGCAACGGCTAAGCTCCGCATTGACAGTTGGGATCGATGCCTACTATAAAAAGTCGACCGATCTGCTTGATGAAGGACAATTCGGTACGGCACTGATATTTACCCCGTTCAACTATGAGACTGGGCGTGACTACGGCGTCGAGTTCACGGCCAACTATAAGCAAGATAATGTATCTGCGTACATGAACCTCGCGTTTAGCCGCGCGCAGGGTAAAAACATCAATTCTGCGCAGTTCAATTTTGGGCCTGACGAGCTTGTATTCATTTCCAACCACTATGTCTTCCTGGATCACGACCAGCGCGTGACCGCATCGTTCGGTGGTGCATACCAGTTGGGCGCCACCGTTTTTACATTCGATGGAATTGTGGGCAGCGGCTTGCGTAGCGGATTCGCAAATACAGATCGCCTGCCCGTCTACACGCAGGTCAACCTCGGCGTTATTCATCACTTTAATTTCAGCGAACCGCTGATTGGAAAGTTTGATGCGCGCCTGCTGCTGGTGAATGCTTTCAACCGGGTGTACGAACTACGGGACGGCTCGGGCATTGGTGTAGGCGCGCCACAGTACGGCCCTCACTTAGCCGTCTACGCTGGTCTCACCAAGCATTTCTAATTGTTCGAGGGTCGTGAAAAATGCAGGACTGGAGCGCTTTTATCGCCGCGATGCGGGTCGGCGGTTGGGTGGTGTATCCGCTGACCGTACTCGCCGTTTTAGCCATCGCAATTATTTTGGACCGCGCGTACGTCTTTGCCCGCTTTTCAAGCTACTCAGAGCAAAATCTTGTCACAGTGCCTCGCGGGAACGCCTTTAGACGGGTTGCGGAAGCTATTACGGGCAATGGCGCAACACCGATTTGGCTTCGGGAAGCAAAGGCACAGGCAGCGGCCGTTCACATCGAGCGTGACATGGGTCGAGGATTATGGGTGCTTGAAACGATCGTGACTGCGGCGCCGTTGCTTGGGTTACTTGGCACCATCGTGGGCATGATGCATTCGTTTCAGCTGTTTGGCGGTCAGGGCCTCGTGAATCCGGGAGGCGTGACGGGCGGCGTCGCGCAATCGCTTGTCGCCACAGCGATCGGGCTTGTAGTAGCGTTAATCGCGCTTTTCGCGTTCAATTACTTCTCGCGTCGCCTTGAACGCATGATGGATGACCTCGAAGCGTTCGCCACCGAAAAGCTCGCCGAGATCAGGCTCGATCAAGAAACCCTAGAGGCCGCGACATGAAGTTTAAGCGCTCTCGGGCCGCCCGGCGTGGGCGTATCGAGATTATTCCGATGATCGATGTGATGTTCTTCCTGCTGGCGACCTTCATGCTTGCGTCGCTTGCCATGCAACGTCTCGATGCGGTGAAAGTCAATTTGCCGTCTGGAGCGGCCCAGCAACTGTCTGAAGATCAGCCCTTGACCTTGTCAGTGGATCGATCCAATGCGATTTTCGTCGATAAGCAAAGCGTCCGACCCGATCAAATTGAACAAGAGATCAAAAGACGGTTGAAACCCGACCACAACGTCGTCGTTTCGGCAGACGATGCTGCAGGACATGGAATCGTCGTCCAAGCAATGCTTGCCGCGAGCCGTGCAGGCGCCGAGCATTTTCTGATTGCGGTTCATCGTGAATAGAACGATGCGACGCATTGGATTAATGCTCGATGCGCCCGGTATTCGCCTTGCCTGCGCGCTCAGTATCGGAGCGATCACATGGTTTTTCTTCTTGGCGCAGATGATAGCGCGTCTTTCAAGCATACCGACATCCGATTCCGTGGCAACGCTTCCTCTTGAGATGCGCGCGGTGATCATTGATCCGCCACCAGTTAAACCACCGGAAGCGCTCCAAGCGCGACTGACAGCTGCGCCCTCGGCTCCCTCGGCTCCCTCGGATAAACCATCCTTAAAGCCGAGGACGTTACCGAAAACCAAGCACGCTGCGGCGTCACCCATTCAGGCAGAGCACAAGGTTAGTGCACCGTCAAACGCTCCAGCCTTACCTCCGAAAGAGTCTGCACCGTCGATTGCGCCGCAGACAAACGACCTCACGAGCAAACACGAAGGTCCGCCGGCGCTGACGCCGGCGGTTACCCCGGCTCTTGGTTCAACCGCACGTGCTTTAACACAGCCCCTGCCCGTTGTTCCGGATGACCTGCGGGAAACCGCTTACCGCGCCGAGGCATTGGCGCGTTTCTCAGTTCACGTAGACGGCTCGGTGGATGTTGAACTACTTAAGCCGACTTCGTATCCACGCTTAAATCAACTGCTCCTTGAAGCGCTACGC
Organism: Caballeronia sordidicola; assembly: GCF_002220365.1. Taxonomy (GTDB): domain Bacteria; phylum Pseudomonadota; class Gammaproteobacteria; order Burkholderiales; family Burkholderiaceae; genus Caballeronia; species Caballeronia sordidicola_C. The sequence goes on along the minus strand of NZ_MTHB01000078.1, from coordinate 10,347 downwards.
AAATGGCGGTTTTTCCCTGCTATGGAAGGCGGCCATCCCGTCGAAAGCCGGCAAGATATTCGCGTGCACTTCAATGTCGATTGATCCGTTTCGATCTGATGCGATTTACAATGTTTCGGCGACAGCGGAGAAGATACAACGCCGCGCGAAGAGCGAGCGGACAACGGCCAGGTGGACATGCAAGCTTAGCAAAGCGCTGCGCTAATGATCTCGCGTGAGGATAGATGCGATGAGGGTGTAAGAATGAGTATACGCACCAGCCGTATGCGCCGCATGCTTTTGTGGGTCGCACGATACCGCGCCCTAACTGGAGCGCGTCAGCGTTTTTTTCGCGAAACGTGATTATTGATTCAACCCGTTTGCGGCGACCTCGCCGACCTGTTAAGGATTTATTAGTGGCGTTTATGCGTCGAGCTTTGCACGTCCTGGTGTATGCATGTTGTACCCTCGCACTTGCGACTATTTCCGTTTCGGTCGAGGCGCATCCGCACGTGTGGATCAGCTATTCAATGGTCGCCCAAATGCAGGGTACGTCGCTCGTTGCCTTACAGCAAACCTGGGTTTTCTCACGCGGCTTTCCATTTTCGATGATCGGCGACTTTTCTGGAATGCCCAAATCAGGCCTGCTAAACCCGGACTACACTGCGACGTTCAAAGCACAAGCGTTCTCAATGCTCAAGAGCTCAAATTATTTCACGCACGTTTTTGTCGATGGCAAGCCAGTTGCAATAGGTGAGACGCGCAACTTTAGTGTCAGTATTGAACAGGGTCGCATTGTTTACCGGTTTTTGTTGCCGCTTGGAAAGCCAGTGGACATGAAGCGTGAGCGAGTGACACTCGGTGTATGGGACGATACATTTTTTGTGGACTTTGAAAGCGCGGCGCAACCTATGGTGACGCTCAATGCCGGCTCTTCGAGCAACTGCAGGGCAGTGGCGTACGAGGACCGCGACCATCCTATCTTTGGCGGCACGGTCTTTCCGGAAGCGAGCAAACTGTCGTGCTGACCTGCTTCGCTCACCGTCGCGATGGCAAACATCGCAAAATCATTGGCTTATGCTTCGCCGCCGCTCTGACGCTTGCTACGCATTGGGCTATTGCTGAATCCGCTCAACCCGCTCAACCCGCTCAACCCGTTCAACCCGTTCAACCCATTGACCTGTTCGGACGCACGTCGACTGGTGCGCCAAGCGCGGCGAACACGACAGATGCGCCGCAACAATCGGTTGCCGCCATGCCCTCGATCATCCGCGATGCCGTTACTGCCAGTATCCATTTGCAAAGCAGGTTAAATGAGAAAGTGCAGGAGACGCTAGCAGATGAGCGCGATGGCTCCGGCCTGTTCGCCATCTGGATTGTCATGCTGTGTTCATTTGCCTATGGGGCATTGCATGCGCTGGGACCCGGGCACGGCAAGCTCGTGGTCAGTGCTTATTTGGCATCCCGCCGGGCACGTTTCATCGATGCCGCTTTACTTAGCGGATGGAGCGCGTTGGTGCAGTCCTTGTCCGCGATTGTCCTTGTCAGTGGCGCGGCATGGCTATCGCGCGAAGGACTGCCGAACGTATTGACGCGGGCGTCGAGCCTTGAACTGGCAAGCTACATTGCGCTGCTCTGCGTGGGCGTCTGGTCGTTTTGGGCGATTTTGACGCGGCGCGATTGTTGTGACACGGATCGCGTTGCGCTTATTCCGAGGAGACGTCTGGACGTTCAGGGAAGCGAAAGCGCTTTGGGCGACCAGGACGAGGCCAGCTATCCTGGCGCGTATCTCGGCGCGACCGTCGCTCAAAAGCGTTCACGCCCAAGCCGGGCCACGATTAGTTTTAAGCGCGATGCGTCCCAGGCTCACCGTCGGATGTTTCTGACAGGCATTGCGGTCGGTGTACGTCCGTGCGTTGGCGCAATCTTTGTGTTGATTGCGGCCCTCGCCAACCACATGTATTTCGTCGGGGTGCTTGCGTCCCTGGCAATGGGTGCGGGTGTCGCTTGTACAGTGCTCGCTATCGGAATAACGGGTCTATCCGTGAACCGGATGGTGTCGAATGCGGCCGTTTTTAGGCGACTGAAAGTTGGTCAAATTCGTTTCGGCCTGGCGCTTGCTGGCGCTATTTTTATTACAGCGTTCGCAGCATGGCAAGTCTTTGCGCTAGTGTCCGGGACGCAGGCTGCATCGCTTGCGTAAGCTCTGACGAAGCGGCTACGTAGAGAAAAACCAAAAAAGTTTTATAGGGGCTGTAATGCAAAGATGCCGTCGGATGCAGACATCGGCTGCTGCGCTATTGCTTTTGATCATCGCAATGAGCGCGTTGTTTGCGCCAATGAACGCCCGTGCAGCCGATTGCAATGCCGGCACGCTTGTCACTGTCGTTGCCCACCTCGACGACGATTTGCTCTTCGTCAATCCGGGCATCAGCGACAAGCTTCAGGCGGGCTGGTGCGTCACGACCGTCCATCTGATCGGCGGCGCTAACGGAGCGAATTTCGACTACGTGAAGCTGCGCGAGAAAGGCACGCGCCTCGCCTATGCGCGCATGGCAGGAGTGAAGGATGATTGGATCGAATCGACAGTCATGTTTGCCGGCAGACCTGTGCACCAGATGGTGCTGAAACAACAGCCGAGGGTGACCTTGCTGGAACTGCGGATGCCGGGTGGTGCCGTACGCGGCGGCAAGGTACCGCTGGGCCTGATGTGGGACCAGGGCGAGACCATCAACACCTATCCTATCAATAACGACGATTCCAATGTCACGCACTACGACCGCGCGGAAACAGTCGCAACGCTCAAGCAAATCCTCGCGCGAGCGACCGAGATCTACGCGCTCAACCCGGACACCGTGCCGTTCATTGAACATCCCGATCACATCTATTCCGCACGCATTACACGCGTAGTTGCTCAAAGCCTCAACCGAAACATTCCGATTGGTTATCACGTCACGTATCCCACTGCTGGCATGCCAAAGAACCTGAGCGCCGGCGAAACGCAGATGAAGCGCGATGACGTGGCGTCATACTTCGCTATCGACGGCGACGACAACGGCGAGCATGTCTTCGGCGAGTATCAGTGGGACGGCAACTGGGTGGCGCGTCGTTACTGGACCGAGTCGAGTTCAAGTGCCACCGGGCTGGAGTTCCGCCCGCGTTCGAGCAATTTGGTCAACGAGTATTCGAGCCAGTGCCTCACCTCGACCGGCATGAGCGGCAAGCCGACGCTCGCCGGTTGCTCGGGCGCAGAGAGACAGGACTGGCACTGGCAACCGGTCCCGGCCATGCCAGGCACAAAGAACAACTCACAACTCGTCGATGAATCCACGCGGCAATGCGTGGCCGAGCGCGGCGGCGCCCTGATTGAAGAGCCCTGCAATAAAGACGAGGCGGCCCAAAAATGGACGCCGTGGGATTTTGGACTGGTGTACACGCCGCTCGGACATTGTCTCGCAGCACATAACGGAGCGCTAGCGGCTGGGCATTGCTCGTTGTTGACCGCGGAATCGCGATGGGCTCCTACGTCTCATTCGCAATGGACTGACCTGCGCCAGGAAGGGGCCATGTACGGCCATGTTCGAGGCACTGTGAATGGTGAGAAACCGGTTAGTACGGTTTATATCCAACGTCGCCGGGATGGACCAGGTTTCAACGTCTGGGTAGCAGGCATGTCGCGGTTGCCGACTGCGGCGCCGTGGTACCTGAACGCCGTGCCGTTCAACGCGCACGCCGGCAGCCCCACCTGTGGCGGTGATACGCTCTGCTTCGACAGCGTGCGTTTTCTCCTTGGTGACTTCGAAGGCACGGGCCGCGACGACCTGATGGTGATTGGACCGCGCAACGGCGGCACGGGTTTTTGGCTGATGCGCAGCACCGGCACGCGCTTCGAACAGCCTCGTCTCTGGTACCAGACTACCTCCGCGCTAACGCCTGCCAGTGCACAGCAATATGTTGCCGGAGACTTCAATGGCAGCGGCCGGGCCGGCGTGATGATCGCGCAAAAACGCAGCGATGCTACGCTTGATCTCTGGGTCATCGGTAGCGAGGGCTTGACCGGGCATGCGCCGGCGCTTTGGATGAAATCAAGCGGACTTCGCGCCAATGCGCGCTTCCTGCCGGCGTACGTGGCGCAATCGGATCACACAGGCTTAATCGCGATCGAAACAGTGAATTCGGCGATGGCTGTGACGCAACTTAGAAGTACGGGCAGCGGATTCGCCGGTCACTTGCGCGGCAACACGTACGCAGAGTTCGCCCCCGCGTTCGCCAAAGTGGTTGCGGGCGATGTGGACGGTGATGGTATCGACGATCTGGTGGTGCTACAGCCACACGGCGATGGGCCCGATATCAATGTATGGCGGATGAAGGGCGGTCCGTTATATGGCGACCCGGTCAAAGTTGGCGACCTTCATGAGTCGTCTTACACCGACGCTGTTCCTGCGCTTGTGCGGCGTGGCCACGGTGAAACACTGATGCTCTTCAAGCGCGCGAATGCGAAGCTCGGAGGATTTTTTTTCACTGGAGGCGCGCCAAGTCTCATTGGTTACGATCTGGATGCTTCTTTCAAAATGACGCCAGCGCAGATTTGGGGCGACCTGCCCGGTTTGTTTTCCGAAGCGCTATGGATCGATAAGCTATCGCAATGAATGGGTAGGAAGGCATACGGGATGTTTCGTGAAACCATCGCGAGCTGGACATTCAAGGTGTCCAGCAGCTTTCCACTGAGAACCGTTCTCGATCACGGCGACCCGCATGCCGTGTTGTTTGCTCAAAATGTGATTACGCAGAATGGTTTTTTCGGAACCGAAAAAACCGGTCAGGACTGTGACGGGGATGCGATGTCGGTAATCATTTTTTCACTTTCAGTGTCGCATGAGAGGAAATGTGGGGCGCAAGTCGCCCTTCCCAGACGAACGCCCATGTAGATACGACATAACAAAGTTGGGCGAGGTTCAAAGCTGCGTTACACATGCGAGGGGCGAAGATAATGCGGGATAATGTGGCCCCATTTTCGACGCCACGCCCCCATGAATCAATCCGTTTGCGCTGCCCCCACAAAACTGGCTACCAACGAACGCAAGATGATGGCCGTTCGAGCTTTGGCGGGCGCAGAACCGGTCAGCGCCCTAGTACAACATCCCTGAACTATCTTTCAATAAAAAAGAAGTACAAGTAAACTCGACTGCATGGGACGCGGACGACAAGCGCAGGTAATCAAACTATCTCGAGAGGAGCGTAAATCGCTTGAGTTGTTGACCCGACGCGGTACGGCGGAGCAGCGGCAAGTGATGCGAGCGCAGATTGCGCTGATGGCTCACCGAGGCGAGTCCACGACGGCAATTGCGCAGGCGCTCGGCGTGTCGGTGCAAACCGTCTCGCATTGGCGTACTCGCCTCGTGCGTCAGGGCGTCGAAGGCTTGCAGGAGGTGTCGCGTCCGGGCCGTCCGAGGCGTATCGGTGAGGCGCAACGACTCGAGTTGCTTGCCTTGGCATGCGAACCGGCAGAACCAGACGGCCGCGCGACACCGACGCTGGACGAACTGGTTGAGCGTGCGATCGAGCGCGGCGTGACCAAGCAGATCAGCCGCAGTCATTTGCAACGAATCTTGCAAGCGGGCGATTTGCGTCCGCACCGGGTCAAGCAGTGGCTGCACAGCCCCGACCCCCAGTTCCGACAGAAGGTCAACGAGATCTGCGCACTGTACCGCCAGGCTCCCAAGGGCTCGGTCGTGCTGTCGATCGACGAGAAGACAGGGATCCAGGCCATCGAGCGCAAACACGCCGACCGCGCGCCACAATCCGGGCGCGCGCGGCGCCGCGAGTTTGAATACATCCGCCACGGCACGCAGGCCCTCACCGCCGCGCTGGATGTGCACTCGGGGCGAGTCATCGGCAGTTGCACGGATCGGCGTACCCAGGCCGATCTCGTGGCCTTTATGGAGCAGGTCGCGCTGGCTTATCCCAAGGGCCGGGTGCATGTCGTGTGGGACAACCTCAACACCCACCGCGCGCAGACTGTATGGAATGAGTTCAACGCCCGCCACGATCAGCGGTTTGTCTTTCACTTCACGCCACTGCATGCGAGCTGGGTCAACCAGATCGAGTTGCTGTTCGGTATCTACTCGCGACGGGTCTTGCGTCACGCGAGCCATGTCTCCATCGAGCACCTGCGCCAGCGCACCGAAGCCTTCGTCGCGCAACGCAATCACGCCCCCAAACCATTCAAATGGACATTCGCCGGCTTTGAGTTGCAAACTGGCGAACCCCTGAGGTTCAAAGACGATGCCAACGTTCGACGCCCAAAGAAAGGCCGCTGAGCTCCAGTGCCAACTCGCCACGCTGACCGGCCACGATCAGGCCACGGTCAAGCCCTATGGCAAGCATCTGCTCATTCAGATGAAACGCGACGACACGGTCGACACCGTGGCCCGCCTGACCGAGGTTGGCCGTAACACCTACACGTCGGCATTTCGCAGCCACACTGGCCGCTGGGAGCCATTGCCTGGTATCGGCAACCTCGCCGAAACCACTGACTTGGTGGTCAGCTTGCTGGCCCCGTATCTCGATCCAGATATTTAAAGCTATTTGAGGGATGTTGTACTAGATACGATGTCGAATGTGGGCCGGCAATGACATTGGTCAGATCGAGGACACGAATACCATCAAGCCAGCCGCCTGGAGTTTGCCCGCACGGCTTTGGCAGCGATCCGGTTTCGCAATCATCGAGGATTGCCAAAGCGTCCCTGAGGCTCACTGTGCGACGTGACCTTGGCGACAGCATCAATTCGGCACTGTCTTCCAGCCACGCGATAGGCCCCGGTTGTTTCATTTGACCGTACTGGCTGTCGTTCACGTCGACGACCAGACCCGCAGTGTTGGCGTGATCGTCATGCAACCACTCCTGAGTGGAACGGTGCGCCGCACCGGGGAACCGGCCCTCGCCAAAGATCTTCTCCCACTCGGAGGCTGTTTTGGTCAGGAACACCTCTTTCATGCGCGCCGAAATACGGGCCGTCCAGTGCTCCGGTAGCGGGTAAACACCCAGTGAGGCTTCGCCTTCCCACTCGGCCTTGGGCAGGTAGGGGTCGTCGACCTCGGGCAGGCCAGCAGCGAGCATCTCCTCATACAGCCCGAGGGCCTGGAGACAACGCTTGGCATGAGAGCGATGCGAAGGGCAGACCGCGTAGAATCTGCGTCCGTCCGCGCATTCGTAGCTGCGATAGAAGGGGTCGAGATACTCTTGCAAGTCTTCGTAGCTGAGGTTCATCGGCCGGCTTTCGACACGCCGCCGCTCGATCTCTCTTTCACGCAGCGTCTTGTAACGTTCGGGATAACCCTCGATCTTGATGGAGTTATATGAGAGGCCCTCCATCACCGCGGAGGCGAGCGGTACCTCGATCTCATCCCCCAAACCGCTTCGCTGCCGTGCTTGCAGGGCTAGCACGACGGCGGATACGGCCAGCATGGTGCCGTAGGCGGACGCCAGCGGTAGAGGAGAGAAGCTCGGATTGATCCCCATCAGCACGCGGTTTTGGCCCATGTCCGTGAACACGCCAGAGGCCGCCGCGATAATCGGCTCAAGCGCCCGCCAGTCGCGGCGCAATTCGTCGTTACTGGCGAAACCCGGGATGGAAAGCGTGATCAACTCGGGACGCTCGCGGCGCAGCGCGGCGAATTCCAAACCAAGTCCCGCCATCACGTCCGGCCTGAAATTCTCGACCACGATGTCTGAACGAGAGATCAATTCCTTGGCTTGTTGTAAGCCTTGCGCAGATTTCAGATCGAGTTGCAGACAGTGCTTGTTGCGGTTCAGCACTGCGTTGGCCGGACTGCTCCACAGCGGACCGGAGGGCGGGTCGATGTGAATGACGGTGGCGCCCAGATCCGCAAGAATCATGGTCACGGCGGGGCCGGCGATGTATTGACCAAAGTCGATGACTTTCACCCCGCGCAGGGGCAGTTGGGCGCTTTTTCGCATGTCTCACTTAGTTCGTTGTTGCGGATGAGCTTCCGCAAGAAGAACGACTTCCTGGGAACGAGACCCGCTGAGGTGAAGATTTAGACGTACTTTCGAGAAAAATCGAAGATAGCGAAAGCAATAAAAAAATGACCAATGGGGTCGTTTTTTTTATGGCTTAACGAACGAGCTCATCCGTTGCAGCAGATGCGTCGTGGCCACCGGGGCGTGTCACGTTCCGTTTGATCTCACAGTGTTCGAATGGGATGACAAGAAAGAGAACGCGCCCGAATTCGCTCAATCTGAGTTGGTCGAAGAACGGTCGAGCGCGCGAGGGCAAGGGAGAAGCAAGTCAGCGGATTCAATCCGGGCCGCAGCGGGTCCGGCAGCAGCAAGGCGACACATCAAGCTGCAACCCATCCTGTCAGTCTGAACTCACGAACACTTTTCTTGAACGGGAGGCGCCGAGAAAAATCCCTGCAGAATTAATCGTGGCTGCGCGCTGCGCGGGCCTCCTCGATCAGCCAGGCGGCGAACGAAACTGCATCCGGATTGACGGTGCTGTGCGGGGAATAGACCAGATAGAAGGCCTCACTGGTCGGGAATCGGGCCTTAAATGGCGCGATCAGTTGCCCCGATGCCAGCATCCGCTCAACCAGCGACGAGCGTGCCAAGGCTACCCCGTGGTAGAGTCGAGATGTGGCGCGGTAGCAGTAGGTTCGGTTTGTCTGTTGCCGCCCCTTTCGTTTGGCGGTGCCCGAGTAACTTAGCCCTAACCCCGTTTCCACATCCCGCTCATCGAACCCAGCGTGCAGATCTCCCGCACTGGGCTCTCGGACAAGACATCACGCCTTCACACACGCCAAGCTACGCCCCCGCGTGCGCTCAGACGTACGAGCCCGAAGTGCCCGTAGAGGTGCGGGAGTGGATAGCCCCCGCCCCTGCGTCGCCTGAGCTTATGCTTGTTGCGTAGCCACCGGCGCAACCGCGTCGCAGTGTAGCTGTCGAGCGCACGGTATGCGCGGCTAACGCTGCCTACCTGGAAGTAGTTCGCCCAGCCCCGTAACGTGCGATTCAATTTGCCCACCATCGCCGTGGTCTCTTGCCATGCCGTCTTAAGGGCGGTCAGTGCATGAATCTTTTCGACCATGCGCCGGATACTCTTCTTCGACGGCCGCAAACCCATACGGGCCTGACCCGTTGTCGCTGAGTACATCCGCCCAAACGTAAAACCCAGGAAGTCGAATTCGCCTTCCGGCACCTTGCAGATTCGTGTCTTCTCCTCGTTGACCGTCAGCTTCAGCTTGCCCATGATCTCGCGCAATCGCAGCAAGGCTTCTTCAGCTTTGCCTCGCTTGCACAGGATCACCAGATCGTCCGCGTAGGTCACGATTTGACTGCCAAGACTTCGCTCAAGCCCGAGCTTCTTCCATGCCAACACAAACCGACGCATGTAAATATTCGCCAGCAGTGGTGAGATGGGTGAGCCTTGCGGAATGCCTCGCCTGCTGTCCCTGGCCTCGGTCGTACGCGTCTTCCGGCCTCGGTGATCGGTTTCTTCAACGGAGCACTCCAGCCACATCTTGATCAGATGCAGCACACGCCGGTCAACGATGCGTCGCGCGAGCGACAACATCAATTCGGCGTGTGGAATACTTCCGAAGTAGTCCGCAAGGTCGGCATCAACGACGTCCGTGTGACCGCGAAACAGCAGTTCCTCCACCTCGACTACCGCTTGCTGGGCATTGCGGCCCGGCCGGTAGGCGTACTGCTCGGGTGGAAGGTCGGCTTCGAAGATCGGTTCGAGCACCAGCATCGCTGCTGTCATGCACACCCGATCCCGCAAGGTCGAGATGCCCAGTGGCCTCAGTTTGCCATTGGCCTTCGGGATAAACACTCGCCTGATAGGGTGCGGCCGGTAACTCTCCTGCCTGAGCGCAAGCGCCAGTTCGCCGAGCCACTTCTGCACCCCGTACGCTTCGACCTCCGCGAAGTCTTGCCGATCGACACCCGGCGCGCCCCTGTTCGAGCGACACTTGGCGTACGCATGCGCCAGCACGTCATCACGATAGACCTTGTCGTACAGAGCGTAGAAGCGATGCCCGGCTTCTGCCTTCGCTTTCGCGTGTAACGCCATCTGCAGCTTCTGAACACGAATCGGAGTTGATAGGTTGCCCAATCTCCACGTCCTCACTACGTATTGCGTCTGTCTTGAACTGAGGCCCCTTCCCTCCACCAGCATTACACCGGCTTCAACGGTACTACGAGCCTCTCCGTCATCCCAAGGCGCCCGGCCTGTCCCTCACGGGCGTCCGGTTGATCATCCCTGACCACGCCAAGGGACTTCCCGTGTTGCGTGCGCTTTCCTTGTGTACATGCTGTCGCCACTACCCCGGCGCAGCGACTGG
>NZ_MTHB01000087.1 GCF_002220365.1 Caballeronia sordidicola | reverse complement strand
TCGGTCTGGACGCTCTTGCGCATGCCGGTGAGCATCAATGCGATCAGTGCCGGCAAGGGCAATTTGCGACGACGTTGGAACGCCGTGGGATGCTCGGGATCGCAAGCAAGGTGACGAAACTGTTGAGTCTGAATATGGGCGGCGAGATCGGCAAACAGAGTGGGAAGAGACATGGGGCCAACGAAGATCAAAAAGATCCTCATTGGCCGCCACCCTGCTGGCGTCTAAAAAGACGCCAGCAGGGTGGCGGCCGCGCGAAGTGGCTTCACGTCAAGCGCTTTTTAACTCGATTGAGTTCCGGCGCGGCAGCCGCGCTTAACTTGGGTGGATTGAGTCACGACCGGGTGCTATCGCATCAAACCGTGCGACTTGGCGTAATCGCGCAGCGCGTCATTCATCCGCGTTTGCCAGCCTTCGCCTTGCAGCCTGTACGCGGCGATCACATCGCGGTCAATCCGCAGATTCATCTGTTCCTTGTTCGAACCGAGCGGGCGGCCACGGCCACGCTTCACCAGCACGCCATTAACGTGCTGGTCGGCCTTCTCAAAAAACGAATCCTCAAGCTCGGGAATCTCGTCATAATCCTGCGCCGTCAGTACTCGGGCGTCCGACTTAGCCAAGTCGCTCTGCATACCTTTTTTGCTCGCGGTCATTTGCCTTTCTCATAGAAATAACGTGACGGGCATCTCCACGTTGAGTCCACACCACGATCATCATTCGCTCTTCAAGCATGCCCACGGTGATGATGCGTTCCTCTGGATAATCGTATCGGTCGTCGATCTGGTCATAGGTCGGACCGGCAAAAACAAGTGCCGCATCCTCAAAGGCTAAACCGCGTTCATTGAACGTTTGGTCGCGTTTGACTTGATCGAATATGATTTCCATACTTATTATTGTATCCCCAATAAATAAAGAACGCAATGTTTATTTGTATCCCCGTATATTGCGTTCTCCTCGGCCAGACCACCCTTGATGGTATGGCTCGACGTCTTACACCTCGTTGGTGTCTTCCTCGGCGCCCACTTCATTGGCGTCTTCGTCCTCAATCTCATAGCTGTGCCCGGTGGCGGCTTCTCGGTTGGTCAGCACTTCCGGAATCCAGCGACTTTCCGAGAAGCGAATCTCGGCGGCTGCTGCTTCGTCCTTCTTCATCGAAGCGAGCGGGGCGGCAGCTTCGGGCGACACCGCGTTCGCTACAACTTCCACAATCCGCGCTTTCGACACGTGGTTCAGATACGTCTCACGTGTCGGTGTCCATTACTTCGCGATATCAACGTTGAGCACGTCGCACAGCTCGTTGATCGGGTGAGCGCTGTCCGTGCCGCTCACGCCGTCCAGCGTCGCGGCTACGCAGAAGGCAACGAGGTTGGCTGATTTCTTTGCGGTTCGAGACGTTTGCTCGACGGCGTGCTAGGTCGCTTTCGATGCGGCGGCAACGACCGTTTCGAAGTTGCTTTCGGCGACTTCAGTCGCTTGTCGGGTAGGGCGTTGGACCGTTTCGTAGAGTCCATTGGTGGCCGTGACAGTCGACTTTAGTGCTGCGACGACAGCTTTCGATCCAGCCGGCGCGTTCTTCGCCACATCGTCGACCAGCGTTTGCACCCGCTGGTTATGCGCCTGATATTGCACCTCCGCGAGCTTCGAGAATTGGGTTTGCGTCGCGCCCACAATCGCGACCAATACCCGCGAGCACCCGCACAACAACATCCGCATTGCGGACCAGTGTACGAAGTCGCGGCTCCCGCTTCGCTGCCTGCAGCAAGAGTTCGACGGCGAGTGGCATCAGGTCGCTCGGGCGCTGCGCAATGGCGGTAGAGCAATGTTCAGGATGTTGAGCCGATAAGAAGGATCCGCGCGAAACGTACCCACTTGGATGCCGTCGGTCAGCGCTTGGTGTGTCGCAGCAATCATCCGTATATCGCACTCAGGTGATTGCCGACGCGGCGCTACTCCGTTGATTCCGCCGCGCGAGGGCGCGAAACGTTGGTCCGAGCGCACGCCCGGCGCAAGCTGGCGAAATAAAGCAATCAACGGTATTGAACGAGACGGCCGAGAAGAATGGAAGGAGCAAAGTGACTACCACGGACGTTCACTAATTGAAAATACGATGTACGGATATAAAACGCTCACGGGGCATTATTTCTCGGCGCGCTGCATTGGTTCACAAGCGACGGAGGTCGCGATCCGGGTTGGCATCGTCAACCACATGGTCACACTCGCACGCCCGCAGTCCGTGCGCATTTCATGAATTTAAGATCGCGGGTGTACGCCCGCCTGCACTGTCGATTTTTGCAACAATGCCTTTCTCCCAGTGTACTGCACGATAAAATATTATTCTTTTTGCTAACCTCTCAGTTTCTTTTGCCGTTATCTAGAGAAGCCGCGCTGCGGTTGAGCTCGATGACATCCGTCGTTGAGCGCTATATCCGAAGAGGCACCCGTGGCAACAAGGTTTTCGCTCACAACCCGAATGACGGCATTTATCGTCATTGTCTGTGTCATCCTAGTTGGCGGAGAAATCTGGCGCAGCCTTGCTGCGCGCGATTTACAACTGCAGGAGATGACCTCTGCCTCTTCAAATCTCGCGCGCGCCATGGCTCAGCATGCCGAGAGCACCATCAAAGCCGCGGACACGACATTAGTTGGTACCGTCGAGCGTATCGAACAAGATGGACAAACCCCTTCGTCGCTGGAACGCCTGCATCGTCTGCTTGCTCCACGAGTGATCGAACTTCCGGAACTCGCCGGTATCTTTGTGTACGACCGTGACGGAAATTGGGTCACGAACTCTCAGCCCAGCCTCTTGACCGGATTGAACAACGCAGACCGCGAATATTTCATTTTTCATCGCACACATTCTGAGCGGGGCCCTCATATTGGCGTGCCTATACAAAGTCGCTCGACCGGCAAGTGGATCATTCCCGTATCGCGCCGTATCAATGATGCAGACGGACATTTCGCTGGGGTGGCGCTAGCTACAATCGATGTCGAGTTCTTTTCAAAGTTCTACGCGAGCCTCGACATCGGCACGGCAGGCGCAGTCGCCCTGGTCTTCGACAACGGAATCATGGTAGTGCGGCGACCGTTTGAAAACCGTTTCGTTGGAAAAAGTATTACGGACACCGGTCTTTTTCGTGCCCACCTGACGCAGGGTCGATCGGGTACGTTTCTGACCAAGTCTTCTCAAGATGGCATAGTCCGTCTCAACAGTTTTCGCAACCTCGAAAACTATCCCTTATTCGTCGCTGCGGCATTATCGCAAGACGAAATTCTCGCCAGCTGGCGCAGAGACACCCTCTGGCACGCGGTCGGCGTCGCTTTGTTGGTGCTCGTATTAGCGCTCTTTGGATTTCGACTGGTTCGACAAATCAAACTGCAAACCAGGACGGAACAGGACCTTGCCGCGAGTCTCGGAACCACGCGAGCAATCTTCGATACGGCGACCAACCCGATCATTACAATTAACTCCAAGGGGAAAATAGGTTCCTTCAACCCCGCAGGTGAACGGGCTTTTGGTTTTGCAGCGAATGAGATAGCAGGACGTAACATCAGAGCGCTCGTTCCCGAAGGCTACATTGACGCCTATAACGCCTACACCGCCCGGTTCGCGATCAATGGACTAGCCGATAGTGGAGGCGGGCTTGAACTGGCCGGACTACGGAAAGACGGCTCGATATTTCCGACACACGTTTCGACCGGATCGATGGTGGTCGCCGGTGAGCTTCAGTTTGTTTGTGTCATCACCGATATGACCGAACAACACAAACAGCGCAATGAACTCGCGGCTGCGCGCGACCAGTTGCAACTTGCAGCTGACACGGCCGAGCTCGGTATCTGGTCCTGGAATCTGGTCGATAGCGCAGTGCAGTGGAATGAGCGCATGTTTGACATCTATCAAACTCCCCGTGCGTTGAGAGCCTCAGGGTTGGTTTTCGAGCACTGGCGCTCGCGCGTGCACCCCGACGACATCGAACCTACGCTCTTGGCGTTCAACAAACTAATCGACGCGCAGAACGTTGCCATACCAAACTTTCGGATCGTTCTTCCAGATGGCCAAATCCGACACCTTCAAATGAGGGCTACAGTTGCACGAGACCCTTCAGGGAAGCCGATCGCGATGATGGGGATCAATCGTGACGTGACCGCGCAACAAAATCTGGAGACCCATCTTCGCATGGCCAAGGAACAAGCCGATGCCGCGAGCGCTGCGAAATCATCATTCCTCGCCAACATGAGCCACGAAATTCGCACCCCGATGAATGCGGTTCTCGGCATGCTGCATCTAGTGCAATTGACGGCGCTTAATATGCGCCAGCGCGATTACGTTAGCAAAGCGGAGATGGCCGCGAAGTCGCTGTTGAGTCTGCTCAACGACATCCTCGACTATTCAAAGATTGAGGCCGGCAAGCTGCAGCTGGATGTCCATTCTTTCGAGCTCGAGTCACTTGTGCAGGAGCTCGGCGTGGTGCTGTCCGGCAATCAAGGCGATAAAGAGGTGGAAGTGTTGTTCGATCTCGACTCCGCGCTGCCAGATCGCTTGATTGGCGACAGCCTCCGGCTTCAACAAGTGTTGGTCAATCTCGCCGGGAATGCGTTGAAGTTCACCCTTGCCGGACAAGTGATCGTAAGCGTCCAAATGCTGTCCTGCATGGGAACAACGGCTAACATTCGCGTCGCTGTGACCGATAGCGGTATCGGGATCAGCGAGGAACAGATGGCACGCATTTTTGAAGGCTTTAGTCAGGCCGAGGCTTCCACGACGCGACGTTTCGGCGGATCAGGCCTGGGCCTTGTCATCTGTAAGCGACTGATCAGCCTGATGGGTGGCGACCTGAAGGTGGACAGCCGGGTGGGCGTAGGTAGCCGCTTCTGGTTTGACATCGCCGTTGGCATCGACGAGGTATGCCCGCAAAGCGGCGTACCTGTGGGTCATAGCTCGATGGGTCACCGGTGCCTGCGCCTTCTCATTGCGGACGACAATCCAGTCGCCGGAAAACTGCTCTCCCGCACCGTCAACGCGCTCGGGTGGCACGCAGATTTCGTATGCGGCGGCGTCGACGCGGTCAAAAAAGTCGGCGAATCGCTAAATGAGCACGAACGTTATGACGTGGTGTTGATGGACTGGAAAATGCCAGACCTTGACGGGCTCAACGCCGCGAAGCTGATCCGTGCAACCAAGGGTCGCGTGCCGCCGCCCGTCGTCGTCATGATCACTGCCTACGGTCGCGAGGTGCTTGCCGACGCCCAAGACGGCGAAGACGCGCCTTTTGCTGGATTTTTGACCAAACCCGTGACACCGCGACAATTGGCTGAAACGGTCCTCGGTGCCTTGAACCAAAAGAGTGGACCGCCAAAAGACGCGCCTACCGTCGCTCCGACCTCGGCCGGCAGATTAATGGGCATGAAACTCCTGGTAGTCGAAGATAACGCCCTAAACCGTCAGGTTGCGGATGGTCTCCTCAGGGCGGAAGGCGCGAATGTGCACCTCGCCGACGGCGGCCTGGCGGGCGTGCAAGCGGTCGTGACGATGAAGGAGCAATTTGACGCCGTGCTGATGGATATCCAGATGCCGGATATCGACGGATTTGAAGCGACTCGACGCATTAGGTTGGATAACCGATTCGCTGCATTGCCCATCATTGCCATGACAGCCAACGCGTCGAATGCGGACCGCGAAGCGTGTCTGAAAGCGGGCATGAACGATCACGTCGGTAAGCCGATCAACCTAAATGCGCTGGTGTCCGTTTTACGAGCACACGCCGGGAATGAACGGGTCCATGCGGGCATTGAGCTTTCCACTTCGGCGGAAGCCTCCGCAGAGCAAGACGGTCTGATCGAGAATCGTACCTCCATCGCCGAACGGTTTGGTGGAAACGTGGATCTCATCGAACGTGTTTTAACCGGATTTGGGCCTGAAACGCAGAAGCTACTAGTCAGGCTAACGGACCACGTGGAGAGTGGTAACTGCACGGGCGCCGCCTCCGTATTGCACGCGATCAAGGGCAGCGCGGGAACGCTGGGTGCGAAGGTGCTCTCAATGCGGGCCGGTCAGCTCGAACATGATCTGCTCCACAGTGACGAGTCGGCCAAACTGGATCTGCTCACCCACGACTGCGTGGCCGAATTGACAGAGTTGCTGAGGCATAGCCTCGAACAACTTTGCGCCGCGTTCGGAAACAGGAGCGCCAGCACATCGCTTTCGAAATCCGACCCGCTGCCGAAGGACGAATGGAATACCCGCTTGCACGAAATTGTGCACTTACTTGAATCTTCCAACTTGCAAGCGATCGCGGCTGCCGAAGCGTTGTCCGATCGCACGCATAAAGCGCAGCGAATAATGTATGATGAATTTCTACTTTTTGTCAGGGGGTTGGATTTTGCCGTCGCGGCTGCAAAGGCACGGGTCATGTTAGAACACGGATGACCATACAGTCTATTTTTGAGAGTTGGCCGCAGCATCTCCATCGACGGCCAAAGCTCCTGATCGCGGACGATCAGCCGATCAACATTCGGGTGCTCCACGAGCTTTTTGCCGGCGATTGCGACGTTTTTATGGCTACGAGCGGCGCCCAAGCGATCAATCTGTGTCAGCGGGAATTGCCTGACCTCGTTTTGTTGGATGTTGTGATGGACGACATTGACGGACACGAGGTTTGCCGCCTACTCAAAGCCGATCCGCTCACCAGCGCCATACCGATTATCTTTATCACGTCGCAGAACCGTGAAGCGGATGAAGTCATGGGTTTGCAACTGGGTGCGGTCGATTTCATCACGAAGCCGATCAACCGGGTGATTGTGCGCGCGCGGGTGGGCTTACATCTCACCTTGAAAATGCAGGGAGATCTACTGCGCGCAAACGCATTGCTTGACGGGCTTACGGGTGTTGCCAATCGTCGTAAGTTCGATGAAGACTTTCATGCTGATTGGCGACAATGTCTGAGAGATCGGGTGCCGTTGTCATTGATCTTGCTCGATATCGACTATTTCAAGCGCTACAACGACCATTACGGGCATCAGGCGGGAGATGCGTGTTTAATGGCGGTTGCTACTGCGTTGTCGAAAACCATGCGACGACCCTATGACTCGATAGCGCGCTACGGAGGAGAAGAGTTTGCCTGTCTGTTACCGAAGACGGACTTGGTCGGAGCAGTAAAACTCGCAGAGACTATGCAACGCCAAGTCCGTGCACTGGGCATCGAACATCGAGGATCACAGGTCGGACCGGTTGTGACCATTTCGTTGGGGGTTGCAACAGCAGTGCCGAGCGAGAATCTCGAGGCCTGCGACCTTTTAGAAGCAGCCGACAAGCACTTGTATCACGCAAAGCGTACCGGCCGCGCGCGGGTGTGTTCGAGCCATACCGGACTGTAGCTGTCGGGACCGCGCGGTCGGCTTAACCGCCGTGTTTCGCGGATCCGAGCGTTCCTCGCCGGCAGGCTAGCTGCGCCCGGAGGCTAACTACGTATGCCCTATGGCCTGCAACTGTGCTCGCACATGGGCTTGTAGGTCGGCCGCGATTAAAGGTTTGGTTATGTAGTCGGTAGCACCGAGTCTCAACGCATCTAATTTGAGCGCCGGCGCGTCGTGACTTGTTACGAAAATGACTGGTATGGACGCAAGCGTTGGATCCGCCTTGAGCGCTTCGCAGACATCAAATCCGGTCATTCCTGGCAAATTCGCGTCTAGCAAAATAAGATCTGGCACCACTTCTTTTGCTAGTGAAAGCGCCGTCTCACCCGACATCGCAAACCATTGGTCGGGAAAATCGTTGAGCATTCCGCTCATGGCTTGAATTATCAATGGATCATCATCGACCAAAAGAAGACGTGGATTATTGGATGGCATCTGTGAACCCTCGATATGAATAACTATCATACAATTATTTATATTTGTTAGTGATTTGATTTAAGTAAGCTAGCGATACCAAAGTGCCCAGAAAAATTCGACGCTGCGTTAAACGATGTGAAATGGCCGATGTCCAAAAAATAGCAGTGCCCGCCGTGTTAGTCGATTTATCGCCGACGAAGAACTAAACACTCCGCCTGCGCCCGTGACCATCATTCCAATCGTCGGTCCGTTGAGAGAGCGACGGAATTACAGTATCGAGGGCGACGACGTCTGCTTCAGTGAAGGTGGGCGGATCAACACTTCCGAAAATCTCCTAAATGCGAAAGCCCTTTTTTTCTCTGCGACTTCAGTAAGGCTCGCTTACTGTCGATAACACGTCTGTTGTCGCTGCATGGTGTCATGGCGACCGGGCGCCGTAACTCGGATATGGAGACGACCATGAAATAGATTCTTGCTGCCTTTGGCATTCTGATTTGCGTTGCAACCGTGGCTCAGGCCTGCCCGGCACGTGCAATCCCTCACGGCGGCCCCCGGCGGCACGAACTCGCACCACAAGGGCGACTGCTGCTCCTGTGGACAATTTATTGCAAGCTTGAAGTCTATTGCGGTTAGGCTTCGCGCTCCCCTTTACATCCTCAACCAACAAAGCCCATGAAAAAAATCATTCTTGCTCTCGCCACCGCTGCCGTGACGATCGGTTCAATTGCCCCGGCATTCGCCTATCCGCACCATCGCGAATGTCACAAGGTGCGGGTCCACCATCACTGGGAACGTCACTGCCGGTAGCAGCCAAAACAATGCGTAACAAAAGTGCCGCGTCTACCGACGTGGTTCTCAGCAAGTCTTTTGTGCTCGCCGGACTGATCCAACCGGATGCTGGGGATGTGAAAATCCTAGGCGGCGCGGCGGCCGACACCGATCGGAGCATGATCGGCTACATGCCGCAACGCTTCGGTCTGTACGAAGACCTGACCGTCATCGAAAATCTGAAACTCTTTGCCGATCTGCGCGGCCTGCCCCTCGAAGAACACGAAAAGAATTTCGCACGCCTGCTCGATTTCACCGACTTGAAGCGCTTCTCGGGCCGGCTGGCGGGTAAGCTCTCGGGCGGCATGAAGCAAAAGCTCGGACTAGCCTGCGCAATGGTGCGTACGCCAAAATTGCTACTGCTCGACGAACCCGGCGTCGGCGTCGGCGTCGATCCGGTCTCGCGGCGCGAATTGTGGGCGATGGTCCGCGACCTCGCCGGCGACGGTATCGGTGTGCTGTGGTCGACCGCTTATCTCGACGAAGCCGAGAAGTGCGATACGGTCACGCTATTGAGCGACGGTCGGTGCCTGCATGCAGGTCCGCCGGGTGACCTTACCGCGCGAATGGACAACCGGATGTTCCGTATCTTGGTGCCGAGCGCGGAGCGGCGCGTCATCCTGCGCCATGCACTCGATCATCAAGCGATTTCGGACGGGTCGATCCAGGGCGAAGCCATCCGCCTTACCCCTAAGCCGGCAGAGCCGGAACCAAACAGGTAGTACGATCACGGATGTACCGATAGCGAGGTGAGCGATCATGGCTACGCAGGCATTGACTGATCGATACGCGGCGAACCTGTACGGCGTGCTGTCGTGTTACGACCGAATCATCATCACCGGCACACTGCCCGGGGCATGCTATGCGGGTGGAATGACGAGTTTTCTGTACGCCAAAGGCATCCGAATTTTCGACTACGCGCGCTTTGCCGAGCCACTGCGCGAACGTATCCGCCAGCGTGCGCAGGATGTCTGCGCGGCCGCGGGCGTCGAGATCGAGCATGTCAGCAAGCGCCACATCCGCAAGGAAGACCTGGTCGCGCGCGTACTGGC
>NZ_MTHB01000304.1 GCF_002220365.1 Caballeronia sordidicola | reverse complement strand
GCTTCGACCAGTGAGTCAAGCTGAGTTAGGTCATGGCGGTTTGCGCCCGTCAGGATGACGCCGAGCGGGATGCCTTGCGCATCGACGACGATATGGTGTTTGCTGCCGAGTTTGCGCCGGTCCGTGGGGTTTGGGCCTGTTTTTTCCCCGCGTACAACGCGCGAACGGAGGAGCTGTCGACCAGTGCTCTGGCCAGATCGAGTTGGCCTCGACGGCGCAATTCCGCCAGCATCGTTTCGTGCATGCGTTGCCATACGCCCGCTTTATGCCACTCGTCCAGGCGCCTCCAGCAAGTGGAGCCCGACCCGCAGCCCATTTCCTGCGGCAGCAAATTCCACGCGAGGCCTGCGCGCAGCACGAACACAATGCCTGTGAGCACGGCGCGATCAGGTATTGGCTTGCGTCCTGCATACCGGCGATTGCGCGGCGCAGCTTCGGGCAGCAGCGGTTCGATCAGTGCCCATAATTGGTCGTCTATAAGTTCCTTAGGCATGGCTTCCTGTCAGGGAAAACAAGACAGAAGTTAACACCCGAGCCAAAAAGTTAACAGCCCCTTTTCGTAATTTCGCAACAGTCTCTTAGGGTAGAGCGGTTAAAGCGTTCTCTTTGCTTCGTTTCTTTGTCGCTAAGGACCAAGAAATGACGTGCCGCCACGCACAGTGGCTAACAGTGCTAAAGAAATTAGCCAGCTCAAGCAGACCACTAAGGCCGAAAGCAGCAACCCGGCACTGACCCAGACCGCTAACTCTGGAACCTGGCAACCCGGCACCGACTCCGACCACTAACCTCGGAACCCACCATCACCCCATACCCGTCCACCGGTGCGAACAAAAAAATAACGCCCGCTTGCGCGGGCGTCAAAAACACTAGTAGCCTTCTGGCTATCTCATCTCACAGAACCCAAACATCTCCCCCCGAACAACCTTCAATGCTTGATGTCTGCAACGAGCGGATCGCTGGAATAGGTATAGGCGTAAGCGTAATCATAAGTCCCCTTACGTCCACCGCTCTTGGCCGGCATGGCATTCAACACCCCACCCACAACCCTGGCATGCGCCCGCTTAAGCTTCTTTAGCGAATCAGCAATGTTCTTTTCCGAGTGAGCACCCGAACGCATGACCAGCACGGTAGACCCGGCCAAACTGGCAATAACAGCCGCATCCGGCACCGCAAGCAACGGTGGCGTATCAACAATGACCAGGTCAAACTGCTTCTCAAAAGCCTGCAACAGCGAAGCAAACCGTGCTGACGTCAGAATCTCCGACGGGTTAGGCGGATGAGCACCCGAACCAATGAAGTGCAACCCATGCACACCCGTCTCACGAGCAGCCATCTCGAAGTCGGTCTGCCCGGTGAGCAGCTCAGTCAGGCCGCCATGCGAAGACCGCCCAAGATACTGAGCCAGTCGTCCACGCCGCAGATCAGCATCGATAAGCAGCACGCGCTTGCCAGACTCAGCGAGCAGCGCGGCAAGATTGGCGGACAAGAAACTCTTGCCGTCGGACGGCGCCGGACTCGTAATGGCAATCACCCGGTTAGGCGCATCGACAAGCGCAAATTGCAACGTCGCCCTAAGCCCACGAAGCCCTTCAATCGATGTATCGAACGGGTGGGTCGTTGAAAGCAAAGGCTGCGTGGCACTACGCGAAGCCGGCAATACCGTCGCGTTCTGAAGCGGCATCGCCACCGGCGTCTTCGCAGAAAGACCAAGTATCGAACCGAGCCCATCGCTCACCGACTGCGTACCCAACCGCTTGATGCCAGTAGCCGCCCCCTTCGCTGAGGGCAGGGCGACAGGATGATCAAGCCGTACGCGATCAAGCCTGGCTTGCTCGGCACTGAACGGAATGGCACCGAAGATCGGCAGGTTAAAGCGGCGCTCAACCAGATCCGGATCGTCCACACCCGCAAAAAATGCACGTCGAACAAAGGCAAACACGACCCCCGCGATCACTCCAAGCAAACCGCCTGCAGCAATGATCAGCGCGGCCTTGGGCTTGATGGGCTGCGATGGTACAAGCGCCATGTCGATGATATGCACATTGCCCACCGTCCCTGCACGGCTGATCGACAATTCCTGGGTCTTGTTCAACAGAGCAACATAGATTTCGGAGTTGACCTTCGCTTCACGTTGCAGCGAAACAGCCTGACGCTCCGATCCCGGCAACGTCTTGAACTGGTTTTCGAAGCGCGACTTCTCTACATTGAGCGCGGCAAGTTGCGCATCAATTGCATGGACTTCATCAGCGCCATCGGTAAAGCGCTGCAGTAGTTGCACACGCTGCATACGCAACGCGGCGATCTGGCGTTCATAGTCAAGTCCGCCGGACAGATACGTCTGCGCTTCCTGCGTGGGCTGGAATGATCCCGCGGCGGTCTGAGATTGAGACAACGCGGTTTCGCTGGCGCGCAATTCGTCGCGTACTCGCGGCAGTTCGTTGTTCAGGAAGGTCAGCATGCGGCTCGCTTCTTCCTGCGCACGCTCTGTACGCTGCTTCAGGTAAGAAGCAGCCACTGCATTCGCCACTTCCGTAATGAAGATCGGCTGTGCGCCGCTATACGAAATCTGCACGATCCCCGTGTCCTTGCCTTTCTCTCCGACCTGCATGCCGGCACCAAAGGCCTGCACGGCTTCGAGCTGCGAGGCACGGGTAACGAAAAACTCGGTGCCGGGACGCGCAACCAGTTGGCTCACCATCAGCGTGACGCCATTGCCCGTTGCGACGCTACCGGTTTCTCCTTTGAGCAGTTCGTGATCCTCTGCATCGAGCAGCTCGAAGCGGCCTTCTCCAAGCGCACGCAACGTGAGACGCTGATCCTGCAGGATGGCCGGCACGTCCACCGAGTCCACCTTGAACTCTTCACCGCCCCAGGCGTATGAATCGAAGCCGAAGAGGGCGGGAAGGGGATGGCCCTTATGCGCGAACAACGACGTCACCCGGCCAATTACCGGCACGACATTCGAGGACGTGCCGAAGTTCAGCTTGAACTGCTCGACCACCGGGTCGATCACTGCCCGGCTCTTGATGATCTCGATCTCGGCGTCGGCATGCAGCGAACCGGCACTCGGCATCAACGCCGCGGCAAGCGAGGCCTGCGCGCTGTTGGGTGCGTTAGGATTGGGTGTGTCCACCTGCACCAGCGCATCTGCCGAGTACACAGGCGTCGACATCTTCGCGTACAGGACGGCGGCCAGCAGGATACTGAACGCAATGCCCAGCACCCACCAGATCTGGTCGACAATCATCCGCACCAGATCGCGCAGGACGAACTCTTCGTCCTTGGCCGGCGCCGGGGAATGTTCCAGCATTTCATAAGTACTCATGTCGCACTCCAGGCGTAACAAGTGACACGCGTGTTAGCGGGTGGTTTGTATGGTGTAGAACAGGGTCTGGATGGTCGGCGAGATCTGCTCGAGCACGCGGTTGAAACGAGCGGCGCTGGCAACCTGCACATAGACCACGTCACGCGGATGCAAGTCGAACTGCGTCATCAGCATCAGCGCGTCCACCTGCGTCATGTCCAGTTTGTACACACTGAGATCGAGCGGCCGCGCAGCCGGCGCCATGCTCCCATCGGCGGAGGTAGTGGCCGATGTCTTGAGCATGCCGCCCTTCGCGAACTGCTGGTCGGAGCCACGGATCACGTAGATCATGCGCGGATCGGCAGATCGAGGATCGATGCTGTTCGCGTTGGCAAGCGCGTCGGCGAGCGTCAGATGACCGCGGTTCATCGGCACGGTCTGCGGCTTCGCCAGTTCACCCAGCACGAACACACGGCTCTTGGTGCGATCCGGTACGTCGATGATGTCGTCATCCTGCAGCAACACATTCTGCTGGATGTCGCCCCGATCGAGCAGGGCGGCTACATCGACTGCGTAACGATGACCGTCGCGTGTGATGCCCACATTCTGCAGGTCGGCATCGGGATTCGCACCGCCCGAGCGGTTGATGGCGTCAATGACGGACAGCGGCACGTCGGTGATCGGCTGCGACGAAGGCTGCTTCAAGTCGCCGGTGACCTGGACCTGCTTGCTGTAGAAACCGGATATGCGCACGTCGAGCTGCGGATTGCGAATGGTCTTCGAAAGACCTTTGGTCAGGCTTTCCTGCAGTTCCTGCGCGGTCTTGCCAACCGCTTGCACACGGCCTACGCGCGGAAAGAAAATGGTGCCGTCGTTGGCTACGCGCACGGTTACGCCGCCTGCTTCGGGGCCGCTCGTGCCACCGGAGCTGCCCGTAGCGCCGCTCGCTGCACCGCCGCTCGCTGTTGTGCCTCCGGGTGTTGCCGAGGGCAGCGGCGGTACGCCCGCTGCGCCCGTGCTCGCGGAGATGCCGGCTGAGCTGAATTCGGGGTGATCCCATACCGTGACGCTGATCTGGTCATTTACGCCAATGTGATACGCGTACAGCTTGCGTGTGTCCTTGGTGAGGCAGGTCAGCGGGCATACGCTCGCAAGCGTTGCTTCGCCCATGCGCGGATGGGTCTCGAAGTACGTGACGTCGATAGGCTGGACGTGATACTTCACGCTCGCCTGGGCGACGCTTTCCGGTGACGCGGTCTGGTCCAGCCGATCGGTGTCGAGATACGGTCCGGGAGCGATCGCGCAACCGGTAAGCGATACTGTGAAGGTCACGCCAGCAAGCAGTGATACGAGTAGTTTGATATTCATATTAGTGGTTCTCGCGTTACGAATACGCTGAAATCTCCTCAGCGCAAAATCTCCTGCCCATCACCGCGCAGTGCGCGTAGGGGGTGCTTCCCGTGCATGACATGAGCGCCTTCGCAGCTCCGATCCCGGTATTACTCGCGTCTGGGTTTCTTCCCCGGTCCACCCATCGCAGCAACCACTCGAGACA
This sequence comes from Caballeronia sordidicola, assembly GCF_002220365.1. Lineage (GTDB taxonomy): Bacteria > Pseudomonadota > Gammaproteobacteria > Burkholderiales > Burkholderiaceae > Caballeronia > Caballeronia sordidicola_C. Next base: position 37,107 of record NZ_MTHB01000304.1, on the reverse strand, counting down.
ACAGCTAACGCTCCCCGCCTGACTATCGGGCGGGCGTTCACACAGGAAGAACCACAGGGTGAAAGGCGCGCGGCAGGAGAACCACGTACCTCTGAAAAAATTTGTATCGACTACGTTGCTTTACCGCTTTGCCTGAGAATCTTCCTCACGGCTTCGACCGTCCGGGCTGCCCGAACTCGCCTGCAATGAAGTCAAGGTAAAAGCGCGCATCTGGCCGTTCGATATGGCATCTTGGCGTTTCCGGCGGGGTCGGTAAGTGCGCTTGCGCACGTAGACGTCTTAGTTCACACAAATACTTTTGCGTGGGACCAGCTGTTGGATGTGCTCCACGCGGGACTCCTGAACATCGTGCTGCTACGCTCAGAAGAACAACCAGGCGCGCCACTCTTCGGTTCAAATTCTTTTCAGATAATCGGCAATTCAGCATGCGCGACTCGAAGGAATAAATATAAAAATGCCTTCAACTCATTGCGAGCGTGCCGGTGCGTGGCGGTACGTGTCGACGCAAGGTCGAACGCAACAAGCCGGGTTGTATGGAGAACGTCATCGGCGCCAACGCCTGGATCAGGCGCGCGATCACGATCACGATTGCAGGAAGGGGTGAGCACGCGGTCGGCCGGGATGGCGATGAACCGCTTTCGGGGAGTCCGTTTCGCGAACTGCTGCGATGTCGGAAATTCCGCCGAACCTGAGGTTCATCCGAACGATCCAAACACCGAGGCCGATTCGCCAATAGCGCCCAAGGGTCGCATCAAGACAAAAGCGCCGAACACTCGAGGCCATGGCCTGGCTCCTTCACTCCTGCACCATGTCTCGTGTTCAGTGAACCGCTTCAGCCTGATGCAGACGCGGCAGGAGCCGGTCAAATTCGCGCTTGACGATGCCGTAGCATTCGCATGCGCGCGCCTCGAGGCCTTCGCGATCCAGGACCTTGATGCAGCCACGGCTGTGGTGGATCAGGCCGGCATCGTGGAGCTTGCCTGCGGCTTCTGTCACGCCTTCACGACGCACGCCCAGCATGTCAGCAATCAACTGTTGCGTGACTTGCAACTGGTTCGACGTTGTGCGATCGATTTCGATGAGAAGCCAGCGGCACAGTTGCTTGTTGAGCGAGTGGTGGCGATTGCATGCCGCCGTTTGCGCAACTTGCGTGAGGAGGGCTTGCATGTACAGCAGCATGAGGCGGCGCAGGAAGTCAGAGCGGCCAAACTGTTCACGCAGTGCGGATGCGCTCATGCGATAAGCGAAGCCCGGGCATTGCACCTGGACGCGCGTCGGCATGGTTTCGCCGCCAGTCAGTACCGGCACGCCGGTCATGCCTTCACGGCCAACTGCTGCGATCTCTACCGAACCGCCGTCTTCCATCGTATGCAGCAAGGAGATGATGGCGGTGGTGGGGAAATACACGTGATGAATACGTTGTCCCGAATCGCACAGCAATTGGTCGGTGCGAAGTTGAACCAGTTCAAGATGCGGCGTGAGGGCTTGCCATTCGTGTGCGGGAAGCGCACCCAACAAATGATTGCCGTGAAGGTCGGACTGAAGGGTCAGCATGATGTTCTTCTCTCGTAACTTTGCGCATTGCGCCTTACTTGTTATTTACCGGTCAGCGACTCGTTTCGTGGATGCATCTGACGGCATCCATCGAAGCGTGTCGCGACCGGCCCCGTAAGCAACCCGGCATCGTCGTTTAGTTAAATTCGTTTTTGACGGTGCCGGTGCCGCGAGACTCATTTAGCGAGGACCGTGCCAGCAATGCGCTATCTCAATGCCATCATGGCATCGCACATCAGGCAGGGCGGCCGCGAATCCGCAGATGGATATTTTTGTTTCACTCTTGAACATGGCGGCAGTAGACAGGCTCTATTGATGCGATTGATGCAGCGCATGCTTTTGTCTGCGCAATGCCTTGCTGGTGGCCCGTTCGAGTTTTTTTTCGAACGTGCAAAGTCGCATCGGCGACTTGCGCGTTGAGGGGTTGAGGCACCATTCGTCGGTTGTTTTAAAATTGATTCAGAACTGTTCCATCAACTTGGTGCGCTAGCGAACGCATTTGCTGCGCAGCGCCGCTTGACACGCTTGTACGGCCCGATGGAACGCATGCTGCCTTGCTCAGCATGGCCTTCTAATTGCGCTGGTAATGAATTGAAAACGTTGCGTTGAGTGCACGAACCTCACCTTCTGGCGGATGAGAAGTGCTGCGCTGGCGACCAACCAGCGGAATACGGCGTTCGCGGCCGGGTGCAAGATGGAACCAGTCGAGCGTCGCGCGATAGTGAGGATCGACAATATGAACCCAGCGTGCCAAACGTTTGGCGCTCACTACCAGCTCCCAGTTCTCGTTGCTGGTTTGCTCCGCGCGAACCTCGAGTCCGAGCTCATGGCGCTGCGTGCAAGCGCGTTCGGGGAAGTGGAATGCTTCGGACAACACGGCGCCGCCAGCCTTGTCTCGCAAGGTGATCACGGTGGCATCGTGGGCGCGAGGACCGAATCTATACGCGTAGGTGAAATCGAAGAACTGGCCGAGCAGGTCAGAGGCCTGTATACGTGTCGTGCTGCGTGCTGCGAGCGTTACGTCTCTCGACGCACCGGCCACTTTCGTTACGCCGTCACGAAGGCACGCGAGTTCGAGACGGGCGTCGATAGCGACGGCTGTTTCATTGATCAGATGCACGTCGAGGCCGTCAAGGCCCTCGTCGGTGATGAGGGCCGCTACGGGACACAAAACCTGCGCGAGGCCGTGCCAGGCGCTTTTGGGCGCTCCCAGTGCATCGATTACACCCCAGCCCGCACCCGGCCGAAGGTCCTGCAACTGCCAGACGATCGCACCGGCGCACGACGAGCCATGGCGGCGCCATTCGGAGAAGACGTCGGTCATGACCTCGGCCACGACTGCGCGCGACAAGTCGAGATAACGCTCGGGGTCTTCGTATCGAAGGCGGGCGGGATCGACTTGATAGAGCGTACGCAGGTAGTATTCGCGCACGTCGTCGAAGTCCCAGCCTGCGCCGGGGTCTCGCGGTACGGCGGCTTTCCAGCGTGGTTCATGCGGCTTCGATGCCAGCGGCACGGTGTTGAGCGCGACATCGTCGGGGACGTTGGCGAACGCCAGGCATTCGCTGGCGAACCGGACGTTCGCGCGACGGGCGTCTTCGAGCGGCCGCTGATAAGCGCCCACGCCGTAATAATGCGTGACGCCCTCGCGCGTGGCGAACGGCCACGCGGTGGCCCCAGCGTCTCCAGCGGGCACGCTCGGCGAGTTCATCACGTAAGGCACATCGGTGCGCAAAGCAGCCACGATCGATGGCAATTGCTGCGTGAATAACGTTTGCGCGCGCAGTTCGGGTGGCAGGCCAAGCATGGCCGCTTGCTGGTCGGCTTCACTGCCGCCGCAGAGAACGCCAAGCGAAGCGAAGCGCCGTGTACGCGACAGGAATTGTTCGGCTTCGCGCTGGACACTGGCCGTGAAGGCCGCATCCGTCGGATAGTCGAAATTCGCAAATGCAAAGTCTTGCCAGATCAAAAGCCCGTATTCATCGGCCAATCCATAGAAGTCATCGGACTCGTAGAGCATCGTGCCGCCCACTCGCAAGAGGTTCATGCCGGCGTCGCGGGCGAGCTGGAAAAACGTTTGCGCCTGTTCACGCGAACCGCTGAGCGACACGAGGTCCGCGTGCGTCCAGCATGCGCCGCGCGCAAAAACAGGCACGCCATTTACCACGAGTTGAAAGCCATCACCCGACGGGCCGCGGTCTACGCGCAGTTCCCTGAAGCCGATGCGCCCAAGCTCGATCACTTCATTGTCAGCAAACTCGAGCGCGACGCGATGCAAGGCCGGTTCGCCATGCGTATGCGGCCACCAGCGCGGCGCATCGGCAACGCGCAACGTACCCGCAAGCGTTTGCGTATCGCGCCATTGCAGCGTTATTGATGCATCGTTGCAAACAAGTCGTGCGCGCTGTTCATGTTGCGGATGGACAAACGTAAGCGTCAGGTGAATCAGGCCGTCGTTGCCATCGAGGCTCGAATGCAGGTCCACACGATCGATCGACGTGGCCGATTCACCGAGCAATTCCACTGGCCGCCATGGCCCCACCGCTTGTATCGGCGGGCACCAGCCGGGCATGTGGCCAAGCAGGGTTGTGCGTACGTTGCGCAGCGTGGCTGGCTGAGCGAGCCTTGGCCGCCAGCGCGCGCGAGTGCGTTTGGCTGCGAGCGCGGCGCTCAGCGAACGAAAGCAGAGGTAAAGCGTAGCGTTGCCATCCAGATGCAGGTCGAGATCGTGCGCGACGAACATCGAATCGGAATCGAGCAGTTTCGTATCGTCGAGCCAGACTTCCGAAAGTGTTGCAAGTCCGTGCATGCGCAGCCGGCGCAGCCCTTTTTCGCATAGGACCAGTCGATACCAGTGGTCATCAAAAGCGAATGCGTGCGGGGTTTCCAGATCGAGCTTGCCGGCCTCTCGCCATGCCGATGCAACCGTGCCCGGCACGGGTGCGGCGAGCCATCCTTCGGCACTCAGCGCGGCGGGCGTGGGATATGCGCCGGCACGCGTGGTGAGGCACTCCCAGCCCTCGGACAACAGGCGCGGAAAATAAGCGGACGGCGAAGCACTGGCGCTGGGCGACGGGGCGCTCATGGCGGTTTCCTCGAATGGCGTTGTAACGTGGCGTCGAGGCGACCCACTCTTATAATGTGTAGCCGGCGCGCGGCCGTGGACGCGTCGCTGCTACCTTGTTTTCGGCTGGCCGGCCCGAAACTTTAAGTCTGCCCAAATGGGGCGGCGGGCCAGCGATTGTTGACGAGCCCTCAGCGGATCAATGCCGCAAGCGGTTCCACGATTTTGGCGTAGGACTCTTCCAGCACGTCGAAACACTCGTGACAGGGGTCCCGCCGGCCACGCGCAATGGCGCGCACCAGCCGGAACTGCATCACCATCGACTCCGTCGCGATGCGTTGCGCGGCGTTTGGCATCTCGTCGGGGATGGCGAAACCCCGCTCGCGCATCCAGACGAGATACCGCGACAGGAACTCGAAGTTCGAGCCGAGCTGCCGCATCATGTTGAAGGTGTACAGGTGGAAGTGGTCCGGGCCGCGCTCGAACAGCATCTCGAGATGTTCGGGAAAAGCCGCCCGCCATTGCGTGATCGGATTGCGCGCCGGACGCCGCTGCAAATGCGCAACCAGCAGATCCGCCGATGCTTCCGCCAGCGCCGTGCCGCTCAACGGCGCCCGGGCGCGCTTGCAGAACTCCACATACGGAAATAGTAGCTCGGGACGGCAATCGAGTTCCGGCAGCCGCCGAAACACGCCCTCGTAGTCCTCACCGTCCAGCACGAAGTAACCCGTGTTGTGGAAATAACCAAGCCGGCGCGAGCGCGGATCGATGTAGTCCACGCCGATGGTCGTCTTCGTGTGATCGTTCCGGTATGACGTGGCGCGCGTATCGGGCAGGTAAAACGCATCGACTTCGGCCAGCACCGTGTGGCCGCGCTGGGTCTGCGTGCGCACGCGATCTTCCAGTGAATCGTAAATCGCCAGTTCCTGGACCTGCAAACCATAGAGCTTGTCGAGGTCCTCCAGCGGAAACTTGAAGAACGTGAACTGGTCGCCCTCGAAGTCCTGGGTGACCGTAAACGCAAGCGCTGCGCGCGGATCGAGTCCATAGCCGTGCAGCAGCTCGATCCACAAATCGACGTAGCAATTTGTTTCCGCCCAGACCCTTTCGCCCTGATGCAGCGAGTGCGACTGGTGCTTGCGCACGCGCATGTGAGGCGGGTGCAGTTGCACGACCCGGGCACGCTCGCGGCTGGAACCCGTTGCTCCGCTGCCATGGACGGCAGTCATGACAGTGCCTCAAGTCCGGCGCTGATACGCGATTGCGTATCGCCCCAAAGGAACTCACGTACCTCAGCCGGCCACGCTTTGACGTCGAGGCCGTGATGCCGGAAGAGGGCAAGGGTCGTGCGTTCCATGCCGAAGCCGACGCACGCGGTATGCGCCAGTTCACCGTCCGCCTGGGCGATCTTCCAGATCTCGCCGAAGTGTTCCATGTGATAGTTGAACGACAGGCAGGCGGTCGGACGGTCGGGCGTTGCAACCGGAATCAGCAGTTCGAATTTCAGTTGTTGGGCACGCTGGCTGTCGGCCACGATCTTGCCGCCGCGGCCGAAGAACGGGTCGTTGGCGAGATCGATCTCGAACGGCAGGCCAAGCATTTTCACGAGCAGCGAACCCCGCTCGATCCACTTTTGCCGGAACTCCATGACCTGCTGGGGGCTGCCGAGGCGCACGTATTCGCGCATCCGGAACATCTGCATGCGGCCCGGATCAATGGAGGGTTCATGGCGGAAGCAATACGCAAACACGTCGACAGTCGCACCGTCTTCGGCCAGTGCGCCGCGCTTCGCGATGGTCGGGTAGATCGGGTAGCAGGCCGCTGGCGTCAGGACCAGGCGGGTTGGTTTTTGCTGGTCCATCCATTCGTCGGTGCGTTCTTCTTCGCCTACGGATACGGTCTTTTCGAGCGCTTCCAAGAGCCGATGGTGACCACGATCATTGCCCTGGAACGAGTGGATCGTGCCGGCGAGATCGGGGAAGCTCTTCAGGTATTCGCTGTCCTCGAAGTCGTGGCGGCGCATGGCGGGCGGGAAGCGTAATACTTCAGCTTCCTGGTCGGCGCCCAACAATGTGATCGCGTTGTTCAGGCGGTCGATGACGTCCTCGAATACCTGGCTGCGGCCATACAAGCCGTCTTCGCCGGTGTCGATCAGGATTCCCGCTTCAATCAAACGATCCCGCAATGTGATGTCCGAAGCGTTATAGGTGGATGCTTGTTGAGCATCGGCGGCTGCGATGGCCGCGTGTTCCGTTGCCGTGTTCATGTCCTAGATTCTCCCCGTAGCCGGCGTGCGCTGCGCAAGCAGCAGGTTCGCCGTGTTCAATTGGATGCGGTCGTTGCTGATCATCAGCGGCGCAGAAAATAGATCGCGCAGATGACGCCCGACGCTGTAATCCGTGTTGTTCTTGTAGCCCGCCATGCCGCAGATCATCAGCGTCTCCTGCACGACTTGCAGCGCAGTCGAGGAGATGCTGAGCTTCAGCGTGTTCATGTCGGAGGCGAGACTCAGTGAGGCGCCCAGCGGCGTATCGAAATCGCAGGCCTCCTGTGCGTCGCGCGCAATGCGCTCCGACGAGGCTTCGGTTGCGGCATCGAGTGCAACCTTCAGGCGCGCCTGCATCATGCGTAACTGCGCGACCGCGTCTGCGAGCCGTCCCGCCGAAGGGGGCAATGCACCCGGCTTGCCGCGCGCCTGGGCACGGAAGAACTGGTGCGCGCGATTCACGGCGTCAGCGGTAATGCCGATCCAAACCGACGCCCACAGCGTGTGCGAAACCGGCAACATGCTCTGGTCCGCGATCTGAGCGAACGGCACGGGCAGGATCTGCTCGGCACGGCCCTCGGCGACGAGCCGGAAGCTCTCGCTACAGGTGCCACGCATGCCAAGCGAGTCCCAGCCGCCGCGCTTTTCCAGCACGAGCGAGTCGCGCGGAGCCACGATCAGCACCTGGTCCGACGCACTGGCCTCCGGACTGCGGCGCGCGGTGACCAGGATGCAGTCAGCGTGCTCGCCGTACGAGATGGTCGGTGCGAGCTTCTCGATTCTGAACGCGCCGTCGATCAGTTCGACCGCACAAGCGCTGGTGCGCATGTTGCCGCCAATAGTTTCTTCGGACGTCGCCGAGGCGAGCAGCCATTGCTCGTCTACCAGGCGCGCGATCATTTCACGTTGCCATGGGATTGCGTGGCCCTGATCGACGATGCACGCCACCTGGCTCTGATGCATCGCATAGACCATTGCAGTCGATGAACACGCACGCGCCAGCGTTTCGCAAATTCGCGCTACTTCGGCAAGCGTCAGGCCGGCCCCGCCAAGCGCGGCAGGGATCATCGCGGACAACAGGCGTTCGCGGCGCATTGCCTCGAAGGCTTCTACCGGGAAACGCGCGTCGCGATCGACCGCGGCGGCATGAAGTGCCGCGACTTGCGCCACGCGGCGGGCGGCGGTGAACCATGCGGGCTCGGCCGACGCTTGCCTGACGCCTTCCACGATCTGTGCTGCCACGGCCGCGGCTTCTTCAGCCTTGACTGCTGCAAGGACGGCGATATCCGTCGACGCAGTCATGCTGCGGCCTGCGCCAGTTGCAACTCGGTTACCGCGCCGGCGAGGGAGTTGATCGACGAAAACAGGCGGCGCGTCAGCATGCGGTCGGGGATCTCGATACCGAACTCGTCTTCGACGGCGAGCATCAGATGCACCGTCGCGAGCGATGACAGGCCGGCGGCGTAGAGGTCGGCGTCATCCGCGAGCGAGTCAGCGGGAACGTCGAGCCGGGCGGATTCGGTAAGGATGCGGCGCAATGCGGATTTCATGTAATAGCCCCCCAAAGAAGCGTCACTAAAGGTGTTTCACCTAGGACCGGCCGCTGCCGCTTGATATCGGCTTAGTCGCGTGACCGGAACCGGACTGGTCGTGCAATCGGCAACCTGGCGCGCGTTTGTTTTGAAGCCTGGAGGCTTGTCCCGTGGAAGCGGGCATCAGGCTTTTTTTCAGGCTCTTTCTCGCGGCAGTTCGTCATTTACCGATTGCGGTTCGGTTGACCGTATTTAACGGATTAGCAAGGGGTCGCGTCGGTGCGATGGCGCACGGAAGTTAAGCGGTCTGCGACTTAAGGTATGAACATCGAACAAGCCGGTGTTTTCGGCTTATTCCCTGGCTTAATTTGGAGCAGGACCGGCACATGAACTGGAAAGCACTCGACTTCGAGCAAATCACCGCCAGGGAGCTGTATTTGATCCTGCGGGCGCGAAGCGCTGTGTTCGTTGTCGAACAGTCCCATGTGCATCTGGACCCGGACGGGCGCGATGAAACATCTCTCCATGTGTTTGCAGTCGACGACATCTCGCGGCCGATGCCCGTCATGGCCTATGCGCGCTTGAACGAGGGCAGCACGGGGCCGGCACAGGCGAATGTGGTCATGGTGGACAAAATCCTCACGAGCCCGCTACGGCGCGGTGACGGCACGGCCGCGGCGCTGATTGCGCGTGTTATTGCGGCAGCGGACGAACGGTGGCCCGGGCGTGGTGTGCGCTTGCTGGCGCCGGTCGGCTTGCGCGGTTTTTACGAAGCATTCGGATTTCGCAAGGACCAGGGCCCATTTGTGGAGCGCGGGGTTCGCTTGATCGGGCTGATCCGCAAAAGCCGTCATAACGGCCGGACAAGCCAGTACGCCAGCGACGCGGATTTCGTCGATACGGTCCAGGAAGTTTGAAGATTTTAAGAACGCAGCAGCTCGCGAAGTACGAGTGAAGTCTCAGCAATACGTATCTGCAAGTGCCGAATGTCGGCATTAGACGTTTCCAAATGACACAGAGGACGCGAGTGACGTGCATTGCACGAGCACGACGCCGACCTCTCCTTCACAGGATGTAACGATGTCGAGTGTTTCGATCACGAATGGGCGAGACAAGTCGCCGGACGGGGCCGTCGGGACTTGGAAGACGCCATGGATGGCACAGCGCGAGAAGATGGCGTGCACGCCTGTGCCGTCGCCGGCCGCAAAGGCCGCTCGCGCGGCGAAGCACGCAGCCGATGCCGCGCAGCTAAAGTCGCGCGCGGAACTCAGCCGGCGGCGCCGGATGATGATCGCGCCGTTGGGGTTTGCGGCTCTCACGGCGTTATTGCTCGTGCTGCATCAGAGTCGTGTGCTGGAACTGTTCTATCCGGCGGGTGCCGTCGCGGTCGCTGCGATTCTCTATAAACGCTCACCCGCGCACTATCTTTCGTTTGTCGTGTGGCTATTCTTCCTCACACCTGAAGTGCGGCGCCTGTCTGACTACTTCAACGGCGTCTTCAGCGACCGCAGCCTCATCATGCTCGCGCCGGTCATGGCTGCCGCGCTGTGCGGCGTGAAACTGCTGACTCATTTTCGCGTACTGATGCAGCGGCGTGCGATCCCGCTGACGCTGATCGTGCTCGGCATCTTCTATGGCTATGTGATCGGCATGGTCGGCGCCGGTATTGCGGCGGCGTCCTATACGCTGATCTCGTGGTTGTTCCCCGTCCTGATCGCTTTCCACATCCTCGTTACATGGCGGCAGTACCCCGAGTATCACCGCACAATGCTCAAGACCTTCGTGTTCGGCGGCTTCGTGATTGCGCTGTACGGTGTGTACCAGTACGTCAGTCCGCCGCCCTGGGACGCGTTCTGGTTGCTGCAGTCGGGCATGGTCTCGGAGGGCGTGCCGCTGCCGTTCGGCATGCGCGTCGCCAGCACCATGAATTCGTCAGGCCCCTTCGCCATCGCGATGATGGCTTGCCTGCTGATGAACCTGGCCGCCCGCAACAAGATGGCCTTTCTTGCGGGCGGCCTGGCCGTGCCTGCGCTGATCGGCACCATGTCGCGCAGCGTGGTCGGCGGCCTCGCCATCGGGCTTGTATACCTGTTCGTCATGCTCGACGGCCGCAGCCGCTTGCGGCTGGCGGGCGGTATCGCGGTGATCGTGCTGCTGTGTTCACCGGTTGCCATGATCGACGAAATCTCGGACAAGGCGATAGCACGTTTCTCCACCGTGACCCAGCTCGATAACGACTACAGCTATCAGGTTCGCACCGAGATCTACGACCACTTCCTCTCCGAGATGACGACCAATATTGCGGGTCAGGGTCTTGGCATGACCGGTCTCGGCTCGAAGCTCTCGGGCGATGGATCGTCGAATAACGTCGACTTCGACAGCGGCCTGATGGAGGTGCCGTACGTGCTTGGATGGCCCGGCACGCTGCTCTATGCGGCTGGGCTGCTGATGCTGATACTGCGAGCGTTTGTTGCCAGCTTCGCCAGGAAGAACGATCGCTTCGCCGTGGCCGGTGCAGCCGCCGCGTTCGGCGTGCTGGCCATGATGGTGTTCGTCAATACGCTGATCGGCTCGGGCGGCCTGTTCTTTTTCATCGGCGTGATGTTGCCGGTTGCCGGCTGGCGTTATGCCCGCGAGATGCAACAGCCGGCGCGCACCGCAGCCCTTCGTCCGGCCGCTGGGGCCACGCCGGGTCGTGCGACCACGGGGACCGTCGCGCAGCAGAACATCGCGCTGCCGTCTACGCTGCCGTCCGCGCTGACTTTGCGCACATGAGCGCCGTCGCCGATCGGCCAGATCAGTCCAATCGGCCTGCTGGACCCAGCCAGGTAACGGACAGCACGACTGAACACTCAGTATCCAACGAGGACCGAATGAATCTGCTTATCGTCACCCATACCGTCGGCCGCAACGACGGGCAAGGGCGTGTCAACTACGAGGTCGTCCAGGCGGCGCTGGCCGCGGGCCATTCGGTCACGCTGCTCAGCACCAAGGTCGACGAAACATTGAGCCAGCATCCGCGCGTCACCGTTGTTCGCGTGCCCGCAAGCCGGGTGCCGACGCGCTTGCTGCAATACCAGATGTTCGCGTTGCGTGCCGCTGCGTGGATTCGTGCGCATCGTCACGAGTTCGACGTGGTGCAGGTCAATGGCTTTATCGCGTGGACAGAGTCGGATGTCAACGCCATCCACTTCGTCCACACCGGCTGGTATAAAAGCGGCTATTACCCGTTTCACTTGACCGGCGGAATGTACGCCGCGTATCAGCTGTTGTTCACGCGGCTCAATGCGTGGTGCGAGCGCTGGGCGTTCAGGCATGCACGCGTGCTGGTGCCGGTATCGGAGAAAGTGAGTTCGGAGCTTGTATCGCTTGGCATGTCGCGCGACAAAATCCGCGTGATCCATAACGGCGTGGATAACGTCGAGTTCTCGCCAGGCTTGTCGCTGACATCGCAGCGCGAGCGTTTCAAGTTGCCAGAGGACCCGTTCATGCTGCTGTTCGCCGGCGACTTGCGCAACGCGCGCAAGAACCTCGACACCGTGCTGCGTGCGCTCGTGAAGTGTCCGTCCAACGTACATCTTGCGGTGGCCGGGGGGGTGGCGAACAGTCCGTATCCGGCAATGGCGGCCGCGCTCGGTGTGGCGGATCGCGTGCATTTTGTCGGCATGATCCGCGATATGCCCACGCTGATGCGTTGCGCTGACGCGTTCGTTTTCCCGTCGCGTTATGAAGCCATGAGCCTCGTGCTGCTCGAGGCGCTTGCTTCCGCGTTGCCGGTGATTACCGTGCACACGACCGGCGGCGCGGAAGTGGTCACCGAAGAGTGCGGCATTGTGCTGGACGATCCCGACAATGAAACCTCACTCGCCAAAGCCATCTCGCTGATTGCATCAGACCCGCTGCGTGCCCGCGAAATGGGACAGGCGGCTCAGGCGCTGGCCGCGACGTTGTCCTGGCAGACCATGGCAGCCCGCTATCTCGCGCTGTTCGAAGACATTGCAAAAACGCGCAAGGCCGCTCGCCGCAACGCGCGTGTTCGCCAAGAAACTGTATCGGTTAAGACATGAATGCCGCCATCAAATCGACAACCATGCGTGCAAGCACGACCACTCCCACCGCAGACCGGGCACCGAAGGCTAACGGTGCGAATAAACCTTTGAATCCCGCTTCAGGCAACGCTTCGAAGGATGCGTCGAACCCGCCGTCAAAGCCGCGGATCATCGACTCGCTGCAGATCGGCATGAACTGGTTCGACGAACGTCCCGGTGGCCTCGACCGCGTGGTCAGCGCGCTGATCCAGTCGCTGCCCGCTCAGGGCGTGACGGTGCGAGGGCTCGTAGCAGGAAGCGAAAACGTGCGGACATCGACACATGGCGTGGTGACGCCGTTCGCCGCACCCGACGCATCCATGGCCAAGCGTGTAATCAGCTTGCGGCGTGCCGCCGTCGAGCTGCGTGACGCCCGTATGCCCGACGTAGTCGCCGCGCATTTCGCGTTGTACGCAGCGCCCGTACTCGGCAAGTTTCCACGCGTACCGAAGGTGATCCATTTCCACGGACCTTGGGGCGATGAGTCGGCGCACGGCGCGCGCAACCAAGCGAATGTGATGCTACGGCGTGCAGTTGAACGGCACGTTTATCAGCGCGGCAATCTGCACATCGTGTTGTCTCAGGCTTTTGGCGATGTATTGCAAAAACAGTACGGCGTAAATGCACGCACCATCCGCATCGTGCCGGGTTGTGTTGATGTCGACCATTTCAGCTCCGGCATCGACCGGCGTGCCGCGCGGACTGCGCTCGGACTTCCGCAAGACCGGCCCATGCTTTTCTGCGTGCGCCGCCTCGTCTCGCGCATGGGCCTGGAGGACCTGATCGACGCCATGTTCATCGTGCGCCAGCAAGTGCCCGACGTGTTGTTGACCATCGCGGGCAAGGGGCCGCTGACGGCGGCGTTGCAGGCGCGTATTGACTATCGGGGCTTGTCGCAGCACGTGCGTCTCGCGGGGTTCGTACCCGACGAAGCGCTGCCGCTCTGGTATCGCTCGGCCGATGTGTCGGTCGTGCCGACAACGGCGCTGGAAGGCTTCGGCCTGACCACCATCGAGTCGCTCGCAAGCGGCACGCCGGTGATCGTGACGCCCGTGGGCGGTTTGCCCGAAGCGGTCGCTCCGCTGAGTCAGGAGTTGGTGCTCGAATCGGGCGGCTTTCAGGCGCTGGGAGCAGGGCTCGCCGGTGCATTGCTTGGCAAGCGGGTGCTGCCCAGTGAAGCTGAGTGCCGTGCGTATGCGCGCTCCCACTTTGATCTGCCGGTGATCGCAGCGCAGACCGCCGCGGTGTATCGCGAAGCTATCGACTCGTACTGAATGAGAGAGCTGTAACCGAGTTACCAGCAGTCAACAGCAAGAAGGAAGAAGGGCCCCGGCGCCCCAGGCGCCGCTCAACCTCGGACCAGACCCAGTCATGAAAATCGTTCACCTGGCCACGCATGCCCAATGCGTCGGCAACGGCACCGTCAACGCGATGGTCGATCTCGCGTGCATGCAGGCACGCGCCGGACACGAAGTCGCGGTCGCTTCATCGGGCGGCGCCTTCGAGTCGTTGCTGCGGCGCCATGGCGTCACGCATTCGCTGCTGCAACAGTCGCGCCAGCCGTGGCGTGTGCCGGCCATGGTCGCGGGGTTCGGCCGGTTGATCGAGCGCTTCAATCCCGATGTCGTGCACGCGCACATGATGACCGGCGCGTTGATCTCGCGCTTCGGCAGCATGCGCCGCCGCTTCGCGCTGGTGAGCACCGCGCATCACGATATCCAGAAGAGCGGCTCGTTGATGCGTTTTGGCGATCGTGTGATCGTGGGAAGCCATGCGGTGGGCGACGCCATGCTGGAACGTGGCCTGCTGGCGGACACTTTGAGCGTGGTGAAGAGCGGGACGATCGGTTCCCCGCGTTTTTCCGGACGACCGCTGCCGCGGCCATTGCAGTTGCAGCATCCGAACGTGGTGTGCGTGGCAGCGATGTTCGAGCGCAACGGCATTGCTGACGTGCTGCACGCATTTGCACATGTGCGGCAGACACAAGACGCGCAACTGTATCTTGTGGGAGATGGACCTGAGCGCGGGATGATGGAAAGTCTTGCGGAACAACTTGGTATTGCGAACCATGTTCAATTCACAGGGTTCGTCGCAGATCCCCGCGCGTATTTCGCGGAAGCCGATGTCTTCGTGTTCGCCGCGCATCAGGCACCCGCACCGCTGGTGATCAGCGAAGCGCGGGAGGCGGGTTGTGCGATCGTCGCGACGAAGGTGGGTGGCGTTCCCGAGATGCTGGAAAACGGCAGTGCAGGCGTGCTCGTTGAGCCGCAGGATCCGATGCAACTGGCAGCCAAAATGGGATGGTTGCTGATGGATTCGCCAATACGTGCACAATATGCCGCGCGTGCGAAGCGAGATCTGGAGCGGTTTTCGGTGCAGCGCGTGTGCGCGGAACATCTAGCGGTCTATGAGCAAGCGATTTCCCAGTGTGAACAGCGGCAGAACCGCCCGTCGACACGGCGTGCACCGGCGGCTTGATGGGGGGATATCCCGGCGCTCGCCGATTCTCGACCGCTTGGTTGTGCATTAGTCGTTTGTGACACGGTAGATTGAAAAAGGGCGATCAAGATAACCTGATCGCCCTTTTTAACGAACGCTGCCGACGAACGCGCGTTTCAATCACCCCGCGAATTCACGTTCCACGCTTTCCAGCCGCTGTGCATGATCGCGCTTGGCCAGCGTCGCGCCGCTGCGCGCTGCGCCCCAGCGCTGCAGCGCGGTTGCCTCGCGATGGACGAAGCGGGCACGCGCGAGATTGACCCAGCCCAGGCATGCGCCGTGTCCCACGACGGTGAGCCACAGCAAGGCCACGCCCCTGCGCGCACCTTGATACTCGTCACGCACGATCAGATGCAGGTTATACGACTCGTTTTCGATCGCGGCCCAACTCCGGCTGCCACGCACGGCGCGTGCATCTTCGTCGAAGCGTTGTGCCGGATAGTGATCCACTTCCACCGCTGGATCGTAAACAAGGCGCCAGCCCGCACGCCGCACCGCTGACGCGAACGCCATGTCGTTGTTGACCTGCGCACCGGTGCCGCGCAGACGTGTATCGAAGCGAATGGCATTACCGCTGATCGCGCTCATGCGATAGCTCATGTTTGCGCCCTTGAGGAAGTCCACGTCACGCGCGGCCCCCACGCCCAGATGATGATTGCCGATCGCGCGGCCCGGGAATTGCCAGCGGCCCACGTCCGGCTCGGCGGCATCGAGCGTGGCGCCAGCTTCATGCACCCAGTCGCGGCCGCCGACGCCACCTACATCCGGCGAATTGGCGAAATGGTGTTCGATGCATTCGAGCCACGTCGGGCGTGGCGCGGCGTCGTCGTCCGTGATGGCCACGATGTCGCCAGTGACTGCGTCGAGACCCGCGTTCAACGCAGCAACCTGGCCACCCTGTGCGACTTCCACCTTGACGAGCGGCAGGCGCGCGCGCGACTTTTCGATCACGAGCCATGCTTGCGTTTCTTCGTCGGCACCGCGGCACACCACCAGTACTTCGTCCGGTGCGCGCCGTTGCCGCGCGAGCGCATCAAGGCAGCGAGCGAGATCCGAGGTTCGACGATAAGTGGGTACGAGTACGGTGATCTTCATGTTGTATGGCGCGTCCTTCCGGGCTGTATCGGCGAATGTAGGCGATTGCATGTGAAACCGTGCGCGCGCTGTGGGCAACGCCTTTGGGTCCGTGCGCGCGCAAGTTGTGCAGCAGGTTGTGAGCCACGGCAAGCGTCAGGAACAGCGCGGCTTTCGGGCGGTTGCGTTCGAACCACCGGTAGCGTTTATGCGTCACGTAGATGCGCGACGCTTCAACGAACGCCGCGTAGTAGTCGCGATTCACCGTCGACGGAAAATGCGAGTTGAACACTTCCGGCAGAAGCCGGACCGCGCATTTTCCCTGCAGCGTGGCGCGCATGACGATATCGACTTCGTCATAACCGTAGACCAGATGTTCGTCGAAGCGAATCAGCTTGAAGAGCCAGGCGGGGAAGACGGCGCTGTTGATGACGACGGTGTCGTGGTGATCGCGAGTGCGGTAGGGCCGCGCCTGGAAACCGAGGAACGTAGTTGCGTTTGCATAAACGCGCTCTCCGCGATTTAGTTCGTATCCCGTAACAATCAGCTTTTCCGGATGTTGGCCGCCATGCTGCAGCGACTCGGCCATTTGACTGAGGAAGTCTGTGCTGAGCGTGGCGTCGTCGTCGATGAATGCCACGTGTGTGCCGGTCACCGCGCCGAGCGCGCAGTTGCGGTTCGCGCCAAGGCCGCGGCGGGGTCCTTCCAGGAAGACAGCGCGCGGAAAGTCAGCGGCAATCATTTCACGCGTGAGCGTGTCGGTGCTGTCGTCCGACACCACGATCTGGTGCGCCGGATACGTTGAGGCTTCGACCGAACGCAATGCACGAGCGAGGTCCCCGGGACGATTGCGCGTGCAGATACATACCGAGAAGCGGGGCGCATCAGACGAACTGAGTTGGTGAACAGCGGTGACCATGTGTTTTCCCCGGCATTTTCTTGTTCTGTGCCGCGCGTCCAGGACACGGCTTGAATGCCCTATTTGACTCGGCAATGAAAAAGCCGTCTGTTGGTCATCGAACATCGAGGGATAACGGTGGCGGGGAAATGCTTGCGATGGCGGAAATATCAGGGTGTGCTTGTGCAGTGTGTGCGGGCGCACTGATTCATCAGCGTAGTGAAAGTGTAATGCGCAGACAACTTAATAACGATGCTCTTCGGGACGCAACATCGAGATGACGCCTGTAATTTTCGACCACTGCTTTGGCTGGTTACACGAGGGTGAACCAGCGGGCAACCTGAGCGCCACGCGCGGCGTGGTGCTCTGTCAGCCTTTCGGCCGCGAGGCGATGTGGGTCCACAAGGGCTGGCGCGTGTTCGCCGAAGCCCTCGCGGACTCAGGCGCGCCGACGCTTCGCTTCGACTACGCCGGCACGGGCGACTCGGCGGGCGAGTCGGAAGATGGCGAGCAGATCGAGCGGTGGTTGAGAAGCATTCGTTCGGCAATCGCTTATTTGAAAGAATCGACCGGGGTCACACAAGTGGTCCTGTGTGGCCTGCGTCTGGGCGCCACGCTCGCCGCGCTGGTGGCGGCCGAGGAAGAAGTCGATCAACTGGTGCTGCTCGCCCCGGTGTTGTCGGGCAGGCAATACTTGCGTGAGTTGCGTCTGCTGCAGCAGAACTGGCTTGAAACAGGCGGCATTCATGTTGAACCCCCGCCCGCCGATGCCGCCTACGCGGAGGTGGTAGGACATCGCCTGATCGCATCGAGCGTTGCAACGCTGAGCAAGTTCGATTTGCTGCGGGACGCGCGACTGGCCGAACGGGCGCCGCGGCGCTTGCTCGTACTCGATTCTTACGATCCCTCACGCTCGAAGAAGCTCGTCGAGGCTTGCAGCGCCGCCGGAGCGGACGCGCAGTTCGAGGCCTTCGACGAATGCGCCGCATTCATGCAGGAATCCGGCGTGACCGAGACACCCCGGCAGGCGATAGCGCGCATTGTCGAGTGGTTGGGCGTAGCCGAGCCGGCTGAATCGACGGCGGCTGAATCGACGGCGACCGCATCGATCGCCGAGCGACGCGGCCCCCCTGTCTTGACTGCCGACGGAGTGCGCGAAACGCCCGTGATCTTCGACAACGGCCGTCTGTTCGGCATTCTGTGTGAACCGGAAGAGGGCACGCAGTCGCGCCGCTCGGTCGTGTTCGTCAACCCGGGCGCGACCCATCGGATAGGCGACGCGCGCATCTCGGTCACGCTCGCCCGCCGGCTTGCGCGCCAAGGCTATGCGTCGTTGCGATTCGATGTCGGCACGCTGGGCGACAGCGCCGCCGTTGTCGACAAACGTCCGCTCTCCTTGCTGTTTTCTCGCGCCAGCTGTGACGACGTGGTGAGCGCCGCCGCGTTCCTGGCCGCGCGAGGTTTCGATGACGTCTCGTGTTTCGCGGTCTGCTCGGGCGCATACATTTGTCTGCACGCGGCGCCTGTCAGTCCCCATATTCGTTCGCTGGTGCTCGTGAACGCGCCCAAGTTCGGTTTCCCGGAAGACCCCATGTCGTTCGCCGTGAACGACAACCGGCCGAAGACGGCGAGCAGCACCTTCATTCGCTCCTTCAAGACGATGAGTAAATGGAAGCGCGTGTTGCGTGGCCAACGGCGCCTGGCGCCGGTCGTGAAGGAGCTGGCGCGGCACCTGAGCGCGCGCCTGAAGGCCAGTGTGGCGTATTTCGCTGAACGGACAATCGGAGTGGATTCGGCGGGTTCCCGGGTGCGCGCGATGGTTCGGGGCCTGGGTGAGCGCGACGTGAAGGTCCGCTTCGTCTACGGCGCGGGAGATCCGGGCATGGACGAGTTCGCTGTGTTTTTCGGTGCGCACGGACGGCGGATGCGCAAGTGGCGCAATGTGGAAACCATTCATCGCGACTCCCTTGATCACGCATGCTTTTCGTATTCGGCACGCGAGGAAATGATGGCGTCGTTCCTTCGATTTGTGCAGGGAGAGCCGCCACAAGCCGCGCGTGGCGGTCTTGGCTGGGCACGACTGCGTGCACTACGGCCGCGTTTCACAGCGCGTGCCGGCCGCCCCGACGAGATGCTTACAGACATGCGTGCCGGCGCGCTCGAATCGCGATGAAACGAAAGAACGCAAGGAATTGCAAGAGATTGAAAGCCGCAGCGCCATGCGTTCGTCGGCGTACAGACCCTGATGTTGCGGCCCTTTACGCTGGCACCTGATTCGTCTGACCTTCGGGCAGGCCCCCACTGCGTGCACTTGAATTTGCATTTCCCGTGCGCTGCAACGCGCCGGCATCCACCGCAAGATGTGCCGCGGTGCCTTGATTCGTCCTGTGTGAGTTTGTTGTAATCGGCCCGTGGCTCAATGGAAAAAAGTCTTCTCAAGAACATAGCGATCAATTTCACCGGGCTCATCCTGCCCGTGTTCGTCTCGCTCGCGACGGTACCCGCCTATATACATGGCATGGGGATCGAACGCTATGGCGTCATCAACCTGGTGTGGGCGTTGATCGGTTATTTCAGCGTGCTCGATCTCGGCATTTCGATGGCGACCGAAAACCACATCGCCAAGGCGCGCCAGTCCAACGACGGCACGATCGAGCGAATCTTCTGGAGTGCATTCTTTCTCAACCTTGCGACAGGTTTTGCCGGCGCGGTGCTGATCTGGTTCGGCGCGTACGTGTACGTCGTGCATATCGCGACCATAGAGCCGGTGTTCCAGGCCGAAGTGCTGCATGCATTGCCGTGGATTGCGGTGGCTGTGCCCATTGCCAACATCTCGTGGGTGTTCAGCGGCGCGATCGGCGGCATGGAAAAGTTCGCGCTGTTCAATACGAACCAGACCATCGGCACGTTCCTGTTCCAGTTGCTGCCACTGGCCGCGTTGTACTTGATCTCGCCGTCGCTCGCGGTGGTTGTGCCGGCAGCCGTCATTGCGCGGTTTCTGGCGGCCTTGCTGCTTGGCTACGGCACGTTCCGTGCAATAGGCATCAAGCGCATCTTGAAGCCGGAATGGCCGCTGATTCGAGAACTCTTTAATTATGGCCGCTGGCTGCTGCTGTTCTCAGGCGCAAACATGATCGCAACAACACTCGACCGGGTGGTGATCGGTTCCATGCTCGGTGCCAAGTACGTGGCGTATTACGCCACGCCGCAAAACCTCGTCACGCGCATGAACCTGTTGCCGAGCGCCATGTTGCGCACGCTGTTCCCGCGCTTTTCAGCCTCCGCAAGCGATCACGCCGATGAACTCTCGCATCAGGCGCTCGCGTTCCTGAACTGCGCGTTCACGCCGTGCGTGGTAGTCGCGTTGTTTGCCCTGGCGCCGTTCCTGAACATCTGGCTCGGCCATGAGATGGGAGTTCAGTCGGCGCCTGTCGGACGCATCCTTGTGATTGGCGTGTGGCTCGCGGGACAGTCGAGCATCATCGGTGTGCTCATCCAGGCCAAGGCCAATCCGGCGCAGGTCGCGCGGGTCGGCTGGATTGGTTTGCCGGTTTTCGCGCTCGTGCTGTGGCTGAGCATTCGCTGGTACGGCCTGCTGGGCGCAGGTGTGGCGGTGGTTGCAAAGGCGTTCTTCGACTATGCGGCGTTTCTTTATTTTTCGAAACTCAACGCACGGCCGATCGTGCGGAACATGGCCGGACATCTGGCTTTCCTGGTGGTTGCCACCGTGTGCGCCGACTCCATGGACTCACTCAGCGGCATGGCCGCGATTGCTATCGCGCTGATCGCCGGCAACCTCGCATGGTCATTGTGCGAATCGAGCGAACTGCGCGAGGTCGTCTTGCGGCTCCGGCAAAGATTGCTGCCTGACGCGGGTAACGCGGGGTGAGGGCGAATAAAGTGCCTTGAACGGTAGATTGACTGAATAGCGTGCGGGCGTTCGCACGCGCACACAAAAAAATAGATTTGCCTGCTTAAATAGCGCATCAATCGATGCGTGTTTTTCACGCGTCCGCACCCGTAAGACGCGTTCGGCCCCCAATCAGCTTCAACGCTTCAGGAGTCATCGTGGACGTGTCCTCTTATCCGCTTGCCGGTGCTGCCAAGACGGGCGCCGTGAGTGTTCGCGTGCAGCCTGTCATTCTCGCCGGCGGGTCCGGCACGCGTCTGTGGCCGTTGTCGAGGCAGCAGTTCCCCAAGCAACTCATCGAGCTCATGGGCTCGGAATCGCTGCTCGAAGCCACGCTGCGCCGTCTTGACGGACTTGATGGGGCAACGCCGGGCCGCGACACGGCGCACTTCGCGACCGCCGATGAACTGATCGTGGTCTGCGGTTCGGAACACAAGTTGCTGACTGCGCAGCAGATCGAGCGTAATGGCCGTCGAGCGCGCATTGTGCTCGAACCGTGCGCCCGCAATACCGCGCCGGCGCTTACGCTCGCTGCGTTGGCAGCCGTGGCTGCCGGATCTGGCGACGACCCCGTCATGGTGGCCATGCCTGCTGATCACGCCGTGTCCGACCTTGATGCGTTCCGTTGCACGATCGCCAAGGCGATCGAACACGCCGCAAGTGGCGCGCTCGTTACCCTTGGCATCGTGCCGGACAAGATCGAAACAGGCTACGGCTATATCAAGGCCGGCGCGGCCTTGGGAACTGCAGATGACGGCGCCCCTCAAGCGCGGGTACTCGAACGGTTCGTCGAAAAGCCGCGGCGGGAAATTGCCGAACAGTATCTGGCGTCCGGTGAGTACTGGTGGAACAGCGGCATTTTCGTCTGCCGCGCCTCGGTCTGGCTCGCCGCCATCGAGCACTTCGAGCCCGCCATTCACGCCGCTTGCGTGATCGCGTTCGAACGTGGCCTGCATCAGGACGGCTTCACGCAACTCGATGTCGAGGCGTTCGAAGCGTGCCCATCCGATTCAATCGATTTCGCCGTCATGGAGCGCATTGCGCACGAGCCGCGTTTTCCGGGCGTCGTGGTGCCGCTCGCCGCCGGCTGGTCCGATGTCGGCGCGTGGGACGCGGTATGGGACATGTCGAACAAGGACGACGACGGCAACGTGGCTCGCGGCCGTGTGATCTTCGAAGGGTCGGCAGACAGTTTCGCGCATTCCGATGGCCGGCTGGTGGCGTGCGTCGGCGTGACGGGTGTAGTGGTCGTGGAGACCGCGGATGCGATCCTGGTGGCATCGAAGGATCGCGTGCAGGAAGTAAAGGCGATGGTCGGGCGCCTGAAAGCCGCCAAAGGCGCCGAGGCGCAGGATCATCGCAAGGTACAGCGGCCTTGGGGTTTCTATGACTCCATCGATCACGGCGAGCGCTTTCAGGTGAAGCGTATCGTGGTGACACCGGGTGCACGCCTGTCGTTGCAGATGCACCATCATCGTGCGGAACACTGGATCGTCGTGCGCGGCACGGCGCTCGTCACTCGAGGGGAAGAGACCTTTCTGCTGAGCGAAAACCAGTCCACATTCATTCCCCTCGGTACCAAACACAGGCTTGAAAACCCCGGTAAAACGCCGCTCGAAATGATCGAGGTGCAATCGGGGACGTATTTGGGCGAGGACGACATCGTGCGTTTCGACGATCAGTACGGACGCGTAACCGAGAAGAAAACAGCAGGCTGAACACCGGTGAGGGTAGGGCGATTTGCCGGGCAACGAGCATGAAGACCGGGTATTACGAAGCACTTAAATCAAAGGTATCAAGAAGTACTTAATACAGCGATTGTCGAAGCAGTATCGCGAAGCGCAAAGACGCAGAAGCAAGGCAAAGGGATAACCCTTGAGAGGGACATTCCGACTGGCGCCAGCGGTATTGAACACGCAATTTATCGTGCACGGCGCAGGGCTGTCGATTCATCTGAGTGATTCTATTGGTCTGATGATTTAACGGCACTCACCGGGCCTTTCGGCGGGCTTGGGGAAGCACGCCGGATGCGCAGGGACACAATGTAGGGCGCAAGGGGAGAGGGGTGATGGACGAAAACAAAGAGCGATCACTGGTGGCTAAGGTGATGGACGGGCTCGTATCGGGCATCGTCGAACAGAAGTACGGCGCGATCCTGCCTCCGCAGGACGTCTTGTCGAAGGAGTTCGACGTGAGTCGAACCGTGATGCGCGAGGCCTTGAGCATGCTGCTCGCGCGTCACATGCTGGATGTGCGCCCCAAGACGGGCACGCGGATCCGGCCGATGAGCGACTGGCGGCTGATCGATGAGGACGTGGTGAGCTGGCGCTTCCGGGCTACTCCGGATCAGGCGTTCCTGCGCGACGTGATCGAGTTTCGAATGTTGATCGAGCCTCGAGCGGCCGCGCTGGCGGCGACCCGTGCAACGCCGGACGAAGTGAGCGGGATTCGCGATGCGTTCGACGCACTTGCGTCGCTCAACGGCAGCGAGCCCGAGTACCAGGCTGCCGATGTCGCGCTGCATACGCGTATTGTGGCCGCGAGCGGTAACCAGTTCTTCCAGCAGATGACGGCTATCGTGCGGGGTGCGCTGGTGACGGTCTATCCGATCGTGGCAGGCATTGCGACCATGCGCGACGCGACGCTCGAAGCGCAGCGCCACGTGGTGGAAGCGATCGAGGCACACGATGCCGGTGTGGCCGAGCGCGCGATGAGCACGCTTATCGACGTCACCGCGGAGGAAGTCGGGCGGGCTTTTTCGCTTGAACGCCGCGAAGACAGCCCGTCGCCACCGGTCGGCGAATCCGAATCAGCCGGCGCCTGACACGCGCTCGAAGCTTCGCGTCCGGGATGTTCCGGCGTGGCGCAGCTGGCCCGAGGTTTCTGGTCACGTTCATCGTGGCCGGGCGCGAGGAGCGCCCTATTCGGGTTTTCACTTACGCAAACGTTTCACTTCATAGCCTGCCTGTCTTCCTGCCTGATTTTCCGCCTGATATCGACGCCTGATGGCCGGTGCGTCGAATACGACAACCTCCCGACCGATTCCCCCTGAGCTCCGAGACCGAAACGCGATGCGTTTGTGATCAAACGCGATGCGTTGTGCGTGATTGTGCATGCCTCGTCCAGGCTTCCCGCAGACCGCTTGCGTAGTGGACAATGTGCGCATCGCCGGCCTTGGCCGACTATCCACCATGCTTGGCAGGAGCGGGACAGATGAACGCACAGAGCACGATCCGTTGGGGCATCGTTGGCGCGGGACACATTGCACGCAGGTTCGCCGAGGGGCTGGCCTTCGTGCCGGGCACAGCGCTTGGCGGCGTCTGGTCGCGACGGCCCGAGCCGGCAGTTGCGTTTGCCGCGCAATTTCATACCAAGGCGCATGAGAGTTTCGATGCGCTGCTCGAGAACATCGATGCGTTGTACGTTGCGACAATGCAAGACAGCCATCCTCAATACGCGCTGCGTGCTTTCCAGGCGGGGCGTGCCGTGCTTTGCGAGAAACCGGCGGCGGTCAACGCCCGGGCGTTGCAGGAGATGATCGATGTGGCGCGCTCATCGAAGCTGCTGTTCATGGAAGCGATGAAACCGCCGTTCTATCCGCTCTACATGCAGTTGCGCGACCATCTTGCGGCCGACCCTATTGGTGACATCGGTCTGGTTCGGGCTGGTTGCTCGATCGCAAACGTGCCGCTTTCGCACCCTTCGTATTCGATGGAAATGGGTGGCGGCGCGTTGCTCGATATTGGTATCTACGAAGCGTTTCTCGCGGTGGACTGGCTGGGTGAGCCGCTCGAGGTGCAGACTTTTGGGCGCATCGGGCAGACCGGCGTAGATACTTTCGCGAGCTTGAATGTGCGGCATGAACGGGGTGTTGCGCAGTTGTTCTGCGGGTTGGATCTGCAAGGCAAGGGCGATGCGTTGCTTGCCGGGACCGGCGGCACGGTGACCATCCACGAGAACTGGTGGAACCCGGCGCGCGCAACGATCCGCTATGTGGATGGCCGCACCGTTGAGCTGGATGCACCGTTTGAGGGGGGGGGCTTGAACTACGAGACCGCGCATTTTTGCGAATTGCTGCGCGGTGGTGCAATAGAAAGCCCGATCATGCGGCATGCCGTATCCATGCAGATGATTTCCATCACCGATGCCGCTCGCCGCGACCTTGGCGTGCGGTTCCCTTTCGAAACCGAATAAGCGCGGGTTGATCAATCGATTTTATTTAAGCGTCATTTCAGGTTTGGACGTTAAGCTGCGTCGTCCTCATCCGCCGGCATTCTCCACCATGCGACTGTTACCCCGACTCTGGCGCGAAAATCGAAACCTGATCGCGTTTCTGGTGCTGATGGCGCTGTTTCGCAGCGCCATCGCCGATTGGAATGTGGTGCCTAGCGGTTCCATGCTGCCGACCATTCGCGAGGGTGACCGGATTGTTGTCGACAAGATGGCGTACGACTTGCGTATTCCGTTCACGCACATCGCGATTGCACACCTGCATGATCCACAGCGTGGGGACATTGTGACGGTGGATTCATCGGCGGCACATGAGTTGATCGTCAAGCGGCTGATCGGGGTGCCTGGCGATGTGGTCGCCATGCGCGACAACGTGCTGTATATCGATGGCAAGCGGGCGGGTTATCAGCCGGTCGATATCACGGGCGTGGAGGGCGATACGTCTTCGCCCGGCGAGTATCTCGACGAGAAGCTCGGGCATGTTACGCATGTGGTGAGGTTGTCGGTGCTGGCGCCCAGTCCGCGGCGTTCGTTCGGGCCGGTGACGGTCCCCAAGGGCGAGTATCTGATGCTGGGGGACAACCGCGACGACAGCGCGGACTCGCGGTATTTTGGATTTTTCCCACGCAGCGAGTTGATGGGACGGGCTCGGCGGGTGGCGTATTCACTTGATCCGGACCGGCATCATATGCCGCGGATGGACAGGTTCGGGGCCAGGCTGGACGAGGATGCGACGCTTACGCCGGTGGACAAGTCCTGAGGGCGCGGCCGGGTCGCTGCCCTCAGGACCCCTTTCCTAATGCCGTCCCGGCAATGCCAACCTGCGTTCAAACAGCCGCTGCACGAATTCCAGCACGCTGCACAGCACCCAATACACTACCGCAGCAGCAAGATACAGCGGCAAAGGCTGGTACGTCGCGGCGATCACTTCCTGCGCACTCCGTAGCAATTCGGTAACCGTAATCACGGACACCAGCGACGTATCCTTGATCAAGCTAATCAGGCTATTCGAAAGGCTGGGCACCGCAATCCGCAGTGCCTGCGGACCAATCACATACCGCAGCGTCTGCATCCTCGACAAACCCAAGCTAAAAGCTGCCAGCCACTGCCCACTCTGGATCCCGAGAATGGCGCCGCGCATGCTTTCGGAAAGATAAGCCGCTACATTCGCCGACAACGCGATCACCCCTGCCGGCGTAGGATCAAGCGAAATGCCCAGACTCGGCAGTCCGTAATAGATCACGAAGATCTGCACCAGCAGCGGCGTACCGCGCATCACGCTCACATAAGCGCGCCCTATGCCGACCATCGTGCGGCTTCGGCTGATGCCCATCATCGCGAGTATCGTGCCCGCGATCAGGCCGAAGAACATCGAATAGACCGCGAACTTGATCGTCAGGACGGCGCCTTGTGCGAGGGCCGGGATGGATTGAACGAGCAGGGATGTCGTGGACATGAGGGAATAGGGTAGGCGTGACGTCGGAGGCGGGCATCAAATGCAAAGGGCGGCATCTCTTGAGAAGCCGCCCCGATGCCGAACGCTTGATGAGGGTCCGGGGTTTACTTCGCCGGCTTCGTTACGTCGATACCGAACCACTTGTCCGAGATCTTCGTGAACGTGCCATCGGCTTCAAGCTGGGTCATCGCGTCATCAATGGCTTTCTCGAACTTCGGATTGCCCTTCTTGAACGGAATCCCCGACGGATTGCCCGGGCCCACATTCGCGCCCGTGCGCAGCGGCAACTGCGAATTCTTCATCAGGTATGCAAGCATCAGGCGGTCGTTCAACGCAGCGTCCAGACGGTTCGAAGCGAGATCGCGCAAATACTCGGGCGCGCCCGGGTACGTCTTCACATCGATACCCGGCACGGCCTTCGCCATGTCCATGTAGTTCGTGCCCAGACCCACGCCAAGCTTCTTGCCCTTGAGGTCTTCAAGCGTCTTGAAGTCCCGCGTGTCGTCCTTGCGCTGGATCAGTTGCGCATTCGAATACGTGTAGGCAGGCGAGAAATCGAGCGTCTGCTTGCGGGCATCGGTAATGCCGACCTGATTCACGATCACATCGAACTTGTCAGCTTGCAAGCCGGCGATGATCCCGCTCCATTCTGTCGTCACGAACTCCGGCTTCACGCCGAGCTTCGCGGCAACCGCTTTCGCGATATCCACGTCGAAGCCTACGAGTTCACCTTGTGGCGTCTTCGAGTTGAACGGGGGGAACGTACCTTCGAGGCCAATGCGCAACGTACCGCGTTGCTTGACCGAATCCAGCAGGTCTGCCGCGTGGGCGACGGCCGAGAGCGATGCGCCGATCAAGCCTGCCACGAGCACTTTCTTGAAGAGAGAGAGTTTCATGAGTGTTTGCCTTTGTCCTGGTTTTTGTCAGAGATCTGAAGTGCGGCGATGATAGCTAAAATGCAATGCCGTCTTCAGATCGTTTGCTCATGTGGGTATGAGCCCTGGCGTTGCGAAAAGGGGAGACCCAATCATGCAGCGGCACTGGTACCGGCCAGCGCTTCGACGCATTCTGTCACGAGCGCCGGGCCGCGATAGATCAGGCCGGTGTAGATCTGCACGAGCGATGCACCCGCTGCGAGTTTCTCGCGCGCGTCGTCGCCCGACATGATGCCGCCCACGCCGATGATCGGCACCTCGCTGCCCAGTTCCGCGCGCAACTTGCGGATCACCGCATTCGATGCTTCGAAAACCGGCTTGCCCGACAAACCACCGGCTTCGTCGCCGTGTTTCATGTCCGCCACAGCGGTGCGCGACAGCGTGGTGTTGGTCGCGATCACGCCATCAATCTTGTGGCGCAGTAAGGTGGCGGCAATCTCCTTGACCTGCTCGTCGTCGAGATCGGGGGCGATCTTCAGTGCGAGGGGCACCAGCTTGCCGTGCATGTCGGAGAGCCGTTGTTGTTTGTCCTTCAGCGCGCCGAGTAGCGCGTCGAGTTCGCCCGCACCTTGCAACTGGCGCAGGTTTTTCGTATTCGGCGACGAGATGTTGATCGTCACGTAGCTCGCGAACGGGTAGACACGCTCGAGGCAATACAAATAATCTTCGGCGGCGCGTTCTATGGGGGTATCGGCATTCTTGCCAATGTTCAGCCCCAGCACGCCGCGATAGCGCGCGGCCTGGACGTTCTCGACGAACTGGTCGACTCCGCGGTTATTGAAACCAAGCCGGTTGATCAGGGCCTGTGCGCCGGGCAGGCGAAACATGCGCGGGCGCGGGTTACCGGGCTGCGCGCGCGGCGTGACCGTTCCCACTTCGATAAATCCAAACCCGAGCGACGCCAGTCCGTCGATACAGGCACCGTCTTTGTCCAGCCCCGCCGCGAGTCCGACCGGATTGCGAAAGCTCAGGCCCATGACGGTACGCGGCGAATCGGCGGCGCGCTCGGCGAGCATGCCGGCCAGGCCGGTGCGGCCGGCGGCGCCCAGCATGCGCAGCGTCAGGTGATGGGCGTCTTCCGCATCCATGCGAAAAAGTTGCGCGCGGGCGAGCGGGTAGAGGGAGCTGAGCACGAGGAGAGGCCGGAGCGGCGTAAATTGAGACGCGCCATTTTAACGGCTTTGAGGAGGCACGCCGAAAAGTGATGACAAGCAGATGAAAAGGGCCGCGAACAGGGCCGCGAACAGGGCCGGCGGCCCACTGTTGGCCCTTAGCGCCGCGGCTTGTCCGTTGGCATTTTGCCGGGCATGGGCGGCGTTCCGGCGGAGTGCATGGTAAGGGGATCGAGTAAGCCCCAGTGGCCGTCGATCAAGCCCTCCAGCGGCCGAAAATTGGCCTTGTAGGCCATTTTGTCGCTCTCACGAATCCAGTAACCAAGATAGACGTGAGGCAAATCCAGGCTGCGCGCCTGCTCGATCTGCCACAGGATGTTGTAAGTGCCGAAGCTGGTGTGCGGCAGGCCGGGCTCGAAAAACGTATAAACCGACGAAAGTCCGTCTCCGAGGATGTCGATCATGCTGATCATGCGCAGCGTGCCGGGCTCAGCCGGATCGTCGGTGAGATTGCCAGGCAGGCTTGCCTCGAGGTTACCGGGGTCGGCGGGATGGCGGGCGCGCACCGGCTCGCGGAATTCCACCAGGCGCGAGTTGATCCGGCTTTGCAGCAAAAATTGCTCGTACTGGTCGCGGCTGTCGCGATCCATGCCGCCGCCCGCGTGCCGCGCCGACTGATAGCGCATATAGAGCGCGTAATGCTCTTCGTCGTAGTGAAGCGGCGCGACGCTCGCCACCAGCCCGCCATGCTGCTTCCAGACGCGCCGCTGGGTGCGGTTCGGCTTGAAGTGGTCGATGGCCACGCGCACCGGCACACAGGCGCGGCAGCCGTCGCAATACGGGCGATAGGTGAAGACCCCGGAGCGCCGGAAACCCGCTCTGACGAGTTCGGTGTAGACGTCGGAGTTGATCAGGTGACTGGGCGTTGCCACCTGGGAGCGCGCAATGCGTCCATCCAGATAGCTGCAGGGGTACGGCGCCGTTGCATAGAATTGCAACGCCGAAAGCGGTGAAAGCGGCAGCTCATTGGGGTGAGTCACGTTGGCAGCTCTCGTTCTAAGCGTCTATCTTGCTTACCGACCCAACCGTGCCGCAGTGGTTCGATGCAGGGCGGAAAACCTCGGTTGTGTCGCTATCTTGCCTGCTGTACATCACATTCGATGATTCTGGATTCGTTCGCGAATATTAAAGGATGCATCGGCTGGGGTGCCGCACCTCGCGCCTCGTTCAAAACCGGCCTCGCTCATTCAGGCGGCAACACGGGGGGGCGAAGCGTCTCGAGCAGCGCGTATTTGTCAAACTGCCAAGGGACCGGCGGCTCGCCGACCGCCCCGCGCAGATGTCTCACAAATGCCTTGCGGGAGATCTCCCGGCCGCCCAGCGACGCCAGATGCGACGTATTCTGCTGGCAGTCTATCATCTCTATTTTATGGTGACGCAAGTGTCCTATGAGCGCCGCGAGCGCGATTTTCGAGGCATCGGTGCGATGCGCGAACATCGATTCGCCGAAAAACATGCGCCCGAACGACACGCCATAAAGACCGCCCACGCGCTTGCCCTCGAACCACGTTTCAATGCTGTGCGCCCGTCCTTCGCGATGCAGCGAGGAATACGCTTGCACGATATCCGCCGTGATCCAGGTGCCGCGCTGGCCTTCGCGCGGCGTCTGGGCACAGGCACGCATCACGCTGGCGAAATCTTCGTCCACGCGAATTTCCCACGACGCTTCGCGTAACACACGCCGCAGCGTTTTACGCAGCGAATCGGAGACTTTGAATTCGTCGGGAATCAGCACCATGCGCGGATCGGGACTCCACCAGAGCACCGGCTGGCCATCGGAATACCACGGGAAAATGCCGCGCTGATACGCATCCACGAGGCGGCTGCTCTGCAATTCAGCGCTGGCCGCGAGTAATCCGGGCGCACCGCTCGCCTCGCCTAGCGCGCGCTCGACGGGGGGGAACGGATCGTCGGAGGCGAGCCATGGAACCATGATCCGGGGGGCGCTCAGCCTTCGCGCAGTGAGCGGAAGATGTCGCCGGTATGCAGCGCGTAGTTGCCGGCGGCGCGGTCGGCAAAAAAGAAGCGCAGCGTCTGCCCGACCGTCGGGAAGGCAATTTCGTCCCAGGGGATTTCGCTCTCGTCGAAGAGCTTAACTTCTAGACTTTCCTCGCCTGCGTCAATGTCGAGATCCAGCAGCCGTGCCAGGTAGAAGAGATGCACCTGATGCACGTGCGGCACGTTCAGCAGCGTGAAGAGGCTCTGGATTTCGACGCGTGCGCCGGCTTCCTCGAGCGTTTCGCGCGCGGCGCCTTCGCTGGTGGTTTCATCCATCTCCATGAAACCCGCGGGCAAAGTCCAGTAGCCGTAGCGCGGTTCGATCGCGCGCCGGCACAGCAGCACCTTGTCGTCCCAGACCGGCACGGTCCCGACCACGTTGCGCGGATTCTGATAATGCACCGTGCCGCAATTACCGCAGACATAGCGCTCGCGGTTGTCGCCAGGCGGAATGCTCAGGCCGACCTCGTGGCCGCAGACGGAACAGAATTTCATAGGGGAGAAGTCTGAAAGTGTCGTGCGAGTGTATCACCGAGCTTGGTGCCCGCGGCAGCGGGGGCACCAGTCAAAAAAAGGCGTCGCGCAGCCGGGGTGCGTGGCCGGGTGCGCCACGGGGGGCGCCACGCGTGCGTCATGTCCCGCACTTGTCCGGATGGCCGATGAGCCCGGATCGGGCGCAAGCGGGGGACGCTAGCGGCCGGCTTCTCGCTACAATAAGTGCTTCGGATGCAACGCTTTTAGCGCTGCCCATTTCACCCGTTCACCGTTCCACGGCCAATACGAATCCCGACGATGTCCACCACGCCCGCCGCTCCACGCCCGCCATTGCTGTCCACCGCTGACGCACTCGCTACCTTGCTTGCGGCCGCGCGCCGGGTGGACGGCGCACAAACCGTCGATACCTTCGAAGCGCTCGGGCGCGTGCTTGCCACAGCGGTCGTGTCGCCGCTCGACGTCCCGCCCATGCGCACCAGTGCCATGGACGGCTACGCGGTGCGGGCCGCGGATCTCGCCGGTGCGTCTGATGCGAGCGCCGTGACGCTGCCCGTGTCGCAGCGTGTGCCGGCTGGCCAAACGGCCGAGCCGCTGGTTGCCGGCACGGTCGCGCGCATCTTTACCGGGGCCACCGTGCCGCCGGGCGCGGACACCGTCGTGATGCAGGAAATGGTTCGCGCCGACAACGCCGGCGCGACCTTCTCGCACGTGCCGCCGGAGGGCGAATGGATCACCCGGCAAGGCGCTGATATCCGTCGCGACTCCGTGATTCTGCCCGCCGGTTCGCGGCTTACGCCGCAGGCGCTGGGGCTCGCGGCATCGGTGGGAAGCGCTGCTCTCGAAGTGGTGCGCAAAGTGCGCGTGGCGGTGTTTTTTACGGGTGACGAACTCACCATGCCCGGCGAGCCGTTGCGCCCCGGTGCGATCTACAACTCGAATCGTTTCACGCTGCGTGCGTTGCTCTCGAAGCTGGGTTGCGACGTGACCGACCTCGGTATCGTGCCGGATCGTCTGGACGCAACCCGCGAAACCCTGCGGCGGGCGGCGCGTGATCACGACCTGATCCTCACGTGCGGGGGCGTATCGGTTGGCGAGGAAGATCATGTGAAACCGGCGGTGGAAGCCGAGGGGCGCATTTCCATGTGGCAGATCGCGATGAAACCCGGCAAGCCGCTCGCGTTCGGCGCGGTGCGGCGCGAGCCGGCCGATCAGAACAGCGGCGAGTCGTATTTCATCGGGTTGCCTGGGAATCCGGTCTCCAGCTTCTGCACGTTCCTGCTGTTCGTGCGGCCGTTCATCCTGCGGCTGGCGGGCGTCGAAGCGGTTGAGCCACGCGCGTACGCCATGCGCGCTGATTTCACGCAGAAAAAGGGTGACCGGCGCAACGAATTCCTGCGTGCCCAGGTGAACGAAGCCGGTGGTCTGGAGGTGTTCGGGAATCAAAGCTCGGCTGTGTTGACGTCCACAGTCTGGGGCGACGGTCTGATCGATAACCCGCCAAATCACGCTATCCAGGCCGGCGAAACCGTGCGTTTCATCCCGTTTTCAGAACTGATGCGTTGAAGGCAATCATGAAAGTCGAATTGAGGTTTTTTGCAGGCGTGCGCGAAGCGCTCGGCGTGGCGAACGAGAGCGTGGATGTGCCGGACGGCGTGTCCACCGTCGGCGACGTGCGGGCTTGGCTGCGCATGCGCGGCGGTGCATGGGCGCAAACGCTTGCCGAGGGCCGCTCATTGCGCATGGCGTGCAACCACGAAATGACGGATCCGGCTCGACGCATTACGGAAGGTTGCGAAGTCGCTTTCTTCCCGCCAGTCACGGGAGGCTGAGATGACCCGAGTACGCGTGCAGGAAGCCGACTTCGACCTCAGTACGGAAGTGGCCGCGTTGCGCGCCGACAATCCCAAGGTGGGCGCGGTGGCGTGTTTCGTCGGCACGGTGCGGGATCTGAACGAGGGCCAAACGGTTCAGGCAATGGAGTTGGAACATTATCCCGGCATGACCGAAAAGGCACTGGAGGCAATCGCTGCGCAGGCTCGAGAACGCTGGCCGGGTTCGGATGTGTTGATCGTGCATCGCGTGGGAAAACTCTTGCCGCTCGACCAGATCGTGCTGGTTGTGACAACTGCCATGCACCGGGCGCAAGCGTTCGAATCGTGTGCGTTCGTGATGGATTATCTGAAAACGCAGGCGCCGTTCTGGAAGAAGGAAAAGACAGAACACGGCGAGAAATGGGTCGATGCTCGTGAATCCGACGCCGCCGCGCTGACACGATGGGATCTGGAGCCTCCCAAAAGCGCGGGGGCTTAAGCAACTGGCAGCAACTGGCAGCAACTGGCAGCAACTGGCACCGCAACTGGCACCGCAACTGGCACCGCAACTGGCACCGCAACTGGCACCGCAACTGGCACCGCAACTGGCACCGCAACCAGTCGCGGCCGGCGCTCTGTTTGGGTGTCTGGCAGGCGGACCGGCAAGCCGCGCTTATGCGTCACCTGATTGGTCGCGTAGTTCGGTGTTTTCAACGCCCGATAGCTTGACCGGAAAGGGTTCGACGTGGCTCCGGTCAGGTAACTCCGTTGAGGATTCAGTCTCGCTGCGGCCTGTGCGCAGTCGCTTGAGCGACGCCATCAAAGCGAGCTGTGCATCCGGAATGGCATAGTCCCAGCCGAATTTGCTCAGTTGCAGGCTTTGCGCAATGCGCAGCGCCGGCTCCATGAACTGCACGGCCGCGGCGGGCTCGTAGCGGGTGTCGACGGTATCGAGGAAAAGCGTGAGCCAGCGGGCGAAACGCTGGGGTTCAATATCGCCGAGAGGCCGGTGCGCCTCTTGAACGTTGCCCCTATATCCCTTCGTTTTAAGCACGAGGCTCGACCAGAACGTTGTCATTTTCGCCAAATGCACGTCCCAGCGCCCGGCAAGTTCGCGGGCGAAGATCGGACCAAGCAGCAGGTCATCGTCCACACGCCGGTAGAACGCGTCGACCAGTTCCCGGATATTCGTTTCGTCGGGTTCCGCGATGCGTACGAGTGGCGTCGGTAGCGAGTTCGGCTTGCTGGAGGGCTCAATCAGGGGCTTGCTCATAAGATTCGATGACAGGATTCAGTGAGGGATTTAGTCTGGCTGGTAAAACGCTGATAGTGGCTTTGAATAGGTGAACGCCATTCCGACCCGCCGGGTATGAGTAAGATGCCTCGTACGGTGGGTATTTGACGGAAACAGAATAAACTACGGAGCTATCGGCTAATTGATGCATAAAAGCAGGCTCATGAAGCCGGCACCGTAAAACGAGCCATCCGTAAATGGGGCCAGAAAATTTCTGGCGGATAAAGAAGTTACAAAAATAAGTTACGAAAACAAGCTTCGCCAACAAGGTACGCCGATAAGTTCGACCGGTACGCGCGGCAAATGAGCAAAATGATGTTTGATTGACGTCCGGCTGACTGCTTCCATGATAATTGACGTTTTATCGTGACACAGTGGATGGCGCACGCGGCGGCTGGCCGCAGCGGTTGCGGCCATGGTGCCCGCGTTGCCCGGCGATCGGGCGGACGGACGAACGGATTGGGTCAGGCACGCACGGTCTCGTTCAGGTCGAGCAAACCTGACTATCTGTGCCGCCTGACGCCGTACCCTGTATCCGTGCGATTGAAGCTGATTGACGTTATTACTACGCTGCGGACCGACGTGACCACGCGATCGGCTGATGCGACTGATTACGCGAACTACGCGAATACCCATGCGACTGACCGATTACACCGACTACTCGTTGCGCGTCATGCTCTATCTGGCCGTCCGGCCCGAGGGGCTGTCGACCATCCAGGAGATCTCCGACGCCTACGGAATCTCCAAGAACCATCTCATGAAGGTGGTGCAGCGGCTCGGGGAGCTGGGCTGGGTCGAAACCGTACGCGGCCGTAACGGTGGACTGAGGCTCGATCCTCGTACACCGTTGCTGAGCATCGGCGAGGTCGTGCGCAAGACCGAGAACGATTTTTCGATAGTCGGCTGTTTCGCCGATGACAGCGAGGCCCACCGGCATTGCGTGATCCAGTCGCATTGCCGTCTGCGGGGGGTGTTCGCCGCCGCGCGCGATGCGTTCCTCGCGGAACTCGACCAGCATACGATCGGCGATCTGGCGTCGCCGGCTGACGAGCTCGCGGGCTTGCTCGGCATCGTTCGATTCATGCCGGCAGCGGCGGGCATCGGTCGAATCGCTGGACATGGCTGACTGAGCTGCCTTAAGTAGCTGAAGCAACAGAAGTAACTGACTACCCCTCCTGACGCACGCTTATTTCCGGCGCCGCCCTTGCCGGTTTTTAGACCTGGATCAGTGCGCCGCCGTCCCGATCCGATCACAATGCTCCCATGACGCCCACGTTCGACGGACGCCAACGTACGTTGTGGCTACCGACTCGACGTTTTTGAGCACCGGGAGCGCTCCCCAACCACTATCAACCGCTCGGCACCATCAAGCGCGTCAATCGGCATTTCGCAGAAAAAGTGCGGCTTTTGGGCAGCGGAGCGCTTGAAAGTGCCGGATCACGCCTCATTTTGAACACATCCCGATTTGGAGGTCTCAATATGAGAATCGACAAGCTAACCACGAAGTTCCAGGAAGCACTGGCCGACGCGCAGAGTCTCGCCGTCGGCAATGACAATCAATATATCGAACCGGTTCACCTGCTTTCCGCGTTGATTGCGCAGCAGGACGGTTCGGCGCGCTCGCTGCTGTCGCAGGCGGGGGTGCAGGTCCAGGCGCTGCAAACCGCGCTCAAGGACGCCATGACGCGTCTGCCGCAAGTCCAGGGCACGGACGGCAACGTCCAGGTCAGCCGCGATCTCGCCGGCTTGCTGAACAGCGCCGACAAAGAGGCGCAAAAGCTCAACGACACGTTTATCGCGAGCGAGATGTACCTGCTCGCCATCGCCGATGACAAGGGCGAAGCCGGTCGTATCGCGAAGCAGCATGGTTTGACGCGCAAGGCGCTCGAAGCGGCGATCAATTCGGTCCGCGGCGGCGGCCAGGTGAATAGCCAGGACGCCGAAAGCCAGCGCGGCGCGCTGAAGAAATACACGGTTGACCTGACCGAGCGCGCGCGCGCCGGCAAGCTCGACCCG
The DNA here is from genome assembly GCF_002220365.1 of Caballeronia sordidicola. Taxonomy (GTDB): domain Bacteria; phylum Pseudomonadota; class Gammaproteobacteria; order Burkholderiales; family Burkholderiaceae; genus Caballeronia; species Caballeronia sordidicola_C. Next base: position 815 of record NZ_MTHB01000304.1, on the reverse strand, counting down.
GTGATCGGCCGTGACGATGAAATTCGCCGATCAATCCAGATCCTGCAACGCCGGACGAAGAACAATCCGGTGCTGATTGGTGAGCCGGGCGTGGGCAAGACGGCGATTGTGGAAGGTCTCGCGCAGCGGATCGTGAACGGCGAAGTGCCGGAATCGCTCAAGAGCAAGCGCGTGCTGTCGCTCGACATGGCCGCGTTGCTGGCCGGCGCCAAGTATCGCGGTGAATTCGAAGAGCGGCTCAAATCCGTGCTCAGCGACATTGCCAAGGACGAAGGCCAGACCATCGTTTTCATCGATGAAATTCATACCATGGTCGGTGCAGGTAAAGCCGAAGGCGCCATGGACGCGGGCAACATGCTGAAGCCGGCGCTCTCACGCGGCGAGCTGCATTGCATCGGCGCGACGACGCTTGACGAATATCGCAAGTACATCGAAAAGGATGCAGCGCTCGAGCGCCGGTTCCAGAAGGTGCTGGTCGATGAACCGTCGGTGGAAGCGACCATCGCGATCCTGCGCGGCCTGAAGGAAAGGTACGAACTGCATCACGGCGTGGAAATCACCGATCCGGCGATCGTCGCGGCGGCGGAATTGTCGCATCGCTATATCACGGACCGTTTTCTCCCCGATAAAGCCATCGACCTGATCGACGAAGCAGCGTCCAGGGTCAAGATGGAAATCGATTCGAAGCCCGAAGAGATGGACCGGCTCGATCGTCGGTTGATCCAGTTGAAGATCGAGCGCGAAGCGGTCAAGAAGGAAAAGGACGAGGCATCGCAGAAGCGCCTGCAGTTGATCGAGGAGGAAATCGTGCGGCT
>NZ_MTHB01000238.1 GCF_002220365.1 Caballeronia sordidicola | reverse complement strand
CACTGGGAAGGTGACTTCATCAAGGGCGCGGGCAACCAATCTTCTGTCGGCGTGCTGGTCGAACGAACCAGCCGCCTAGTACTGCTCGCCAAGATGGAAGACGCGACCGCCGAGTCCGCGTTAGCAGGCTTCTCTGCCAAACTAAATTCGATTGTCGCGCCGCTACGGCAGAGCTTGACGTACGACCAGGGTAAGGAGATGTCGCGGCATAAGGAGCTTGCCTGCGCCACCGGCGTGAACATCTACTTCTGTGATCCACATAGCCCCTGGCAACGCGGGAGCTGCGAGAACACCAACGGATTGCTTCGCCAATATCTGCCCAAAGGCACCGACCTCTCGGTCTACAGTCAGGACGAACTCGATGCCATTGCCGACAGCCTGAACAGTCGGCCCCGAGCAACTCACGCGTTCCATTCTCCATTCGAGGTCTTCGCTGCAACACTTGCCTCAGCCAGCCAAACTCAAGGCTCTAAACACTAGAGCCTCCTGTTGCGCTTCGGTTTGAAACCGCCATGCTTTTTCGGTTTGCTATCTTTTTTTATTTGATGGTAGCGATTGAAATATTGCTATCGGAAAATCAAAGCGAATTGATCCTGCAAGCTATTAAGTTAATCGAACGCGACGCAATATTGAGTCGCAGGCTTTGCGGGCCTGCGACTCTTGATGCTCGACCTATCTGGAACTAGTGCATCGACAATTGCACGCCCTGTTGCACCATCAATTCAACATGCGCTGTCGAGTGCTCGTAGACATCGTAGGCCACGCCTCCAATCGTGGCCTTACCCTGGCGTTCCCAATCCCCATCGGCGATTCCTGCTACGCGGGTGTTGGACAATTCCACGGTATCAACAGCCTTGCCATTGACCATGAATTGCTGCTTGCCATCCGCTCGGAACAGGTCAGTCTCGCCGAGATTTAACACGTCGATCATCGCAATCTTCAAGGTATTGTGTTGACCGCCGAGATCGATTCGCTCGATTCCCGTGACCGTCGATCCGACGGTCTTGCCGGTAAGCGATGTCAGATCGATTAACTGGTGATCATCCGAAACCGTGATCGTGTTAATGCCAGTGGTCCCATGGATATGCGCGCTTCGATCTGCCGCGTTGAAGAAAATCGCGCTTTCGCCATCCGGTGTTGCTGTTACCCAGTGACCGATCTGGCCCGCCAGCGTTCCTAGCGTATGTATGTCCACAATCTGATCCGATTGGCTGATGTTGTCGTGCGCAGTTATCGTGAGCTTAGCGCCCGGATTTGCTGCGATTAGACGTGCCCAATCAGCTTCGAACGAGGCAGTTCCATTCTCATCAACGGCGGCTTGAAACACGGCAATCGTGCTACCAGCCAACGTAATCTCCGCCTTCAACTGAATGGATGCAACACTGCCATCTGCGTTCGTGTGATGCAGGTTTCCCGTCTCGACAAGCAGCGAGCTATTGGTCATCAACATGCGAGCAGTCAGTGAGTCCTCGGTTGGCTCGTGAGCAAATTCCAGAATCTCGTAGCCCGGTGACCAAGGTCCCTGGGCCTCGAATTGGCGCTCGACGCGCGCCGTATAGACGTGCGCTCCGGGAGGCGCGTCGTTATCGACGATCCACCACGTGGTGCTCGAATAATTTGAGAGTGAATTGAACGAATGCGTGTCCCCCGTCAGCTTCTCGCCATCGCGGTAAACGACGAGCGTATCGCTCCACTTGTTCATCGGCTCGCTAAGGGTTCCTTCGATTCTATGTGTCGATTCGCTGGAGGCCCCGCCCGCAGGAACCAAGGAAAGCTGCGCATGACCTTCGGCGTCCACGTAAGAATCGAATACGCCGGTGATCGTGGCTGCGGCTGGTGGCGTGGGTGACTGCCCACCGGCATCTGCTACGAAGTTCGCTTGTACCCATCTCCCGAGCAAGTTGAGCAGAATTGGGTAGTCTGGAACGGCGATTAAATTGTAGTAGTTAAGGCCGCCTTGATCGTTATCGATATGACGATGCATATCCAAATCGAGATATGGGTCCTCCGGGTGAGCTTTCATATATGCAACCCAGTCGACTTCAATACTAATCACGCCGCCGTTGTCGGTGTAGCTTTTGACGGTCATTCCGGCTTTCTCGAGCATCCTTACGCCCTCAAGCATATCGACGGAAATGGCTTTGCCGTCAGACGTGGCTCTAGCCTCGAACCGCGTGTCGAAAATCAGGAAATCTTCCGTCGCAAGTAATTGAAAACCGCTGCCGGTTCCAGCCGTCTCAGTAATTACAAAATCTTCGGAATGAACGCCCTGTTCGCCCGACGCAGAAATAACACTCGCCGTGTAGACGTGCTGCCCCTTCGTGAGGCCCTCGTCCTGATACGACCAGTCGAGCCCCGTGACTGAGGCCGTGCCGATCTTCTGGCCGTCGCGATAAATGGCGAGCACTTCGCCTTCGTGCAGGGCAGTGCTGATCGTGCCGTGCAACTGCGGAGAGGTATCGACTGTCTTGCCGCCATTCTG
>NZ_MTHB01000131.1 GCF_002220365.1 Caballeronia sordidicola | reverse complement strand
AAGGGCTGGATCTCATGGGCGAAGCGTTGTCGGCTTGAGCCGTTCAGGCGGCTGGCCACGACGCTCAAGGAGCGTCTGCCGGGCGTCGTGCGCGGCATGCTCGACGGTCGCAGCAATGCCTATGTCGAGGCGATGAATGGCATGCTCCAACAAACCAAGCGGGCCGCGCGCGGATTTCGAACCGTGAAGAACTTCGTGGCCATCGCCTACCTCCGCATGTCCAGGCTAAAACATTTGCCGCAAAACCCTTTGCGTCCCGCCGCCTCGCGTGATCAAGGGATTAAACGCTATCGCGCCAGCCGTCAAGTTCCACTCAAAACGGCATAGAGCCCGTTTCTCCGTGTGCGCATTTGGGCGCTGTTCTGATGGATAGCATCACAGCAAAAGTGGTGCAGCTTTAATCAGTCGGCGACAACCCACTAATAAATCGAGTGATTGGCTGAAGGGGCTTGTTGACCGTCGGCGGCAAACAAGGTCGGCAAATTTTCTGGATGAACGTTTTTGGCGGGCCAGTTCTATTGAAAGGTTTCGGTCCGAACCAGCGCGTATCACATAATCGATTTGAAAACAATCGCTAAGACTCCTGTTCGTTGAACCCGGCAAGATGAGAGCAAGGAAGGCGGAAGCAGTAAAGCGCGGATTGCGCAATTTGGTGTCCAATCGATTCGCAAACGAGCGAGCATGGAAACAGTACGGACGCACGGGTGTCACCAATTTCTCAAGAGACGGCTAATCTTATTGCGAGTTCAATTAAGCGATTTTGGCGGGCATCAAACGTCTTGGTCTGAAAAAGGATTTACCTCTCGACGGATAGTGCGCGTAACCATCATATTCGTCGGTACGGTAACGTACTGCCGTGTATTCGGGGTACGTTTGTCGTTTGGTGAACCGAGCAGGGCGTTCTGCCGAAGCGTGTGGGGCGAGCGATAGCGTGAAAGCTGAGTGCCTTTGCACATGACGGCCACGATTTCCGATTAGACGAAATGCACATCGAATACCGTGCAGATACTCGTTTTTGGACAGGGGATGTACTTCGCTAAAATGGATGACCTCCATCGACCTCCTAAGAGGCCAGTTCAAAAAGGCCGCTCCGTACGCCTGATGATGTTCCAGCAGACGAGGGCGCAGCCGAATTTCAAGAATGCTTCGTGAATTTCAGCTCAGCGATCGAAGCGTATGCGAAGACGACGGAAGTTGTGGAGCCACGAGTGAGTCCGTTCAACGACCCAACGGAATTTTCCCAGACCACTGCCATGTTCAGTGCGTCGCCTTGCGATCACCGGTTTGATGCCACGCTCGCGCAATCGTTGACGATGCGGATCGGAATCGTAACCACGATCGGCATAGATGACCTTGGGTCTCTGAAGTGGTCGACCGCGCGCGCCGCGGATCGGGGGAATCGCGTCGACGAGCGGCAGCAATTGGGTGACGTCGTTGCGGTTCGCGCCGGTCAGAATGGCGCTGATGGGAACGCCATTGGCGTCTACGAGGATGTGGTGCTTGGAACCGGGTCGCGAGCGGTCCGTGGGGTTCGGGCCAGTTTTTCGCCCGCCCCAACAGCTCGCACCGACGAGGAATCGACGGCAGCGTATGAAAGATCGATCTGCCCGGCCTCGCGCAACTTGTCGAGCAGCAGTTCGTGCAGTCGATCCCATACTCGTGCTTTGCGCCAGTCGTTCAATCGTCGCCAGCAGGTCGCGCCGGAGCCAAAGCCCAATACGGTCGGCAGGTGGTTCCATCGCAGACCGGTTTTCAACACGAACAGGATGCCATCCAACGCCGCCCGATCCGATACGCGTGGGCGACCAGGATGCTCTTTGCGCCGGGGCTTGGGAGTCGGCAGTAACGGTTCGATCAGTGTCCACAATTCGTCATCGATGATCGGCGCTTCCATCCCTTGGGTTCCGTTGTTCAGATATCCAAGGTTAACAGCTTGCCGAGAAAGTAAACAGCCCCCTCAGGGGTTTTTGAACTGGCCTCTAAGGCTGAAAGACGCGCACGCGGACTCTTTGCGCAATGGCACCACGGACGGTTAGTTCGACGAGTTGATCTCGCAGCACCAAATCGCGAGTTTGTTTTTATCGTTCAGCGCTGAAGAGAAGCCATGAAGAAGCGATTAGCGATTAGCGGGTTCGGAGGTGCCTTCACGCAGGTGTCCGAACCGAGTGAGTTTGGCAAGTTTGTTTTCATGGTATCGGTCACGGATTATCGGTGGCAGATTGCATGCGAAAGCTCACGTCGGAAATAACAAGACCAGTAAGCTTCTCGACCGTAGAGATTACGGAGTGTCTCGAACGCGCGGTTTAGAGGTACGGCGTCGACGTACACTGGACTATCCTCGATTACATCGCGAGTGAGCGTTGTTGAGACCGTGGATCGAGGGGCGGTCGTGGCCCATCATCGAAACCAAAGTTTTCCAAAGAAAATCAACCTGCACCGTCCGATTTAACCGGAGCAGAGAGCGGGTCGAATCGGCGGTTCTCGCCTACTTGATGACTGACGTAATTCAAAGCCCGCCAATGGATGACGAGTGCAGATTGGGTCTTCCCAAGCAACCAACGCGGTGAGGGTTGAGGAGTGTCGTACCAAATGGCATGTAAGATGTGGCCTCATAGGTTGGGTGTCGTTTTACGGAATTGAAAGCGATGAGTCAGGATCCGGTCGGAATATTCCTGGGACGCACCCGTACTCCCACATCCAAGGGTCGGCTCGGTGCGTTGGGCAGGTGTATTGCCTAAAGCTGATGTCCATTCGGCCTTTCCGAGACATACCCGATGCGCTAGGCAGCCTAAAATTAGATGAACAAGCGCCTTCCAGCAAGCATGCATTTGAAATCTTGCGCGGCCAATGACATCTAGTACGAGGCAACGGATGCTTGCTCGCAAGCATCGACTACATCACTTCAGCCTCCCGTCCGAGGCGACTTTGGAACCAAATGTGATGTCAGATATCTCCCGGCATAATCCGGCGGCAGGGCAACCAGCAGCCAGTGACAGCCTGTCATTGCCTGTCCGTGATCTCCGTCATTCGCCAGGGGCGTTTCTGGTTGTCGCCATCGGCGCATCGGCAGGCGGCCTTGAAGCCTGCAGAAAGCTCGTGGATGCCCTGCCCGCACCTACAAGCATGGCCTTTATCTTGGTCCAGCATCTCGATCCAACCCACGAAAGCATACTGGTAGAGTTGATCGCCAGCCACACGTCAATGACGGTGGTGCAAGCCGTCGACGGAATGTCGGTTGAACGTGAACACCTCTACATCATTCCTCCCGGTGTTTATCTCGCTGTGGGCAATAACGCGCTACATCTCTCTCACCCTCAAGAGCGCCATGGCGCACGCCTGCCATTCGATTTTTTGCTGCATTCGCTAGCCGTGGAATACGGCCCGCGCGCCATCGGTGTCGTCCTGTCGGGTACCGGTGCGGATGGCAGCATCGGACTGAAAGGTTTGAAGGACAAAGGTGGCTACGTGATCGCGCAGAATCCTGACGAAGCCGAGTATGACGGCATGCCGCGAAGCGCAATCGCAACCGGGGTAGTGGATCTCGTGCTACCGGTGGCTACGATTGCCGATGCGCTGATCAAATACGATCGGGGCATGATGCTTACGCCAACGCAGAACGATTCGATAGAAGTTGATACGACGGAGGATCTAGATAGCGGTCCACACGCGTTGGATCGGGTCATTGAACTTCTCCGCACAAACACCGTACACGATTTCACGCTTTACAAGCCGGGAACGCTGAAGCGTCGCATCGAGCGACGCATGGCGATGGCCGGAGTTGTGAATGACGACGTGGATCAGTATCTCAAAATGCTAGGAACCAACGCGGGTGAACTTGAACTCCTCGCGAAGGACCTTCTGATCAATGTCACCAGCTTCTTTCGTGACCCGAGGGTCTACGATTTCCTTGCGCAGAAAATTATTCCTGAACTGCTCAGCAGTCACACGGACGACCGTCCCCTACGCGTCTGGGTAGCAGGATGTAGTACGGGAGAAGAAGCCTATTCGATCGCGATGCTCTTTATCGAGGAGATCGCAGTCTCGAAACGCAATATAAAAGTCCAACTACTCGCTTCCGACGTGGATCCGGATGCTGTAACGACCGCCCGGGAGGGTGTCTATCCTGAAACGATCCAGGCGGACGTGTCGCTTGCACGCCTTAAGCGCTTCTTTTCGCTGGAGGATCACCATTACCGCGTCTTGCCTGAGTTGCGTGCAGCGATCGTATTCACTGTTCAGGACGTGCTTGCGGATCCGCCCTTCTCGCGTCTCGATCTAGTTTCCTGTCGAAACCTTCTCATCTATTTGCGCTCTGAGTCCCAGGACAAGGTAGTTTCATTGTTTCATTTCGCACTGCGCGAGGGGGGCGTTCTGCTGCTGGGTAATGCGGAGACGGCCGGCAACGTCGAAGGCCGCTTCGAACTGATTTCCAAACAGGAAAGGCTGTATCGACATATCGGTCGCAGCAGGCCTGGGGATCTGAATTTCTCGATGTCTACCGGTGGTGGCGTTCGAGTCCCCGCAGGTCCAGGACCGGGGCGGGCACCCGTGCGCCAGTCTGCTCTCGCCGAGCTTTGTCGCCGGTTGGTGATTGAGCGTTATGCGCCAGCGGCCGTGTTGGTCAATCGCCAGCACGAGTGTCTTTACTCTCTGGGCGCGACGGATCGTTATCTCAGCGTCGCACCGGGGCAGCCCACTCACGACCTCTTCGCCATGGCGCGACCGGGTGTGCGAAACAAACTCCGGTCGGCGATCCAGCAGGCCACTCAGGAAAACGTGCGCACCATCATCACAGGCGGCCGAGTGACCTACGATGGCCGTGCCTTGGCGTTCAGAATTGATGTCCAGCCCGTGATGATGGAGGGCGAGGCGTTGTTGTTGGTCTGCTTCATCGACGAGCAACAAGTCGAACTGAAACAAAAGCCGGAAACCGCTCATTCCATCGAGCCGCACAACGAGGCACGGGTTACCGAACTGGAGCAGGAACTCGAAGCCACACGGGCGGAACTGCAGGGCGCCATTCGCAATCTTGAGATATCCAGCGAAGAACAGAAGTCAATCAACGAAGAAGCCTTGTCGGCCAATGAGGAATTTCAGTCCACAAACGAGGAATTGCTCACCTCCAAGGAAGAGTTGCAGTCGCTTAACGAGGAGCTTACAGCCCTTAATGGGCAACTTCAGGAAACCTTAGAACGGCAGCGGACAACAAGCAACGATCTCCAGAATGTTCTGTACAGCACGGATGTTGCGACACTCTTCCTAGACACCGAGCTCAAGATCCGCTTCTTCACGCCTGCTACCAGATCGCTATTCAGTGTTATTCCGAGCGATATCGGTCGGCCGCTGTCGGACCTGAATTCGCTCGCGAACGATGGTGCACTCCCGACCGATGCGCAGGCAGTGCTGCACAGCCTAGTGCCAGTCGAGCGGGAGATCGAAACCCGAGGCGACATGTGGTTCACTCGACGGATACTGCCCTATCGCACCGAGGACGGTGGGGTGGGCGGAGTCGTGATCACCTTTACGGACATCACCGAGCGCAAGCGTACGTCGAAGGCGCTGGAACTCGCCAGGAAGCAAGCCGAACTGGCGAATATCGCGAAGTCCCGCTTTCTTGCGGCTGCCAGCCACGACCTGCGTCAACCGCTACAGACGCTTGCCTTGCTTCAAGGGTTACTGGCAAAAACGGTCGAGGGTGACAAAGGGCAGGACTTGGTGACGCGGCTCGATGAAACGATAAGCGCGATGTCTGAGATGCTGAATACGCTGCTCGACATCAACCAAATCGAGGCGGGCACGGTCCACGCAGAGATGGTCAGTTTCCCGGTTAACGACTTGCTTCACCGGCTGAAGAATGAGTTTAGCTTTCAGGCACAAGCAAAGGGAATCGTCCTCCACGTCGCGACCTGCAGTCTCACGCTATACAGCGATCCCCGTCTTCTCGAACAGGTGATCCGGAATCTGCTGTCGAATGCCTTGAAATACACACCGCACGGCAAGGTACTGCTGGGCTGTCGGCGACGCCATGGGACGCTGAGCATCGAAGTCTGGGACACAGGAGTGGGGATTGTAAAAGGCGAACTTCAGGCGGTCTTCCAGGAATATCATCAGATCGATAATCCCGCGCGCGAGCGTAGCCGGGGCCTAGGCCTGGGTCTGTCGATCGTCCAACGGATCGCTGATTTGCTAGGTTACCGATTGCGGGTTAGCTCCCAACCGGGCAAAGGTTCAGCATTTGCTATCGAGATCGACCTTCCGGCGCCCGGAGCACTAACGCAGTCTCAGAGCCCTCCGGCACAAGTGCGAGATCAGGAAGCGATCGAATGCACTCGTCGTTCGGGCATGATTCTCATCATCGAAGACGATCCCGAGGTGCGTGAGGCACTTAAACTGGTTTTCAGCGAAGAGGGACACCATACGATGGAAGTGCCTGATGGTGCCGCCGCGCTCGAATTGCTGGCGCAAGGAGGCGCCGTACCAGACTTGGTGCTGGCCGACTACAACCTGCCGAACGGCATGAACGGAGTCCAAGCGGCGATGAAAATTCGGGAGAAGCTGCATTGTGACCTGCCAGTCATCGTTTTAACCGGCGACATCTCAACTGAAACCTCGCACGATATCGCGCTTCACCATTGTGAACAGTTCATTAAACCGGTGAAGTTCAAGGATCTGTCGAATGTCATCCAGCGCCTGCTGACAACACCACGCGTTTCATAGCAACCAAGCGATGTTCTCGGTTAAATGTCGGCCTCGCGCATCCGTTCAGAAAACCTAATGAAAACAGACCGACGTACGTTTGACTTTGAGTGAGTCATGAGTGAGTCAGACTAGCGGCAACAGCGAACGGCCGCTGTCAGGTGAGCTTCAGACCATAGCAACGGTGGCTCGGCTGTCCGCAGATGGCACAGCGACCGATGGTTGATCGCCATCCGGCGGCGGCTGGGCTCAAACTTCAGTCTGCTCCACCATCTTAAGCGCATCATCTGCCCCAATGCCAAGAGAGATACCACCGAGGTAAAGGGGAAACGTTGCAGAGGGTTCGTTCCATTGCCGCGCCAGCTTCATCCATGCTCGATGCCGAGCAGCCGCGGTGCTAGCGCCGCGCCGCCTTCGCGCGTCACTGCATCATGGTTCCATAGGAAAACAGGTCGCAACAACGACGCCAATGCATTTGTCCATGCACGGTTCGTATGCACGCACCGGTCATAGTGGACCAGGGTAAGGTTTCGTCCGTCGGTCAAAAAGCTCCACCGGCCTGCGCCTTCGACATCGCCACTGGCTTCTCCCTCCAGCGCAACCAACTTATGCCAATCCCGATCTTCTGAAACCTTCGACCAGTTGCCTGAGTCCTGCGATGCCGCAATTGCAGAGAATCATCACGCGCCTGCCATTCTGGAGCCAACGATTGCACAGTTGATGCTGCTCTTTTCCTAGCATACGACAGGGTAACCTAATGGCACTCTCCGTTGGTGGTGGCAGTTCACCTCATTTTTCTTCTGATCGGTTCCGGATTGCCGCCACATAACTGGAGACATTAATGGTCGATAAGCATAACTGCGTATACATGGGCGTCGAGATGACTTTCGACTTGAGCGGAGATGCTGAAAATGGAGTTTACGTCGCCGCGCAGTGGATCAGGGAGACTACGCAGGGAAGCCCGATCGAGGTGCCGATTGACGGTGTCTACACAGGGAGCTTCCGCAGTATGGAAAATGCATTCGATGCGCTATTTGATCGTATGAGGAAAGCGATCGACCGCGAGGTCGAAGCCGGTCGGACAGCCTCATCGCGCATGCAGGATCGATGCGTACAGCATTCATTCGAGCGGTTTGACCTTAAGTTGACGTTAAGTGGTGGCGCGTACGTTAGGCATCTTCGCAGCGAGCGCTCCCTCACCGGTACAAGAACCATGACCAGAAGAAATATTTCACGCGGCGCCCTGACCGTCGGCGTTGTCGCAGCTTTGGCAGGGGCCTACGGGTTAGGCCACCGCGATGCCGATGCATCGCAGGTTATCAAAACTGCCAACGTGATTACGCCGGCCGAATCCGCGGCACGCGTCGGCACACCGGAATTCTCGGACATTGTCGCGACCTACGGGCCCGCCGTGGTCAACATCAGTGCGAAGCACGTTGCCAGTCCGGGGGGCTCGGAAGACGCCGATGGGAATAAGCCATCGACGGAGAGTCTGGGCTCAGGTTTCATCATCAGCCAGAGCGGCTATATCTTGACGAATAACCACGTTGTCGACGGCGCGGACGTGGTCACCGTGAAGTTGAAGGATAGGCGCGAATTTCGGGCCAAGGTGATCGGCGCCGACAAGCAGTCGGATGTCGCTGTGTTAAAAATCGACGCAGGCGATCTGCCCACGGTCAGAATTGGTGATCCGGCCAAAAGCAAAGTTGGCGAACGGGTGCTCGCAATTGGCTCGCCCTATGGTCTCGACAACACGGTCACGTCCGGCATTATCAGCGCGAAATCACGTACGCTGCCTGGAGAGGGTTACACACCGTTCATCCAGACCGACGTGCCGGTGAATCCGGGCAATTCGGGGGGGCCGCTGTTCAATGGGAAGGGCGAGGTGATCGGTATCAACTCAATGATCTATTCGCGCACAGGCGGCTTTCAGGGCCTGTCGTTCGCGATTCCGATCGACGAAGCGATCAAGGTCAAGAATGATCTTGTGAAGAACGGTTACGTGAGTCGCGGTCGGCTCGGCGTCGCTGTGGGACCGGTGGACCAGTCCGCCGCTCAATCGTTGGGGATGAAAAAGCCACAGGGTGCACTGGTTGCCTCGGTCGACCCCGACGGCCCGGCCGCTGCAGCGGGGATACAGGCAGGGGATGTGATCCTCTCGGTCAACGGTACGCCGGTGCCGGATACGGGCGATCTGCCGGCGCAAATCGCGGGAATGTCGCCAGGTACAACGGCGGATATCGGCATCTGGCGCGATGCTGGCGAGAGGAGCCTGTCGGTCAGGTTGGGCGTGCAGCCCGGTGCGACGCAGCAAGCGGGCGCCGCAGCGCGGCCGGCGCATGCGCGACTGGGTGTTGCGGTCCGGCCGCTTTCGCCGCAAGAGCAGAGCGACGCGTCCTTGTCGTCCGGTTTGCTCGTCGAACAGGCACAGAATGCAGCGGCCAACGCGGGGATCGAGCCCGGCGATGTGATTCTTGCTGTCGACGGCGAGCCCGTCGAGAACGTGGAACAGCTCAGGAAAATGATTTCCGAGGCCGGCGACAGCATCTCGTTGCAGATCCAGAGAGGCGGTGAGCAGATGTCTGTTCCGGTCAAACTGGGTTAATGCAAGAGGGAGGGCGGGGAACCAGGATCGGGAAAACAACGACGACGAAACCGGAACGCATGCCGCTCTCGCAGACGTCGGGATTAAATGTGGCTATATGAGTAGATTCCGAGTCTATCGCCAGCGTCAATTCAGTTTTATGATTTTTCGTATTGACGGCTAGAACGGCTTGGTTGGTTAGCGCGCACTGCTCGACGATCTCCCCTAAAAATCGCTATCGGAGTATTTTCATGCGCTAGTTAAGAGATATAGATGCAGCATTTTCTATATGAAAGGATAGCGAATCATGTTACGAAGCATAGGGGATTTGATCGAATCTTGCGTGACCTGCCCGGATGATGACCTTGGCAAGGTCGAGCAAGTCTACTTCGATGTCCGGACCTGGGCGATCCGCTACTTGATCGTCGATACGTCAGCGTGGGGCTATGGGGCAAGCATCTGGGTGCCAGGCTGTTGCATTCGCCAGATGGATTTCGCTTCAAGCGTCGTTAAGTTGAACCTTACGCAGCACGAGATGTTAGGTAGCTCGTCGATAGATACGCAGACGCCAATTTCCCGCCTACAGGAAGGCATGATCTTCGATTACTACCGGTGCAAGCCATATTGGGAAGAGGATTATTTCCAGGAAACCTCGCCGCATCCCGAAAAGTCAGTCAATCCGCCAGCAGCCCTCGAAGCCGACGCAAACGCGCGTGTAACGCCGCAGACGAACGCCCTGAACGCCACGCCCCACCTGCTGAATACGAAACAGGTAGGCAGGTTCACGATCGAGGCGTTGGACGGGCCAATCGGTCACATTCGAGACTTTGTGTTCGATGACGGGACGTGGCTAATACGTTACCTGACAGTCGATACGCGGGACTGGTGGCAAAGCGAAAGCGAAGTGCTTCTGTCAACCGAATCGTTCAACAGTATCGATTCGACTACGTCAACTATTTCTACTACCCTCAGCCGCGACGCAATCAAGCGCAGCCCCACATACATAGATGCTGTTCCCCTTAACCGCATGTACGAGACCCAACTCCATAAGCCATGAGGTCAGGAACGGCAATGGCCTTAAGCTATCGAAACTGCCGGCTCAAAATGTTGAATTGAGATCTGCGAATGCTTAACGATGCGATCCGCTAAACATGAGTATCTTCCTCGGCTACCGCTTTGGTTTCGGGCCGCGAGTAGGTAAGGTTGATAGCAATCACCAGAAGCTAAAGAAGCGCCGTTCGAATACCGATGTACTGCGCACTTGAGTAGTTTCCGAACCTATCGCACGGGCCTACTTCGCGGTTATGGTTTCCGGTACGGTCCGCCCGAGCAACCGAAGTCCCGATCACGGCATAGTACTTTGTGGCCGTCACCCGAATTACAGAGGTGGAATTCATGTCCCTTTCTAACCGCTTGATTCGGCGCGCAGAGCAACGCCTTGCTGGTTTGCCGTTGCCTTGCTCGGTCCTGCTCCCTAGTGGGCAACGCTTGGGTGCCGCACAACCTCGCCTTGCATTTATCGTACGCGATATGCGAGCGCTGATGCATCTGGCGCAGGGTGCGATCGGCCGGTTAGCGGAAGATTACGTGGAATGGCGCCTCGAGATAGAGGGGAATATGCGCGACCTTATGGTGACCGCATCGGCATTATTCGGCAACGATCCTACGCTGGAGGCGGGAAGCTGGTGGCCTCGCTTCGTGCAGCGCACCCAACGCAATATCTGGGAGCGCACCCATCACAGTCGACTGAAGGATGGCGCGCAGATCCAGCAGCACTATGACGTTTCAGACGACTTCTACGCACTGTGGCTTGACCCGAGACGCGTTTACTCCTGCGCTTACTTCGCCAACCCCACCATGACCCTCGCCGCGGCACAGGAGGCGAAGCTCAACCAGATCTGCAAAAAGCTCCGGCTGCACTACGGCGAGCGTTTCCTCGACATCGGTGCCGGCTGGGGCGCGCTCCTGCTCTGGGCAGCGGAACATTATGGAGTCGATGCTACCGGCATAACCCTATCGAGTAATCAATACGAGTATGTCAACAGGCTCATCGAACAAAAGGGCCTGCAAGGCCGGGTGCGGATACTTTTACAGGACTATCGCGACATCGACGAATCAAGGCCATTTGAAAAAGTAGCGTCGGTGGGTATGTGCGAACATGTTGGCCGACCTAACCTGAGTCGCTATTTTCGGAAGATACACCGAGTGCTCAAGCCCGGTGGCCTTGTAATGAACCACTGCATCACCGCCGGTGGGACGGGCCGCTCCCAGCTTGACGGCGGAATGGGCGATTTCATTGAGAAATACATTTTTCCCGGCGGCCAGCTCGTGCATGTCGGCGTCGTGCTGGACGCCACGACGTCGGGGAACCTCGAACCGCTGGACGCCGAGTGTTTGCGCCCGCACTATGCCGAGACGCTCTGGCGCTGGGCCGACGCATTGGAGTCGCATCTTGCTGAAGCCCGGCGAGCGCTTGGCGCTAATGCGGAGCGGATCATACGCGCTTACCGCTTATACCTCGCCGGTTCCGCGATGGGATTCGAGCACGGCTGGACGTCTCTGTTTCAGGTTCTTGCATCGCGCCCGGATGGCGTCGTCGAGCCCCGTGAGCAGGCCTCAAGCCGACTCCGTGCTACCCAAAGCGGGTATCCGTTCAATCGAGCTGATATGTGCGAACACAATCGTTCATAGCGTCCCGGTGCACGGCGTGATAGCCAAACCATCAGCAGACGGAATCGGGCCGGCCGCTTGCTTCGTCGGTATTTGGCTTACGGCCAAGAGTCGTCGAAAATCGGAGAACACCTTGGATCACGGTCGTCGCGCAGTGGGGTCACACTGGTGTCTCCAGGATTTGAATTTTGCCAGCATTGATATCGCACGTACCCGAGAGCGCGACGATATCTTCGCTCTGGTGTGCAGTGCTTCACTCATCGAAAGCGGATCGGATCTCTATACGCACAATTTGGTGCGTTATTTTGCTAAGGATGCGGAAGTCTGCGACTGGCTGCAAGATCACTGGGAACCGGAAGAGCTCCAGCACGGACAGGCGCTGAAGGCCTATGTGCAGCATGTGTGGCCAGAATTCGATTGGAATAGTGCGTATGCCGATTTTCTGAAGCAGTATTCGAAGCTTTGTACCGCCGAAAATCTTGAGCCGACACGGGGCCAGGAATTGGCCGCGCGTTGCGTCGTCGAAATGGGGACAACCACTTACTACCAAGCGCTAAATTCAGTGTGTGATGAACCGGTTCTTCGGGGTCTCGCATGGCGCATCCGGAACGATGAGTTGCAGCACTACGGGCGTTTTTACAGATATTTTCTCAAGTATCAGTCGCAAGAGCCTGTGAGTAGGTCGTTGGTCGTCGCGGCCCTTTGGCGGCGCTTGGCCGAACTGCGCCAGAGCGATACCGAAATCGCCTTACGTTGCGCTGCCGACTGGCGATTCGGCGAGCGAAAGGCGCCTCCTTCGTTCGACGCAATCCGGAAACAGGCTTTTGGATTGGTGAGGGTACAGTACCCCATCAAGTTAGCCATGCGAATGACACTCAAACCGCTGCAATTGAACCCGCGCTTCCAGCGTTGGACGGAGCGGCCGATAGCAGCGATCGTTAGCCGGATCATGTTGAGTTGATGTGGTGAGGGGGCCGCTTCACCGTATCTTCGACAGGCCGATAAGTTGAGCTTGATCCAGATCATCCTCGATCTGATAAGTATTGCGGTGGCATGGGTTTGGGATCCGGTACGACACCGTACAGACATCATTGCCGACAGCGCGCATCTTGCTACTGAGTCAGCGGTCGCTGACGGCCGTCCAAGATGTATCGTCTTACGGACTCTTTATCGTTCGATCGTCAGGGAAATGTCATGAGAAAAATCTTGCTTGGAGTAGTCATGGCCGGCTTAGGCCTGTCACAGATTGCGTTTGCGCAGTCGCCCATGAAAGTGCAGCCGGGAAAGATGAAATGTGAAGATTTCGTTGCGCTGGACGACAACTACAAACCCGCGTTGGTGTATTGGGCTGCGGGTGTCGACAGGCTTGGCGTCAAAGAATCCGATGAGCTCGTTGTCGACAACGCGCACCCGGTTGCATTGGTCGTTGACGAATGCAAGAAGACGCCAAAGACGTCCTTTATGGGTAAGGTCAAGCAGTTGGCGAGGTCGGGGCGATTCAATGTCGTGGACAAAGACGATCATCATTAGGGGGCGAGGGATTTGTCCGTCGTGATGCGTCGGGTAACATTCTCCAGTTAGGCAACACCACCGGACCTAATCATTGTCTCTGCCCAGATGCCGACGGCCCGGCGCGTTCAGGTCTGGTCGTGGCCTGGTACGGCAGCGTGCAGACACCCAAGCCGTCCGCGTACACCTTGTTCCTGTGTGGGGCGGTCGTGAACGCGGGCGATGGCGGACCGGGGTAAGGCGCACTTTCACTGCGACGACATACCCACGCGAGCCGAATCTAGTAGCAGTACGCAAGGATAAACATGTCGGTCGAAATCAGGGTGGGTCCAGCACAACTCGCGATTCACCAGGGGCACTCAGTCCTGCTCTGCGACACGGACGGGCAAATCCAATGGCCGAGCGACAAAGGTCTGTATTTCTACGACACCCGGATGATCAGCAGTTGGTCGGTCTACGCCAACGGTGAGCCGTGGGATCTGCTCAACGGTGGTGCGACCACCTCCTATGCCGAACGCATTTTTCTGGCCAACCGCGCACTCGTCACGGAGGCCGGCCCGATCAACTCGCATACGATTGGGCTGATGCTCAGTCGTCATATCGGCGGGGGTGTGCACGAAGACGTAGATCTCACCAACTACGGCGCATCAAAGGTGCGCTTCAACTTCGAAATCGCGGTGCGCTCCGATTTCGCCGACATTTTCGAGGTCAAGTCCGGGCGGTTCGTTCGACGCGGAAACATTGCGACAGAATGGAACCGGGACCACCAGCGTCTAACGACCGCGTACCAGAATGGCGCTTTTTCCCGTGAGGTGACGGTGACGGCGCGTAACGGCGACGCGCCGGCAGGGTACGCCAATGGACGTATCACGTTTGACGTCGAACTGGCTCCTGCTGGCACTTGGCACACCTGCCTCATGTACGATCTGCTGGACGGCAAAGAGTGCTATCCGGCGCCGGAAAGTTGCATGGACGCGGTCGGCGACCGGTCGGAGAACAGTAAGCGCCTCGCTGCCTGGCGCGATGCCGTACTCAAGGTCGAGAGTAGCAACGATGGCTTCAGAAACCTTTTTCGGCAGGCGGTCGACGACATGTTCGCGTTGCGCCTGCCTATCCTCGGGACTAACCCCGACCAGACGCAGCTTGTAACGGCTGCCGGGCTGCCATGGTTCGTGGCCTTGTTCGGGCGTGATAGCCTAGTCGTCTCGCTGCAGACGTGGCCCGTCTACTCTGACTTTGCGCGCGGAACGCTGGATGCGCTGGGTGCGGCCCAGGCGACCGAGCGCGACGAATATCGCGACGCCGAGCCCGGCAAGATTTTGCATGAACTCCGTCTGGGGGAGCTGGCAAACCTCAAGCTGATTCCCCACACGCCGTACTACGGCACCGCGGACGCAACGCCTCTCTATCTAATCGCGTTGCACAATACCTGGTGTTGTACCGGCGATCTCGAACTGCTCAGGCGTCATCTGCCGACCGCCGAGCGTTGTCTGGATTGGATCGACAGGTATGGCGATCGCGACGGTGACGGCTTTCAGGAGTACGCTACCCGTTCGGCTGCCGGTCTCGAGAACCAGAGCTGGAAGGACTCCGGCGATGCCCTGGTGTATCCCGACGGGACCCTGGTCAAGGGCCCAAAGGCACTCTGCGAGTTGCAGGGCTATGTGTATGATGCGTGGCTGCGGATGGCGCAGATCTATGATGTGCTTGATGATCCTGCCCACGCAGGAACCCTGCGGACGAAAGCCGCTGCGCTTTTCACACGGTTCAACGAGGCATTCTGGGACGAGGAGAGCGGCTTCTATGCTTTCGCGCTCGATGGCGAGAAGAAGCAGGTATTGAGCGTCGCATCCAATCCGGGTCATTGTCTGTGGTCGGGCATCGTGCCGCCCGAACGCGCCGGGCGTGTGGTGGCGCGGCTCATGCAACCGGACATGTGGAGCGGTTGGGGCATCCGCACTCTGTCGGCCAGTCACGCGGCCTATAACCCTTTTTCTTACCAGAAAGGGGCGGTGTGGCCACATGACAATGGCCTGATCGCGCAAGGATTCAAGCGCTATGGCTATTCCGCGGAAGCTGCCCGCGTCGCGTTCGACGTGTGCGAGGCGGGGAGCTTTTTCAGGCTGAATCAGTTGCCCGAGCTCTATGCCGGACTGCACCGAGACGACGCGAATTTCCCCGTTCAATATCCGGGTGCGAACGTACCGCAAGCGTGGGCGGCAGGATCGGTGTTCTCGCTGTTACAGGCACTCCTCGGCCTGCAACCGGACGCGCCCCACGAGATGCTCTACGTCGATCCAGACCTGCCACCCTGGCTGAGCGATCTGACGCTCAGGGACTTACGCGTCGGCACGCAGACCTTCGATATCCGGTTCTCGCGCGTCGGCGAGAAGACGCAGTTTGACGTGCTAAAAGGTAATCCGGCGGCAGTTGCCAGCCGTGACATGACCGTGTGGGGCGACTTGCTGAAACGTGAAGTCGTTGGCGCATCCGCTCTTGCCAGGCAACCGGTTGGCGATTGAAATGTGCCGGCTCTCCAGCCTTGCGTTATCCCTCCATCATCCGGGTCACAGATCGCGAGCTTTGCGTTGCGCCTGGACCTGGTCTTCGGAGAGCCGTGCTTCGTAGATCGAACGCGGCTCGATTGAACGCGCGACGAGGGTGGCAGTCACCACGGCAACGAGCAATGACACGATGAACGAGCGGTCGTGACCCGAGTTCGATGATCAATACCACGGCTGACACGGGTCCCTGAGTGGTGGCTGGCGATCGCCGCGCTCGCCAGCTTCGGGGCGCCTCCTCGCCCGAGCGATACACCCATACCTGCCACGATGACGGACGGGACGGCACTGCCGAGCGCGCGAATGGCGGGTAAGCGTCCGGCTGAGAACCAGATTGCCTCCGTGATGTCGATGCCGTTCACAGGGCTGGACAACCGCACCAGCACCATCTGTCCGATGCCCGTCGGAACGCCTGCACCAGCAGCACCGGGACATGCCACCGGGCCCCCGCCTCAGCAGCCGCATCCAGCAAGGTGTTTGCTGTGCAGCTTTTCCGCTCGGAACAATGGACTCGGGATTTCGCGCGTGCTCCTGCCGCATGTATTCGAGTTGTCCGTGCAATCCAGCAGAACGATTGCTGCTAGGGCAGGCGACCTGAGAGTGCGCCGCGCTGTCGTAAAAGCAGTCGCCGAGTTTCACGGCGGAACGGTCTCGGCAACCAATGCCGGGCCGGGTACCGACAGCGAATTCACCCTCAGACTGCCAATCGTCACGAAGCGCTGCGATGCCTGAGATTCGAGGTGAGCGGCAAGCATGCTGTCGGATAGGACGGCCGGACGCAGCGTTCTTCATGCAGATCGCCGCGGGGTTTGGTGGCGCCCCGGCGTAGGCCGGCGAACTATAATTCAGGTAACGCCAGTCAGTGTTGTGTCGGGCCAATATCTCTGCCTCTTGCCACCCAGACGTATGCTTGCCGACCAGTCAAGGGTGTTCGTCACTCGGTCCATATTGACGTGGCAGGATCGGACAGCGAGCCTCTCCAAATGCCGTTTCCGGGCTATCCGCCTGCTGATCAAACGTTTGGACGATCGGACGATCAGGATCCGATGGTCGTGTTTCGGCTGACCGAACTCCGCCGGAACCTTTATGATGCGGCCTTTCGAAGCCATAGTGGGAGATGGGACCTCATGCCGGGCTCACGGCCGCTCGATGAGATGGCTCAGGGGTCGTCACGCTCGCGCAGTCTTATTTACAGGCAGATCACTATTAAAGCTAATTTGCGGGATCCTGTACTAGGATGCAGCGACGGAAATAGCCGGACGCCTTTTGACATAGGCTCGTTCTAGCGTTTTTTTCCGGCGCAAAAGTCTCATCAATCTGCGAGTGGGAAGTGAAGGTGCGGGAATCAGCGCTTTTAACCGAAGCCGGTCATGCAATTTACGTAGGAAAGTGGAAGCACCGGAACCGGCCCGTGGTCCTACGCGGGGTTGTCAAGTGACACGGGAATAGGAGTTTACAAGTGCACGCAACATACCAGCGATCGTTGAATCAAGAATGCCGGCGTCGTCGTTCCCTTCTGCAAGTACCGGTAATGCATCGTTCAAGGTGAGGCGCGTCAGTTCTCTATGCCCCTCCTTTAGTATGACAAGCCCGTCCCTCTCCAATATTGCGGAAAAGTCACGCGATCCCACTCGTACAAAGACTTCCATGTTCCACCTCGAAAACGGCCCAATGTAGCTTCGAAAAAAACATAACAACGATCTTGAACAGTTTGGCAACCAGACTGCTGGATAGCACGGGCAGCTTATCGCTAAGCGCTTGTCGG
>NZ_MTHB01000028.1 GCF_002220365.1 Caballeronia sordidicola | reverse complement strand
CAAGCAAAAGTTGCTCGGTATCAGCAAACGGGGAGATCGGTACATCCGCTGGCTGCTGGTCCAAGGAGCGCGGTCGATCATGCGATTTGCGAGCAAGCGAACCGATGCGCTGTCGCGCTGGGTCTGTCAGCTCGCGAGCAGACGTGGGGTGAATGTCGCAGCGGCGGCACTGGCGAACAAACTAGCACGCATAGCGTGGGCGTTGCTTGCCAAGAGCGAGCGCTTCGCGAGCGCATGAATCCATAAAATCTCTGCAGTACAACCACCAGCAGTTTGCGAACGATGAACAATCGATGATGCGATGGGTCTGACCCAGCCTCGAAAATCCGACAGGCGTAGTGGCCAAAGAAGGCCGCTGAAGTAATGAGAACGAGGCAGGCGATTTGCATTATGGCCAGCGGTGACCCCGCATAAACAGGCCGAATATATACGTGCAGACTGACACCTTGCATCAAGAGAAGACGCATTGTTTGCAAAACCTGGGGAGTCCATATATACGCCTGGATCGAGCTTCACAGCCGACAATGGCCGGTGTCCCTGACCTGCCAGGTGCTGGGTGTCAGCCCCAGCGGTTACCACGCGCGCAAGGCGCGGGATGTCGATACTGACCGACCGCGCCGACGCATCAGCAACGACGCTCTGCTGGTGCACATCAAGGCCGTGCACGCTGAATCCAAAGGCGAGTACGGCTGGCCGCGCGTGTGGAAGCAACTGCTGGCCCAGGGCATTCGCGTCAGCAAGGATCGAGTCCAGCGGCTCATGAAGCTGCACGGCATCAAGGCGAAGACCAAACGCCGGTTCAAGGTCACGACCGACAGCAACCACAGCCTGCCGGTCGCACCGGACCTGCTGCAACGAGACTTCTCTCCCGCCCGTCCCGACCAGGTCTGGACTACGGACATCACGTACATCTGGTAACCGCTCAATTACGCACACGTTGACAAGACGAAGACGGCCGCACCGCGACGACCGAGGTCGGCGATGTCCAAAGCGAAGGATGGGAGTGGGCGTTGGCGTGGAGCCGACGCATTAGAAGCGTTAGTCGGAGGTTGGTTTGCGTCGAGCGAGTCGCTCGCCGATGTTGAATGGCAGCAAGTCGCTCACGTCGGCACCAGCCGCGCGCTGGGGCAACTCGGTGAGCACTTCGCACAGGTACTCGAACGGCTCAACGTCGCACGCCCGACAGGTGAGCATCAAGCTGTAGATCGTTGCACTGGCTTTCGCCCCGGCCACCGTATCATTGAACAACCACGATTTTCTGCTGGTCACCAGTTCCCGTTCATTCTGCCCATATCGGGCAAGAAGTTGAAGTCCATTATCGTTGGCATCCGCTGTTTCGTCGTCGCGTCAAGGTTCGAGATGTTGAGCAGCGCGGCGGAGGTCGGGTCGTCCATATCGACGCGGGCGACAGTGAGGTTAGGGTCATTGCCGAATGGATGTTGGATGCTGCCGCATGCTCCGCTCTGGTTCTCGGCGATCCGCGCGTCAGCGTAGCGGCCTTGTGCAATCTGCACCAACTTCTTATCAATCGACATTTGCGCGGAAACTCAACGGACGATTCCACCATCGTCCGGGAG
>NZ_MTHB01000244.1 GCF_002220365.1 Caballeronia sordidicola | reverse complement strand
GCGCTTCCTGGTTTTCCTGAGCTGAGCTGCTTCCTGTTTCAGTTGCTCAGACTCATCCTGCAAGTCATTAGCGATGTCCGTCAGTTTCTCTACCCACGCTAGCACTTCAAGCTCCGACGGCGTTAGTCCCTCTCGAGCGATGTCGGGTAGTGAGAATTTTTTTGGAAGAGTCACGAGTGCGGATCAAATGATGTTGGTGCGACAAACGTTAACATCGTCATCCGCAGTTTACAAGCGCAATCATGAGCGCACGCAACGAAGCTATCGGCTACCTCGACCGCGTGCGCAGATCAAATAACACAGCACGGCGCGTGGTGCTCGCCCCGGGTTATTGAGAAGTTACTTCTGGAATCAGTAACCCATTGATTTGGTTACTTATTTTCAGAACATCAAGGTGCGCGTGGGCGCGGGTTGGTCGGCAGCGGGTACGACGGTTGGTGCTGGTGCTTCGTACCAGTGGTAATCGAAGTCTGATCTGAGAGGAATCCGGTTCGCAAGAGCCGGGTTTCTCGAAGGATTGGTCTTGTAAGCTTTTGCTGGTGTTGTAGATGTAAAAAAGCGGGCTCTTCTTAGAAGAGCCCGCTTTTTTTGTGCCTTCGGAACTTGGCGAGGATTAATTCCCTACTCGCCGCCTATCCAGCACGCCTTTCGCCTCAGCCAATCTTTCCGCAAACTCAGGGCCTCTAGCCAGCGCCACGCCGACCGCCAAAATATCGCCGATAGCCAGATGCGATACACGCGATGTCATCGGTGAAAAGATGTCCGTATCTTCATCCACGTTCGCGAACAATCCCACGCTCGCCATGCGCGCCAGCGGGGAATTGCCGTGCGTGATGGCAATAACCTTCGCGCCACCGGCCAGCGCCGATTTCACCGCATCCAGAATATCCCGCGTGCGACCCGTATTCGAAATTACCACGACGACATCGCCCGCACCCAACAGCGCCGCAGACGTTGTATAGGTATGTGGATCGGAATACGCAACACTCGGCACGCCCAGCCTGAAAAACTTGTGCTGCACATCCAGCGCTGCGATTCCCGAGCCGCCCGCACCATAAAACTCGATACGCCGCGCGTCGGCGAGCAGGGAGATTGCCGCAGCCACGCTATCCGACGACAAGCTATTGCGCACCTGCAGCAACGCGCCGATAGTCCTGTCAAGCACCTTCGCCGCCACGCCGGCAGCGGGTTCATCGGGTCGCACGTCCCGATACACCGCAGGCGCCGGGACATCGGATGCAATGCTCTGCGCGAGCCGGATCTTGAATTCGCGAAACCCCGAAAACCCGAGCGCCCGGCAAAACCGCGCAATGGTCGGCTGACTCACGCCGGCCCGCGTGGCGAAGTCGGTCATCGCCAGATCGAGAACCTCGCGCGGCGCTTCCATCACGTAATCAGCAAGCTTGCGCTCAGAAGGGCGCAATTGTTCACGCATTGCTTCGACTTGGGACAGCAACATCGGGAATCTCATCCTATGCTGGAAATGCGTGGACTATAGCTGATTCGCTAAAATGTACAAAAACTACAAGACAAAGTGTTACCAGAAACCATTCACTATTGACGATGGATATCCAAAGTAAGCCATCACAGAAGACTTTGACCCAAAGTAAGGGTTTTCCAGATGGAATGTATGTAGTTTTTCTACTAGAATCGATGGTCATGGCGCGGGCCATCTCAAAATTCAAAGCCACCGCGACCGTTCAACCCGGCGTTAGCTGCCGCTAACCGCCCGCTCGCCGCCCCAGGCGAAGGAGTTTCGATGGTTTCCCCGCATTCGCATCTGAACAAAGTCACCCAGCGCGTGATCGAGCGCAGCAAGCCGACCCGTGCAGCGTATCTGGCGCGGATCGATGGCGCGCAGGGCCATTTTCCTGCGCGTGGCGCGTTGTCGTGCGCGAACCTGGCGCATGGATTCGCCGGCCTTGAAGGTCAGGAAAAAATCTCGATCAAGGCGATTCGCGAGCCGAATATCGGCATTGTTTCGTCGTACAACGAGATGCTGTCGGCCCACGCGCCGTTCAAGAACTACCCCGACATCATCAAGCACGCCGCACGCGAAGCGGGCGGCGTGGCGCAATTCGCGGGCGGCGTGCCGGCCATGTGCGACGGAGTCACGCAGGGCAACGCGGGCATGGAACTGTCGCTGTTTTCGCGCGAAGTCATTGCAATGAGCACGGCCGTCGCGCTGACTCACAACATGTTCGACGCTGCGCTGTGCCTCGGTATCTGCGACAAGATCGTTCCGGGCTTGCTGATTGGTGCGCTGCAATTTGGCCATTTGCCGACCATCTTCGTGCCGGCCGGCCCCATGACGAGCGGCCTCACCAACGACGACAAAGCCAAAGTCCGCCAGCAATTCGCGATGGGCGCATGCGACCGCGACGCGTTGCTCGAAGCCGAAGCGGCCGCCTACCACGGCCACGGCACCTGCACGTTCTATGGCACGGCGAACAGCAACCAGATGCTGATGGAAGTCATGGGCCTGCATCTTCCGGGTTCGGCGTTCATCCATCCGCACACGCCTTTGAGGGACGCGTTGACCGCCGAAGCGGCAAAGCGCGTATTGGAACTCACCGTGGATCGCGGTCATTACACGCCGGTGGGCCATGTCGTCGATGAAAAATCGATCGTCAACGGCATTGTCGCGTTGCTGGCAACGGGTGGATCCACAAATCACACGCTGCACCTGGTGGCGATTGCGCGTGCGGCAGGGATTGTGATTGACTGGAATGACTTCGACGAACTCTCGCAAGCCGTGCCGCTGGTCGCAAGGATCTACCCGAACGGCAAGGCCGATGTGAACCATTTCCACGCGGCGGGCGGCATTGCGTTCCTGGTCCGTGATTTATTAGAAGCCGGTTTGCTGCACGAAGACGTGAAGACCGTCGCGGGCAAGGGCCTGAAGCATTACACCCGCGAGCCGAAACTGATTGATGGCAAGCTCCAATGGGTCGATGGCACCGAAACAAGTCACGACACAAAAGTGCTGCGCAGCCACAAAGAACCATTCGCACCCGATGGCGGCCTGCGCCTGATGCACGGCAAGCTTGGCCGCGGCGTGATCAAGATCTCGGCGGTGGCGGACGCGCACAGGCACGTAAAAGCGCCGGCCATTGTTTTCGAGTCGCAAGAACAAGTACAGGAAGCGTTCGACCGGGGCGAGCTCAAGCGCGATTTTGTGGCCATCGTGCGCTTCCAGGGCGCGCGGGCGAACGGCATGCCGGAGTTGCACCGGTTGACGCCGCTTCTGGGTGTGTTGCAGGATCAGGGCTTCCATGTCGCGCTGGTGACGGACGGGCGCATGTCGGGCGCGTCGGGCAAGGTGCCGGCGGTGATCCACATTTCGCCGGAGGCGTTGCTGCACGGTCCCATCGGCAAGGTGCGCACGGGCGACATGATTGTCATCGACGCGAACAAAGGCGTGCTGGATGTAGAGATCGACGAGAAAGAATGGGCGGCGCGTGAAGTCGAGCAGCCGAAACATCAGGCGGCGAATGAAGTCGGTTTCGGGCGCGAACTCTTCGGCGTTTTCCGCGCGGCGGCCATGCCGGCGGAACTGGGGGCATCGGTATTCGGTCCCATGGTCGGCGAGAACGCGTCTTGCGACACCGCAGAACATGCAGCACACGCAGCACACGCAGCACACGCAGCACACACAACAGGAGCAGCAGTCAAATGAAAACGGTAAGCGAAATCGTGCGTCTGGGGCCGGTGATTCCGGTCCTCGCCTTCGAGTCGGTCGAGCAGGGCGAAAACGTGTCGCGTGCGTTGCATGCCGGCGGTGTCAAGGTACTCGAGATCACGCTGCGTACGTCGGCGGGTTTGGAAGCCATCGAGCGCGCGAGCCATCTGGCTGACGATATCGTGGTTGGTGTTGGCACGATCACGAAGCCCGAGCATTGCGGGCAGGCGAAGAAGGCCGGCGCGCAATTCGGGGTGTCACCGGGATTGACGAGAGACATTCACCAGGCTGCGCTCGATTGCGGTCTCCCATTGCTGCCGGGCGTGATGACGCCAACTGACATTATCCAGGCGATGGAGTTCGGCTACGAAATCGTCAAGCTTTTCCCGGCGCAACAGGCGGGCGGCCTGGCCATGTTGCAAGCGCTCAACGGTCCATTCCCCGGCCTGAAATTCTGCCCGACGGGTGGCATCACAGCGGAAACGGCACCCAGCTTCCTGGCGCTGCCGAACGTGGTGTGCGTGGGCGGATCGTGGCTGACGCCCAAGGCGGCGCTGGCTGCGCAGAACTGGGAAGAAGTCACGCGTCTCGCGCGAGCGGCCAGCACGCTAGCGCCTACCCGGACTTGATTTAGTCCAGTGTCACCGTAAGCAACAAGAGAGAACCAAACAAAAGCCTTTGCGGCGCGCGCGATCAGCGCGCCGCAAAGGCTTTTTCGCATTCGGGAACGCTTACTGCGCAGGTTTCGGGCGCTGCAAGTAAAATCCCGTCTCAGTTACTCGCCGATTGCGTGTGCGCGTGCCGAACCTGTGCATCCATGAATGCCTGAATGCCTGAATGCCTGAGTGACGGCAAACGTACCGCTGACCAAACAAAAACGCTAACAACCGAAGGAGGCGTGTCATGGAGCCTGTTCACGGCAGCATGCTGCTGGTGTACGCGGTTATCGCCATTGCGCTGCTGATCTTGCTGATCACGCGATACAAGGTTTACCCGTTTCTCGTACTGATCATCGTTTCACTGTTATTGGGTCTTGCTGTCGGCATGCCGATGGACAAGATCGTGAAGGCATTCGAAACCGGCAATGGCAATACGCTGGGTCATATAGCAATCGTGGTCGGACTCGGCACCATGCTCGGCAAGATGATGGCCGAATCCGGCGGCGCGGAACGCATCGCGAATACATTGATCGGCTGGTTCGGTGAAAAATACATTCACTGGGCCATGTTGTGCGTGGCGATTATCGTCGGCTTGCCGGTTTTCTTTGAAGTCGGTTTCGTGCTGCTGATTCCCATTGCATTCAACGTCGCGAAACGCACGAAGAAGTCGCTGCTGCTGATTGGCTTGCCGATGGTCGCCGGGCTCTCCGTGGTTCACGGCCTGATTCCGCCGCACCCGGCCGCGCTGCTCGCTGTGCAGGCGTATCACGCGGACATTGGCCGGACGATCATGTACGGGCTGATCGTCGGCATACCAACGGCTATTGTTGCCGGTCCGCTATTCGCTCTGCTGATCCACAAGTACATCAAGTTGCCGGAGAACAATCCGCTGGCGGCGCAATTCATCGATTCCGGCAAGGAAGGCGAGACGCGCGAACTGCCGGGCTTCGGCATTACGTTGTTCACCATT
Organism: Caballeronia sordidicola; assembly: GCF_002220365.1. Classification (GTDB taxonomy): domain Bacteria; phylum Pseudomonadota; class Gammaproteobacteria; order Burkholderiales; family Burkholderiaceae; genus Caballeronia; species Caballeronia sordidicola_C. The sequence goes on along the minus strand of NZ_MTHB01000244.1, from coordinate 3,532 downwards.
CTGCTGCCGGTGATCCTGATGCTGATCGGCAGCTGGGCTGATCTGATCTCCACGCCAAAGACGCTGCCGAACGACTTGCTGCACTTCGTCGGCAACTCCGACGTCGCGTTGCTGATAGCAGTGTTGTTCAGCTTCTGGAGCTTCGGCGCATCGCGTGGATTCGATCGTGCGCAGATCCAGAAATTCTGCGGCGACTGCCTTGCGCCTATTGCGGGTATTACGTTGATCGTGGGCGCGGGCGGCGGTTTCGGCAATGTGCTGCGCGAGAGTGGCATTTCGCAGCAACTCGTGGCCACGGCATCGGCGGCGCATTTGTCGCCGTTGCTGCTCGGCTGGTTCGTGGCCGCGCTGATCCGCCTTGCCACCGGTTCGGCGACGGTCGCCATGACGACCGCGTGCGGCATTGTTGCGCCAATCGCGGCGGCATCGAACGGCGCGGTGAGTGCGGAATTGCTGGTGCTGGCAACAGGGTGCGGTTCGTTGATTTTCTCGCACGTGAACGACGGTGGTTTCTGGCTGGTCAAGGAGTATTTCGGCATGACGGTCGGCCAGACGTTCAAGACGTGGTCGCTTTGCGAAACGATTATTTCAGTGATGGGTTTGGGGCTGACCTTCGCGCTTGCGACGGTCGTGTAAGGAGAATTTGATGATATTGATCGCGATGGGTGTATCTGGGTGCGGCAAGACGACAATCGGCGAGATGCTGGCCGAGCGGCTGAACTGCGATTTCGCCGATGCCGACAGTTTTCATAGTCAGGCAAATAAGGACAAGATGCACAAAGGCATTCCTCTCACCGATGAGGATCGCTGGCCGTGGCTAAAGGCGATCCGTGCGTCGATTGTGGAGAAACAGGCGGACGGCACGACGCATGTGTATGCGTGTTCGGCGCTCAAGCGCGTGTACCGCGACATTCTCCGCGAAGGCGACAAAGACGTGACCTTCGTTTATTTGAAGGGAACGCCCGAATTGCTGAAAGAGCGGATCAAGACGCGCAAAGGGCATTTCTTCGATCCCGCGCTCTTGCAAAGTCAGCTCGATACGCTCGAGCCGCCGGGGCCGGACGAAGCCATTGAAGTGGATATTGCACTACCGCCCTCGCAAATCGTCGATAAGGTATTGAGTGACGTGAAGGGCCGCCAAGGTTAGACCCGCGAGCAAACGCGCTTCAGAAAGCGTGCATGCGAAGGCCGGTTCAGCCCATGCTGACCGGCCTTTTTTGCGCTTTGACATTCATTCAATGTGTCAGAGAGGCGCGCATCACGTTTTAGGAAATGTCCGGTATGTAAACATTTACTTCATTGTCAGAATCGCGATCCCTGACTTGGGGTAGGTGCTCGCTACTCATGCGGCACCAAGGCGCAACAGGTGAATGGCGAAACCCCGGGCAATCCCCGGGTTCTCGTGGTTCATCCATTTCACGACAACAAAGAACGAAAAATGCAAACGAACACTCCTACAAAGCCCGTTATCACTTCTGTTGGCAGTGCGGCAGCCGGCGGTAAGGCAAATAGTGCTCAACCTGTCATTACGGGCACGGCCGACGCGAATAACTCAATCCTCGTGTACGACGGTATCAGGCTCCTCGGAACGGTCATGTCCGATGCAAGCGGGAACTGGTCGCTTACGCCAACGACCGTACTCAAGGCAGGCGCCCACAGCATCACTGTGCTCACATTGGATAGTCAGGGCGACGGCAGCCCTTCGTCGGAGCCTTTTTCGACAACTGTGCAGGCGGCGCCCGTTTCGGCCGTTCATTCGGTCAGCAATGCGCCATCAATCGCGGACCATGCCGACCAGGCTACGCCGATTCCCGCCGTAGCGGCAGACCACACGGTCGTTGTTAGCGCGACGCCGGACGTAGTCGCGGCTCCAGCGTTGGTTCACGCAGAGACCGTGACGCAGACGGAAACCGCGAAGGGTGGTGCAACGGTAGCGATACACGTCGCGGGTGACCAGCCGATCCTCGACCTCACCTCGCTCTCCGCCAAGACGACAGCGAACGTTTCGGATAGGGCCGCGACCGGGCTTGCCGACCATTCGAACAATGCGAAGCTTTCGCTGACGGATGTACTGAACCTGGGCGAACATGACTTGTTCCAGAAGGACGGCAAGCATCAGGTGATCTTGAACGATTCGAATGGCGATTCGAATGGCGATACGGTGGATGTATCGAACGCGCACATTGCGGGCGTGACCGACGGGCAATGGCAGCAGCATGGCACCGCTCACACAGGCGGCGTGACGTATGACGTGCACGTGCACTCGGGCGCGCAAGCGGAGTTGCTGGTTCAGCAAGGACTGCAAGTCGCATTGCATAGCTAAGCAGACACAACGGGAGCATGGCTGAACGTTCTGCTGGTTTGACAAGGTAAGAGTTGGGCCGTTTCAGGATGCATCCTGCAACGGCCTTTTTACTTGCCCGTTTGGTGCTGTTCGCGTTGCGCATTGCTATAAAGAAAGACTCGGACACGCTATCAGGATAGAAATTGCCAATTCCACACTTGCAACACTTTGCGTGGATATTGCAAATGCGAGAAGTCGCTTTGCTGTTAAATGAAACTACAAAATGTAAATTGCCCGCTTTATGAATTAATTAGTAGTGCAAGATAAAAAATTAAGAAGCAAGGGTTACAAATTAGAAAATTACCGTTTCAGTTTCGTGCTCGACCACGAGAACACTTTTCGATACCTTGAAGCCCAGCCAGGAGCGGACCGGCGCACCTGGCACCTTGGTGTCCGCACTTCCGTGCGCCCACTTCCCGATGCATTTAGGAAATGTCTGGTACCCGCAATTTAATACGCAGCGCAGACTCCCGACTTCATACGGAACTGCCACGTTTTAATTTTATCAGGTGGTATTCGCGTAGACGACGTGCAAATTAATTCGGGAAAGAACGGGTTCGCCGTCGTGTTATTTCACAGCTAACTGAGGCAGAGTAAATGTTATCTCAAAATCAAACGCCGACCACGCCGGTCATTACATCGGTTGGGCACGCACCGGCGGGCAGCACGGCAGACAGCAGCATGCCGGTCATCGCGGGTACGGGAGATCCGGGCGACATCATTATGTTGTACGACGGAATCCGCTTGCTTGGCACGGCCATCGTGGGTGTTAACGGTACGTGGACGTTCTCCACCACCGCAGTGCTCAAAGCGGGCAGCCATACCTTTACCGCCTTGGCAACCGACCCTGCCACGGGAGCGGGCAGCAACTCGTCCGCAACGTTCGCTTCAACTATCCCGTCTGGGACCGTGGTCCTTCCTGATCCTCCCAGTATTAGCGGTGTGACAGATAACGTCGGCCCCACCACGGGTGCGGTTCCGAAGAACGGTTCGACCGACGACAACCATCCGGCGATTTCAGGCACGGGCGTGGCAGGTGATGTCGTGCACGTGATAGACAAGGGCGTTGAAATTGGTTCGACCACGGTGAACCCGTCTGGCAACTGGACGTTCACGCCGGTCACGCCGCTGGCAGATGGCGCACATGACATCACCGCTACGCAGACGAACCCGGCAACCGGTGCAACG
>NZ_MTHB01000144.1 GCF_002220365.1 Caballeronia sordidicola | reverse complement strand
CCGGTCAAGCACGTCAGCAGAACCAGAAAACTCATGACTCAATCCGCATTCTCGCGCGCCGACGGCGCGCTGCAGGTCGAAGGCGTTTCGGCCGCGTCGCTGGCCGATCAGTTCGGCACCCCGCTCTACGTATATTCGCGCAGCGCGTTGACCGACGCATATAAAGCTTACGCCGATGCCTGCAGCGGCCGCCGTGCCACTATCCATGTGGCCGTGAAAGCCAACAGCAACCTCGCGGTGCTGAACGTATTCGCGCGGCTTGGCGCGGGCTTCGACATCGTCTCGTCGGGTGAACTGGCGCGCGTCCTGGCTGCGGGCGGCAAAGCCGAAAACACGGTGTTCTCCGGCGTCGGCAAGACGGCAGCGGAAATGCGCGAAGCACTCGATGCCGGCGTGAAGTGCTTCAATGTCGAGTCCATTCCCGAACTGCATGCGCTGAACGAAGTGGCCAGGGCGGCGGGCAAGCAAGCGCCGGTGTCGCTGCGCGTGAATCCCGACGTGGATGCCAAGACCCATCCGTATATTTCCACGGGCCTGAAATCGAACAAGTTCGGTGTGGCGTTCGCCGATGCCCGTGCGACCTACGCCCAGGCAGCGGCCATGTCGAACCTCGACGTGATCGGAATCGACTGCCATATTGGTTCGCAGATCACCGAAGTGAGCCCGTATCTCGATGCCGTCGACAAATTGCTGGATCTCGTCGAGCAGATCGAAGCGGACGGCACGAACATTCATCACGTCGATGTTGGCGGTGGGCTAGGCATTACGTACGACGACGAAACGCCGCCGGCTATCGGCGAATTCGTGCGTGCGGTGCTGGCGCATATCGATGAGCGCGGGCATGGTCATCGCGAAGTGTATTTCGAGCCGGGCCGCTCGCTGGTCGGCAATGCGGGCGTGTTGCTGACGCGCGTGGAGTACCTGAAACCGGGCGAAGAGAAAAATTTCGCTATCGTCGACGCCGGCATGAACGACCTCGCGCGTCCTGCGATGTATCAGGCATTTCATCGCATGGAAGCCGTGGAAAAGCGCGCGACGAAAGCGCAGCTCTACGACGTGGTTGGTCCTGTTTGCGAAAGCGGCGACTGGCTCGGCAAGGATCGGGAGCTCGCCATCGAACAGGGCGATCTGATCGCGATCTTCTCGGCGGGCGCCTACGGTTTCGTGATGAGCTCAAACTACAATACGCGCCCGCGCGCCGCCGAAGTCATGGTCGATCGCGAACGTGCCCGGCGAGTGCGTGAACGCGAAGAAGTGAAGCAGTTGTTCGCGGGCGAATCGATTTTCCCGGACTGACTTCAGTCGGTCGAATCAGCGTAAAAAAGGGCGGCGCCATTCAAGCGTCGCCCTTTTTCGTGTGCGCCGCGATCAAAAATCTGCTAACCCGAGCTTGCCTGCATCATTCGCGAGCGCAGCCAGACAATCACCCGCCACGCCAACAACACCACCACAATCGAGCCATAGATCTTCGGCAAGATGAGATCGTGTTTGCCCGCTTTCATCCACCAAAAGTGCAGGATCGCGAGTACGGCGATTGGATAGATCAGTTTATGCAGCGTTTGCCAGCGACGGCCGAGCTTCCTGACCATCGCTTTCGGCGACGTCACGGCGAGCGGGATCAGCAGCACGAATGCCGAGAAACCAACCAGGATGAATGGCCGCTTGACGATATCCTTGAGCATGGCGAAGACATCGAACCATTTGTCGAACCAGACGTACGTGGTGAAGTGCAGCACGACATAGAAGAACGCAAATAGCCCGAGCATCCGCCGAAAACGCAGCAGCGCGTTCAGGCCGGTCAGCCGGCGAACCGGCGTGACGGCAAGCGTGATGCACAGGAATACGAGCGTCCACAGGCCGGTCGAGCGGGTAATGAATTCGATTGGATTTGCGCCCAAGCCGCCCGTGAAACCCAGCAGCACGATCCGCGCGAGCGGATACAAACCGCCAAGAAATACAGCCACTTTCGCCGGCACGATCCAGTTGGTGCCGCCTGCTGCAACGCGTGTTGCCGGCTTTGTTTTGACATCGGAAGCCACAGCCATCCTCGTCCCCTGAACCTTAGAAATTGGCCTTGAGATCCATGCCGCGATACAACGACGCGACCTGATCACCGTATCCGTTGAACATCAGCGTCTTGCGCTTTGGCGTGAAGAAACCGTCCTCGCCAATGCGCCGTTCCGTTGCCTGACTCCAGCGCGGATGATCGACGTTCGGGTTCACGTTCGAATAAAAACCGTACTCCTTCGGCGCATACTCACTCCAGCTCGTTTTCGGCTGTTGCTCGACAAAACGGATCTTCACCAGCGATTTCGCGCTCTTGAAGCCGTATTTCCAAGGCACCACGATACGCACCGGCGCGCCGTTCTGATTCGGCAGCACTTCGCCGTACAAACCGACGGTCAGCAGCGCCAACGGATTCATCGCCTCGTCCATGCGCAAACCTTCAGAATATGGCCAGTCGAGAATGGGATCGGACAGTCCGGGCATCTGCGAGGGATCGGCTAGTGTGATGAATTGCACATATTTCGCGTTGCCCGTCGGCTGCGCGCGCTTGATGATTTCGGACAGCGGAATGCCGATCCACGGAATCACCATCGACCAGCCTTCGACGCACCGCAGCCGATAAATACGCTCCTCGAGCGGCGCGAGTTTCACGATTTCATCGATGTCATACACCTTCGCATTCTTGATCTCACCTTCCACCGATATCTTCCACGGCCGCGGGCGCAGCGTATGCGCGTTGTGCGCCGGATCGGCCTTGTCCGTGCCGAACTCGTAGAAGTTGTTGTAGCTCGTGATGTCCTTGAACGGCGTCACCTTGTCCAGGGCGACGAATTTCGTGTTCGTGGTTGCTGCGAGCTTCTGACCCTTTGCGTCGGGCGATGTCATCGTGGCAAACGCTTCGCCGTTTACGCCGATGAGCCCCGTCGCCGTCAGCGCACCCGCGGCCCGCAACACGCGACGGCGGTTCTCGAAGAACGCGCGCGGCGTGATCTCGCTTCGGGCGATGTCGTCGCCGAAAAGCTGGCGTGTGTGTTTCATACCCATTTCGATACTCCTGAAATTTGTGTCGCGGCTCGCGTCAGCGTCGCCGCTGCTATAGCTATATTCGTGGCAAACACCGAATTGGTTTCAGCTATTCCGCCGAGGCAATAAAAAAACCGCCAGCAAATCTTGCATGGCGGCTTTTTTAGCCGGTGTTTAGCGGCAGATATTACAGCTTGCCGTAACTATGCAGGCCAGAGAGGAACATGTTCACGCCCAGGAACGCGAACGTGGTGACCAGCAAACCGGTCAACGCCCACCACGCGGCTACCGAGCCACGCAGGCCCTTCATCAGGCGCATATGCAGCCATGCGGCGTAATTCAGCCAGACGATCAGTGCCCACGTTTCCTTCGGGTCCCAGCTCCAGTAGCCACCCCACGCTTCGGCGGCCCACAGCGCACCCAGAATGGTCGCGATGGTAAAGAAGGCGAAACCGACTGCGATCGACTTGTACATCACGTCGTCGAGCACTTCAAGCGACGGCAGGCGATCCGCCAGAATGCCGCGTTCCTTGACCAGATAGGCCACCCCGACCATGGCGGCCAGCGCAAAGCTGCCATACCCGATGAAATTCGCCGGCACGTGGATTTTCATCCACCAGCTTTGCAGCGCAGGCACGAGCGGCTGGATCTGCTGGGCGTCGCGAGCGATGGAATACCACATCAGAAAGCCGACGGCAGCGCTGATCACCAGCAGCACGAAAGCGCCCATTGCGCGCGTGTTGTAGTGCTGTTCGTAATACAAATAAAACAGCGACGTGATCAGGCAAAACAGCACGAATACTTCATACAGGTTCGAAATGGGGATATGGCCCACGTCCGAACCGATCAGGTAAGACTCGTACCAGCGCACCATCAGCCCGGTGAAGCCCATCAGCACTGCTGCCCACGTCATCTTCGAGCCAATCGCACCGCCCGTGGGCGAACGCGAAATCAAGCCGATCCAGTAGAACACGGTGGCCAGTACGAGCAGCGCACTCATCCACAAAATGGCCGACTGACTGGACAAGAAGTATTTGAGGAAGAAGTTGGTATCGGCGCGGGCGAGGTCCGCGTGATAAAGCTGCAACGAAGACAACGACATCACCGCGATGCACGCAATCAGCAGCCGCACCGGCTTCCAGCGCCATCCGAGCACCACGAACACCGGCACGGCGCAGCAGAGCACCAGCTTGTCGTAGTAGTTCATGAACGGGTGATACCGATACAGCGCGAAACCCGCGCCGGCAACCATCGCCAGGGCGAACAGCCAGTCGGTCACACCGAGACGCTTGAGAAACGGACGTTCGTCGAAGAGGTCTGGATCGATGGGCACTTTGCCCGCGCGCTGCTGCGCCAGAGTCGAATGCGAGGAGGCTTGTGTGAGGTCCATGTTCTTACCGAGTTGAATCCTGCGAGCCGGCGGACTTGGTGTCCACGGGCGTTTCCGGTGATGACGTTACCGGCTGTGACTTGACGCCCAGCATGGCGCCGATCGCGTCGCGCGTTCGCGCGAACTCCTTCTCGAAGTCGATCGTACGGCGCGCGGTGGACATTGCCATCAACACGCTCGTGCCGCCCGTTGGCGTATCTTTGAGCCAGAACCAGAGACGACGTTCACGCACGTAAAACATCGAGAAAATGCCGAACACGAGCAGAAGGCTGCCAAGATACACCACTTTTTTACCCGGTGCGCGCGTCAACTGGAACACGGAAGCCTGGATCTGCTTGAACGAATCGAGTTGCAGAAAAACCGGCGATCCGTACAGAAAGCTGTCCGAAAGAGCATTGATTGACGATTGCACGAATTGCGTGTTTTTCGCGTCCGGCTGAGCCTCAGGAAGGCCATTCTGAGCCCGCGAAATCTGCCACAGATCCCACGTCGCGCCTTCCAGCATACGCAGCAATAAACCCGCCGCCTTTTCCTGCTCACCCTTGGGTACGGATTTATCGATAAAACCCGCTATCGCTTGGAAACCGCCCAACGTGGCGCCCGGCTGTCCGGGAACCGCCGCGACGCCAGATTCATCGGCGCCGGCGAACAGGTTCAGCACTCGCGACGCGCTTTCTTCCAGGTGTTTCTGCAAGTCCGCGTTTGCTTCCGGCACCGAGCGCTTCGCGAAACGACGCGCCGCTTCGTTGCGCATGGCGGGCGTTTCCAGCGCGGCGCGCAGGTTCATCCACTGCTTGATCGAGCTTTGCTCGTCAGCGGGAATGCGCAAATAGCGGAACGGATCGTTCGGGCTGAGGCGCATGCCGGCGAGGAACATCGGCTGGCCCTGGACATCGACGGGAAGCATGTAGTTGTTGAATTCGCGCGCCTGCCCGTCCGTGCCCCGCACCTTGTATTGCACCGACGGCCCGACGTTGCGCAGATCGGTCGGCTTCGACGTCTTCGCGCCCGAACCCAGCCTTTCATCGAAAGCCTGCTTCAGCGTCTGCGTCTGGCCGACGCCGCGAGTATCGATCGAGCCGCTGCCGTCCGTGACGTTTTCGACGTTGATCGCGCGGAAATCGGTGAATTCCACGGTTTCACCCTTGCCGCCGATCGCCTGCGGGTCCATCGGCACCGTGCCGCCAATGGCGCCGTCGAACGGCGTGGTTTTCGCGCTGCCGCCGGACATCGGCCAGGCGGTCATGGAGAGCTTCGAACCGCCGTCCTGGAAGCTCGACTGATAGATTGAAATACCGTCGTAGGTGAACGGTTCATTCACTTCCACACGTGCCGGGATGCGCTTGCCGGTCGCATGATCGATCACGACGATATCGCTCGCGAACAGCTTCGGCATGCCGGTCGAGTAATAGTCGACGATAAATTTATTGAGCTGGATGGAGAACGGCAGATCCTGGATCAGCGAGCCGTCCTGCTGATTCAGGATGGCGGTTGCGACATGCTGCCCTTCCGGCACCCAGGCGTAACCGCGGAACGTGGGATTCGACGTCGGCAGCCGGTGATTCGGAGCAATGTCGTTGATGACTTCGTTCGATGCAATCGGCGTCTTGTTGAAGAGCAACATTTGCAGCTTGATCGGCAAATTGCTGTCCAGCAAGCCGCCAATGCAGATGATCACGAACGCCAGGTGCGCCGAGATATAGCCGAGCTTCGTCAGCGCGCCACGCTTGGCCGCGATCAGCGTTGCGCCGCTCTCGGTCTCGCGCGTGACGAACTTGTAGCCCATCTTGCCGGCGAGGCGTTGCAGCTTGGCGGCGGTTTCTACCCGCGAGTCGGGCGCCTGCGGGAATTCGCCTTTGTGATGGAACGCGCGCAGGCTGCCTTCGTGCACCCGATCCTTCCAGCTCTTCATGTCCGCGATCATCTTCGGGCCATTGCGGATCACGCACAGCGACACCGAAACCACCAGGAACGCGAGGATCAGCAAGAACCACCACGCGCTATACACGTTGTAGAGGCTCACGCCACGGAAGATGTCGGCCCAGAACGGACCGAACTGATTGACGTAATTCGGGTACGGATCCTCTTGCGTAAGAACCGTTCCAATAATGCTTGCTATCGCGAGAATGACGAGCAACGAAATGGCGAAGCGCATCGAACTAATTGTTTCGATGGCTTGACGCACGCTGCTACGGCTCGACTTCGACTGCAATCCCGACGTGGTGACGCTCATTCAAACTCCGGCTGAACAGCAAAAAAGGGTGGAGACGCAAGCGGTCTTTGACCGGCGTCCCACCCTTTTTCTTATTTTGCACGCCGGCCTCGTCGGACCGGCTTCGTACCACATTCGACTATGACCCGCGCATGTGACGTCCGGGCGACGCTGCGCGCATCTTAATGCAGACCCGCGCTTGCTGCAGGCGGGTCATGCGGACCATTACAGACCGTCAGTGACGGTTAGCGACCATTAATGAAGGCCCGCAATGTAGTCTGCAACCGCCTTCACTTCCGCCTCATTCAAGCGCAAGGCAATGGTGTGCATCGGCTCACTGTTATTGCGCGTGCCCTGAGCAAACGCGGTGAGTTGCGCAGCCGTGTAGTCGGACCATTGTCCCGACAGCCGCGGATACTGCACCGGCACGCCCATGCCCGTTGCACCATGGCAGGCGGCACACGCCGGGACACCCCTGTCGGCAATGCCCCCGCGATAAATCTTCTGCCCAACCGGCACGGTGTTCTTGTCACGCGCGTAACCCGGCTTGGCCTTCTGCGTCTCAAAATAAGCCGCCACGTTGACCATATCCTGATCGTTCAACGCGCCCGCAATGCCCGCCATGATGGCGTTCTTGCGCGCCGGCTCTTTCGCGCCCGGCTGCGTCTTGTAATCCTTCAACTGCTTGACGATGTACTCGGCATGCTGGCCTGCAAGCTTCGGAAACGCGCCGCCGGCACTGTTGCCGTCTGCTCCGTGACACGCTGCGCAAACCTGGGTGGCAATTGCCTGGCCCCTTGTCACGTCTGGCTTGGCGGGTGTGCCCGCTTCTGCCGCTTGCGCTGTGACTGTCCAGCCTACCAACCCCGCTCCTAATGCTGCTGCTAATTCCAGGACCATCAGAGTCTTGTACAGTCGGTTCATTCGCGTACCCTGTTTTTCGTCTTGTGAGAATGTGAGGTTCTGCAAAAAACGACGGTTGACCGATGCACTGCAAGACACCCGACAGAGGACTCGACACGGGATCAAAATTCACCCGGCACGCGCCCTGAAATCTGTCTTCAAACCTGTCTCACTCCTTATCCCGCTTGGGTCTTGCGTGCCCTGGCTGGTCTTCGTACAACCGTCGTATTGTACAATAACTCGCTAAACGCAAAGACGCCAGTCGGGGCAAGCCCAGTATTCAGTGGCTCCTTACAGCTCGAGTTTCCACAGAATTTCATTTTCGGTCTTCCCATGTCGTCATTTCTGCTCCATCAAGCCCGTTTCTTTACAACGGTCAATCACCTGAAGGACCTGCCGCCGACGCCCCAGCCGGAGATTGCATTCGCGGGCCGCTCGAACGCCGGCAAGTCCACGGCCATCAACCTGCTGTGCAACCAGAAGCGGCTGGCGTTCGCCAGCAAGACGCCCGGACGCACGCAGCACATCAACTACTTCGCCATCGGCCCGGCGGACCAGCCCAAGGCGCATGTGGTCGATTTGCCGGGGTATGGGTACGCTGAAGTATCGGGCAACGCCAAGCTGCATTGGCAGCAGTTGCTGTCCACGTATTTGCAGAGCCGCGCACAGCTCGTCGGCATGATCCTGATGATGGATTCGCGCCGTCCGCTGACCGAACTCGACAAGATCATGCTCGAATGGTTTGCGCCCACGGGAAAGCCAATTCACGCTTTGCTGACCAAATGCGACAAATTGACGCGGCAGGAAAGCATCAACACGTTGCGGGCAACCAAGAAAGCATTCGAGGAGTACACGGCGGCCGGATATCGCGGCGAATTGACGCTGCAGCTCTTCTCGGCGCTCAAGCGCGTCGGGCTCGACGAAGCCCACGAGAAAATCGAAAGCTGGCTGATTCCGAAGGAAACCGAGGAAATTGCGCCGGAAGACGAAGCGCAGTGACGAGGTGCGGTGAGACCCGTCAAGTGCCGCCTGGGGACACGCGTTGAGGCGAACGTGGAAACCATTCGTGGCCGCCCGGCATAAAAAAACCCGCCGCATGACGGCGGGTCAAACAGCCTGATCGAATCCTTTACGATCATCACAGGCACCCGCTCAGGGAGGAGAAGCGGGGAGCTCGGCGCCAAGCGCCTACCTCGATCGGTATGATATACCATTGTCTCGAAATGGTTCTGGAGGCGGTCCTGCCCCGTGTCTGCGGCGGGCGCGGCAGTCAAGCCAGCAACCGTTCCCCGGAATCGCGTTATCCATCATCCCTCAAGCCAAGTCATGAGCTTCTATCCGCATCATCGTCCGCGCCGCATGCGCCGTGACGACTTTTCGCGCCGCCTGATGCGCGAAAACCTGCTGACCACGAACGATCTGATCTATCCCGTTTTCATTGTCGAGGGATCGAACGTGCGACAGGCCGTTCCGTCGATGCCTGGCGTCGAGCGCACATCAGTCGATTTGCTGATGAAAGTGGCCGAGCAGTGCGTCGAGCTGGGCGTGCCGGTCATCTCACTGTTCCCGGCAATTGAACCCTCGCTGAAAACGCCAGATGGCCGCGAAGCAACAAACCCCGAAGGCCTGATTCCGCGTGCCGTTCGTGAGTTGAAGAAGCACTTTCCCGAACTGGGCGTACTCACCGATGTCGCGCTGGACCCGTACACCAGCCACGGACAGGACGGTGTCCTCGACGAACACGGCTACGTCATCAACGACGAAACCAGCGAAATTCTCGTCGAACAGGCGCGCGCGCAGGCCGAAGCGGGCGTGGATATCGTGGCGCCCTCGGACATGATGGACGGGCGGATTGGCGCAATTCGCGAAATGCTCGAGAGCGATGGACATATCCACACGCGGATCATGGCGTACGCCGCGAAGTACGCGTCGGCGTTCTACGGCCCGTTCCGCGATGCGGTCGGCTCCGCTGCGAACCTCGGCAAGAGCAACAAGATGACGTACCAGATGGATCCGTCGAATTCCGATGAAGCCCTGCGCGAAGTGCGGATGGATATCGAGGAAGGCGCGGACATGGTGATGGTCAAGCCGGGCATGCCGTATCTGGATATTGTGTATCGCGTGAAGGAGGAGTTTCGCTTTCCGACCTACGTGTACCAGGTCAGCGGCGAGTACGCGATGATCAAGGCCGCCACGCAGAACGGCTGGCTCGATCACGACAAGGCGGTGATGGAGTCACTGCTGGCGTTCAAGCGCGCAGGTGCGGACGGCGTGCTCACGTATTTTGCGCTTGATGCCGCGCGGCTTTTGCGGGCGGCTTCGAAGTAACGGCATCGGCGGGTTGTTCGGATTTGAGGTGTCGGTGCGGTTAGTTGATAGTCTCGCCGCCTGATCGCGGGGCGTCGGGGGCGTCGGGGCGTTTTTAGGGCTGCGGCTGGAGGATGGAAACTCCTTCGGATACCCTGCGACGGATGGTTGTACGGGCGCTTCTACGCCTCTGTATCCGACCTGCGCGGCCGGAAGTCCGGCCAGCTGGACGCAAAGATTCTCCCGCCAAGCGGTCGGACGCCCCTTACTCGTTTTAAGCCGAGCGGCTAGCGCCTCGAACGCTCACATCAGCGGCAGACAGATCTCCGTCAACAAGTCGGCAGGCGCCGTCTCCTTGGGATTGTTCAGATATTCCTCGAATACTGGAGCATCGGCGGCTTCGCGGCCCGACTGCACAAGCCACGTTCCATATAGCCACTCGTAAGCGGCGTGCATATCGCTGTAGGGTCCTTTATGGCGGAGTACCGCATACTGTCCGCCCCGCAACGGCACCACGCTGACCGGCGCGGCAACGCTGACATCCCCAGGCAACGCCACCCCGGCCTTCGATCTCAACTCCGCTTCAGCCACGATCCCCGGATCGTCATAGTAGATACCGATCGTCCGGAATTCGGCCGACAACAGATTCCGGCTGGCCAGCCAACCGAACAACGAGTCGAACGCCTTGCCAATCTGCATATACGAACCCAGGTGATCGACCGACACAACGTTCATCGCCGGTACGTCACGAATCACCACTTCACGCATCACCATTTCATCGTCTCCTGATAGCGCTGGTCGAAACCGGCTATGAGTGCCTTGCTTGCGGTACTGCGCCGGCGGCATGCCGAATGCCGCCCTGAACGTGCGCGAAAACGACGGCAAGCTGCTATACCCCGAACGCTCGGCAATCTCCGCGATCGGCATCGATCCATTAGCCAAATAGCCGCCCGCGCGATGCAGCCGCAACCTGCGTACGGTCGCGGCGATTGTCTCGCCGTACATCGCCTGATAGATCCGATGCCAGTGATACGGCGATAAACACGCGATCCCAGCCAATCTGTCGATATCCAGAGGCTCGTCGAGGTAATCGTAGATATGGTCGAGCACGCGGCTCAGTCGCGCTTCGTAACGGGCTTGATAGGTGAGATCGTTCATGAGCGTCTCGGTGAGAGCGAGCGTTGAGTGCAGACAAAAGTATCACGACGCGATTTACCAAATCCTGCGGACTTGATCGCGGGGCGATTGACACTTCAGTGGAGGTCGGCGGTGATGTCGGAGCGAAACGCCGCTCGGGTGTTGATGGGGCCCGGTTTATACAGCGACGGCCCGAGGGCCCGAATCACTGATCCCGGAGAAACGCGACGTGCGTCCGGGTTCCGAACGCACGTCAAATTCCTCACATCGAAATCACGTCGTGGGCGCGGAGAGTTTGTCCAGGCTCTTCAAGAACGTATCCGCCGACTCGTACCCGACGACCCGCACCACTTCGTTGCCTTGCGCGTCGAAGAAGATGATGCCCGGCGGCCCGAACAGTTTGAAGCGCTTGAGCAACGCCTGATCGTCGGGATTATTCGCGGTGACGTCAGCGCGCATCAGGTTAAGTTGCGCCAGGCGCGCACGTACCCGCGGATCGCTGAACGTGAGATGCTCCATCTCCTTGCACGACACGCACCAGTCAGCGTAGAAATCGAGCATGGCAGGACGGCCGGCAGCCTTGAGCGCCAGATCCAGTTCCGCAGACGATTTTACCGGGGCGAAGGTTTCCCCCGGCGCGGACTGCTGCTGCGCGCTGGCCTGCGTTCCAGGCCCCAATCGCGCAGCAAATACAGCGAGTGGTCGAAGTGGATCGGTGGAACCCGCAGCGAGTCCAACGAGCAACGCTGCGCCCCAGATAGCGAGCGCGGCGCCGAATCCCCGACCCAGCTTGCGCCATATCGACACTGCCGAAGCACCCGATGCAAAAAGCCCGAGCGCCGCAGCAGCGATAAGCAGCCACAGCGCTGCCAAGGCCATCTGCACGACCGGACTCAGCACCGGCCAGACGATCCACAAGGCAGCCGCGAGCAACACGACGCCGAAGAACACCTTCACGCCGTCCATCCAGTTCCCTGCGCGTGGCAGCAGCGTCCCTGCGCCGAGTCCGATGATAAGCAGCGGCACGCCGAGCCCGACACCCATGGAAAACAACGCAGCACCGCCAAGCCACGCGTTGCCCGTATGCGCGATGAATGCGAGCACGGCGAAGAGCGGTGCAGTCATGCACGCACCGACCACGAGCGCCGACAACGCACCCATCACGACAACCGCTACAACCTTCCCGCCCGATCGCTTCTGCGACGCCTGGTTGACGCTGTTTTGCCAGCGCGCGGGTAACGCAATATCGACGCCGGCAATCAGGGTGATCGCGAATATCGCCAGCAGCACGCCGAACGCGCCGAGCACCCAGGGATTCTGAAGCCACGCGCCAAGACTCTGCCCGATCATTGCGGCGAGCACGCCTAGCGCCGTGTAGACGAGCGCCATGCCAAGCACATACGCGGCCGATAACCCGAACCCGCGCGATCGCGTCACGCGCGCGCCTTCTCCAATGATGATCGCCGAAAGAATGGGAATCATCGGGTAAGAGCAAGGCAGCAAGCTCAACACGACGCCCGCGACGAAGTACAACCCGACGATCGCGAAAAAGCCCCCGCTTTCAAGCAAGGATTGCGCGTAATCGGCGTTGGTCGCGCGGTCGTACCAAGGCACATCACCGGTGCCGGCCGATGACGTTTGACCATTGGCACCGGCGGGTTGCAGCGCTGCGCCGCTGACGTGATAAACACGCTCCATGGGTGGATAGCAAATGCCCTGATCGGCACATCCCTGCGACGTAACGGCGATATCGAAGGGGTCGGAGGCCTGTTTCACCGGAATCCGGATCACGAGCTCGCCGCGATACGTTTCCACGTCCTTGTTAAACGTCTGATCGAAGTGAACCTTGCCTGCGGGCAACTGCGGTTCGCCAAGCGTCGCCGTGCCTTTCTTCACCGCAAACGCAAAACGCTCGCGGTACATGTAATAGCCGTCTGCGACCTTATACCGCACGTCGATCTCGCCCGGCTTTTCGGAGGCGCTGAATTTGAACGCGACCGCGGGGTCGAGAAAGTCGTCGGCGGCATGGC
Source organism: Caballeronia sordidicola (assembly GCF_002220365.1). GTDB lineage: Bacteria > Pseudomonadota > Gammaproteobacteria > Burkholderiales > Burkholderiaceae > Caballeronia > Caballeronia sordidicola_C. The sequence goes on along the minus strand of NZ_MTHB01000144.1, from coordinate 15,716 downwards.
TTGGCGAGATCGAGCAGAGCAGCAGCACGATGCACGACACCAGCATGAGCACTGTGTCGAGCGGCCGGCGCGCGGAGAAAGTAAGGGGCTTAAACATTAAGAGGACGTTGAGTTTCCGCGGTAATCCATTGCCCATAAGCAGCCGACGCATCAGCCTGCCACGAGACAATTTCAGGTGTTTCATAAGGATGATTCGCTTCGATAAAACGCGTCAGTTCGTCGCTGCGTGCGAGGCTCGTCTTGAACAGGAGCTGAAGCTCCTCGGCAGCCTCTACCTTACCGTTCCACCGATACCGTGACTTGACCGTGCCCAACTCCGTCACACAGGCGGCAAGCCGTGCGTCTATGGCTTGCTGCGCGAGCGCTGACGCTGCCTCGCTGTCTGGCAACGTGGTCAGAACAAGGACAACGGGCGTGTTCACGGAAAGTTCCAATACAGTGGGTATGCACGCAATCCTAGCACTGCAAGCCGACAACCCGCATTCAGCCAATCGGCCTATGACCTGAAACGCAAGCCGTTGCAACGCGCCACACGAACCCCGCGCGCAATACAAAAAGGCCAAGCAAAAGCTTGGCCTTTTTCGATCAACAGCGTGCTAGCTTATTCAGCTTCTTGCACGTCGTCGCCTTCAGCGAGTTCCGGACGATCCATCAGCATGACCAGTGCCATCGGCGCATTGTCGCCTTGGCGGAAGCCGAACTTCAGGATGCTCAGATATCCACCCGGACGCTTTTCAAAACGCGGGCCGAGCACTTCAAACAGCTTCGAGACGGAGTCACGATCGCGCAGGCGGTTGAATGCCAGACGACGATTTGCCAGCGACGGCTTCTTGCCGAGCGTGATCAGAGGCTCAACGACTTTACGGAGTTCTTTAGCTTTCGGCAGCGTCGTCTTGATGACTTCGTGCGCGATCAGCGAGTTCGACATATTACGGAGCATAGCCAGACGGTGGCTGCTCGTGCGGTTTAGTTTCCGCAAACCATGTTTATGGCGCATTTTGAATTTCCTAATTTAATCAAGTTTAGATCCAGCTCTTCTATTGCGTCTCTTTTGAGCGCACGGGCCGGTCGTAGAAAAAGCAAGATGCGGATTTTAAAGGAAAATCCGCATCTTTGCCAGTCAGGCGTACCGCCTGAACCTTACTTGTCGAGACCAGCCGGCGGCCAGTTTTCGAGCTTCATACCCAACGTCAGACCACGCGAAGCCAGGACTTCCTTGATCTCGTTCAGCGACTTGCGACCGAGATTAGGCGTCTTGAGCAATTCGTTTTCCGTGCGCTGAATCAAATCGCCGATGTAATAGATGTTCTCGGCCTTCAGGCAGTTCGCGGAACGAACCGTCAGTTCGAGATCGTCCACCGGACGCAACAGGATCGGGTCGATCTGCGGCGCGCGCGACGGTGCTTCTGCCGCTGCTTCCGTGCCTTCCAGTGCGGCGAATACCGACAACTGGTCGACCAGGATACGAGCCGATTGACGAATTGCTTCCTCGGGCGAAATCACGCCGTTGGTTTCAATGTTCATCACGAGCTTGTCGAGGTCGGTACGCTGCTCAACGCGAGCGCTTTCAACGGCGTAGCTCACGCGGAGAACCGGCGAGAACGACGCGTCCAGCACGATACGGCCAATGATCTTCGCCGAATCTTCGCCATAACGGCGCACGTTGCCCGGCACATAACCGCGGCCCTTTTCAATCTTGATCTGAACGTCGAGCTTGCCGCCCTTCGACAGATGCGCAATCACGTGATCCGGATTGATGACTTCGCAATCATGAGCGAGTTCGATATCGCCGGCCGTGACAACGCCTTCGCCTTCCTTGCGCAGCGTAACCGTAACTTCGTCGCGGTTATGCAGCTTGAAAACCACGCCCTTCAAATTCAACAACAGGTTGACCACATCTTCTTGCACGCCGTCGAGCGTAGAGTATTCATGCACGACGCCAGCAATCGTCACTTCGGTCGGTGCATAACCAATCATCGATGACAACAGCACACGCCGAAGCGCGTTACCCAAGGTGTGACCATAACCGCGTTCGAACGGCTCCATGACCACTTTCGCGTGACTGTCGCCAAGCGATTCGACTGCAATAATCTTGGGCTTCAACAAACTGGTTTGCATAGGTTTTCCTTTTCAATACCCTCGGCTCGTTACGCCGATAAGGCTGACCGGTGACAACCCGAAAATAGACGGCCGAGGTAGCCCCTTGCCTTCGGCAATCAGGGCTCCCCGGCCGTTAATCCGATTTACCGCGAATACAATTCGACGATCAGGCTTTCGTTGATGTCGCCAGCGATATCGCTGCGTTCCGGCATCGACTTGAACGTGCCTTCGAACTTCTTGGCATCGACCGCAACCCAGCTCGGCATTCCGCCTTGCTCAGCCAGATTCAGCGCTTCCAGAATCCGCACTTGCTTCTTCGACTGTTCGCGAACAGCAACCACGTCACCTGCCTTAACTTGCATCGACGGGATGTTGTTCACAACGCCGTTCACCGTGATCGACTTGTGGCCGACCAGCTGACGTGCTTCTGCGCGCGTCGAGCCGAAGCCCATGCGATACACGACGTTATCAAGACGCGACTCAAGCAATTGCAGCAGGTTTTCACCCGTCGGGCCCTTGCGGCGATCGGCTTCAGCGAAGTAACGGCGGAACTGACGTTCAAGCACGCCGTAAATACGCTTCACTTTCTGCTTTTCACGCAATTGCGTACCGTAGTCGGACGTACGGGCGCCAGACGTGCGGCCATGCTGACCCGGCTTGCTATCGAGTTTGCACTTGTCGGCGAGCGAGCGACGTGCGCTCTTCAGGAAAAGATCAGTACCTTCACGGCGGGACAGCTTTGCTTTAGGACCGGTATAACGTGCCACTTTGCATCCTTAATAATTGATCACGCGAAAGTCGTTCGCGCTAGTTCGAACTCGATGGATCGAACGGTGGGCTTAGTCAGTATTCTTAACGCTGATTCCATAACGCAAGCAACCTGTCGACGCGCGAGCGTCAACAGGTCAAGGCGCTACGCGACGTCTTAGATACGACGACGCTTCGGCGGACGGCAACCGTTGTGCGGAACCGGTGTCACGTCGGAGATTGCCGTGATCTTGATGCCAAGACCATGCAGCGCACGCACCGCCGATTCACGGCCAGGACCGGGGCCCTTGATCCGCACTTCGAGGTTCTTCACGCCGTATTCCATCGCCACGCGACCAGCCGATTCGGCTGCAACCTGAGCAGCAAAGGGAGTCGATTTACGCGAACCCTTGAAGCCCTGGCCACCCGACGTTGCCCAGGCGAGTGCATTGCCTTGGCGATCGGTGATCGTGATGATGGTGTTGTTGAACGACGCGTGAACGTGAACTACGCCCTCGGCGACGTTCTTCTTTACCTTCTTGCGAACGCGTTGCGCCGCGGAGTTGTTCGAAGCCTTAGCCATTACGTTTTCCTGTAACTATCAATTCCGCTTACTTCTTCAGCGATTGCGCTGCACGACGCGGACCCTTCCGGGTACGGGCATTCGTACGTGTGCGTTGACCACGCATGGGCAAGCCCTTGCGATGGCGTACGCCACGGTAGCAGCCCAAGTCCATCAGGCGCTTGATATTCATCGTCACTTCACGACGCAGGTCGCCTTCGACGATGAACTTACCCACTTCTTCTCGCAGCTTTTCGAGGTCTGCGTCAGTGAGGTCTTTGACCTTCTTCGAAAACTCCACACCAGACGAGACGCAAATGTTGCGTGCGCGCGTGCGGCCTACACCGAAAATAGCCGTGAGGCCGATTTCAGTATGCTGGTGATTCGGGATGTTAACCCCTGCGATACGAGCCATTGTTTTTCCTCAAACAAAAAGCGCAAGCAAAAAGCGCGGCGTTCAGCCTTGACGCTGTTTGTGGCGCGGATCAGAGCTGCAAATCACGCGCACAACGCCCTTGCGCTTGATGATCTTGCAATTGCGGCAAATGCGCTTAACCGATGCCATCACTTTCATGATATTACCCTTTTTTCAAATCACTTCGCCCGGAACACGATCCGTGCACGAGACAGATCGTAAGGCGTCAACTCAACCGTTACCTTGTCGCCAGGATTGGTGTCCAGCGGCGGCAGAGCCATCCTTCAACACATGCCACCACTGATCACTGTCCTTATCAGCGCATCGGGACGTTGCTGCCCTTGAAGTTCGCCTTCTTGAGCAGCGATTCATACTGTTGCGACATAACGTAGGACTGAACCTGCGCCATGAAATCCATCGTGACCACGACAATGATCAGCAGCGACGTTCCACCGAAATAAAACGGTACGTTCCAACGCAGCACCAGAAATTCCGGCAGCAAGCAAACGAACACGATGTAGATCGCACCGGCCAGCGTCAAACGCGTGAGGATCCGATCAATATACCGAGCCGTCTGGTCACCTGGACGAATCCCGGGGACAAAGGCGCCACTTTTCTTCAGGTTGTCGGCCGTTTCTCTGCTGTTGAACACCAAGGCGGTGTAGAAGAAGCAGAAGAAAACGATCGCCATTGCATACAGCAACACATACACCGGTTGACCAGGCTTCAAAGCCTCAGCAACGCTGTGCAGCGTGTTCGCAAACCAGCCGGTCCGCGTACCCGAACTAAACCAGTTCAGGATAGTTGCCGGGAACAGGATGATCGACGACGCAAAGATCGGCGGAATCACACCCGACATATTCAACTTCAGCGGCAAATGCGACGACTGACCGCCATAAATCTTGTTTCCGACCTGACGCTTGGCGTAATTCACGAGGATCTTGCGCTGACCGCGTTCGATGAACACCACCACGAACGTGACCGCCGCAATCAGCAGGACGACAATAATTGCCGAGATGATGCTCATGGAGCCGGTGCGAACCAGTTCGAAGAGACCACCGATCGCGTTCGGGAAGCCCGCCGCGATACCGCCGAAAATGATGATCGAGATACCGTTACCCAGTCCGCGCTCCGTGATCTGCTCACCCAGCCACATCAGGAACATCGTGCCGGTCACCAGCGTCACGACTGTCGTCAACCGGAACACCATGCCTGGATCAATAACGAGTCCAGCCTGATTTTCCAGCGCCACCGCAATACCGAATGCTTGAAACGTAGCCAGAACAACCGTGAAGTAACGCGTGTACTGCGTAATCTTCCGCTGCCCCGCCTGCCCTTCTTTCTTCAACGCTTCCATTTGCGGCGAAACGATCGACAGCAGCTGCATGATGATCGACGCCGAGATGTACGGCATGATCCCAAGCGCGAAGATCGTGAACCTGGACAGTGCGCCACCCGAGAACATGTTGAACATGCCAAGAATGCCGCCTGACTGGCTCTGGAAAAGCTTCGCCAGCTGATCCGGGTCGATACCCGGCACCGGAATATGCGCACCGATACGGTAGACGATCAGCGCCAGCAGCAAGAACATTGCACGCCGACGCAGATCGCCGAACTTCGCAGCGCTTCGACCGGATTTTGCGAGACTCGGGCTATTAGCCAAGAACCTTCTCCGATGCTTTCGCTAACAACGACAACACGCGCTCGTTACTCAGCGAACGAGCCGCCGACGGCTTCAATCGCGGCACGGGCACCCTTCGTAGCGACGAGACCCTTGATCGTGACCTTGCGCGTCAGTTCGCCCGTCTTGATGATCCGTGCGCTCGTAATGAGCACGCCGACCAGACCCGCTTGCTTCAAAGCCAACAAATCGATTTCGTCGACCGGCAGCTTTTCGAGATCCGACAAACGCACTTCACCAACGAACTCATGCGTCAGCGAGCTAAAGCCACGCTTCGGCAAACGACGTTGCAAAGGCATCTGACCGCCTTCAAAGCCGACTTTATGAAAGCCGCCCGAACGCGATTTTTGACCCTTGTGACCGCGACCAGCAGTCTTGCCGAGGCCGGAACCGATACCGCGGCCAACGCGACGCTTTGCGTGCTTCGCGCCTTCTGCCGGCTTGAGGTTATTCAAATCCATATTCAACTCCTTGATCCCTGGTCAGCCGCTTAGCTGAGGACTTTGACAAGGTACGAAACCTTGTTGATCATCCCGCGCACTGCCGGCGTGTCCTGCAGTTCGCTAACCGAGTTGAGTCGGCGCAGGCCCAGACCACGCACCGTTGCACGATGCGTTTCACGGGTCCCAATCAGGCTCTTCACGAGCTGAACCTTGACAGTTTTATCAGACATGGTGACCACCTGGCTTAGCCCAAAATATCTTCGACGGACTTGCCGCGCTTCGCCGCGATGTCACCCGGCGTGGACTGCTTGCGCAGACCGTCGAGCGTTGCACGAACGAGGTTGTACGGATTCGTCGAACCGTGGCTCTTCGCCACAACGTTTTGAACGCCCATCACGTCGAACACTGCGCGCATCGGGCCGCCGGCAATAACACCCGTACCGTCCTTGGCCGGAGCCAGCAGAACTGCGGATGCGCCATGCTTACCATGCACTTCGTGTTGCAGCGTACCGTTCTTCAACGGTACCTTGAACATGTTGCGGCGTGCTTGTTCCATTGCCTTTTGAACAGCAACCGGAACTTCCTTCGCTTTACCCTTGCCCATGCCGATGCGGCCGTCGCCATCGCCAACCACGGTCAGTGCGGCAAAACCGAGAATCCGGCCGCCCTTCACTACCTTGGTTACGCGATTGACCGCGATCATCTTTTCACGGAGGCCGTCGTCGCGTTCTTCAGCCTTCACATTCGCTTGCATCTTTGCCATGACGAATTCTTCCCTTAGAACTTGAGTCCGGCTTCGCGTGCCGCATCAGCCAGCGCTTTCACGCGGCCGTGGTAACGGAAACCTGAACGGTCGAAGGCGACGGATTCGACGCCGGCAGCCTTGGCTTTTTCAGCAATACGCTTACCGACAGCGATCGCAGCATTGACGTTGCCGCCCTTACCGCTCTTGTCGGCCAGTTCGGCGCGCACTTCAGCTTCGAGCGTCGACGCGCTTGCCAGCACCTTGGTGCCGCATGGCGAGAACACTTGCGCATAGATATGCGTGTTCGTGCGATGCACAGCCAGACGTGCGACCTGCAGCTCAGCGATCTTGACGCGCGTCTGTTTAGCGCGGCGCAGGCGAGATTGAGTCTTATCCATGATTGCGCACCCTTACTTCTTCTTCGTTTCTTTGAGGATGACGACTTCGCCGAAGTAGCGCACGCCCTTGCCCTTGTAGGGCTCCGGCGGACGGTAACCGCGAACTTCCGCAGCGACCTGGCCAACTTTCTGCTTGTCGATCCCCTTGATCACGATTTCGGTTTGCGTCGGGGTTTCAACTTTGACGCCTTCCGGCATCGCATGCACCACGGGGTGCGAGAAACCCAGCGACAGATTCAGCTTGTCGCCCTGCGCCTGCGCGCGATAACCAACGCCAACCAGCGTCAGCTTGCGCTCGAAACCCTTCGTAACGCCATTCACCATGTTCGCCACAAGAGCGCGCATCGTGCCCGACATCGCATTCGCTTCACGGCTTTCATCAGCCGGGGCGAAGTTGAGCGTGCCGTTGTCGTTTGCTACCGTAACAAGCGGATTAGCCGCTTGCGTAACCGTACCCAGCGGACCCTTGACGGTGATTACTTCGCCGCTAAAGGCCACTTCCGCGCCTTGCGGCAGCGTAATCGGGCTTTTACCTACTCGAGACATGTTTCTTCTCCTTTTCGGCTTAAGCGACGTAGCAGAGGACTTCGCCGCCGACGCCGGTCTGGCGCGCCTTGCGGTCGGTCATCACACCCTGGGGCGTCGACACGATTGCAACGCCAAGACCGTTCATGACAACCGGAATGTCGTTACGACCGCGATACACACGCAGACCAGGCTTCGAAACGCGTTCAATGCGCTCGATAACCGGACGGCCAGCGTAGTACTTCAACGCGATATTCAATTCCGACTTCGCACCTTCAGACTTCACTGCGAAATCGTCGATATAACCTTCGTCCTTCAAAACCTGCGCAATCGCAACCTTGACTTTCGACGAGGGCATTGTCACCGATACTTTCTCAACCATCTGCGCATTGCGGATGCGAGTCAGCATATCGGCGATAGGATCACTCATACTCATTTAGATATCTCCTATTACCAGCTCGCCTTGGTCAGGCCAGGGATTTCGCCGCGGAAAGCGATTTCGCGAATCTTGCTGCGTGCCAATCCGAATTTGCGGAACGTGCCACGCGGACGACCCGTGATCGCGCAGCGGTTACGCTTGCGAGTGGGGTTCGAGTTACGGGGCAGTTGTTGCAGTTCGAGACGAGCGGCATAACGCTCTTCGTCCGACTTGCTCGCGTCATCAATGACCGCCTTCAGCGCCGTACGCTTGGGAGCGTACTTTGCAGCCAGGCGAGCACGCTTCTTTTCACGTTCGATCAGTGCCAGTTTAGCCACGGTAACCTCAGTTTCTGAACGGGAACTTGAAGCTGGCGAGCAGTGCCTTTGCTTCATCGTCAGTCTTCGCGGTCGTCGTGATGCTGATGTTCAGCCCACGAAGCGCGTCGATCTTGTCGTAATCGATCTCGGGGAAAATGATCTGCTCTTTCACACCGATGTTGTAGTTTCCGCGACCGTCGAACGCACGACCCGATACACCGCGGAAGTCACGAACCCGGGGGAGCGCAACCGTCACGAAACGATCGAGAAATTCGTACATGGCCTGGCCGCGCAGCGTAACCATCGCGCCGATCGGGTAGCCCTGACGAATCTTGAAGCCAGCGATAGCCTTGCGTGCCTTCGTGATAACCGGCTTTTGGCCAGCAATCTTCGTCAGGTCGCCAACGGCGTTTTCGATGATCTTCTTGTCGGCGACGGCTTCACCAAGACCCATGTTCAGGGTAATTTTGGTGATGCGCGGCACTTCCATTACGGACTTGTAGCCGAACTTCTCAACGAGGCCGGGTACAACTTTTTCTTTATAAAACTCATGCAGACGTGCCATTTTTTACTCCGCGTCAGACGCTAAGCGTGGCACCGGTCGACTTCAAGAAGCGTACCTTCTTGTCGTTCTCGACCTTGATGCCCACACGCGACGCCTTGCCATTCGCGTCGACCAATGCGACGTTCGAAATATGCAAGGGCATCGTCTTGGCTTCTACGCCGCCCGTCGTACCCTTCATCGGGTTAGGCTTCACGTGCTTCTTGACGAGGTTGATACCCTCAACCGTCACACGCTCTTCCCCAACGGACAGCACGATACCGCGCTTGCCTTTGTCTTTGCCAGTGATGACGAGAACCTCGTCACCTTTGCGAATCTTGTTCATCGCGACTCCTTACAGCACTTCCGGCGCGAGCGAAACGATCTTCATAAATCGTTCACTACGCAATTCACGCGTAACCGGTCCGAAAATACGCGTACCGATAGGCTCGAGCTTGGCATTCAAAAGTACGGCGGCATTACCGTCGAACTTGATCAGCGAGCCGTCCTGGCGGCGCACGCCCTTGGCCGTACGAACGACCACAGCGTTGTAGATTTCGCCCTTCTTCACGCGTCCGCGCGGCGTTGCTTCCTTGACGGTCACCTTGATGATGTCGCCAATGCTAGCGTAACGACGCTTCGAGCCGCCGAGCACCTTGATGCACATCACTTCACGTGCACCCGTGTTGTCGGCAACTTCAAGCCGAGTTTCGGTCTGAATCATGGTTTATCTTTCCCAACTTAATCCAGTTACGCCACCATGGCTTAACCGGTCAGTCTTGGTCCCGTCAGCCTGGTGGCTGCTTGGGTTAGAACAGGCAGCGAGGGCAGACGAAACCCGCCATCGCAATCCGGTGAATCTGTCAGCACAAGCTTGGCGCCTGCGCTGGCTTCCCCCACCAACTTCGCCCGCGATGGGGCTCCCACAAAGAGGGAAGACCGAAATTATAACGCATAATTTCGGTCTGGCAAGCGAAAGTTACTGCGATACTTCTTTTACCGCTTTTTGACGCTTAGATGACGCGCGCCGACTCAAGCAACTTCGACACAACCCAGGCTTTCGTCTTGGAAATCGGACGGGTTTCCTGGATCTCGACGAGATCGCCTTCGTTGTACGTGTTCGCGTCGTCGTGAGCGTGGTACTTCTTCGACCGCACGACGTACTTGCCGTAGATCGGGTGCTTTACGCGATGCTCAACCAGCACGGTGACCGTCTTTTCCATCTTGTTGCTGACGACCTTGCCGACCAGCGTCCGCTTGAGCGAGGTTTTTACGCTATCGTTCATTTCTGGTTCGCCTTCTCAGTCAGGACGGTCCGCACACGAGCGATGTCGCGACGAACCTTCTTCAATTGACTGTTGTTGGTCAATTGCTGGGTCGCGAGTTGCATGCGCAGGCCGAATTGCGCCTTCAGCAGGTCCGTCAGCTCTTGATTGAGCCCAGCCTGGTCTTTCTGGTGAAGTTCGGAAGCCTTCATCATTGCTCCTTAGGCGCCGAGCTGGCGTGAAACGAAGTACGTCTTCAGCGGCAGCTTAGCTGCAGCCAGACGGAACGCTTCACGTGCCAACTCTTCAGTAACACCGTCCATTTCATACAACATCTTGCCCGGTTGAATCTCTGCGACGTAGTACTCAGGGTTACCTTTACCGTTACCCATCCGTACTTCAGCCGGCTTTTGCGAGATTGGCTTGTCCGGGAAAATGCGGATCCAGATACGGCCGCCACGTTTAATGTGACGCGTCATTGCACGACGCGCCGCTTCGATTTGGCGCGCGGTCAAACGGCCGCGACCGATAGCCTTCAGACCATATTCACCGAACGACACTGCGTTGCCGCGCGTCGCCTTGCCGGTGTTACGACCCTTCTGCTCTTTGCGATACTTTCTGCGTTTCGGTTGCAGCATCGTTATTCTCCAGTCTTCCCGTCGCCGCCGGCACCGCCAGCACGACGGGGAGCGCCTGCGCCACGGCGCGCACCTGCGTTTGCCGGACCACCACCTTCACCGTCACGACGCGGACGGCGATCGCCACCCGGACGTGCGTTGCGGCGCGGACGCTTGTCTTCGGCTACTTCTTCGACCACCGGTGCATCGTTGCGGCCCAGCGTGTCGCCCTTGTAGACCCACACTTTGACGCCGATGATGCCGTAGGTCGTCTTCGCTTCCGAGGTTGCGTAGTCGATATCAGCACGCAGCGTGTGAAGCGGAACGCGACCTTCGCGATACCACTCCGTACGAGCGATTTCAATACCGTTCAACCGGCCGGCGCTCATGATCTTGATGCCTTGGGCACCCAGACGCATGGCGTTTTGCATCGCACGCTTCATCGCGCGGCGGAACATGATCCGGCGCTCGAGTTGTTGCGTGATCGAGTCGGCGATCAGTTGCGCATCGGTTTCCGGCTTACGGATTTCTTCGATGTTGACGTGGACCGGAACGCCCATGCGGCGTTGCAGTTCCGTCTTCAACAGTTCGATATCCTCACCCTTCTTGCCGATCACTACACCCGGACGCGAGCTGTAAATCGTGATGCGTGCATTCTTTGCCGGACGCTCAATGACAACCCGACCAACCGAAGCGTTTTTCAGCTTCTTCTTCAGGTATTCACGAACGCCGATGTCTTCCTGCAGCATCGATGCGAAATTGGTGTTGTTCGCGTACCAACGCGACGCCCAATTTCGGCTGACAGCCAGACGGAAGCCTGTCGGATGAATTTTCTGTCCCATCGTATGGCTCCTTAATTCCCGACTGTCACAGTGATGTGACAGGATTGCTTCTCAATGCGGTTACCACGGCCTTTTGCGCGCGCGGTGAATCGCTTCAGGGAAGCTGCCTTGTCGACCATGATGCTCGTTACTTTGAGCTCGTCGATGTCGGCGCCTTCGTTGTGTTCCGCATTCGCGATCGCGGACAGCACGACCTTCTTGACAATACCCGCCGCCTTCTTCGGCGAGAACGTAAGAACGTTCAACGCCTTGTCGACCGGCAAACCACGGATCTGGTCAGCCACAAGGCGCGTTTTCTGCGCCGAGATGCGGGCACCGCGATGAATAGCTTTTACTTCCATCTTGATAGCCCCTTATTTCTTGGCCTTCTTGTCGGCTGCATGACCCTTGAACGTACGGGTCAATGCGAACTCGCCAAGTTTGTGGCCGACCATGTTTTCCGAAACATAAACCGGGACGTGTTGACGGCCGTTATGTACGGCGATCGTCAGACCGATGAAGTCCGGCAGGATCGTCGAACGACGCGACCAGGTCTTGATCGGCTTCTTGTCACGCGCAGCTGCGGCAGCCTCAACCTTCTTCAGCAAATGAGCGTCGCAGAACGGACCTTTTTTAACAGAACGTGCCATTGCTTACTCCTTAGCGCTTGTGACGGCGCTGAACGATCATCGTCGTCGTGCGCTTGTTGCTGCGTGTACGATAACCCTTAGCCGGGGTTCCCCACGGGCTGACCGGATCGCGACCTGCTGCCGTCTTACCTTCACCACCACCGTGCGGGTGATCAACCGGGTTCATTGCAACGCCACGCACCGTCGGGCGGATACCGCGCCAGCGGTTAGCACCAGCCTTACCGATTTGACGGAGGCTATGCTCTTCGTTGCCAACTTCACCAATCGTCGCGCGGCACTCGACGTGCACACGGCGAATTTCACCCGAACGCAGGCGAACCTGAGCGTACGTGCCTTCACGAGCCAGCAGCATCGCGGACGTACCAGCCGAACGCGCCATTTGCGCACCCTTGCCCGGCAACATCTCGACGCAGTGAATCGTCGTACCGACCGGAATGTTGCGGATCGGCAAGGTGTTACCCGAGCGAATCGGCGCTTCCGAACCCGACATCAACGACTGACCCACCGTCGCGCCCTTCGGAGCGATGATGTACTTGCGCTCGCCGTCTGCGTACAGAACCAGCGCGATGTTCGCGCTACGGTTCGGGTCGTACTCAAGACGTTCGATCTTTGCCGGAATGCCGTCCTTGTTGCGACGGAAATCGACCATACGGTAGTGCTGCTTGTGACCGCCACCTTTGTGACGCGTCGTGATGCGACCGGAGTTGTTCCGGCCGGCGGTCACGGACTGTGCGTCGAGCAGCGCCGCGTGCGGCTTGCCCTTGTACAGATCCTTGTTGACCACCTTGACCATCGCGCGGCGACCCGGCGAAGTCGGCTTAACTTTTACGATTGCCATGATTACTTGGCCTCCGCTTCAAAGTTGATTTCCTGGCCGGGCTTCAGGCAGACATACGCCTTCTTCACGTCCTTGCGCTTGCCCATGAAGCGGCCAAAGCGCTTGGCTTTACCCTTCGTGACCAGCACGTTGACGGAATTGACTTCTACCTTGAACAGCAGCTCGACAGCAGCCTTGACTTCCTGCTTCGTGGCATCGGGCGCGACTTCGAACACAACTTGCTCGTTCTTGTCGGCCACCAGCGTCGCCTTTTCGGAGATCACCGGCGCGAGCAGGACCTGCATCAAACGATGATCGTTCTTGCGAATCTCGCTCATGACAGCAACTCCTCGATCTGGGCGACCGCAGCCTTCGTAATCACGATCTTCTTGAAGTAGATCAACGAGAGCGGGTCGGCGTAACGCGGCTCGACAACGGCCACGTGGGCCAGATTGCGCGACGCGAGGTACAGGTTTTCGTCGACCGTGTCAGTAATGACCAGGACGGACTCAAGACCCATTGCCTTGAATTTTTCGGCCAGCAGCTTCGTCTTCGGCGCTTCGAGGGTCATCTCGTCGACGACCACGATGCGACCTTCACGGGCCAGCTGCGAATAGATCGAGCAGAGACCTGCGCGATGCATCTTCTTGTTGACCTTGTGCGAAAAGTTTTCTTCCGGCGAATTCGGGAAGATACGGCCACCGCCGCGCCACAACGGGCTCGACGACATACCGGCACGAGCTCGGCCCGTACCCTTTTGACGCCACGGCTTCTTGGTCGTGTGCTTGACTTGCTCACGATCCTTCTGCGCGCGATTACCGCTACGTGCGTTGGCTTGATAGGCCGTGACGACCTGATGGATCAGGGCTTCGTTGTAATCGCGACCGAACACGACGTCCGATGCGTTCACACCCGTGCCTTCCTGACCATTGGCGCTCAGGAGCTTAAGTTCCATTATTTCGCTCCTTTCACAGCGCGAGCCTTGACAGCCGGCGTCACGAAGACCTTACCGCCCTTAGCGCCAGGAACAGCGCCACGGACCAGCAACAGATGACGGTCAGTGTCGATACGAGCGATCACGAGGTTTTGCACCGTAACCGTTTCGTCGCCCATGTGACCCGTCATGCGCTTACCCGGGAAAACACGACCCGGATCCTGCGCCATACCGATCGAACCAGGGACGTTGTGCGAACGCGAGTTACCGTGCGATGCGCGACCCGAAGCGAAGTTGTGACGCTTGATGGTACCGGCGTAGCCCTTACCGATCGACACGCCTTGCACGTCGACTTTCTGGCCTACTTCGAAGATGTCCGTACCGATCACGGTACCGTTCGACAACTCGGCAGCCTTAGCGGAATCGATCTGGAATTCTTTGAGAACTTCACCAGCTTGTACGCCGGCTTTGGCAAGGTGACCTGCCAGCGGCTTCGTCACGCGCGATGCGCGGCGAGTGCCGAATGCAACTTGAACGGCGATGTAACCATCCGTTTCTACAGACTTGATCTGCGTCACTCGGTTGTCCGACACGTCCAATACGGTGACGGGAATCGAATCCCCTTCAGGCGTAAAGATACGGGTCATGCCAACCTTGCGACCTACGAGTCCAAGGCTCATCGTTTTCTCCATTCCCAACTGCGATTGGTCGGGGCTGATTTACAAAATGCCGGTCGCTCAGATGAGTAGCTCACGAGAATCAACCGACTTTTTTGCGCAAATGCGCGAAAAGCCTTGGAGTATAACAAGGCTTTTCGTTTTCCGCAAGCAATCAAAGACTTAGCGCCACTCCTCGCGAGAGCGGCGCCGGGTGAAACTTATTGCAACTTGATTTCCACGTCGACGCCAGCCGGCAGGTCGAGCTTCATCAACGCGTCAACGGTCTTGTCCGTCGGATCGACGATGTCCATCAGGCGTTGGTGGGTGCGGATTTCGAGCTGATCGCGCGACGTCTTGTTGACGTGCGGCGAACGCAGAATGTCAAAACGTTGGATACGGGTCGGCAGCGGCACCGGACCGCGTACGATTGCGCCAGTCCGCTTGGCCGTATCGACGATTTCAGCTGCCGATTGATCGATCAGACGATAGTCGAAAGCCTTCAGGCGAATGCGGATTTTCTGGTTTGCCATGACAATTCCTTGAAAGAACGAGACGGTGTTGCACCGTCGATTTGGTAAAAGAGCATGGAGCCGAGCACACGTAAGGCACGGGTGCCCGGCTCCGGGCACGACTACAAACTACAGCTTTTGAAGCAAGCTCAGGATCTTACGCGAGAACCTTGGCCACGACACCAGCGCCGACGGTACGACCGCCTTCACGGATAGCGAAGCGCAGACCTTCTTCCATCGCGATCGGAGCGATCAACTTCACCGTGATCGACACGTTGTCGCCCGGCATGACCATTTCCTTGTCCTTCGGCAACTCGATCGAACCCGTCACGTCCGTGGTACGGAAGTAGAACTGCGGGCGATAGTTGTTGAAGAACGGCGTGTGACGGCCGCCTTCGTCCTTGCTCAACACATACACTTCAGCCGTGAAGTGCGTGTGCGGCGTGATCGAACCCGGCTTGGCCAACACTTGGCCACGTTCCACGTCTTCACGCTTCGTGCCGCGCAACAGAATACCCACGTTGTCGCCCGCTTGACCTTGGTCCAGCA
>NZ_MTHB01000160.1 GCF_002220365.1 Caballeronia sordidicola | reverse complement strand
CCATACATATGTGCCATAGACAGTTTGCGTCCTGCCTGTTAAGCGGTGTAGGCAGGGGTGACATTTCAACCCTCAGATGCGTTTCAATAGGTTCGTGTTCCTCAACCGTCCCACGCTCAGCCTAGAGACTCATCTCGGCGTAACCACTTCGCCTCAAGCCCCGTTTCCCACGGACTACGTCACCTTGCCAGTGTCAGCAAGTCACCGCCGCTTCGGCTCACTTCTTCTCGCAGCAGAAGAAGGGCATGTTCCTGGTACTGCCACATCAACTTCGCCAGGTAATGCATTCCAAACATGCTCAAGCAGCTTCACCCCCGTATGGGCGGGCTACGCTGGCTGGGCGTACGGTATGGGATATCGGCGCCGCGCAGTTTCGCGATAATCGCGTTTTGTAGCCCCACGATGAAACCGAGGACCACGACCGTTGTCGGCCCGAACAGGGTTTCCCAAAGGAGCAGATGACTACCGAGTAGCCCAAAACACAGGAGCAAACTAGCTTCGATCAGCAACGGGTGCCGTCAAAACTCGGACGCCAACGGACGATAGCGGCGCTGCACAATTAATCAAATCAAGCACGTGTTGTGCTGTGCTGTGATTGTCCGCGGCTCAACCGATGGGAGCACGGTTTGTGCCGATTGTATGCAGTGGGACTTCCAGATCGTAAGCGTACAAACCATCCCGAATCTTGACGGCACCCCAACAACGTCCCTGCGGATAGTTGGTCTTGCCTCCCAGACTAAATCTGGACAGCATTAATGCGCCGTAGGGGCCTTGAGAGACACTCGCAGGTTTCGCGATTGCGGTCTCGAGATGAAAAGCGCACGGCAGTCGTCAGAACGCTGCGTTCGACTTACCGTGGGGCAAGCATGGATCCTCGGCAATGCCGGGTGCCGCATCGACAAGCATGCAGCTTTTTGACAGCCGCCGTGCGCCGGCCTTTGATGTCGAGTAGATAGTCGATGAACAACTCTTCGCCAGCCGTGATGTCGGTGAGCGCCCGGACAAACACACGACGCCCTTCTTGCTCCGTCTCACAGTTCGGCTCGCAGCAATGGTTGAGCCAACGTGCAGAATTCCCGCCGCGTGCACCGTCGATGACGTATCGGTCGTCCAGCCCAAAGAAAAACGTGTGGCCATCCTCAGCCCCGTTGCGTTGATAACGCGGGCTTGCGACGCGCCAGGAGGTCACTTCACCTTTGTATTCGACGAGTAACTCCCCGGACCGGATCTTTGTTAAAGCGAACACACCTCGGCCATGAACGGGTGAGCGACGGACAACAATTCGGCGCATAACAAAACCTATGATTTGAAAAACACGGCTGAGACAATTGGCTAGTAGACGCCATTGCAGGTGCCGCAATTGGCATCATCCAGTTCTTGCTTGCACATCGGCTAGTCGTCGCTTGCGTCAGGATGTAGCAACGCGAGCCGTTGCTGCGGTCGCCGACCGAGACGACAGCCGATGTCGTCGACCACGATGGTGAATGGAAAACGCCCCTCGGATTTTCGTCCGAGGTCGAGGAGCTCAAGTTGATCACACATGAGGGCGCTCCTGCGCGCAACGCGGCTTCGAGTTCATGGGTAAGGACATAGGGGGCAAGATGATTCACTGCCAACACACGCTCGTGGCCTTCGGCCGTGACCTGCCGACGCGCGGTGAACATACCCGCATTGTGACGAGTAGCGCGACGCGTGGATGTCTTGCCGCTATCTCCTGGCCTGCGCGCTGCGTCGCAGCCATCGAACGGAGATCGGCGAGCTGCACTTCGATACTGGAACTCGGTACGCGCAGCCCGATCCACGCGGCGGCGGCGTTCCCGCGCGCGGGGTCGCGGGCGATCATGACCACGTGATGCCCGGCACGGGCGAGCCCCAGCGCGATCCAGCGGCCGATGCCGCCGGTGGCGCCGGTCACGACGGCGACTTGTTGCTCGCTTTCATTCATGCGGGCTTGACCTTGCGGAACGGAGTAAATGGGGCTGGCATGGCTCTCTCTTTGTCGCCGATGCAATGGGGATCATAGCTCGACACGATCGGAGAGTAGGATTTTTAACGATTTCCCTGCGGTAGTCCATGATCCGCACTCGGCCGATAAGACTCAGCTGAACTCCTCGGAACACGGTTCATTTCGAAAGATATCTTGAGCTAGTTGAGCGCCGGCTTTGGCCGAACACGAGTCTTACGACGGCCCGATGGCCGTCACGTGCAGGAAGCCGGACAAAAGGCCAACGTCTTTGAAGCCACCTACCCCGACGCAGCGCGCCGGCCCCTCGTGGTCACTTGGAGCACACTCGATGACCTGCGGTTTCTGCTCGCTGCTGTTTAGAGCGGGCTTGCCAGCGTGTTGACGTTTCGTTGTCGCTTGTCGTCCCGGCCGAGCATTGGCCCTTTCTCTGCTGCAGGCGCTCGCCGCCCCTATCAAATTCATTCCCGATGCGTCGCGGTTCGTGTTGGCGACCGGCATTCATGTTGAAGCCGCAGTCTATGCGCAGTCTATGAGTTGTGAACTGTCAATTTTTCGGACACCGAGTGTTTGATTTGTGGACACTACGGTCCTCTTCCGCTGGAGTTTCAGCTCCCGGCACCGCAGCCCGTGTCCTTCGAGGCGGGAAAAACGTCAATAGCTGTCCAGGCACCAAATGTGCTATAGGCGTAACGCTCCTCCATCACAGCATTTTCGAAACGGCGCTTATAAATTGATTGCCGATTTTGCCAAGGACCCTCCCATCAATGAAGCGATTATCGTTTGCAACCCAGTTGGTGCTCCTTTGGGCGCTGATTGCAGTGGTCTGCACGGTGCTCGCCGGAGT
Organism: Caballeronia sordidicola; assembly: GCF_002220365.1. GTDB lineage: Bacteria > Pseudomonadota > Gammaproteobacteria > Burkholderiales > Burkholderiaceae > Caballeronia > Caballeronia sordidicola_C. The sequence continues at coordinate 30,157 of NZ_MTHB01000160.1, read as the reverse complement.
AATTTGGCTTCTCATTCAGTCAGACCAAAGCCGGCAAATCTCGTTGGCGAGCCAGCAGTCGGCGAGCGCCTGCGAGCATGTCGCTTCCCGCTATTCGCTCTCAAGGCAGTTGAATTCGGATCCGTACAACGCCGATTTGATGCATGCAGTGCTCGACGTCGTCTTGGTTCAGGTACCAGCTGTTGAAGGCGGTTTTTGGAGTTCGCGCGTAGCCGCCCGGTCCGGGTCGGCGTTGGGAACAGGGAGTTCGAGTGACCACGACAGTTCCGCCTCAACCCCGGCGGTCAATCCGAACGGTTTCCTTGCGTACTCGTTTCCAACGTATCAGGGAAGTGGCGTCAAGCGCGACATCCCGGAGCGGAAACACCGTTAATACTTCGTGCTTTGAGGCGCGCGGCGACATCACACTCCTCGGTATCTGACTCTGTACGCGCGGGGCAAGGCGCAACGGTAGTTGCAGCATGCGCCGTGAACGGTGTGCCGAGTCTGTACGCCTGGACACTTACCCGAGCCCAAGCGCCACTTGGGCCGTACGGACAAATTCTGGTCTTGTCTTTGGCGGTCGTTCTCGCCGGTATCCTTTTTGTTGCCGTCGTTCTGGGTTTCGCGCTACGTCGGTGGAAAACCAATCTGTCACGGCTCGAACTCGGGCTCGCTCCGCAACCGGACACCGGGTCCATGGTGCGGTTGCCGTCGGTTGGGGAGCCCGACCTCGACAAAATCGTCCACGCGTTTAACACCTACGTCGCCCATGCTGAGGCACTTCAACGGCGCACAGTTGCCCTGGGCGATCAACTAATACAGGCCGAACGTTTCGTCTCCCTCGGCCGGTTGGCGGCGCAAGTGGCCCACGAAATTCGCAACCCTCTTGGCGCGGTCAGGCTGAAGGTCGAAAACGCTATCGCTAGCGATGGCAGCCGGCAGCGTGAATCCCTGATCTCGGTCCTCGTCCAGGTCGAACGTATCGAAACGCAGGTATCCAGCCTCCTCGCATTGACACAGCCCGTGACCGTTTCGAAGAAAGCGACGAACATAGTCGATTGGCTGGCGAAAACCGTCATTGCGCATGATGAACAGGCCGCATTGAGAAACGTAAATCTAAGCGTTGACCTGGAGGCGTTGCAATCGGACAAACTGGAGCCCGGGAATTGCTCCGCGAATATCGACCCCGCGCAAATGGCTCGCGCCATGGACAACCTTGTTTTGAACGCCATAAGGCACGCACCCCACGACGGCAAGGTCGTCGTACGGGCGCGCGGGATTTGCGCCCCCGAGGGCAAAACTTTGCGATTGGTCGTTATCGACAACGGACCGGGAGTTCCTGCCTCCGACCGGGAACGTATCTTCGAGCCTTTCGTCACTGGCAGGCCTGACGGCTCGGGACTTGGTCTGGCCGTTGCTCGGGAAGTTGCCACAGCGCATGGCGGCCGGGCCTATGTCGCGGACTCCGACCATGGCGCGTGTTTTGTAATTGATATCCCATGGCACACATACTCGTAGTCGACGACGATGAAGGATTCCGCGAAGGTCTCGTTGAGACTCTGGTTGACCTTGGACACCGTGTAGACGAAGCGACCTCAGGTGAGCAAGCACTCGACATGCTTCAACAGGCGAGCGCGTTCACCTGCGTCTTCCTGGACTTCCGCCTTCCCGGCATGGATGGCCTCGCGGTACTGGAGGCCATTCGAGCCAAGCCCCAATGGCAACTGCTCCCGGTCGTGATGCTCACTGGCTTTGCAACCAGCGACAACACCATCGGAGCCATGACGCTAGGCGCGTTCGATCATCTGACCAAGCCCGTCGGCAGGCTGGCAATTCAGTCGTTGCTTGAACGCATTGTCTCGTCCGAAGCCTCTTCGGAAGCGCTTGATGAGCCAGCGTCCTCCTTCAGTCCTGAGACCGCCGGCAAGAAGCCTCGCCTGCTCGGGGTTAGCGACACCCTGCGCGAAGTACAGAAGCAAATCGGGCGGGCAGCTTCATCAGACGCCACCGTTCTCATCACAGGAGAAACTGGCACCGGCAAGGAAGTCGCCGCCCGCGTTCTTCATGATGTATCGAAGCGCCGTGGCCAGCCTTTCGTGGCCGTGAATTGTGCGGCGGTTCCCGCAGACCTGCTGGAGAGCGAACTGTTCGGACACGTCAAAGGCGCATTCACCGGCGCGGCCAACGACCGTGTTGGATGCATTGCCGCAGCCGACGGTGGAACGTTGCTGTTGGACGAAATTGGCGACATGCCATCGTCCATGCAAGCCAAGCTTCTGCGGGTCATACAGGAGCGCTATGTCACGCCTATAGGCACCAATCGTCAGGTGCCGGTGAACATACGGCTCGTCGCGGCGACTCACCGAGATTTGAAGGCAATGGTCGAATCGGGCGAGTTTCGTGAGGATTTACTCTATCGCTTGAGCGTCATTCCGATTCGCCTGCCTCCCCTGCGGGAGCGCCTGGCTGACATCCTGCCGCTCGCCGAGCACTTTCTCGCTGATGCTGCGCTTGCCAGAGGATATCCAATGCGGCTCTCGGGGCCAGCTCAGCGGTTATTGGTCACGTATCGATGGCCGGGAAACGTCCGGGAACTCAAGAACGCCATTGAGCGCACGTGCGCTCTTGCTCCCGGGCCGGCTATTACTGCGGATGACTTAGCGTTTCTTATCCAAAAGCCAGGCGAGGCAGGCTCACTCTTGCCGCCCGAATTGCTCGAGATGGCTCTCCCGGCGGCCGTGGAAACGGTCGAGCGCGCGTTGATACGCAACGCCTTGGCACTCGCCGGGAACAACCGTGCCGATGCGGCGCGCCGACTCGGCATCAGCCGGCAAACGCTGTACGCAAAGTTGGCCAGCCTTGGCATCGAATAACGTGTCCAGAAATCCAACGTCGGAGTGTCGGGCTACTTGACACTCGCGTAACCTATCCGGCTGTGAACCCGGCTGTGAACCCTTATGGGCGGGTCGCCGAGCAATTGGCACAGAGCTTGCAATTATCTTCATGTTGTTCAATGGAGAAAATCATGCACTCGAAGTCAATATCTCGCATCGCGAACCTATGCGAACTTACGAGCGACACACGTTCGGGTTCGAACCTCAGGCATCTCGCACGCGCTGCGGCGAGTTCTCTTGTAGTCGTCGCAACCGCATGCGCTGCGCAAACGGCGCCTGCGCCGGCACCCGGAAATATACCTGCACGGCCGCCTGTCGCTGCCGCACCCGTGGGCAGTCCCCCGGACATGGCACCCCTGGTCCCGCCGCCTGCGCCGACGCCCTTGATAGCGCAACAACAATCGCCCGGTGCAAGCGGGTCGACAAGCGGGTCGACAAGCGGGACGACAAGCGGGTCGATAAGCCGGTTCGTCATCAATCCCGAAGGCAATGTCGACGGCTTCATCCTCGCCGACGGCGCACTCGTTCACTTTCCACCGCACATGAGTTCGCAGCTAGTCGCTCTGGTACAAAGGGGTGACGCCATTCGAATCGCCGGCTTGCGAGACGGCGCGGGCAATGTGAGTGCCCAGCAGATCACTAACGAGCGAACCGGGCAAACGCTCAACGACCAACCACCACCCGTTGATGCGCCGCGCACACCGCCGGCACTGCGTGGCGCAGGCCTCGTCAAGCTCAGCGTCAAGGGGACCGTGATGCGAGTCACCACTGCGCCGCGAGGCGAACCCGATGGCGTGATTCTCAAGGACGGGACCATCATCAAGATGCCACCGCCCGTCGCTCAGCAGTTCATGACCCTCTTGCGTCCCGACGCGGTCGTCGCTGCTCGCGGTTATGGCACACGCAATCAGTACGGCGAGGCGCTGCAAGCAACTGCGTTCGGCACGCCGGACAACATCACCCAGCTCTACAACGACCTCCCCAACTAATTTCCCCACTTTTCGGAGTATGACCATGCATTGGATCGACCCAAGCTGCCTGCAGGAAACGCGCGGTACCGTGACTCAATTTCTGCTGAACCCGCATGGAGAGCTTGACGGCTTCGTCCTCGGTAAGAACAAGCAGGTGCATTTTCCGCCGCATATGTCAAAGCAGGTCGCCAAGCACATCAGTATCGGCGACCAGGTAAAAGTGCGCGGTGTGAAACCACGTTCAGCCGACATCGTAGCGGCGGTCCTGCTGACCTCTAGTTCTGGTGTCGCGATACTTGACGAGGGGCCGCATCACGATGGCGAGAAGCGCGAAAAGCCTCATGTAGAGAAGCGGCCGATGGAAGCCACAGGTGAAGTGAAACTCTCGCTGTATGGGCCTAAAGGAGAACTCCGTGGGGCCCTGCTAACGGACGGAACGGTTGTTCGCATGCCCCCGCCTGCGGCAGCCGAACTGTCGGGCTACCTTGAGCCGGGCGCTCACATTCAGGTGTGGGGCCATGGGGTGAAGAACCAGTATGGTCGCACCATCGAAGTAGACGACATCGCAGAACTGGTGGATGCAGAGAGCGCGGAAGTTCCGGCCGAATAAACCGGCGCCACGCAATCTCGACTCAATCTAATCTTTCGAAGGAGAACGCAAGATGGCCCAAGAGCGGACGGGAACCTTGGAATCGACAATTTCAAAAAGAAGCGCGCCGCTTGTATGGATGCACATCGGAGACTTGCATCTGACAGACCCCGAACTACCAAACCATCTTGCGCTCCGGGACATCATTTTGCAGGCCAACGCGCACCTCGCACGACACATCGACTTTGCAGTGCTCCCAGGCGACAACACCGATGACGGAACTGCCGAGCAGTATGAAATACTCCGCTCGGAGTTGGACCAGCTTGAGATGCCGATTCACATCATTCCCGGTGACCATGATTTCAAGTCGCGTAGCCTGAACGCATTTCACGAAGTTCTCGGTGCGCAACAACTACCCAACGCAGTGACGATTGGCGACTGCAGGTGTCTATTTTTAGATTACGTCGCGGCAGGCACCGGCGGCCCCGATTTCAAACTCGGCGAAAGACAACTTCGGTGGCTTGAGGAAGAGCTGGAACATGCATCGACCCAAGGTCTCGAAACAGCCGTTTTCGCTCACGCCTATCCTGCTGACCTGGCCGACGCCGACGAAGCGAAAGTGTTCCATAAGATGCTGGGCGACTATCGCGTTATGGTCGTCGATATGGGGCATACGCACTACAACGAACTTGCGAATGACGGCACGACGATTTATGCGGCAACCCGCTCGACGGGGCAGATAGAGGAAGGACCGGCGGGATTTTCTATGCTCGCCATCGACGGGGATGTAGTCAGTTGGCGCTTTAAGACGCTGGACCAGCCGTGGCCGGTAGCGATGATTACCTCGCCCGCTGACCGCCGTCTGGTCACTCGGCCGCACTCGCTCAACCACATCCCGTCCGGCCGAACCATGGTCCATGCAAAAGCGTGGAGCGCTGAAGGCATCGCACTGGTCGAGTGTCGAATTGGAGACACTGAGTGGCAGCTTATGGGCCTCGACGCATTGACGCAATCATGGACGCTTGGATGCGCGATACCAGAGGGATCTTTCAAGATTTTAGTTCGGGCAACTGACCTGCGCGGTTCGAGCGATATCGACAGCGTTGACGTCGTCACGACAAGCGATGACCTCCAGCAGCGGTGCGCGAATGGCAGCGACGATGACGCAGTCGGCGCCTGGGAGGAGAAACACATCGTCGGCACACAGCTCGGTCCTAATCGCAACGGGAGAAAATGGTGAGTTCTCGCCCATGCGAACCGCCGGCCGGCGGCGAATCAGCGAAGTCCCCTTCCGGTCGCAGCCTGCGCGGCCTTGACGGTCTGAATTTCTTGATGGCTGATGTGCGGGACGGCTTGGGCCCGTTTCTGTCGGTCTATCTCAAGGGGACTCAACATTGGGGCTCAGGCAACATCGGCCTTGTCATGGCAGCAAGTGGCATCGCGGCAGCCATATGCCAAATCCCCGCCGGCTTGTTAGTTGACGCCGTTCGTGCAAAGCGCCTGCTCATTGCGATTTCGGGTCTGCTGGTCGCCGCGGGGTGCCTGCTCATCGCGTTCTTCCCCAAGCTACCCACGGTGCTGGCGGCGCAAATCACGCTAGGCGCGGCATCGGCCATCATTCCACCGTGCCTTGCTGCGCTGAGTCTCGGTATCGTAGGTCACCGTTTGCTGCCCGCCCGAATAAGCCGCAACGAGAGCTTCAATCACGCAGGCAACTTCATGGCAGCGTTACTGGCCGGTGCACTGGGTCAGTATGTCGGCGTCATCTGGCTGTTCTATCTTATCTGCGGATTCGCAGTGGCGAGTGCTGTTGTGGTGCTACTCATCAAGCCCAACGAAATTGACCACGAGCTTGCACGAGGCTCGGAGAGCCCGGCAGAAGACGGCGCCCGGCACCATCCCGTCGCTTTCTCTGAGCTTTGGAAGAAGCGAGACCTTAAGGTATTCATTATATCCGTCGTTCTTTTCCACTTCGGAAACGCAGCGATGCTGCCACTTGCAGGCCAAGTCATCGCGAAGACTCATCCTGGCATGGATGTCATTGCATTGAGCGCATGCGTTATCGCCGCGCAGTTGGTGATGGTCGGAGTTGCAGCGGTGGTCGGGCGTGCGATGCGCAAGGGCATTGGTCGAAAGAAGATTTTCTTGGTCGCGCTCGCGGTGCTGCCTGTCAGGGGCGTCCTCTTTGCAATGACCAGCAGCCCTTATGCTGTCGTCGCCATTCAACTGCTCGATGGCTTGGCCGCAGGCATCTTTGGCGTCATCGCTGTCGTCATTGCATCGGACTTAATGCGGGGGACGGGCCGCTTCAATCTCGCGCAAGGATTGATGGCGTTGGCAGTAGGAGTGGGTGCGGCGCTAAGCAATGTCACAGGAGGTTACGTCGTCGAGAAATTCGGCTTCACAGCAGGGTTTCTCACTTTGTCTGCCATCGGTGGGCTCGCGCTTATATTTTTTGCCGTGTTTATGCCTGAGACCACACCTCGTGAGGACAGTACCGCCGCCCAGGGTACCGGCTCGCAGGATTTAATTCCCACGCCTCCATGATTGCCCAATGAACGCACTACTAAGCTCACCATTTTCTGTCTGGACCATCGCGGCAGTATCGGCTCTAGCCGTCTTCACCCGCCCTTTCAAACTGCCGGAAGCGGTGTGGGCCGTGCTGGGGGCGTTGGCCTTGTGTGGATCCGGCATGCTCCCCTGGTCCGACGCCCTGCATGCAATTGGCAAGGGCACCGATGTATACCTGTTTTTAACGGGCATGATGATGGCGTCGGAACTTGCCAGGAAGGAGGGATTGTTCGCCTACCTGGCGGCGCTGGCGGCGCAGCGAGCGGCAGGCTCCGCGAAGCGGCTGTTTTTCCTGATGTACTGCGTCGGTACGGTCGTGACCATATTCATGTCTAACGATGCAACGGCAGTTGTGCTGACGCCTGCGGTCCTTGCGGTGGTGCATGCGGTCAAAGCCGAAAAGCCGCTACCCTATCTTTACATTTGTGCGTTCATCGCCAACGCCGCGAGTTTTGTGCTGCCGATTTCGAATCCCGCAAATCTGGTGATTTTTCGGGACCATATGCCGACGTTGATGCACTGGCTTGGTCGTTTCGCTATTCCGTCAGTATTAAGCATCGTCGCCACGTATTCGGTCCTTCGTTTCATGCAACGCGACGCGCTAACACAGCCAATTGAAGCCGATGTCGACGTGCCTGCTCTTTCGGGCGCCGGTAAAGCGACGGGTTTGGGAATTATTGTCATGGCAGTCGTGATGCTCGCGGCGTCTGCATTCGGCGTCCCGCTCGGCCTTCCCACGTTCTGCGCAGGCCTCGCACTATTCATCTCCAGCTGCCTTCTCAAGCGGACATTTCTAACTGGACATCTCGCGGAAATATCGTGGTCCGTACTCCCCCTCGTCGCAGGGCTGTTCGTATTGGTCGAAGGTCTTCAGCATACCGGCGTCATCAACCATCTCGCTCAGGTCATGCAAACGGCCGCGCAAGCTATCCCTGCGCACGCCGGCTGGATTTCAGGCGCCGTTATAGCCGTTGCATGCAATCTCATCAATAACTTGCCCGCAGGCCTCATTGCGGGGTCAGCGCTCACGGCTGCGCACGCCCCTATCCCCGTCGCAAGTGCGGTATTGGTAGGTGTCGACCTCGGGCCGAACTTCTCGGTCACGGGCTCCCTTGCCACGATTCTTTGGCTGACGGCGCTTCGCCGCGACGGCATCGAAGTGAGCGCATGGTCGTTTTTAAAGCTTGGCGTGGTCGTGACCCTGCCAGCGTTGGCGGCTGCACTAGCGGCGGTCGCTGTGAGCGCGAGCATGTGAATTACCTTGGCTGCACGAAACTCTCTAGCGTGCACGTTTCCGTCATTCCGCGGTTTTCGTTTGCAGACAGGCCTGCTCAGCAGAGCACAACGACGCGGACGGGCAATTTCGGGCAAATCCGCATCAAGGCACGGACCGGTGGTTCAGCAAAGGAGATTGTGCTCGCCGACGAGGACCCGCGCGCGTAGGCGCGCGTAGGACAACAGCGGACGTTTGTATCGTCTCCTTTGCTCGCCTTATCCGTTCGCGTCCGTCTTCGGACTAACGAATCACCTTGTCCAATGTGATGGGAAGATCGCGGATTCGCTTGCCGGTGGCGTTGAAGACAGCGTTCGCGACAGCTGCGCCCACCCCGGTAATTCCGATCTCGCCAACGCCGCGCGCGCCCATTGGCGTGTGAGGGTCAGCTTCATCACTCCAGATTATGTCGATCTCTGGCACATCGAGGTGAACTGGCACGTGATAGTCAGCGAGCGATGGGTTCATGACGCGGCCGGTCCTCTCGTCAAACTGGGTTTCCTCCATCAGTGCAAGGCCGAGGCCCATGATGATGCCGCCGCGAAACTGGCTAGCGGCCGTTTTGGCGTTAATGATCCGGCCGCAGTCGAACGAGCCGAGGAAGCGGCTCACGCGGATCTCGCCGGTAATGGAATCGACCCGCACCTCGCAGAAGAGAGCACTGTGGCTGTGCATGGACCAGTGTTGCAACTCAAACGGCATCGGAGCCTCTGCCTCGACAGTGACTTCCTCGCGCTTGGCGCGGGCGAGTATGGAGGCGTAGGTCTCGAATCGGCTCTCGTCCTCCAGGGCACAAAGACCGCCGTCCCGGCCGCCCACCTCGTCCGGTAACAGGCCGGAAAGGGGTGAGCTATTGCCGGCGAACCGGAGCAGTTCCCTGACGAGCTTGTGATGGGCCGCAATCACGGCGGCGCCGATGGCTGCCGTCTGCTGCGAACCGCCGGCCAGCACCACGCCCGGCAACCTTGAGTCCGCGTATTCGAAGTCGACGTCGTTCATGGTCAGCCCGAGGCGCTCGGCGGCGATCTGAGTCTGGGCTGTCGACGTGCCCATGCCCATTTCGTGCGCGGCGATGCTGACGGTGGCGCGCCCTTCGTTGGTCAGGGTGATCCGTGCCGCACCGCCTGGCATCCGATAATAAGGATAAGTACCCGTGGCGCATCCCATGCCGACGAGCCAATCGCCATCTCGCCGTGCGCCCGGCTTTCCACGCGCTCCCCAGCCGAATCGTGCGCGGCCGACCTTCCAAGCCTCGACAATGCCGCGCTGAGAGAAAGGCAACCCAGTCGTCGGATCCTTCTCCGGCTCATTTTTTATCCGCAGTTCGATGGGGTCCATGCCCATCGCGTGGGCGAGCTCATCGATACCGCATTCCAGCCCGAAGGTGCCAACCGCCTCGCCGGGTGCCCGCATGAAGGTATTGGCCGTCATATTCAATTTGACGGTTTCGACGTCGAGCAAGAAGCTTCGGGAAGCATACGCGCTCTTCGCCGGCAAAATGAACGGCTCCGGCATGTTGTTGTGTGGCGTCATTGCGACCGTGCCGGTGTGGATCAGGGCGTCCAGGGTCCCGTCAGCCTGAGCGCCCAGCGCCACGCGCTGTTCAGTGAGGGTGCGGCCGCCGACGATGCGGAACACGCCTTCCCGGGACAGGGTGATCCGTACGGGGCGCTGTGCCAGCTTCGCCGCTGCCGCTGCCAACACCTGATGCTGCCATACCGTTTTTGAACCAAAGCCACCGCCGACAAACGGCGACGTGACGTGCACGTCTTTCTCGTCGATACCGAACACCTCCGCAATGGTCCACGCTTCGTGGGCTACCGCCTGCACGGTGTCGTGAATCCGCAGCTTGTCCTCATCCCAAGCGAGTGTTGCCGCATGCAGTTCGATAGGATTGTGGTTGTGCCGGGGGGTCGTGTAGCGTACGTCGATCTTGTGGGGCGCAGCAGCCAGCATGGCCTCGGCATCCTTGATCTCGAGCTTCAGCGGCTCACCCTGGAAAAGACCGGTTTCCGTACCTTTTGCCTTGGCCGCGTCCAGCGAGGTTACCCCGTCGCTTCCCGCCTCGTAGATGACGTGGATCAGGGACTGGGCATGGTCAGCCTGCTCCTGCGTCTCGGCCAGCACCAAAGCGACCGGCTGGCCATTCCAGTGAACCTGGTCGTCCTGCATGATCGGCAGGTTATCGCCGCCCGCGGCTTTCTGCTGGGTCATGAATGCCGGCATGGGCTTGAGGCGAGGCGCGTTTTTGTAAGTCATCACCAATGCGACGCCTGGCGCGGCCTCGGCAGCCGCGGTGTCCATGCTGACGATGCGACCACGCGCGATAGACGAATACTTGAGCGCCGCGTAGGTCATTCCCTCCATGGGGAATTCGGCCGCGAAGGCTGCCCGGCCGGAAACCTTCAACGGCCCGTCGATCCGGCTGACCGATGCCCCGATCAGGCCGTGCTTGTGGCGCATCAGTGGATCTGGCTTACCGCCGGGAATAAAGCTGTCAGGGGCGAGTGCAATGGCCTTTTTCATCACCGCTTGCATGGCGTCTTTAAGGATGGGCATCAGCGAATCTCCTGAAGAGCGGTCAACTTGACCAACGTGTCGGTGATGACGCGCTGCGCCAGTTCTATCTTGAAAGCGTTGTCGCGAAGACCTTGAGCGGAAACGAGCTCGGTCTGCGCCGCCGCGCGGAACGCCGCCTCAGTCGCCGGCCCGTCCTTGAGGGCCGCCTCGGCCGCGTTGGCGCGCCACGGTTTGTGGGCAACGCCGCCCAACGCGATACGGGCCTCCTTCACGACGCCGTCCTGCACGTCCAGAACCGCCGCCACCGAGATCAGGGCGAAGGCATAGGAGGCGCGGTCGCGCACCTTGCGATAAATGGAACAGCCCGTCAGGCCGGGTGGCAAGGTAATGGCGGTGATCAACTCGCCTGTCTCAAGCACCGTTTCGATGTGTGGCGTTTCGCCAGGCAGGACGTGGAAATCGACCAATGCAATGTCACGCGCGCCGTGCCGGCCCTCCACGGTTACCACCGCATCCAGGGCGGCCAACGCCACGGCCATATCCGAGGGGTGGGTGGCGACGCAGGCAGTGGAGGCCCCAAGGACGGCGTGCATGCGGTTGAAACCCTCTATGGCGTCGCAGCCCGTCCCAGGCGCGCGTTTGTTGCAGTGCGCTGCGTCGTCATAAAAGTAGCCGCAGCGAGTGCGTTGCAGGAGGTTTCCGCCCACCGTCGCCATGTTGCGAATCTGGGCCGACGCACCAGCCAGGATGGCCTCAGACAGCAGCGGATAACGATCGCGCACGCGCCGGTCAGCCGCCACCGCAGTGTTCTTGACCCCGGCGCCGATCCGCAGGCCGCCGTCACCCGCTTCCTCTATCGCGCACGAGAGGCCTGTCACGTCGACCACAACGACGGGATGCTCGATCGTCTCGCGCATCAGGTCGACGAGATTGGTGCCGCCGCCCAGGTATTTGGCGCCCGATTGAGCGCCAAGCGTCAGCGCCGCCTGCAAATCCGAAGCGCGTTCATAGGTAAAGGGGTTCATCAGGCGGCCTCGCGCTTGCTGGGCAGAGTCTTGGGCTCGGTCTCGGGCTCGGCCGTACCGAACGTGTCCTGGATCGCGTCGACGATGCCGTTGTAGGCGCCGCAGCGGCACAGATTGCCACTCATTCGTTCGCGCAGTTCCATGTCTGTAAGCTCGAAGTCCTCAGCAGCCACGTCCTCGCTGACATAGCTTGGCACGCCGCACTTCAGCTCTTGGACCATGCCGATGGCAGAACAGATCTGGCCAGGCGTACAGTAGCCGCACTGGAATCCGTCGTGCTCGACGAAGGCCGCCTGCAACGGGTGGAGCTTGCCCGGTTCGCCTAGCCCTTCAATGGTGGTGATCTCGCAGTCCTGATACTGCACGGCCAAGGCGAGGCAACTGTTGATTCGTGTCCCGTTGACCAGCACGGTGCAAGCGCCGCATGCACCCTGGTTACAGCCCTTTTTTGCGCCAAACAGGTGACGCTGCTCACGGAGCAAATCGAGGAGCGATGTCCTGGGGTCAAAGTCCAGCCCGACCTCATTGCCGTTAATGACGAAATGCATGATTACTCCCATTGGATTCGGGATTACGCCGTGGAGTTGACGCCTCCCGAGCGTCACCGCAAACGCTAACGCCTATGCTACGGATTGATTGACATACCGCGCCTGTCCCAGTGGCCAAAGGCCGGACTTTGCAGCGAACCAGCAGAGACAGGCCGCACTTCCAGTTCAAGTAGACGGTACCTGAATTGGCTGATCGGTATTCGTTCCCAAGATTGCGGATGCAGCAATTCTCGGGCCGCAAGCGTGCATGACCGAACCGAGGACCTTCCTGTCCCGGTCGGTGCTAACGGAACGAGTCTCCCAGGGTGGCACCGACCCGTCCGACATAACAAATAGCGTCTAGCGTCTAAGCGTGAATCACGCGTAAAAACGGGAGCATGAAGGTCTTTCCTTAGGTTGCATCGCCAAAAACCGCAGATTCGGCCCGCGTTCGTCTAATCACAATCAGCATAAATATGCATTCGCAGCGGACGAAACAGGCGCCGTGTCGGTTGGCAGTCCCCAGCAAGCGAGAAGCGGCTGCGCGCGGCAATGTCCAGAAACCAGTTCTCGTTTTCGGGAAACTAAATGCAGGAAATTGTGGAGGAGTTGCGGATCCTTTGGACCGACGCCGGCCTGTGGGTTCCGCGCAAGCAGCGTCCGCGCAAGATCCACCAGCCGAGGAAGCGGCGTTCGTGCCCCCGGCGAGCTGATCCAGATCGACGGCAGCGATCATCGCTGGTTCGAGGAACGCGCGCCGGCGTGCAGCTTACTCGTGTTTATCGATGATGCGGCCAGCCGGCTGATGCCCCTGCACTTCATCGCGACGGAATCCCCTTCAGTTATTTCGAGGCGACGCGGCAGTACATCGATCAGGGTTGGCGTTTGCCGCGGCCACCATCGGGTTTGCCAGCCGGCTTGACAGAACCCGCAACTGGCTTGCTGGCGGGTTTGCTGCGTGGCTTTTGCGCGCTGAATGGGTTACCGCTGGAGAAGCTTGTGCCTTTATCCTCGGCCACAGCACGCTGAACCGCAGGCTTGCGAGCATGTTCGCCACTTTGCGGGCGCAGTATCTTGCTGAGCACCCGCGTGGCGCCCGGCGCAGCTGGTGGTATTTTCGGCATTTTCGGCTTCTTGGGCTTTTTGGGTTTCTTGATGATCTGTCCCGTCGCACTCGTTTGCGGCACGCGGTGTTCGGCTTCGAAACCCGCTTCTTCTTCACGGGGCAGCGTTTGCCGGATCAGCGCTTCAATCGCGGCCAGTTGGGGCGCTTCATCGGCACACACAAGCGACACCGCCACACCGCTGGCGCCCGCGCGGCCGGTACGGCCAATACGATGCACATAGTCTTGCGCCACGATCGGCAAATCAACGTTGATCACCAGCGGCAGGTCGTCGATATCCAGCCCGCGCGAAGCTACATCGGTGGCTACGAGCATGTGCACTTCGCCCGTCTTGAAGCGCTCCAGCGCACGCAGGCGCGCGGGTTGCGGTTTGTCGCCGTGGATGGTGTCGACTGCATAGCCCGCTTCATCCAGCATGGCCGCGAGGTAATCCACGCCAATGCGGGTTTTGACGAACACCAGTGCGTGCTCCCAGTTGTTCTGAGCCACCAGGTGCATGAAGAGCTCAGGCTTGTTCTTTTTATCCACCGGCACTACCCACTGCTTGATGTTGCTTGCCGTGGCATTGGGCGATCCGACACTGATGTTGACCGGGCCGCGGAGGATAGTCGCCGCCATGGCGCGGATATCATCGGTGAACGTGGCAGAGAACAGCAGGGTCTGGCGCTGAGCGGGCAAGGCAGCAAAGACGGCGTTGAGTTCGCGCGCAAAGCCCAGATCCAGCATGCGATCGGCTTCATCAAGCACGAGCGTTTGTACTTGATCAAACTGCACTGCGTTCTGGCGATTGAGATCTAGCAAACGGCCCGGCGTGGCAACGAGCACATCCACGCCTTTGCGCAACGTCATCATCTGCGGGTTGATACTCACACCGCCATAGGCGGCCAGAAATCGTAAGTCGAGGCCTTTGCCGTAATCAATAAAGCTTTGCAGCACTTGTTCGGCCAGTTCACGCGTGGGCACCAGCACCAGAACACGCGCGCGGTTGCTGGACACCGCCGTCCCGTGTTCCACCAGCCGTTGCAACAGCGGCAACGCAAAACCCGCCGTCTTGCCGGTGCCGGTCTGTGCCGCAGCCATGACGTCCCGGCCACTGAGCACAGCAGGGATCGCCTTGGCCTGCACCGGCGTAGGTGTGTGGTAATCGAGGTCCTGCAGATTACGCAGCAAGGGATCAATCAGGCCAAGCGAGGCAAAAGACATTCGCGTATTCCGGGATAAAGCATCAATTCTAGCGTTACCACCTGGTTGCGCCGCGCAGAACAATGTGCCAGGGCTTGACTCAGGCGACGACCTTCTGCTCCCCGGCAGCCTGCTCGCGCATGCGCCGGGCTTCGTCGCGCAGGAACTGCTGGTAATCGTCCAGATCGCCGTCGAAGGGCTCGACGCCACCCTTGGTGACGAGCCAGAACTCGTCACATACCGCGCGCAGCAGGGACCGGTCGTGACTGACCAGCAACACTGTGCCTTCGAATTCGTTGAGGGCCATGCCCAGCGCTTCGCGTGTGGCCAGGTCGAGGTGGTTGGTAGGCTCGTCGAGCAGCAGCAGGTTGGGACGCTGCCATACGATCATGCACAACACAAGCCGCGCCTTTTCGCCGCCGCTCATCGTGCCGACCTTCTGATGGACCATGTCACCACTGAAGTTGAAGGTGCCGAGGAAGGTGCGAAGCGATTGTTCGGTGCCACTCTGGCCGGGCGCGCGCATGTTCGCCGGCGTGTCCTTGGCAAGGCGGATCATGTGTTCCAACGGCGTGTCGAGAGGACGCAGCACGTCGAGTTCCTGCTGCGCGAAGTAGCCGATGTTCAGGCCTTTACCTTCGCTGATTTCGCCGGCAATCAGCGCCAGCTCGTGGGCCACCGTCTTCACCAGCGTGGACTTGCCTTGGCCGTTGGCACCGAGGATGCCGATGCGCTGCCCGGCCAGCACGGATCGGTCGATGCCCCGCACGATGACCGTGGGCGGCGTGCCCGGCGGTGCGTCGTCCGGCGCCGGGTAGCCGAAGCTCGCGTCCAGCATCGACAACAGCGGGTTCGGGACGTTGAGCGGCTCCTTGAACTCGAAGGTGAAGTCTGCGTCGGCAAGCACCGGTGCGATCTTCTCCATGCGCTCGAGCGCCTTGACCCGGCTCTGCGCCTGCTTTGCCTTCGAGGCTGTGGCCTTGAAACGGTCGATGAATTTCTGCAGGTGGGCGATCTTGTCCGCCTGCTTGGCCATCGAGGCCTGCTGCAACAGCATCTGCTCAGCGCGCATGTCTTCGAACTTGCTGTAGTTGCCGCCATAACGCACGAGCTTGGCGTTGTCGACGTGCACCGTCACCTGCGTCACCGCGTCGAGGAATTCGCGATCGTGGCTGATCACGACCAAGGTTCCTTGATAGCGCTTGAGCCACGCTTCCAGCCAGACCAGCGCGTCGAGGTCGAGGTGATTGGTCGGTTCGTCGAGCAATAGCAAGTCGGACGGGCACATGAGCGCGCGCGCCAGTTGCAGCCGCATGCGCCAGCCGCCGGAGAAACTGTTGACCGGCTGGCTAAGCTGCGCAGCACTGAAGCCAAGGCCCTGGATCAGCGCTTCGGCCCGTGCGGGGGCATCATGTGCACCAGCGTCGTGCAGGGCCATGTAGGCGTGCGCCATGCGCATGCCATCGTCGCTGGCCTCAGCGGCGGCTACTTCGGCCTGCGCGGCCAGCAGTCCGGTGTCACCGTCGACTACGAAGTCGGTCGCGCTTTGCTCGGTCTCCGGCATCTCCTGCGCAACCTGGCCCATCTTCCATGCAGGGGGAATCGAAAACTCGCCGCCATCTTCGTGCAGCGTGCCGTTGAGAAGGCCGAAGAAGGACGACTTGCCGGCGCCATTGCGGCCGACAAGGCCAATCTTTTCGCCGGGGGTGAAGGTGACGGACGCGCTGTCGAGTACGACATTGACACCGCGGCGCAGCGTGACATTACGGACGGAAATCATAAGGAGCTACTTCGGAGAGGACAGGCATGATAGCCGACCCGACGTACATGCCCTTCTCTTTTCTGGCCGCACGATTGAAGAGCCGCTTGCGCGTTGCGGCGCCCGCCGGCCTCAAAGCGAGGCGGGTACTGGCGCACCGGGCATTCCGGCTGCGGGGCCAGGAACACCCTTTTCGGCCATCTGTGCGAGCTTTTTCGGATAATGCAAAGCAAAGTACTCGTGTTTTATATATGGATGACGTTTGGCATAGACGTCCAAGCTCGCATTCGCTATTTCTGCGCCCTATAACGGTAAGAAATAATGGAGCGAAACGCCATGGCAAACTTGCTTCAATCCAACTCGGCTCCCGGCGCGCCAGGTAATCCGCTCAATTGGAGCCGCGCGGACAAGGATGCCGTCGGCACCGCGTACTCCTTGTCCAGCCAGGTGTGGTACACGAGCGCAGGGGGCATCCTCACCGAAATTTACTTTCCAGACGTTGACACCCCGCAAGTACGTGACTTTCAGCTCATCATCACCGACGGGACGACCTTCTTTCACGATACGCAGAAGGATTTCACGTACCAGTGCACATTTCCGGAGCCACAAGCCCTGTCTTTCCAGCTGACCTCCCAGGCTATCGGACAGCCCTACACGGTTGTGCAGGACGTGATCGCTGAACCCGGTGCATCCTGCCTTTTAGTTCGTACGACATTGCAGGGAGCCCAGCCTTTCCTGGATAAGCTTCACGTCTATGCGCTTCTGGCGCCTCATATGGCGGGTTATGGAGCCGAAAACGCTGCCTACCGCGCAAGCACCTCAAATGGGGATCGGCTGGTGGCTACGCGCGCAAATTATTGGCTGGCCTTGGGAGCAGACTGCGGCTTTGGGATGACCAGTTGCGGATTCGTGGGTGTCAACGACGGCTGGACCGATATCATCGCCAACAAACGGTTGCCGGTCTGGAATTACGATTCGGCCAAGGGCGGATACGTCGCTTTGACGGCGGAGATCAAACGCGCACCTGGGCAAAATGAATTTGTACTGGCACTGGCGTTCTGCATCGATGAAGCAACCCCTATCACTCAGAGCTCCCCCAACAACGCGCTGACCGCCATTTCCGAGGCGCTATCGTATCCGTTTGACGGGCCGGCCGGCACTTACAGCCATCTGCAGGCATTTAACCAGGGCTGGAAAGCAGCAGTTCCTACGCCGTTCGTGCCGAAACCAGGGACCACCGGCGACGGTGATTCACTTTTCAATAAAAGTCGGAACATCCTGCTCGCACATGAAGACAAGACGGCTGACGGAGCGCTAGTGGCCTCGTTAAGCATTCCTTGGGGGCAGACGATCACGGACCTGGCTTGCGGCTATCACATGGTGTGGCCGCGTGATATGTGCCAGAGCGCAATCGCGCTCCTTGCCGCGGGCGAAGAAGATGCGCCGTTGCGAGGGCTCATGTTTCTGGCCTCCTCCCAGTCGGCGGATGGCAGCTTCCATCAGAAGTTCTTCATCGACGGAGAGCCGTGGCCAGGGGACTGCTCGCAGCTTGATGAATATTCGTTTCCTGTCATCCTGGCCTATCACCTGAGCGAGGCCGGTTTGCTCCAGCAGTTCGACCCGACGGGGATGGTGCTGGCTGCCACCAGGGCGCTGATCATGAATGGCCCGATGACCCAGCAGGAGCGATGGGAAGAGCTAGAAGGTTATTCGCCATCGACTCTCGCATCGAACATAGCAGCGCTAGTTTGCGCCGCCGATAAATGGGCGGACCCGGCTACGGCTCAATTTCTGCTCGAATACGCTGACTTCCTTGAGGCGCATCTCGAGGCATGGTGCGTCACCACACAAGGCACACTACTGCCAGACGTTTCGCAACACTACGTCCGCATTTTGCCGACGCACGTCAAGGGCGGCGCAAGAGACTTCGATTTTCCGGAAGATCCCAACGTTGTCCAGGTGACCCTTTGGAATCAGACGTACGACGCACGAGACGTCGTGGACGCGGGCTTTCTGGAACTGGTGCGGTATGGCGTGCGCGGCGCGGACGATCCCATCATTGTCAATTCAGTCAAGGTTGTCGATGCGATCATCAAGAAAAGTCTACTGCAGGGGCCTGGTTTCTACCGGTATAACCACGATGGTTATGGTCAGGGGGATCTTGGTCAGGACTGGTACGCTGGCTGCTCCTTCGGTGTAGGCCGCCCCTGGCCATTGCACACCGGCGAACGCGGCCATTACGAACTGAGCGCTGGCAACGACCCCAAACCCTACATTCGGTATCTTGAGGCGTTCGCTGGCTCGCGCGGTTTGCTTCCAGAGCAAGTGTGGGATATGCCCAATCTGCAGAACACTCCGTTCGTCACCGGAGGACCGACGGGCTCTGCCATGCCGCTGGCATGGGCGCACGCCGAATATATCAAGCTTGTTCGATCCGTTTCGGATAATCGTGTCTTCGACCGGCTGGATGTAGTCGCTAACCGCTACCAGCCGACGGCGGGCGGAACTCCGCGCGCTACGAGCACGCTCGAGGTCTGGAATTTCGATCGTCAATTACCGTCAATGGCGGCGGGCAAGACAGTTCGCATTCCTCTGGACGTACCTTTCCGTCTGCGCTGGTCGATCGATAACTGGAACACATGGCAGGACACGACATCCGCCGCCACCGCGGTCGCCATCTACTACGTCGACCTGCCCACGCAGGCAGCCCAAGCGGGGTCGCCTCTTACATTCACCTTCTTCTGGACTGCAAGCCAAACATGGCAGGGGGCCAACTTCTCCATCGCCCTCCACCTCTGAGCGAACACGCGTCACACAGACCTGAGAGGCACCCCACGCTGCGCCACAGGCATTGGATACGACGGGTCACGGAACCTACCTCTCTATCAGATATCGCTCGACAAAGCTGAGGATTGCCTTGGACCGGTAATCCTTTGCGAGCCGGTAAACATGATCGGCGAAAGCACGGTAGCGCTCGTCGAGTTCGGGCAGATGGGTGGCGTGCTTCGCGATCGCTTTCATGTCACCGAGTCGCGCCAGATGATGCAGCGCTTCGATTTCCTCCGGCGGCGGCGCGATCAAGGTTTCGATGGAAGGATCGGCAACGGATGCTGCCGCTTCACTTGGTCCGGCGACTTCCGCCTGGCGAACCTCGTCGCTCCATTCGATATTCAGGAGGGCTGCGACCTTTGATAACAGCCTGTTGAAGTCGATCGGTTTAGGCAGAAAGGCATTCGCGCCGGCCGCCAGGCTTTGCGCCGCATCGGACCCGGAGGCGCCGGCGGAGACAGCGACGACGGGCAAATCCCGGAACTCCGGCATCTGGCGCAGGCGGCGTATGGCTTCCAGCCCGTCCATGCCTGGCATGACAACGTCCATCAGGACGAGCGCCGGCCGTAGGGATTTCACTTTCTCGAGGGCTTCCAGCCCGTTACCGGCCACCGCCGTGTCAAATCCGAGTTGGCTGAGCAAATCGACCGCGACGGCGCGGTTTTCGGCCACGTCATCCACGACCAGGACGGTCTTGCGCGCTCCCTTGTAGCCACCTATAAACCGCTCCGGTGGGACGACAGCCGCATGAGGCACCACCGCCGGCGCGTTCAGCTCGAACGAGAAGGAGCTCCCAGCGCCACGGCGGCTCGCGACATGGATCTCGCCGCCCATCAGACGCGAGAGCTGCTGGCTGATGGTGAGTCCCAGTCCCGTGCCTCCCAGCCAGCGTCGATTGTCGCTCACCTGTTCGAAAGGCCGGAAGATTGCCTTCAGATGCACATCGTCTATGCCGATGCCTGTGTCCTCTACCTCGAAAAACAGCCGCGCCGGCGGCAGGAAACCGACGCGCAGACGCACGCTCCCTTCTTCGGTAAATGTAATTGCATTGGAGAGCAGATTGAGCAGTACCTGGCGCAGCCGTTTTTCGTCGACGCGCACGCCCGCGGGCAGATCGGGGGCCAGCTCGCAGGCGAAGGCAAGCCCCTTTTCCGTCGCCTTCACCCGGATCGTCTCGGCAATGAAATGGATGAACCGGTCGAGTTGAATGTCGCAGAGGTTGAGCTCCATCTTCCCGGCCTCGATTTTAGCCATATCCAGGATGTCGTTGATGAGCGTAAGCAGGTGGTCGCCGCTGCGCTGGATCACCCGGATCCCGTCGATCTGCCGTTGGTCGAGGCTCTTATCGCGGCCAAGGATCTGCGCGTAACCCAGAATCCCGTTCAACGGCGTGCGCCGCTCGTGGCTCATGTGCGCGAGAAAGTCGCTCTTGGCCTGGTTGGCCGCATCGGCGTGTTCCTTTGCGACGGCCAATTCGGCTGTTCGTTCGAGGACCATCTCTTCGAGTCGCTCGCGATAGCGCCGCAGTTCCTCGTCGGCACGCTTGTGCTCCGTAATGTCGCGCGAGATGCCGAGCAGGAACTGCGGCTCGCCACGGGCATCCGGGATCGGGATCTTCATCGTGTGCACGAAGCGCACGCCGTGGCGCGTATGGACCTGCTCCTCCGGCACGTCGACCATTTCCCGCGAATCCAGCACGGTACGATCGTCCAGCGCGAAGAAATCCGCTTCATGCGCGGGAAACAGGTCATGGACGGATCGGCCGATGAGTTCCTCGCGCTTGTAGCCAAGCAGTTGTTCCGCCGCCTTGTTAAAGCGCACGAAGTGCAGGGTCGCCGCCTCCTTGACGAAGATCATGTCCGGGATGTTTTCGATGATGCTGCTCAGGAAGCGCTCGCTTGCCCGCGCGGCATCTTCGGCGTGCTTGCGTTCGACGATCTCCGCCGTCCGGCCGGCAAGCGCCCTGCTGAGTTCGGCCGTGCGCTGCGCGACGCGGGACTCCAGTTCAGCGTTGAGCTGCTTTAGCTCGTCCTCGGCTTTTCCGCGCTGGCGCCGGTCTTCAAGGAACTGCTCGACTGCGCGCGCCATGTCGGCAATCTCGTCGTCCCCCTGCACCGGGAGGCCGGTCTGCGCGCTCTCCACGTCACCGTGCCGCAGCGTGTGGCTCACCCGGCGCAGCCGTGCCACGACATGACGACCGAGAAATACGCGGGTTATCAGCCAGGTGAGCAGCAGGCTCAGCGCGACTTCCGCGCCCACCCATGCGCGCGTGCGGTCCGAGCTTTCGGCCAGATCTTGAACCGCTTGGCGGTAATCGCGCGTCAAGTAGTCCGACTGTTGGCGTGCCGCGACCGCCAAGGCGCCGGCCTGGCCGAGCAAATCATCGTCGAGGCTGGCGAGTGACCCCTCGGGCCGGGCCGTGGACGAGACCACGGCACGCTCGCGCAGCGCGGTTTCGCGCACCTGCGCCTCGATGTTGACCGTGTTGCGAAAGCGCTGGCTCGATCGATGCAGCGCCAGCGTGTCGCCACCGGGGTCGTCGCGCGCGGTCGCCGAGGCGAGACGCCCCACCAGACGATCGAAGGACGCCAACTGTTCGAGGACGTGCCGATGCGTCTCGCGCACGGCGTCGACCGTATCGTCGCTGGACAACTGCAACGCGAGACGCTCGATCATCAGGGTGTGCTGCGCCAGATCCTGTGCATCCTCCAGGCGCGCCAGCCGATCGTCGGCCAAGAGCCGAAGCGCGTGCGCCGAACCGTCCAATGAGTAAAGGCTGGTGGCACCGACCGCGACTACCAAGGCGGCGAGGCAGGAGACGACGAGCGCGCACTGGGCTGTAAGCGAGTGTGGAAAAGTGAGTTTCAAGGGCGTTCCCAAATACGGCGATAGATGTCGCGATAGCCGTTGGCGGGGTCGTAGAGCAGACGATCGCCGCCGTCCGCGGCGATGTTGTCCGCCGTCACGAGATGCACCGGAAACACGTAACCCGTGACGCTTTCCCCGGCGAGGAGTCTGTTCATCTCATCAACCAGCTGCCAGCCGTGCAAATTCAGGGGCTCAGCCACTGTGCCCGTCTGGAATGTGCGCGCCCGGATGCGCAGGAAGGCGGACTCGCTCCCGTCGCCGGCCGACAGCATCGCCAGGGCGGTGTTCGGCAATCCAGCCTGGGTCAGCACGGGGGCGGCGTAGTCAAAGTAGATGTCGTTGATTGCCAACGCATGCGTCCAGCGTCTGCCATAGCGCGCGAGCAAGCTGCGCGTGATGCCGGGCATCAGTTCCTGGCTGCGCGAGATGGGTACGTCGCGTATTTCGAGCAAAGTGCAGCCGCTGCACGCACGCACGACGGTGGCCATGGCGTCCGCCTTCTCTTGTGGGAGCCGGTAACCGCTGTCGGTGAAGACGACGACTCCTGCGCGTCCGCCGGACTCCGCGATGGCCGCCAGCGCGCTCACGCGCGCGACCTCGCGTGGATCCGTCGAGACGTTCATCGCCACAGGCGTACCAGGCACGGCACCTGCCTGGGCCGCGACGTGCCAGCCGACAATCGGAATGCCTCGCTCGGCAAAGGGTAGCAGCGCAGGCAGCACGGCACGCGCGTCGCCACCGACGATAACCAGACCGTCCGGACGGCTCTCCAGCGCATTCGCCAGCATCTTCAGCCGCAGTTCCGGCATGCCGCCGGTGTCGAATATCTTTGCGCTCCAGCCGACGACTCTGGCGGCCTCCAGCACACCGTCGACCACACCGAGCACGCCGCCGTTGCGCAGATCCTCGGCGACAACGGCGATGCGTTTCCCACGTTGCGCGCGTGGCCCGTCACGGGGTCCGTTCCAAGGTGCAGCCGGTTGCGCCGCAGCGTCGACGACGCGCTTCGCCTGGTCCAGATAGTTGCTCGCGGCAGCCGGGACCTCAGGCACGGGGGCAGGCAACAACCCCTGCGCCGCAGCAACCGACGGCATACACGCGCATGCCCACGCCAGAAGCAAGCCCCTCATGCTGTTCCCCACGAATCCCGTCGATTGTGCGCCACTGAAGACGTAGCCAAATGCCGCGCAGGGGACCCTGCAAACACGATATTACACTCCGCTGGCCGCCTGTCCGCGGTGATGCGCTGGCGCGGCGGAAGGCGGCCCGGCGGTGAGTGATGAGCCAGTTGCGATCCGCCTGCGAGATCGCAGGAATCGTCGGGCCCCGATGCCCGGACACTGGGTTGAGTGTAGGAGAGTGAACCAAACCGTGGGAGGTACCGATCGAGCCACCGTCCCTAATCAGGTCGTCGTTACCGTTCATAAGTGTGTTTATAGTCGATCGCATGGCGCAGGTTTGTCGCCGTGTGTGCACACAAGCCGCCCGGATAGGAATGGTGGCTGTTGTAGTCGCTTCCCGGCGCGCTCTGCATCGGCTGCGCAGGAGTGTCGGCCGATTTACACGGTGGGAACAATTGTCCACGCGTGACGTCCGCGGCAAGGAGGTTCTTGTCTTTCAGGTCCTTGAACAATGCGTCCTGCCGGTCGGGTTGTCCGAGATAGTAGGACATGATTGTCGGCGCCGGATTCACAATCATCGAACGCGTGACGTTTCTCAGCGCGCCATCCTGGATTTGCGACACGCATTCATTGATGCAGGCGAACGATCGCTTTGCAAGCGGCGATCGCTGCGTCACTTGCAGCGGCGATCGAAGATTCATCAACAAAACAGGAGACATGTATGTCAACAACTCGTCGGGAGGGCCTCGAGCGCGAACATCCCTACATCCGCTGTGAACACAGGCTACGTGTCGGCGCGCAGCATTCAACATGTGGCGATAGCCGGTAATTACGCGATCGGCGACCTGACGCTCGGGTTGAACTATTCGAACGTCCGTTGTGCACCGGGCAAACAGTCTGTTTTCCACGACACGGCAATGTTCAACACCTATAGCGCCCTCGCGGTGTATCGCTTCACCCCGGCTTTCTCGTTGGCGGGCGGTTATTCCTATACCCTCGCCTCGCGAGCCAACGGCATCGACTCAGCCGCGCGCTATTCGCAGGCTTCGCTCAAAGAGGGATATAGCCTGTCCAAACGCACCACGTTGTATGCGCTGGAGGCTTACACGCATGCCGGCGGCAAGACGCTCGGCGCGAAAGGTGCCGTACAGGTCATCGATACCGCCGCATTGGTTGGCGACTCGCAAAACTCAACGCCTTCGTCGACAGACAATCAACTGGTCTTTATGCTCGGCTTGACCGTCACCTTCTAGGCCGACTTTATTTAAGCGCCATTGCACACGAGTGCAATGGCGCTGTGAGATGACGATGAAGTTTTGTGAGCGTGCCATCAGTTCGGATCATTAAACGGTGCACGATGGGTGATCAAACCGGTGCCGTGGTTCGGAAAAGGCGTTTCGCCAACTCGAACGCCCTGCGGGCGAGCACCAACGAATGGACGAGACCGGCATCAAGGTAAAAGGCTCGTGGAAATATCTTCACGAGCCTTTCGGTCCGAAAACATTGATCGGCGATCAGCGAGCGTCGACTCCGCTTCAGCTAAGCATCGGAGTCAGGTCCGGGTCGCCTTTGGCCATCGCCCGTTGATACGCGGGCCGTCCCCCGATGCGCTGGAGATACGCGAGTATGTTGGGATAAGGCGCGAGATCGACAGGATGAAACAAGCGCATCGTGGTCAGCGAGAAAACGCTCATGATGTCGGCCGCTGTGAATTCGCTTCCTGCGAGATAGTCGTTCTGCGCCAGCCGCGCCTCGATCAGCGCGAGCACTTTGTCCTGTCGTCCCTGCACCGACGTTTGAACCGGATGATCCGGCGCCAACCCGCAGCGTCCCACGAACATCGATCGGCCCATCACTGGCTGAAGATTGCCGTTGGCAAAGTGGAACCAGTAGAGATATGAAGCGAAATCGGGATGGTCCGACCCATGTTGCAAACGTCCGCGACCATATTGAGCGAGGATGAATTCGACGATAGCGGCCGATTCGGCCAGTAACATACCGTCGACTTCGATGAGCGGCGCCGCGCCGAGCGGATGCAGTGCCTTCAGCTCTGGCGGCGACAGGCGCGTGAGCGGATCGCGCGTGTATTTCTTGAGCTCGTAGGGAACGCCGAGCTCTTCACAAAGCCAGACGATCCGTTCCGATTGTGAGTGACCGAGGTGATGGAGTGTCAGCATGGCGCTTTCCTTCTAAGAAGCGGGGAAAAAGTAAGACGGATGGAAATAGCTCGGTTCAGTGGACAACGGCGTTAGATGGTGCCGGATGTGGGATGGTTCGGGAAAGACGAATCCGTGTGCCCCACGGTTTTGTCGGGGAATATCGGCGGGCCTGACCTGAGCGCGCACGAGACCCGCGCGGATAAACGTGATGTGCAGGCGCAACCTGCGAACGGTCGTCCAGGCTGCCGCTGAGTATATCGAGGCTTTTGCGAAGGCCTGTCGAAACCATCACGCCGGTGCGACCTACGCATGAGGCGCAGGTATTGCTGGGGATGAAACTCGGGACGTGCATCGGGCGCAAAAGCTGCGGATACTTAGGACTTGGACAAGTAGCGCTATCGATCATAAACTTACTTTTTCCAGGAGAATCGTCATGCCGATGCTTAAAGTTGGTGTCGAAGGCGATAAACCGGTCGAGATCTTTGCGAGGACTTCGCCGCCGGAAAGCCCGCCGCGCTGATCCAGGGCGGTTCCCGTGTACTTGTCTACGACCGCCGCCGCTTCCCTAATCATGGCCCCGAGGTTTTATGAATCTGCTACATGTCATTTCTTCGCCCCGCAAACAGCGTTCGGCATCGATACAGGTCGCGAACGCTTTCATTGACGCCTGGAAGATTAAAAATCCCGGTGGGTCGGTCGACTTATTGAACGTATGGGAAATCGAATTGCCGCCTTTCGATGGACCGGCGCTCGAGGCCAAATATGCCGGCATCAAAGGCGAGCCCCTCGATGCTGACCAAGTCGCCGTATGGAAGGATATCCAGGCGCTCGCTAAACGCTTTCATAGCGCCGAGGTGATCGTTTTCAGCGTGCCAATGTGGAATTTTGGCATTCCTTATCGCTTGAAACATCTGATCGATGCAATTTCGCAGAAGGACGTGCTTTTTACGTTTGACGAGAAAGGCTTGATCGGCATGTTGGGTGGCCGCACGGTCGTCGTGATCGCAGCGCGTGGCGTGAAGCTTGGCCCCGACTTTCCGGAGGAAGACTTTGACTTCCAGTCAGCCTATCTCGCGACTTGGTCACGAATGGTTGGGATTCGCGATTTTCATACGATTAGCGTCGAAAAGACCTTGGGCGGTCCCGACGAGGACGCCGCCTCGCGCGCCGAAGCCAGCATAAAAGCGAGCGAACTTGCTCAATCTTTGTGAATTGGGTACCGGTGAGATGGAAAATTCGTGGTGCGGTACGCACAGCAAGCGGAAGAAATTTCGCCGCCCACAGTGTCACCGGGCCGCTTTGCTGCAGTTCCGGTTCGATGCAGTGCCGGCAGGGTTATCGTGAAGCAAGCCCCAGAAGCGCGCGAGCCTCGGACGGCGTCGCTACCTCGCCACCGAGAATGCCCAGCAGGCTGACGGCCTGCTCCACGAGCTCAGCGTTATCGCGCGCGAGTTCACCCCGCCGGATATAGACGTTATCCTCGAAACCCACACGCACATGACCACCAAGCAGGAACGACTGCGCGACCATCGGAAACTCCATGCGCCCGAGACCAAATGCAGACCACTGACAGCCGGCGGGCAGGATCGACTTTAGATAAGCCAATGCGGTCGTTGTTGACGCCGCACCGTATTTCACCCCGGTCACCAGCTGGAAAAGATGCGGTCCTGGGATCGTCCCGTCGGCGATCATGTCGTTGGCCATGTGGATATCGCCGCTGTCAAACACTTCGATTTCTGGCAGCACGCCGGCGTCGACGATCAGCTTCGCCATCTTGCGCACGTTTTTCGGTGTGTTGATTACGACGTTTGCGCCCGAGTTCATCGTGTTGAAGTCAAGCGAGCAGATATCCGGCTTCAGTGCAACGACGTGTGCAACGCGGGTTTCTGGCAAGGTCAAAGTGCTACCCTCTGCCGCCACCTTCGGATCGTGGTCGCTCGGTGAGAATCGTCCGCCCTCGCCTGTCGTCAGGTTGATGATCAGTTCCCTGTTCACCTGACGGATCCGGTCCATCACCTCGCCATACAGGTCCGTTCGCATGCTCGGGCGCGCTGTCTGAGGATCACGGACGTGAATATGAACGATTGCTGCTCCGGCATTCGCCGCATCGAGCGCGGCCTGCGCAATTTCAACCGGAGTAACCGGCAAATTCGGATGTTGGTCGCGCGTAACAATGTTGCCCGTCAGCGCGCAGGAGATGATTGTCTTTGCCATGGTCAGATTCAAGCAGAAGCGGAAATGGATGAAAGCGCGGCGTCAAGGGACTGCGACGTAATCTCGACGATGTCGTCGAGTTGTGCTTCCTCGATGATGTAGGGCGGTGCGAACAGAATATGATCGCCACGCACGCCGTCGGCGGTACCACCCGACGGGTAGCATGCCAGTCCACGCGCCTGCGCCTCCTCCTTGACGCGTTCGTTCAGTTTGAGTGCCGGCTCGAAGGTCATCTTCGTCTCGCGATCGATCACCAGTTCAAGCGCCCAGAACAGACCGCGGCCCCGAATGTCTCCCACATGCGGATGGGCTGCAAAGCGTTCCCGTAGCTTCGCCTCTAAAGCATTGCCCAGTGTCTGTACGCGCTGGATCAACCCTTCCTCTTCAATGACCTTCTGCACGGCGAGTGCTGCAGCACACGCGACCGCGTGGCCCATATAGGTATGGCCGTTGGCGAGTGTCTTGCTGCCTGCCTCAATGGCGTTGATTATTTTCGCGTTCGCGAAGACCCCGCCGATTGGCTGGTATCCGCCACCCAGGCCTTTGGCAACCGTAATGATGTCCGGCGCGATACCTTCCTGCTCGCAGGCGAACAACGTGCCGGTGCGGCCCATGCCGCTCATGATCTCGTCAAGGATCAGCAAAACCCCGTACTTGTCGCAAATTTCCCGGACGCGACGGAAGTATCCCGGCGCCGCGGCAAGACAACCGGCCGTCGCACCCACTACCGTCTCGGCGATAAACGCGTTCACGTTCTCCGGCCGCAGGCGCAGGATTTCCTCCTCCAACAGATTTGCAGAACGCAGGCCGTACTGCTCCGGTGTTTCATCCGCACGCTGATAGCGGTATGCGTAGCTGGGATCGATGTGGGTCACCGATTCGCTGAGCAGGGGGGCGTACGGCGCCCGACGACGCTCGTTGCCGCTCACGGAGAGCGCCCCGAGCGTATTGCCGTGATAGCTCTGCTTGCGGGAAATAATGTAGCGGCGCTGAGGCTGGCCGACTTCCACCCAATATTGTCGAGCCAGCTTCAGCGCGGTCTCCACCGCGACAGAGCCGTCACTCACGCTCAGGAATCGCTTGATCCCTTCAGGCGCACGTGAAACCAGATAGTCGGCCAGTTCTTCACTCGGCTCCGTAGTAAAAAAAGACGTGTGCGCCGACGGCAGTGTCCGGATCTGCCTGATGACAGCTTCAATGACGGCCGGATGACTGTGGCCCAGACACGCGACCGCAGCGCCGCCCGACGCGTCGAGATACCTGCGCCCTTCCTTGTCATATAGATAGACGCCCTCGCCACGGACGGCCACGGGGAGTGTGGAATTCAGTTTGCGGTGAAGAAAGTGGGTCATGTATCGGTTCCTGAACAAATTTGCATTTTTGACAATTAGCAAATTCTGTGTTTATATGCAAACAAGGATAGCACGCGTTTTATGCCGCTGTCTAATGAACTAAATTGAGTGTTTTCCATAGCTGCCGAAGTCCGGCGCGACGCAGGAGCAGAAATGACCAGTCCGTTGTCAGGAATCAAGGTGCTGGACCTGACGCACGTCCTCGCAGGCCCCTTCTGTACGTACATGCTCGCAGTGCACGGAGCTGACGTGTTGAAGATCGAGGATCCGCGGCGGCCCGATGGCGTGCGTGGGCGCGGCGCTGACGCTCATCTGAACCAAGCGTTGATGGGCACGAACTACCTCACGCAGGGCGCGAACAAGCGCGCAATGACGCTGAATCTGAAGACGCCGGAAGGGCAGCGTGTTTTCAGGGCGCTCGCCCGCGACGCCGACATCGTGGTCGAGAACTACCGTGCAAACGCTATGGCCGAACTCGGTCTGGACTACGAGCAGCTAAGCAAGACAAATCCAAAGCTCATCTATTGTTCCATGACGGGATTTGGCCACGGTGGCCCCCGTTCTGAAGTCAATGCTTACGACAACACCATCCAGGCAGCGTCTGGTCTCATGGCCATGACCGGTCTTGCGGGTAGTGGTCCTGTCAAAGTTGGCGCATCGATTATTGACTATGCGGCAGGTCTATCTGCGGCATTCGCAGTCACCCTGGCAGTCACGCAACGTCAGACCACGGGGCTCGGATGCCATATCGACTGCTCCATGCTCGATACCGCGATGACGCTGATGGGTACCCAGGTCACCGCGCACTATGCCGGCGCGCCAACCCCAGTACCCAAAGGTAACAACCAGTCGGAGTCCGGTCTTGTTTAGGGTTGTAGGACGCCTGCCCGAATCCGCGTGCAAGCGAACTCGCGCAGAAGCAGGCGGGCAGGCGTCCTACAAGC
Organism: Caballeronia sordidicola; assembly: GCF_002220365.1. Taxonomy (GTDB): domain Bacteria; phylum Pseudomonadota; class Gammaproteobacteria; order Burkholderiales; family Burkholderiaceae; genus Caballeronia; species Caballeronia sordidicola_C. The sequence continues at coordinate 253 of NZ_MTHB01000160.1, read as the reverse complement.
CCCAAGGGAGGAAACCGCGGAGTGCTCCGATGTGATCGAAACGTTCACTGCTATGGCGATTTATCAGGGCGGATCGTGCGTGGGATAGATTGAAACGCGGATGACGGTGAACCTAAATCGGCAAGATCGTGGCAGCGACAGTGCAGCGTATTGCTATGCGGAGGGTTTGACGAGCGCCAAACTGCTCGTTTGGTGCGATGCGCGCAAGCGTCTCCTATAGGCTCTCGTTGCCGAAGAGCCGACAGTCGATCGG
>NZ_MTHB01000273.1 GCF_002220365.1 Caballeronia sordidicola | reverse complement strand
TATCGACAGAGCCGGCTGAGCGTGCAATACTCATTGCACACCCTTGCTCCGTGCACGCGTGGGGTCTGACATCGGTGTGGACTTGGCGGTTTGAACCGGTGTCAGGCCGTTTCTTCGGCGGTAAGCTATTGTTCTACGCCCTCCGTATTGCCGCGTCACCCACTAAGAGCAGCACGCATCGTTGCCCCGGGCGCGTCTTTACTCGCCCTCCGGGCTCCCTTCGTCGCGCCGATATCATCTCGCTCATCCGCAGAAACCGACATCCTGACAAAAGTTAGAAATGCGTCTCAGTCAGTGTTAAAGCGGGCCGCCGCCGTTTAAAGGCACTTTCTCACCGCCGTTCACACCAACAGAGGAACGTTTGCCTCGGACCCGTAGCAGTTCGCTGTAGGCGCCAAGTACGTCACTTTCATACCTGCGGCGAAAATGCTGAAAGATTGGCCGCACATCTTTGCTAGTGTTGCCCCGCAATGACGTCACGAAGTAATGATCCAGCATCGTGCCGTGGTCGATCGTCTGCCGGGGCAAAGGCAAGACAACTAAGCTGTCACCCTGCCGACGGATTGCATCTTTCAACGCGGTAACGGGGGACGAGTTGTGCAAACGCTCGGTTCCGGTGATGTTGTGATCGAGACATGCTTCGTCCAATGCATACCGAAGTTGCTCTAGCGTCGGAACGGCTTCGCTTCCGATGCTCTTCTTTACGAGCTGCGAGATATTTCTTATGACCCGTTCCACCACTGCGCGGGTGACCCACGTATACGTCGGACCAAAGTTCACTGCGGCGCCAAACTGGTACACCGCTGCGCGGATAAAAGCGTCGGAAAGGTTAGCCCATGCGTTGTCAACCCGCAGTACATCGAAACGGCCGCCGCGCATTTGCGCCACGAGCTCCGGAGAGAAACACGGACCGAGGGTGTCAATGTCAGCGTCTCGGGCAAAGTCCGAGAGTCGGTATTTGTCCGGATGAACGAAACGGTCGAGTGTCTCCAGTGCGCTTTCCGTGCTTGGTGTTTTCTCCAAGGTTGGAAAGCCGGCCATCACAAACGAGTAAAGCTCGTCGACCATAACGGCGTAGTACCACTTGGGCAAAACGGATTCAAAAGCTTCTCCGAACCCGTTGTCAACAGTGATTTTCGACAAGTTGTCAGTGCGCCAATAATCGAGCTGAGCAAATGAGCCTGGACGCGACGGCCGTATGATCCGTCTGTGGCCCCGCCCAAGGTACCTAGCACGTTGCTCTGCCGTTTCACCGTTATATATACGCGTGTAGCGCACTAGGTGCGTCTTCTTTATCTGCCTTACATGACGATACAGTGCATCCTGCCCCCGATCGAAGTTGCTCAACGGGTAGTCCGATTCGCCCAAGCCGGCTTTATGCAGCTCCGCCCGAAACAATCGGTGAATCTCCACCATGTCCAGTGGTTTGCTTTCTGTAGGAACTCCGCCGTCGAGCACCCACTGGTTGATGGAGTCGGCAAGGCCCTCTACGTTCTCCAACAGATTTGTCCACGCGTAGCTCCCTCCCTTCTCACGCTTCGCCGACGCGCTTGTAGCCTTTCTACGAGCGAAACGCCTTCCAGGGATCAGTCCGTAGTAACCATAAATCCCGCCGTCACCGCAAGGTTCTACGCATCGTTTGACAAGCCGCGCAATCTCCTCCACTGATACCCGGAATGCGTCAGATATCTTCCTGTACGTATCGCCGCGCCGGTAGGCGTCGACAATTCTCTTGCTATCTGAATACTTCGCGCGCTTTTCATTCGGAATTTCGCTAAGGCTTGGAGTTGCCCAGGTGGCGTTCAGATATTCCGGGGGGATTAGGCGGCGCGCCCGGCATGTGAGCACGTCGGATGCGTCGGCGTCACAACCGCCCACGTTGGTAGGTGGTGACACGGCAGCGCTGGAGGTCGCCCCTAGCACGCCGGGCAAATATGGTGCCCCCGCTTGCGCGCTACTTGCTGTTTTATTGACCACGGACTGGCCTGACAACATTTGGTTGTCAATCTCGGTCTCTAACGTGCCTTCAGCCAGCAATCGCGCCAAAGCTGCATACAAAAGTCCGACATCGGCGTCCGCTATGGACAGGATTTCCCCAATCGTAACAGCGGTTCTGTCCGCGAACATTCCGAGAATCGATTGGCAGGCCGGGACGCAGTCGTAATCCCGTGCCGCAGTCATGGCACCCGACAACAACAAGCAGTTGTCAAACCTGATGCGTCCGAGTTCCACGTCCCCAGCATGGATGAGCCGGAAATTACTTTCCCGCTGGCGCCTGCTGTGTTTATGGTTCTGAGGATCACGTCGGCACTGCCAGTATTCTTTCTTTCCGGTGGCGAAGTTCACAACCAAATCAACATCTCTCGCTCGCCCCGCTTCCGGGCTACCTTCAGGGACGCTGTCATAGGAAACGACGTCCCGACAGAATTCAAGCGTGACCACGCTGAAAAACAAGACGTCGCTTTCAATTCGCAGAAGGCGATTGAGCTTGTTGGAGTGAAAGAACCAATAATTTGCTTCTGAATTGCGGTCGTCGCGCAGGGGCGACGCGACATTCTGCTCACCCCGTTGAAAACCGGGAGTTAAATTGTGCAGGCGAGGCATGGTTTCTCCTAAAAACCGCCGGCACGCGAGGCAAAAGAATTCCCTTGACTTTCCTCTGGAAAAGTCGAAAACTACCTTCGTGCTAGCGAGAGGCCACGGATCGGCAAATCCGCATATGGCCGAATACAAGCGTAATTCTGGTTGAAGCTCCTCCTTAAAGAAAAATCCCACAAAGAATGAGCTCCCTAAGTGGAGCTCATTCTTTTTTGGGTGACGGATAAAATAAAACAGAGTCGCGTAATTTTCAATATGTTTTTAAAAGCCAATTATCGATACGTGTTATGGATAATAAAAATTCAGTACACATATTTATAATTTACTTACACTGATAGATGCGTGACCGTCAAGATTGGGTAGTAACTCCGCATTTCTCCTTTCGTAGAGACTAACGTGATGAAGACCTCCGATTGTAGGTCCGAAGGGGTCTGACCTCGTCGCCGTATAACCCATTCCATTACACACAAGTCGACATGAGCGGCTTGTAAACTTTCGCGGCTTGCCGTTTACTCTTGCTTTTTGCGCGGCATGCGAATGGCACGAACAACGGAGAGCTGGGCGGCAATGGAATTCAAGGGTATCGATCTGGGCGACAAGCGCCTGAACCGGCGGGCGATCCTGCTGGCCGAACAACTGTCGGGTAGTCCGACGGCGAGCATTCCTCAGGCGTGCGGCGGCTGGGCCGAGACGGCAGCGGCTTATCGGTTCTTCGCGCAGGACAAGCTGGAATGGACCGACGTCATGGAGCCACACTGGCAGAGCTCGAGCGAGCGGATGCGGGCATGCGAGG
>NZ_MTHB01000194.1 GCF_002220365.1 Caballeronia sordidicola | reverse complement strand
AAGCGCGAGTTAGAAGCGCGAGTTAGAAGCGCGAGTTAGAAGCGCGAGTTAGAAGCGCGAGTTAGAAGCGCGAGTTAGAAGCGATGGCGAATGCCGGCCACCGTCAGAACTTGGTAGCTCGCGCCAGAATTGACGTCATAGGACCCAATGACTGCCTGTGCCGCGCCCAGTCCGTTCTGCCCGCTGGCATGCTGGTATGCGGCAATGGCGAACAAATCTGTGCGTTTGCTCAGCAGATAGTCGACACCGAGATTGACCTGGTGGTATTTGGCGGATGAGTCGCCAGTCGACTTGGTGTAGTTATAGCCAACAGTCGTCTGGAAGTCCGGCGTCACTTGCCAACTCGCGAAGACTGAGCCGTTTTGGTATTTTTCCGACCGGGCAAAAGTCGATGCGCCATCGGGAGCGTAGTCCGAATAACTATAAGCAGCGCCGAACGTCACTGGCGCAATGACATACTGCGCGGCAACACGTGTAATGCTGACCGAGTTCGCCGATGCGTACGCAGAGTTGATTGCGCTGTTAAAGAGGGAGTCCGAGGCCGAAGTGCCGCGGGTAGAAAGCGTCGGGTTACCGTTGTTTATATGTAGATAACCCGCTGCAACTGATAGAGGGCCCCGCGCGTAAGACGCAGCGCCGGAATACACTTGACCAGAGCCAGTTGAACCGGCAACACCGCCAAAAGAATACATCGCTTCGAGTGTGACGCCGCCCCACACAGGACTCGCCCATTTGACGGCATTGTCAAACCGAGCGCTGCTGTCGTAGTTGTCGACGTCTCCGGGCGTTGCCCAAATTCCGCTGAAGAAGTCGCCGGTGATGGGCTGAACGAGGTCGGAGATTGGGTCGTACTGTCGGCCCAAAGTGACAGCGCCCCATGTCGGCGCTGATAGACCCACCCACGCCTGCCGGCCGAACAGTCTTCCGCCTTCGTTAATCTTTCCGGAGCCAAGGTCGAATCCGTTTTCGATATCGAAGTTCGCACTCATTCCGCCACCGAGGTCTTCCGTACCCTTTAGTCCCCATTCATTCTCGGAGACGTTCCCGGTGGACATTTTCCACTGGGAACTCTGGCCCCCGCTGTTATGAATGTAGCCGATCGCGACGTCGAGAATCCCGTAAAGCGTGATACTGCTCTGCGCGTGAGCGTTAAGGCTGGTTGCCAGGCCAAGCGCGGCTGCCAGCGCGGTAAGTTTCCTCATCTCTGCTTCCTGTCGTTTGCGAGTTGTATTTAGGTTCACTGCGATACGGGGGTGTTGCGCACAGCTACGCCGTCGGACGCGGGGCACCCGTTGCGTGATAAGTAGTGTTGGCAGCCATAAATCCAGGCTCAATTTCGCAGGCCCGAAAAATGGACTCGCATACTGACGCAGCAAGTGCGTCAGGAAGAAGCTTTGGATCGCGAAGCTATGCGAGAGACCGCGGAATGGAAATAGAAGGCGTTTGCAAGCAACATTGTTGACCTTGCGAATCGCCCCGGTGCAGCACGACATGAGCGAACTTGCTCGCAGGTTCGTGAGCTTGTAAGTCCGATGCCAACGAACAGGGGAGCAGGCGACGAGCGGACCAGTGCGCTCTAATCGCCGGGCATCGCAGATGCAATGAGGAGACGTAATGCAGGTAGGGAAAGTCGAGGGGAAGGGAGCAGGAGGAGCAAGACGCTCTGTTGGTAGCTACGACTACATTATCGTTGGTGCTGGAACGGCGGGATGTGTCGTGGCGAGCCGCCTCTCTGAAGACGCTGACGTTTCAGTCTTGCTTCTCGAGGCCGGTGGTGTTGACGACTACCATTGGATACACGTGCCGGTTGGCTATCTCTATTGCATCGGGAACCCACGTACGGATTGGTGTATGAAGACAGAAGCGGAGGCCGGACTGAATGGTCGCGCGCTTGCTTATCCGCGCGGTCGTGTCCTCGGTGGCTGCTCGTCTATCAATGGCATGATTTACATGAGAGGGCAGCGCGAGGACTACGACGATTGGGCCAACCGGACTGGAGATTCATCCTGGAATTGGGAATCGGTCCTGCCGGTCTTTCGCGATAGCGAGGACTATCACGGCGGTGCCAGTGACGCGCATGGTAGAGGGGGACCGTGGCGTGTTGAGAAGCAACGTCTCAAATGGAAAATTCTCGAAGAATTTTCACGTGCCGCGCAAGAAACTGGCATTCCTTTTACCGATGACTTTAACCGCGGAAACAACGCAGGCGTCGGTTATTTTGACGTGAACCAAAAGAGCGGTGTCCGCTGGAATGCATCCAAGGCGTTTCTGCGCCCAGCGTTGAAGCGCCCCAACTTGAAGGTCATGACGGGAGCGATGACACAGCGCCTGACTTTCGACGGCAACCGGTGCAGCGGCGTCCATTTCGAGGTCAACGGGGAGAATCTGAGTGCGGCGGCGAATCAGGAAGTCGTAGTATGCGCAGGCGCGGTCAATTCGCCCAAGCTGCTGGAGTTATCCGGTATAGGCGATGGGGCACGACTGAAGCAGTTTGGCATTGACGTCGTGAGCCATCTTGTAGGCGTTGGAGAGAACCTTCAGGACCACCTGCAACTACGCATGGCTTACCGCGTTTGCGGGGCGAAGACACTTAATACGCTCAGCGCGCATTGGTGGGGAAAGCTTGCAATTGGCATGGAATACGTTTTTAAGCGCAGTGGCCCAATGGCAATGGCACCGTCGCAGCTTGGCGTGTTCGCCAATTCCGGCACGGACCGTGCGAGTGCACGTCCAGATATCCAATATCACGTCCAGCCGCTATCGCTTGAGAAATTTGGGGAACCCTTGCACGCGTTCGACGCTTTCACCGCGTCGGTTTGCCAGTTGCGGCCTTCGTCGCGAGGCACGATTCACATTAAATCGCCCGACGCGTCGGCCGCGCCCATCATCGCGCCGAACTATCTTTCTACCGAGTACGACAAGGAGGTCGCGGTGAACGCACTCAAGTACACGCGCCGTATCGTTTCTGCGAGTGCCCTCCAAAAGTACGAGCCCGAGGAGATACTTCCTGGAGAGGAATACCAGACTGACGATGAACTGATTCGCGCTGCGGGGAATGTTGGCACGACAATTTTTCATCCGGTGGGAACTTGCCAGATGGGTCGCAAGGGCGAGGCAGGTGCAGTTGTCGACTCGCGTCTGCGGGTCTTTGGAGTCGTCGGACTGCGTGTCGTTGACGCTTCAATTATGCCGACGATTACGTCGGGAAATACCAACTCGCCAACGGTGATGATTGCCGAGAAGGGGAGTCGAATGCTTAAGCAAGACAGAAAGGCGGTAAAGCCAATCAACGTTTTAAAAGTGCCTATTACGAGTACAGCTGCCTGATTGTTGTCGCCAGGCGACCCCCAGGCCACTCATTAAGGCGACCATCTTTTTACCACGCGTGAGGCCACTACTGGCCTCTTGGCGCAGGACCTCGGTCCTGCGCTTTTTTGCCTTCTCGAACCGCTCGGGTGCGGGGTGAGCTGCGACGCCGCAGCACCGCTTGAATCCAGAGTCTTGCACCCGGCGCTCGCATTCTTATCCGGATTTGTCTGCGGACTTTAACAGGGCCCCTCACAAGAGGGTCCGAAGACGTCGTGTACGGGTAAGTCCCATTCGCACTTCGATATTTAAGCTTTGCGCTGTGTTGAGCGCTGCCCGAATGCGGCGACCCGTCAACCACGGGCTCGTTCAACACAAATGTAAGCGAATACGGGGGGCGCCGCAGCAGTTGCCGAAACTCATTGCGTCAGTTTGCGTCAGGTTTGGAATGGTTGCGAAATTGAGGCAGAGATTTTGGATGCCGAAACTGCGTTCACATTGAACCGTTTCCCCGCCCAGTGTGCAGACCTCCCAGTGAGGTCGTCATTCTAAGGGTCCACGGGGCGACATTCGCATCACTCCACTCTCTTAAGCGGGACCAGCGCAATGGCATCGATAAAATTCGAGCACGTCTATAAGACGTTCGGTGAAACCAACGTCGTGTCGGACCTCAACCTGGACGTCGAGGACGGGGAGTTCCTCGTTTTCGTCGGACCGTCTGGCTGCGGCAAGTCGACCACCCTGCGCATGCTGGCGGGACTCGAAAGCCCGACTGACGGTCGCATTTCGATTGGGAACAAAGATGTGACGGCGCTCCCTCCAGGGCAACGCGACATAGCAATGGTGTTTCAAAGCTACGCGCTTTACCCGCACATGTCGATTTACAAGAACCTCGCGTTTGGAATGGAGGTGCGCAAGTCGAGTCCCAAGGAAATCGAGAAGCGCATTCATGAGGTTGCCGCAATGTTGAAACTCGACAGCCTGCTTTCGCGAAGCCCCGCCGAGCTCTCCGGAGGCCAGCGCCAACGCGTTGCGCTGGGACGCGCGATGATTCGCGAGCCGCGACTCTTCCTGCTTGATGAGCCGCTTTCGAATCTCGATGCGGCGTTGCGCAGTCACATGCGCAGCGAAATTTCCGACTTGCAGCGCCGTCTCGGTACTACGATGGTGTACGTCACCCATGACCAGGTCGAAGCGATGTCGATGGGGCACCGCATCGCCGTTTTCTCTGGAGGCAAGCTGCTCCAGATTGATACGCCCGAGCGCCTATACCGGCGCCCCGTGGACCGATACGTCGCAACCTTTATCGGCTCGCCACGGATGAATATCGCCTCCAGCGAAATCAGTCTCGCATCGTCCGATGCCGACTGCCTCGCTCTTGGTGCGAAGTTTCGCCTTCCGCCGGCTCAACGTGTTGAATTCAACGGGTCAATGCCTTCGAACATTGAGGTGGGCATCCGGCCGGACGACCTCCATTGGGTCAAGGATGCGCCTGCACGATGTGAAGTTCGGACGTCGGGTGTTGTGGAGGCCATCGAGACGACGGGTTCAGAGAACTTCGTGCGTGTTGCGATTAACGGATCCACGGTTGATGCGCGATTCCCCGGCTTTTCGCCTGTGGCACTCGGCGAGCGCGTAGACCTCGTGTTCGACCCGGCAGATCTTCACTATTTCGATGCGAATACAGGCAAGAGTCTCCGTCACTAAATGCGGGGTGAAAGCGTAGGTTGATTTTCAACAATAGACGATAGGAGTCCAGCAATGCGTTGTTTTGTTCGCAGCAAGAAGTTGGCGGCAGTGGCGTCGGCGATGTTCGCGTCCGGTTCGCTTCTTTGCAATATCGCCCATGCAGATACCGTTCTCAAGCTGGCCTATGGGTCCGAGTATGTGATGGTTACGCCGGAAATTACGACGAAGTTTTGGGGCGATATCAAGACTGATTTCGAAAAATCCCACCCGGGTGTTACGGTTCAGCTCGTCCCGATTCCGGGAGGGTTCGACGACATCGTGACCAAGGTCAGCATGTCCTACGGCAACTCAGGTGCTGCTCCGGATGTCGCACAATTGCCAGCCCAGGAAATGGCGCAATGGGCGGCGAGCGGCTACCTCTTGCCGCTCAACCAATACGTTGCAACCGCAGCTTGGTGGAAGGACGTGCCGGATGCCGTGAAGCAGGAGGGCACGACTGGCAAGGACGTGATTGGCATTAGCCAAGGGGTCAACACTTCAGGGCTGCTGTATGACCGTCAGATTTTCCAGAAGGCGGGGCTCCCGGCTGACTGGAAACCGAAGAACTGGCAGGACATATTTGAAGCCGCGCGAAAGATCAAGAAGTCGGATCCGAACGTATGGCCGTTGTGGGCGATAACGGGCCCCGCAGGGGGTACGTCCGCGCTGGTCGAAGGTGCCGCCAATTTGCTTATGGCATCGAGCGACCCAGCGATAAAGGACGCATCGGGGAAGTGGGCGGTCGATACAAAGGGTATTCGGGAGGTTTTGAACTTCTACCACCAGGCGTCCGTAGAGGGGCTGCTCGCTCCGTCGTCGTTGATTCTTAACGCCAATTCGCCTGCGCTTGCGACACCGGAATTCCCGAAACATCACATCGGTATCGGGCTTGTCGGAAATTATGTGCCCGCCGCCTGGAGCAAGTCGATGTGTGCGCCTTGCTGGCCGGAGGCCCAGAAATTCATTAGCTTCGCACCACTACCTACCGTCACCGGCGGTGGCGTCGGCTATGCAAGCGCGTTCGGCGGCTGGGACCTTTCCATATACAAGAAATCCGCGCATCCGGACTTGGCTTGGCAACTCGTTTCGTTGATTGTTGGCAAGAAATATCTTGTGGCAGGCGCGAACGGGACGGGCTTCGTTCCCCCGCAGACCGCCTACTGGACGGATAAGGAATACACCGAGCTTGCACCACCTTATCAAGAACAATTCGGCAAGCTGTTAGCCGTTGCGAAAAGCGTTCCTGCTGACCCGGAGTATCCGCTTTGGGCCCATGCGCTTGAAGCGGCGACCGAAGCGTTGGTTCTGAAGCCGAACATGAGCGTGGACGACGCTGTCCGCATGATGAAGAAAGAACTGTCGAACCAGCTTGGTGATGACAAGTTGATGGCCGCGCGATAGTCGGTGCGGTTCGCTGGCTGCCTTATCGGGCGGCCAGCGTATGTTCTGGAGAGTTTTGATAATGAATCAGACCACGTTTCGCCCTGTGAGCCTGGTGCTGCTTGCGCCTGCGGCCATCCTCCTGCTTTCGCTGTTAGCGCTACCGATTGTCTACGCTATCTACCTTGGATTTACCAATCTCCAGCTCATCGGACCACACGCAGTTAACTATTGGTTCAGTAACTTCTCAATAACCCGGGGCGAGCGCCAGCATGCTGTTCAAGCAGAGAGGGCGATGCGTTGTTCGAGGAGATGAGGCAGGAGGGGAATTTGATCGCTGCAAGAAATGCGGTCTGTCAGATACTCCCAGAACGAAATGTTCAGCTTGCGGCACGTCGCCTTTAGACTCGAGAACGTATCGCGGCATTGTCGGCCGAGCTCGCTGCGCGTGCCGCCACTGATCTTTCGTTTTTTGACCTGATCGCGAATGTCGCGCTCACTGCCATTGGTATGCAGCGGGACCTCAGGACGCTCCAACACCAGCAGCAACTCGGACTTGTTCATGTGAATCCGTCTGAGCAAACGATCGAGCGTCGCATAGAGGG
>NZ_MTHB01000010.1 GCF_002220365.1 Caballeronia sordidicola | reverse complement strand
TCGCAATGCAAGCCGATCGTGTATCCGAAGCCGGATGGAAAGCTGACGTTTGACCGGTTGGCGTCGGTGTTCATATCGAATACGAATCACGAGGAAAACCAGCCGGCGCATTTGACGCTGAAGGATGCATCGGTGCCGGTGGATGTGAATTTAAGGACCTATGCCGGGCCGGAAGGACGGTATTGCCCGGCGCAGGTATACGAATTTGTGAAGAACGATGACGGGAGCGAGCGCTTGCAGATCAACGCGCAGAACTGCGTGCACTGCAAGACCTGCGATATTAAAGACCCGACGCAGAACATCGTGTGGGTGCCGCCAGAAGGTGGCGGTGGGCCGAATTATCCGAATATGTGATCGTTCGGATTTGAGGGTTTAAAGCTTTAAGAATAGCGCCGGTTCTTTATGTTCAGAACCGGCGCTATTTTATTTGGCGATATGCGCCGCGATATGAGGCGTTGTCGTCACTACATCTCCATTTTGCGCACGATGCCGCAACGCATGGTCGATCAGCACAAGCGCGAGCAGCGCTTCGGCAATTGGCGTCGCCCGGATGCCAACGCACGGATCATGGCGACCGAAGGTTTCCACCGTCGCGGAATGACCGACTTTATCAATGGACTCACGCGGCGTGCGAATGCTCGACGTCGGTTTGATCGCGATCGATACAGTGATGTCCTGTCCGCTCGAAATACCGCCCAATACACCGCCGGCGTTGTTCGCGGCAAACCCCTCAGGCGTCATTTCGTCGCCGTGAACCGAGCCGCGTTGCGCGACACTCGCGAAACCTGCACCAATCTCCACGCCTTTCACCGCATTGATACCCATCATCGCTTTCGCGATATCGGCGTCGAGGCGGTCATAGAGCGGCTCGCCCAGCCCGGCCGGCACGCCCGTCGCCATCACGCCGATGCGCGCGCCGATTGAATCGCCGTCTTTGCGCAGCGCGTCCATGTACTCCTCGAGACGCGGGACGATTTCCGCATTCGGCGCGAAAAACGGGTTTTCGCGCACGTGTTCCCAGGCAACGAACGGAATCGGGATCTCACCAAGCGCGCTCATGAACCCGCGTGTTTCAATACCCATACGCTCACGCAGCCATTTCTTCGCTACAGCGCCGGCCGCGACGGTCGGCGCCGTCAGCCGCGCTGATGAGCGTCCGCCCCCGCGATAGTCGCGAATGCCGTACTTCTGCCAATAGGTGTAATCGGCGTGGCCGGGACGGAACGTCTCGACGATATTGCCGTAATCCTTGCTGCGCTGATCCGTATTCCGGATCAACAAGGCGATAGGCGTGCCGGTCGTTTTACCTTCGAACACGCCCGACAGGATCTCAACCTGATCGGCTTCCTGACGCTGCGTCACATGCCGCGACGTACCCGGTTTGCGCCGATCCAGTTCGATCTGGATATCGGCCTCGGATAGTTCCATGCCCGGCGGGCAGCCGTCGATCACGCAGCCGATCGCGGGACCGTGCGACTCGCCGAAGTTCGTGACGGTGAAAAGCGTGCCGAGTGTGTTGCCGGACATGAGCGCCGTCCTGAAAAAAGCGAAAGAGCCAATATTATGCCAGCCGAGCGCGGTTTAAGCCCTCCTTGAGCTCTCCTCCAGGCCTATTTGCGAGCGCCTCGCAGCGTCGCAACCAACGCTTGCAAGTGTTCAGGTGTGGCATCGGCTGGATCAATTGGCTCACCTACCGCGAGCGTCAGGCGGCTCATTACGCCGCGTTGAATCGGACGCGGCCACCGGTTGTCGTCATGGCGCGAAAAAACGCTACCCCACAAGCCGCGTAAAGCAATGGGCACAACAGGGGCGGAGTGGCGCTTGAGAATCTCGCTGATGCCATGGCGGAACGGGTTGATATCGCCGGTTCGGGTGAGCTTGCCTTCCGGGAAGATGCACACCAGATCGCCGTCGGCGAGTGCGCGACCGCAGGCGTCGTAGGCTTTTTCCAGCAGTTCTGCGTCCTCGTGAGCGGGCGCGATCGGAATGGCCTTGACGTGACGGAATAGCCAGCCGACCAGCGGCGAGCGGAAAATCCGGTGATCCATCACGAAGCGGATCGGCCGCGGACTTTCCGACATGATCACGATGGCATCGACAAAACTCACGTGATTGCACACCAGCACGGCGGCCCCGTGCGCGGGAATGCGCTCGGCGTTGACCAGCCTGATCCGGTAGAACGTATGCACGAGAATCCATGCGAGAAAGCGCAGCAGGAACTCGGGCACGAGCGAATAGATATACGCGGCCACCACGATATTCAACAACGCCGTGGTGAGAAACAACCCGGGGATGCCGACGCCCGCCGACGTCAGGCCGAGCGCCATCAACGCCGACACGATCATGAAAAACGAGTTGAGAATGTTGTTCGCGGCGATGATGCGCGCGCGGTGCGTTGGTTGGCTGCGAGACTGGATCAGCGCGTAAAGCGGCACGCTGTAGAGACCACCGAACATGGCGAGCAGGAACAGGTCGGCCAGGATGCGCCAGTGCACGGCGATCCGAAGAAATTCGCTGACGCCCATCAGATGCCCGGCCGGCATGATGCCGTGGCTAGCAAAAAACAGGTCGATGGCAAAAACGCTGATGCCGATCGACCCGAGCGGCACGAGTCCGATCTCAACACGGCGTTTCGAGAGCTTTTCACACATCAGCGAGCCGATGCCGATACCAATCGAAAATGTGCCGAGCAATACGGTCACGACATCGGGATTAGCCGACAGGACGTCCTTCGCGAAGTTGAAGAACGATGTGAGAAACGTCGCGCCGACGAACCAAAGCCACGAGATTCCGAGCAGGCTCAGGAACACGGTGCGGTCCTGCCGCGCAAGCGCGAGATTGCGCCACGTCTCACTGAACGGGTTCCAATTGATCTTCAGATCGGGCTGCAGGGCCGCTGTCTTCGGCACGAAACCTGACGCAACGCGCCCGATCAGCGCAACCGTCACGCAGCACGTGGCGAGCAATATGGCGCCGTGCTCGGTCAGGCCGGCCGCTGCGCCGCCGACGATCGTCCCGATCAAAATGGCCACGAACGTCCCCATTTCGACGAGGCCATTGCCGCCAACTAGTTCTGAGGGTTGAAGGTGCTGTGGCAAATACGCGTATTTCACCGGTCCGAACACGGTCGAATGCACACCCATGAGGAACGTGCAGACGTAAAGCAGTGGCGCGCTGTGCAACATGAAACCCGCGCCGCCGATCAGCATCACCACGATTTCGAACGTCTTCACGAAACGCGTGAGCGTGGCCTTGTCGTATTTATCGGCGACCTGGCCTGATGTCGCAGAAAAAAGCACGAAAGGGATGATGAAAATGGCGGAAATCAGGAAAGCGGCGGTTTTCGGATCGACACCCGAAAAGCGTGCAGCCTGAAATGTGACCAGCGACGTAAAGCCTACCTTGAAGACGTTGTCGTTGAGTGCGCCGAGAAACTGCGTCCAGAAGAACGGCGCGAAACGACGCTCACGCAACAGGCGGAACTGACCGTCGCCATGCTGGGCGCCGGCCTTTTTCTCGCGGGATGATGCGGATGTTTCGCTCATGGATTATTGGAATTGGCAGCTGAGAGAGTGCTGATCTATTGAGGTTCGCGGTAACGGGCGAAATGGTTTGGCGGGACCCGTTACGGCGCGAAAGAACCCGAAGGGACGAAAAAAATGCGCGCCGCTCGGGCGCGCATTTTGTGCGTGACGATGTGATGCGCTTCGCGCCGGGTGGTGTAACTCGTGCAGCCCGTGTCAATCGCGGTAGTTACGCTAATCGTGCGCGCGCCCCGATATCAACGCGCTTCTTCTTGCTGCTCCGGCCAGTCGCGGATATAGGCCTTGAGCATCTTGTTCTCGAAACCCTGCTCTTCCACCACGGCCTTGGCCACGTCGTAAAAAGAAATCACGCCCATCAACACATTCTTTTCCATGACCGGCAGGTAACGAACATGATGCTCCAGCATCATCCGGCGCACCTCGTTCACGTCCGTTTCCGGCGTACACGTGATGGGATGGTCGTCCATGACCTTTCGGATAGTGGAGGTGCCCACGCTGCCGCCGTTCTCGCTCAGCGTGAGGATAATCTCGCGGAACGTCAGCATGCCGGCGAGATCGCCGTATTCGATCACCACGAGTGAACCAATGTCGTGTGACGCCATTGTGTTGATCGCTTCGTGCAGCGGCGTATCGGGTGTTACCGTGAAGAGCGCGTTGCCCTTGACGTTCAAAATGTCGCTGACTCGCATGATTGTCTCCTCGCGAAAAGCCTGAATATCTGTCGATCCTAGCGGAAAGACAGTTAAAAAGAAAGCGCGCACGAACCCCGTGTTTTGTCTGCAAAAGCCAAGCGGGGCGGGCTTTTGCACCGGGTCGGCGCACGCCGCGCCAAGGCTGCCCTTACGCGGTATGGCGCCGCATGGTGCTAACGCCGACGCTGGCGTCTACCCCAAGTTTGCCGTGCCACACCCGATGTTACGATAAATGACTCTTTTCCCATGGTAGCCCGCCCACGATGTCCGCCAACCGCTTCGACACGCTCGTGCTGCATGCCGGCGCAGCACCCGACCCTACCACCGGCGCCCGCGCCACGCCGATCTACCAGACTACGTCTTTCTCGTTTCGAGACACCGACCACGCTGCTTCGCTCTTCAATATGGAGCGCTCAGGACACGTCTATTCGCGCATTTCGAACCCGACCGTCGCTGTATTCGAGGAGCGCGTAGCCGCGCTGGAAGGCGGCGTGGGCGCGATCGGCACGGCCAGCGGACAGGCCGCGCTGCATCTGGCGATCGCTACGCTAATGGGCGCGGGGTCGCACGTGGTTGCGTCGAGCGCGCTGTACGGGGGCTCGCATAACCTGCTGCATTACACGATGCGACGCTTCGGCATAGACACGACCTTCGTCCCGTCCCACGATGCCGACGCCTGGCGCGCGGCCATTCGGCCCAACACGCGCCTGCTGTTTGGCGAAACGCTGGGCAATCCTGGTCTCGATGTTCTCGACATCGAGACAATCGCGGATATCGCACATTCGAACCACGTACCGCTACTGGTGGATTCGACCTTCACCACGCCCTATTTGCTTCGGCCTTTTGAGCACGGCGCCGACTTCGTCTACCACTCGGCAACGAAGTTCCTGGGCGGCCACGGCACGACGATTGGCGGCGTACTGGCGGACGGCGGCACGTTCGATTTCACATCAACCCACCTTTTCCCCGAATTCACCGAGCCGTACGACGGTTTTCACGGCATGGTCTTCGCCGAAGAAAGCACCGTCGCACCGTTCCTGCTGCGCGCCCGTCGCGAGGGGTTGCGCGACTTCGGAGCCTGCCTGCATCCGCAAGCTGCGTGGCAGCTCCTTCAGGGCATCGAAACCTTGCCGTTGCGGATGGACCGGCACGTCGCCAACACGCGAAAGGTGGTCGAATTCCTGCTCGCTCACCCGGCCGTTGAAGGCGTGGCTTATCCGGAACTCGACAGCCATCGCGACTACGCGCTCGCCAAACGCCTGCTGCCGCGCGGTGCAGGCGCCGTGTTCAGTTTCGACCTGCGCGGCGACGTGGCGGCGGCGCGGCGCTTCATTGAAGCATTGACGCTGTTCTCGCATCTGGCGAACGTTGGCGATGCGCGCTCGCTTGTCATCCATCCCGCTTCGACCACGCATTTCCGCATGGACGCCGCCGCCCTCGCCGCAGCCGGTATTGCGCCGGGACGTATCCGGCTGTCGATCGGCCTGGAAGATCCCGACGATCTCATCGATGACCTCAAACGCGGCCTCAAGGCATCGCAAAAAACTGTGTCGAGTGCCGGCCGGAGCAGCGACGGGAGCCGCGCATGATGCTCGAAGTCGAGGGCGCTCCTGCCTACGCCTACACCGGCGGCCACGCGTTCGAGCCCGACCGCCCCGTGGCCGTGTTCGTGCACGGCGCACAGCACGATCACAGCGTCTGGGCACTGCAGACACGCTATTTCGCCCATCACGGTCTGAACGTGCTCGCCGTCGACCTTCCCGGTCACGGCCGCAGCGCGGGCCCGGCGCGGCGAAGCATCGCAGCGCTCGCGGACTGGCTTGTCGCGTTGCTGGACGCCGCCAACATCAGTGAAACCATGCTGATTGGTCACAGCATGGGCTCGCTGATTGCGCTCGATTGCGCCGCGCGCTATCCGTTGCGCGTCACCCGTCTTGCCCTGCTCGCCACCGCCTTTCCGATGACCGTGTCCGACACGCTTCTGGATGCCGCACGCGATCGCGAACCCGACGCCATCGACATGGTCAACCAGTGGTCGCACTCATCGATCGCCGCAAAACCGTCGTGCCCTGCGCCAGGCTTCTGGTTGCATGGCGCCAACCAGCGCCTGATGGAGCGCGTGGCCGCACTCGGCGAGCCCCATCTCTTCCATACCGATTTCAGCGCCTGCAACGCCTATGCGGAGGGACTTCAACGGGCAGCGGCGTTACGTTGCCCGGTACAGATCATTGCCGGCCGCCACGATGCAATGACGCCGCCCCGCGCCAGCCGGGCGCTGACCGACGCCATGAAGCAAGCGAATGTCTCTGTGGAAACGGTCATGCTGGACGCCGGGCACGCACTGATGAGCGAGCAACCTGATGCGACCCTCACCGCGCTGTTCAGTTTTGCGACGCGGCGTGTTTGAGCGACGGATCACTTCGCAGCTTATGAGCTAGGTCATGACCCAGCTCATGACGCAGCTCATGACGCAGCTTAACCGCCCGCTCCCCACTGCGCCATCAGCCGGATGGGAGGGGGTCTCCAACTGTTTCCGGATCGACAGGAATCGTGGTTGCGCAGCGGACTCAATCGCCGGAGAATGAATCTTGCTGAGCCAATGCCGCAACCTGCTCGAAGGAGACTGTCATGGCCCAAACCGCGCATTCCGATCACTTCGCGAGCTTCGCCGAGTTCTATCCGTACTACCTCGGAGAGCACCTTAATGTGGTGTCGCGCCGGCTGCACTTTATCGGTTCGCTGGGCGTGATCGGCTGCCTTGCAATGGCTATCGCCACGGGCGACTGGCTCTGGCTTCCCGCTGCCGTGATTTGCGGTTATGGCTTTGCCTGGGTCGGCCATTTCTTCTTCGAGAAAAACCGTCCGGCCACTTTTCGCCACCCGCTCTACAGCCTGATGGGCGACTGGGTCATGTTCAAGGACATCTGCATCGGCAGGATTTCGCTTTAGCGCGCTTCGGGACGCTTCAGGCGGTTTGATGCGGCATGGATGCCGCCCTTTGCGCCGCGCGAGCGCCTTCCTGACGAGAGGCTGCGCGCGCCGCCAGCAGCGTGGCCAACGTGACATCAAGCTTCTCGTTGCTCAGCGCGTTCATCAATACGGCACGGTCAATGTGCGTGGAATCGAGGCGTAACTGATAATCCAGCTCTTCGCGCTCGATCACGAATAAATCAAACAGGCTTGCCACGGTGATTTGCTGCGGATTGGCAATCAACACATAGCGTGGAACCCGAAGGTTCTCCAGCCTCGCAATCCACTCCAGAGAGTCGAGCTTACGAATCAGACGCATGGAGGTATCCATGTCACAGCGGAGCATTCGTGCAAGCTCGAGGCCGGTGTAACCCGGCAGGCCGGCTTCCCGCGCCTCCGCAAGGCGAGCGAGCAATTCGAGCGCATCGAGCAGATCGCTCCCCGGAAAATCATTTCGATGAAACTGGCCGATCCGGATTGCCGGCAGCGCCGACGTGAGCATCGCGCCGATCAGCGTGATCATCCAGCACAAATAGACCCATAACAGGAACACGGGCAACGCCGCGAACGCACCATACACCGCGGTATAAGTTGGAATACGGCGCACGTAATAACCGAAACCACGCTTCGCCAGTTCGAACGCGATAGCCGCAACGAGTCCGCCAACCAGGGCGTCGCGCCATTCCACTTTGCAATTCGGCAGGAACACGTAGAGCATGGAGAACGCCAGCATCGTGAACGGCAGCGTCGCGCTGGCGAGCGCCCACTCGACCACCGGCGGCAGGAGATTATGGGAGCCGGCAAATGCGATGGATTGCGCGAACAGGTAGGACGACATCGACAGACTTACGCCAAACAGAATAGGCCCGAGCGTGATGATGGCCCAATACACCAGGACGCGTTGAGCGAACGGTCGCGATTTGCGCACGCGCCAGATCACGTTGAACGCGGACTCGACCGTCATCATGGTCATCACCGACGTGACGAACAAGATGATCATGCCGACCGTGGTCAGCCCCTTTGCCTTCGACGCAAACTGGTTCAGGTACTTGAAGATCTGGCTGTTGATCTGCGACGGCATCAGGTGCACTGCCAGAAAATCCTGCAGTGACATCTGAAACGAAGCGAAGATGGGAAACGCGGTAAAAAGCGCGAACGCGACCGTCGCAAGCGGCACGAGCGACAACACGGTGGTAAAAGTCAGACTGCCCGCCACCTGCGGCACGCGATCCTCACCCGTACGACGGGCCACGAAGGCGGCAAGCCGCTTCGTTGTGTCGAGATCGATGGGAAACTTCAGCAAGAATCTCTCTCCTTGAAACATAACAACAGATCCGCAAGGCGGCTTGAATAGCCAGGCAAAACCACGCCAAAACGCCACGCCTACGCACCCGATCCTTATAATACCCGTTCACCGAAAAGGCTCATGAACGACATTCTCGTGCTCTATTACAGCCGCAACGGCGCCACCCGCGAACTCGCCCAGGCGATCGCTCAAGGCGTCGACAGCGTGCCCGGCATGCAGGCGCGCGTGCGCACCGTGCCTCCTGTCTCCACCGTTTGCGAAGCCACGCAGCCGGATATTCCCGCCGACGGGCCGCCCTACGCCGAAGTACGCGACCTGGAAGAATGCTCCGGAGTCGCACTCGGGTCGCCCACGCGGTTCGGCAACATGGCGGCCCCGCTGAAATATTTCCTCGACGGCTCCTCGCCTCAATGGTTGTCCGGCGCGCTCGCGGGCAAACCCGCCAGCGTCTTCACCTCCACGGGCAGCTTGCATGGCGGCCAGGAGACCACCCTGCTTTCCATGATGCTGCCCTTGCTTCACCACGGGATGCTGATCGTGGGCATTCCGTACACCGAGCCGAAGCTGACTACCACGCAAACCGGGGGCACGCCTTATGGCGCGTCCCATTTCGCTCGCGCTGAAACGGCCGACGGCGGCATCTCCGCCGACGAAAAAGCATTGGCCATAGCGCTCGGCGCACGCCTGGCCACTACGGCGCTCGCGCTTGAACGCGGCGCCTGATTGATGACCACTACGCCCGTTGTGGACGCAGGCAGCACCCCATCCGGCTTTGCACGCGGCGCGCTGTTCAGCCTGATCGCACTGATTGCGTTGTCGGTCGCGTGGGAGCTTTGGCTCGCGCCGCTGCGCCCGGGCGGCTCCGCACTCGCGCTCAAGGCAATCCCGCTGCTGTTCGCCCTGCGCGGCACGATCCGGCGCAACGTGTATACGCTGCAATGGGCGTCGATGCTCGTGCTGCTGTATTTCGCCGAAGGCATTGTGCGCGGTATGACGGACAGCGGATTGTCAGCGCGCCTTGGCTGGCTCGAAGCGCTGCTCGCCCTTGTGTACTTCGTCTGCTCGCTTGGCTTCGTCGCACCGTTCAAACGCGCTGCACGCGCCGCGAAGCGAGCAAAGGCCGCGACAGTTGCGACAGCATCACCACCAGACTCAACACCCGGCGGGAATCATTTGTAGCACGGAATAGTCCGCGCGAACGAGACCTATGCCATCAGGCCAGGATTCGCCCGGCCTGACGTTACGCGATACTGTGTCACTTGTCGTCCACGCCACTGCTACCGAAACTCATGACCGCATCCGACCGTTCACGTAACTTTGTTGAAGCCTGTATCGAAGCAATTGGTGCAGCGCATGTGCTGACCGACGCACACGATACCGCGCCGTTTCTCACTGACTGGCGCAAGCGTTATCACGGTCAGACGTGCGCCGTGGTGCTTCCCGGCACCACCGAACAGGTCGCTAAAGTTGTGCAGCTCGCGCGGGAATACCGCTTTCCTATCGTGCCGCAAGGCGGCAACACCGGTCATTCCGGCGGGGCAACCCCAGACGCCAGCGGCACACAGGTGGTCATCAGCTTGCGCAGGCTGAACCGGATTCGCGACGTCGATCCACTCAACAACACCATCACGGTGGAAGCCGGCGTGATCCTCGCCGATATCCAGGCACGCGCCGAGCAGGAACAGCGGCTCTTTGCGCTCAGCCTGGCCGCCGAAGGCAGTTGCACGATCGGCGGCAACCTTTCAACCAACGCCGGGGGCACCGCCGTGCTGCGCTATGGCAATACGCGCGAATTGTGCCTCGGGCTGGAAGTGGTGACGCCGCAAGGTGAAATTTGGGACGGTTTGCGCGGGCTGCGCAAGGACAACACCGGCTACGATCTGCGCGACCTGTATATCGGCGCGGAAGGGACGCTCGGCATTATCACCGCCGCAGTGATGAAACTGCATCCTGCACCTGTCGCTCGCGTAACGGCGCTCGCGGCGCTGGCCTCACCACAGGCCGCGCTAGATTTCCTTGCTAACGCGCAGCAATACGCGGGGCCGTTGCTGACCGGCTTCGAACTGATGTCGGATTTTTCGCTTCATCTTGTCACCACGCATTTCCCGCAGATGCGCTATCCGTTCAGTAAGAAACACGGGCAGACCGTGTTACTCGAATTGTCGGATAGCGAGAGCGAGGAGCACGGCCGCGCGCTGTTCGAACGGCTGATGGAACACGCCATGAAGCAAGGCCTGGTCGAGGACGCAGTCGTGGCGGAGAATTTGTCGCAATCGCGGGCGTTCTGGAACTTGCGCGAACATATTCCGCTCGCGCAGGCCGCGGAAGGACTTAACATCAAGCACGATATCGCGGTGCCTATTTCGCGCATCGGGCATTTCATCGAGGCGACCGACGCGCTCATCGCCCAGGCCATTCCGGGTGTGCGCATGGTGACGTTCGGCCATCTCGGCGACGGTAATCTGCACTACAACGTGCAGGCGCCGGAAGGGGTCGATCCCGAAAACTTTCTCGCTGAATTCCAGGCACCGGTCAATGCGCTCGTGTATGAAAGCGTGCACGCGCATCGCGGCAGCATCAGCGCGGAGCACGGGGTCGGACAGTTGAAGGTAGCAGAAGCCATGCACTACAAATCCCCGCTGGAGGTGCGGCTCATGCGCGCGCTCAAGACAGCGTTCGACCCCGAGAACCTGATGAATCCGGCCAAGGTGTTGCCGGACGTGCGTGCGCCGGGTGCGCCGCGCCTGTCATCGTAAGTGCAAATAACAGTATTAAGGAGATAAGCGCTGTGAAGATTCGCGTTCTGTCGGACCTGCATCTCGAGCACGACGAACCGCTTGCCATCCCGTACGCGGAGGCCGATCTCGTCGTGCTGGCCGGTGACATCCACAATCACGCGGAAGGTCTACGCTGGGCAGCGGAAAACTTCAGTTCGCAGGTACCGGTTGTTTATGTCCCGGGCAACCACGAGTATTACGACGGTGAGTTCGGTGCACTCGAAAGCGCGATGCAGGATGCCGCGCGCAGCTTGCCCAACGTCCATTTCCTGAACAACACCACCCTCACCGACCGATACGGCAAATGGCGCGTGCTAGGCACTACGTTGTGGACAGATTTCGCGCTGTTCGGCGCGAACGACGAGGCATTGCGCGAATCCATCGCTGCGGCCGAGCGGGTGATGCTCGACTTCCGGGGCGTGATCCAGGTTGCATGGCCGGAGCCCGAAGATGAACCGCGATCGTTCAGCCCCAGCGACTCGCTGGCGCTCCACGAGCAAGCGCGGGCATGGCTGGAAGATGAACTTGCAAAGCCCTTCGATGGCAAGACGATTGTCGTCACCCATCACGCGCCGCTCAGACAAAGTCTCGCTGAGAAGTTCGCAACGGACAGGGCATCGGCGGGTTTTGTGAGCGATCTGCGCTCGCTCGTGAGCGCGCCTGTTGCGTTGTGGGTTCATGGCCACACGCATACCGCATTCGATTATTTCGTAGAGGAAACACGGGTGGTCTGTAACCCGCGCGGATATCGCGACCGGCGCACGGGTGTGCCTGAAAATCCGTTGTTCAAATGGGACAGGGTGGTCGAGATCTGAGCGTCCACCGGCAGGGAATCGCGAAGAAACGCGGTTCCGGTGTAAATACGCTGCAGGCGCGTGCGGCCGGACAATGCTTACCGATCGTGTCGCTACTGCTCGGCCGGTTAGCGTTTTGAGTAAAAACACCCGATCCGAAGCGATAAATCTCACGCCCAAGGTACGGCTTACCCGGCGCAGGGTTAAAAGTCACTGTGCCAGTTGCAAAAACAAAAAGACCGATGGATCGGTCTTTTTTTCTCAACGATCGGACGAATCTCGCGATTGGCGGTTCTTACGTTCGTTGATACGGATCGGGATCAGGCGAGCGCGTTTCGCATTCTCACGGGCTGTACGCAGCAGTTCACGGGTAGCGGGCACGGCGATCAGAGCCAGCAGTGCGTAGATGGCGATCATCAGCGGCGTATTCATAACTTCCTCGGGCGTTGTCGAATCGGTAAAAAGTAAATCGGTAAAGCTAAAAGACAAATTACAAGCTATCAAGATGCGGCCGAAATAGACGTAAGCAAGTGTTGCATCGCGGCGAATGAAAAACCCGATGAAAGCACATTACCCGGCTTACCCCCATTCTCCTGCTCATAAGCTTACGACGCCACAAATTCCTGCAGCGATTTTTCGTCGACGGCAAGTGCGGCAGGCAACTCAGAACGCAAATACTCCACCCAGGTCCGGATTTTCGCGTCCAGGTACTGACGTGACGGATACAGCGCAAACACGTTGAGCATCTGCATGGTGTATTGCGGCAAGACACGCACCAATGTCCCTGCGCGCAACGCAGGCAACGCGGACGAAGTGGGCAATATCCCCACGCCCATGCCTTCGCTGATTGCGACCGCCATGGCTTCAGCCACATTCACCGTGAAGGTCGCCGGTCCGAGACTGATCGTTTCCTGCCCGTTCGGACCGTCAAAGGTCCATTTGTTCGGCGGAAATGCGGGCGTCATGAGTTGCAAGCACGTATGCCGGACCAGATCAGACAAGACATGCGGCACGCCATGTTCCTGAATATAGCCCGGCGACGCGCAGGCAATGCTGAACGCACTTCCGAGTCGTTGGGAAACCAGTCCTGAATCAGGCAGTTCGGTGCCAAGGACAATGGACACGTCAAAACCCTCATCCAGCAGGTCGGGCACGCGCTGCGCAAGCGTCAAGTCGATCTGCACCGATGGATGCAGCTTCTGGTAGCGCGAAATCATCGGCACGATGTAGTGCTGGCCGATACCCGCCATGGCGTGCATCTTGAGCTTGCCAGCCGGGCGCGCATGCGCATCGCCTGCTTCGGCTTCGGCCTGATCGACATAAGCCAGGATTTGCTCGCACCGATGCAAATAACGTTCGCCTGCTTCGGTCAGCGCGATCCGGCGCGTGGTCCGGTTGAGCAGGCGAGTGCGTAAGTGCGCTTCGAGATCGGAGACGGCGCGCGATGCATAAGCCGTGGTCGTGTTCAGCTGCTGAGCCGCGGCGGTAAAGCTGCCGGCTTCAACAACCCGCGAAAACACGCGCATGTTTTGAAGCGTATCCATGAGCCTTGAGTCTCTTCCAAGTGATGCTGCATTGTTGCGTTATGAGCAACGATGATTACCTCGTAACGCGTAACAATGCTTTGCATTTTTACCGGTTACTCGCCAATCAGGGCAAAAATATAATTCTGGTCTGTGTCTCAGTCCATTTTGAGAAATAATTTTGTCAGACCGCACGATCAGAAAGACCGTCATCCCGATGGTTCTTACATTTATTTTAACAATAGCGGGCTGCGCGAGCACTAAAAACGTCGGTCCCGAAGATACGCTCCAGGACACGTCTTCGCTCGATGCCGGCGCGACGCTGCGCGCGGCCAACGCCGACGCAGCGTGGCCGGCGTCGACATGGTGGCGTGCCTACAACGATCCGCAGCTTGACGCGTGGGTTGCGCGTGCGCAGGCCGGGAATCCGACTCTGGCGTTGGCCGCCGCGCGCGTACGCGAAGCCCGTTCGATGGCGGGCGTGGCGCAAGCCGCCCTCGCGCCTCAAGTCGACGGATCGCTGGCAATCAACCGCCAACAGTGGCCGGAAAACGGCTATTACGGCCCCGGCACTTTCAACAACGTCAACACCTGGGACAACACGGCCGCGTTGCAACTGTCGTACAACCTCGACCTCTGGGGCCGCGACGGTAACGCGACGGAACGTGCGCTGGATGCCACGCACGCTCGCGCCGCCGATGCGCGTGCCGCGCAACTCGAACTGGAAGCGAACGTGGTGCGCGCGTACATCGGTTTATCGCAGGGATTTGCGTTGCGCGACATCGCTCAATCCACGCTCGACCAGCAGCAGAAAATCGCGGCGCGTGCGCGTCGGCGGCTGCAGGGCGGGATTGGCACGCAGCTTGAAGTGGCGCAGGCGGAAGCGTCGTTGCCAGACTACGAGCGTCAGGTCGAGACGTACGACGAAGCCGTCGCGCTCGCCCGAAATCAGCTCGCGGCGCTTGCCGGTGCGGGGCCTGGTGCGGGCGATTCGATCACGCGTCCCGTGCTGTCGCTGGCAACGCCGCTAGGTTTGCCTTCTGCTTTGCCCGCTGAGCTGATCGGACGTCGTCCCGATGTGGTAGCGGCGCGCTGGAGCGTTGCGGCTCAGGCGCGTGGCATCGATGTCGCGAAGGCGCAGTTCTATCCGAACATCAACCTGATGGCGTCGCTTACGCAAATGTCCGCGGGCGGTGCGCTGCTGACGTTCCTCACTGGAAACGGCAGCGGCTGGACCGCTGGACCCGCCGTGACGCTGCCTATTTTCGAAGGCGGCCGCCTGCGCTCGCAACTTGGGGCGGCGTCGGCGCAATACGACCAGGCCGTCGATCACTACAACGCCACGCTGGTTGCGGCGTTGCGCGATGTCGCCGATCAAGTCGTGCGGATCAAGTCGCTCGATCGCCAGCTCGACGCGTCAGGCCGCTCGGTTGCGGCTGCGCGGAAGAGTTATCGGCTGGCCGACGAGGGGTAAAAGCGTGGCTTGACCGATTACCTGAACGTGCTCGTCGCGCAGACGCAATTGCTGCGCGCACAAGACGCAGAGGCGCGAGTGCGCGCTGAACGGCTCGCGCTGTATGCGACGTTCTCGGCGGCATTGGGTGGCGGCATCGATAGTTCGAGTGACAGCCCCGCCGACACACAGATGAAACCCGCGAAGCACATCGGGCCGTTCGCACAGCACAAGGATGCGTCGTCCGGCGACCGGAGCGAGTGAACATGTCGACGCCCTCCTCCACGCTGAACCGTCCCCACCCGCTGCTTGCGGACTGGGCGCTTACGGACGGCCTCGCGTGGATCCACATTTTCAAGGCGGCGCTGGCAGCGTTCCTCGCGCTGTGGATCGCGATGCGTCTCGATCTGCCTCAACCCCGCACCGCCATGACGACAGTGTTCGTCGTGATGCAGCCGCAAAGCGGCATGGTGCTGGCGAAAAGCTTTTACCGTTTCTGCGGAACGCTCGTCGGCCTCGTGGTGATGCTCGCGCTGATCAGCTTGTTCTCGCAACAACCGGTTTTGTTTCTGTCGGCGACGGCCCTCTGGGTTGGCATTTGCACGGCAGGCGCAGCGCGTAACCGCAACTTCCGTTCGTACGGTTTTGTATTGTCGGGTTATACGGCTGCGCTCATTGGCATACCTGCCGCGCAGCATGCGGATGCCGCCTTCCTGACAGCGATGACGCGCGTAGCCGAAGTGTCATTAGGTATCCTGTGTTCGGGCGCGATCAGCGCGCTCGTCTTTCCGCGGCATGCCGGCGAGCAAGTCCGGGCCACCGTGCGAAAGCGTTTCACCGCGTTCGTGGAATATGTGTCGAAGGCGTTGGGTGGGGGTATCGAACGCTCACAGATCGAGAGCATCAACGCGGCGTTCGTCGCCGATGTAGTCGGGCTCGAGGCTGCGCGCAGCGTGGCCGTGTTCGAAGATCCCGACACGCGCATGCGCAGCGGCCGGGTCGCGCGGCTGAACGGTGAATTCATGAGCGCCTCTACACGCTTTCACGCGCTGCATCAGTTGATGAACCGGCTGCGGGTCAACGGCGCAGCGGCCACGGTCGACGCTTTGGAACCCTATTTCCGCGAAGTCGCGCCCTTGCTGAGCGCAGCGGGTGGCCCGGTGGAGAAAGCCGCCGATGCCGTCCATGCCGCCGCGCAACTCGATACATTCAAAGCCGCGCTGCCCAAGCGCATCCGGGCGACGCGGTGCGCGCTCGATCCGGCAAGTGACCTGCTCGAATTCGATACCGCTGCCGAACTGCTGTACCGCTTTGTAGACGACCTGCATGCCTACACGCTGACTTACGCGTCGCTCGCGGTGCCCACGCACGAGCGCGAGGACCGCATCACACGCTATGTGCCGAAGACCAGCCTGCTCGCGGCGGGCGTTTCCGGACTGCGAGCGTTTGTGGTGATCCTGGTCCTGAGCGGATTCTGGATCATGTCAGCGTGGCCGAGCGGCGGCACGGCCGTGCTCGACGCGGCAGCGGTAATTGCACTGGCCTCGTCGTCGCCGCGTCCTACGCAAATGGCCTTCCAGATGGCCGGGGGGACCGCGCTCGCGGCCGTCGCCGGAATGATCGTGGTGTTCGCGCTGTATCCGCATATCGACGGATTCTTGCTGCTGTCGGCCGTGCTCCTGCCGTTCCTGATGCTTGGCGTCTTCATCAGCACGCGGCCCGGCATGATGGGCGTTGGCGTCGGTTACTGCATCTTCTTCTGCTTTCTCGCCGGTCCCGACAACGTCATTCAGTACGATCCGTCAGCCTTCATCAACGACGCCATCGCGCTGGTCGTTTCCATGCTCGTTTGTTCGATGGCATTTGCCGTGCTGCTGCCCACGGACGCGCCGTGGCTGCGCCGTCTGCTGACGCGTGAACTGCGGCGGCAAGTAGTGACAGCCAGCAAGAGCAGCCTGACCGGGCTCGCGATGCGTTTTGAAAGCGGCGCGCGCGATCTGCTTTCGCAGATCGATGCGCTCGCGGCGGGTCGAGAGGATCTGCAGCGCGAAGCATTGCGCTGGATGTTCGCGGTGCTTGAAGTGGGCCACGCGGTGATTGATCTGCGTACCGAATTGAGCCGCTCGGATACGGGCACTGACACAGGCACAACGGCGCGGGCGTCCAGGGCGTCAATCAAGCAGGCACTGCATCAGGTAGCGCGACTCTTCGATCACCCTACCCCTCGACGCTTCCATGCGGCGTTGTCGGCGACCACGCTGGCCATCGACGATCTGCGTGCGCAGCTCGATACCGTGCACGAGCCTCGCGAGGAACGCCGTCGGCTGCAACGGATGTCGAGTCATCTGCATTTCATTCGTACGGCCTTGCTCGATCCACAATCGCCGCTAGGCCAACTCAGCCAGCAAGAACCTCCGCAGAAAGGAGCGCCCCATGCCGCGTGATATCGCCATTCTCGATGCCTACGTACCGACGATCCTGCTGCTGTTTATCGCGGGCGGCTTGCTGACCTGGTTCATCGACCGGCTGCTCGCGCTCACGGGCTTGTATCGCGCCGTGTGGCATCCGTCGCTCTTTCGCGCATGTCTGCTCGTGTGTACCTGCGGCCTGCTTGGACTCGCGGTGTATCGCTGAACCATCGCTGAAATATTGTTGAAGGACTAAAACGGATCATGATCATCAGGAAAATTTTCGGCATCTTCATGACTGCGCTCATTTTCTGCGCGGCCATCTTGATCGGGCGCGTGCTCTGGGTGCATTACATGGACCAGCCGTGGACCCGCGACGGCCGCGTGCGCGCCGACGTCATCAACGTCGCGCCGGATGTCTCCGGCGCCGTTGTGACCATGCCGGTCGCCGATAACGAGTTCGTGCACAAGGGCGATCTACTGATGGAAATCGATCCGTCGCATTACAAGATCGCGGTACAACAGGCGCAGGCCACCGTCGCAGCACGCAACGCGGATTTACGCATGCGCCGCGACGACGCCGCGCGCCGGGCGGATCTGGACAACGAGGTGGTGTCGAAGGAATCGCGCGATAACGCAAGCCAGGCCGCGTCCGGCGCCGCCGCGAACTTGCAGCAGGCACAGGCAGCGCTCGATGCCGCTGAGCTCAATCTGGCGCGCACCAAGGTGTTCGCGCCGGTAGACGGCTACGTGACGAACCTGAACGTGCATCGCGGTGACTACGCGACAACCGGCGCAGCGAAGCTCGCTATCGTCGATAGTCACTCGTTCTGGGTCTACGGATATTTCGAGGAAACGAAGCTACCGCGTGTGCGTATCGGCGATAAGGCTGAGATGCAGCTGATGAGCGGCGGTGTGTTGAAAGGTCACGTGCAGAGCATTTCGCGCGGCATCTATGACCGCGATAACCCGCAAAGCCGTGAACTGCTCGCCGATGTGAACCCCACGTTCAACTGGGTGCGGCTCGCGCAGCGGGTGCCGGTACGTATTCATATCGACGAGGTTCCGGCGGACGTGGTGCTGGCCGCGGGAACGACCTGCACCGTGGTCGTGGAGCCTACCGGCAAGCAGAGTAGTTAAACGACTAACGGACGTCTAGCGAGTCGAACGTTTCCTGAGTCGTATCGATAACCATGAGCCCCGCCCTCAAGCCCGGTTTCACGGTCGGGTTCGGAAATACGATGCGCTCCTCGTCGCGAAGCACTTCATACGTGTAATCGTCATCCTCGGCGAGTACCGTTCCGCGCGCGAACGGAGTGAAGTTCGCGACATCGCCAGCTACGTGAAGCTTGAACGCCTCGCTCTGTTTATCGATTTGCCCGACGACCGTGAATACCTTCAACGTCTGGTTGGACGGCGCACTCGGCGCAAGCCCCCCGATCAAGCGCCGCAATGCGGCGTCTGATGCGGCAAAGCGCGAGAGATCGTTATGCCCGAATGCCCGAACCTTGCCAAGCTCCAGCGTGCACGCGAGCGCGCCTGATTGCTCCGCCGTGAAATGCGTGAACGTATTCGACTTCTCCTTGTGCAGCAATACGGCCGACAACCCCGCATCCCGCAACCAGTCGAACATCACGCGCGACAGCGGCGCGCCCGTGTACGGCAGCAACGCAAACTGCTCGAACACTGAGGGCCGGATAGCCGTGTGCATGTCGATGTGCCACTTGGCGTGCTCGGGATCGGCGCCTTCGAAAAACGCACGCGTCACGTTCTCCAGCTCGGCTGCACGCGGCGCTTCGTGACTTGCTGCGAGTTGAAGATAGCGGCCATTGAACAGCCGGTTGAGATCGTCGTCGCGATACCGGCAAGACGCCCGCATCGCGTCGATGTTGCCGAAGATGACCAGCATGCGGCTCTTCAACGCAGCCTTGCCGCTCGCGATATCCGCGACAAGCATCGACAGCATTTCGATCGGCGCGGTTTCATCGCCATGAATCCCCGCCGATGCCACCACGCTTTGCAGCACCGCGCCCTCGGGTTCAAAGCGAACAATGCCATCGCCGAGCCACGTCCACTTCACACCGCTTGGCAAGGTGCCTTCAGTCAGCGCGGGGGTTTTCCCATCGAGAACAAAGTCGAGAAAGTTCTCGAACATGGCCGGCTCAACGCTGGAAGTCATAGATCGCACCAAGCTTGAGAATTCCAGTCAGCGCATCAAGCGCCGCGCGCGATTCATCGACGAGTTTCAGATCGGCGAGATCGGCGGGCGCAATGCGGTCGCGATAGTGCGTGTCGATCCAGGCATCCAGTTGCGCGAACAACGTGTCGTTCATCCACACGCCTGGATTCACGGCGCCCCGCTCTGCATCGTCGAGCACCACGCGCAGGCGCAGGCAAGCAGGACCACCGCCGTTCTTCATGCTTTCGCGAAGATCGAAGACCAGGACGTCATCGATAGAAGTGGACCGTGCATGCAACGAATCAAGGTACTTGGCGACCCGCGCGTTTTCCCGGCACTCCTGCGGCACGACCAGCACCTGCCGGCCGTCGGGCCGTGTCAGCAACTGGCTGTTGAACAGATACGACGAGACGGCATCGGCCACGCTCACTTCGTCTTCCGGCACTTCGATGGCGGTGAATGCGCCGCCATGTGTTTCTAGTTTCGCGCGGAGCTGCTCATACACGTTGCCCTGGTCGAGGAACGCCCGTTGGTGGCAAAACAAGGTGTTCCGGTTGCCCACGGCGATCACGTCGTTATGAAACACGCCTGCATCGATCACATCAGGAAGCTGTTGCGCGAACACGGTGGCGTCGTCAGACAGTCCGTGAAGGCGAGCGACCGCACGGCTTGCTTCCAGCGTCTGACGCGCGGGGAAACGCTTCGGTTCAGCCCCACCCTGAGCGTATTCGCTGCGTCCGTAGACGAAAAACTCCACGCCCTTCTCGCCGTACTCGTTGCAAAATCGCGTGTGGTTGGCCGCGCCTTCATCGCCTAACGCAGGCGTGCCCGGCAACGCATGATGAATCCTGAAATGCTTCTCATCGGAGAAAATGGCCGAGAGTGAACGGCGCGTTTCTTCATGCTCGATCGCACGATGCAACTTCGTGCTCAGGTTAGCCGGCGTGAAATGCACGCGGCCATCGTTCGTATCCGCCGATGGGCTCACGGTCGCCGCGTTCGCGGTCCACATGGCCGAAGCGGAACTCGCAGCGGCCAGCAATTCCGGCGCTTCTCGCGCAGCGCGTTCGATGACCGTAGCGTTGTCGCCGGTGAAACCAAGGCTGCGCAGCAACTTGAGCGACGGCCGTTCGAGCGGTGGCAGCACGCCCTGGTGAAATCCAAGGTCGGCCAACTGCTTCATCTTGCGCAGCCCTTGCTTTGCCGCGGCCTTCGGATTAGCGGCCGATCTCTCGTTGTTGCGCGACGCGACATTGCCGAACGACAGCCCCGAGTAGTTGTGCGTCGGGCCGACCAGCCCGTCGAAGTTCGCTTCGAATGCTTGCATCGTGGTTCCTCAGAACTGAAGGCCGGGCGAGACGCTCGCGGGCATTTGCAACTGGGTGCTTTCGACGGATGCCATAGGATACGAGCAGTAGTCCGCTGCGTAAAACGCACTCGGACGCTGGTTGCCGGAGCGGCCAATACCACCGAACGGCGCCGCCGACGACGCGCCGTTAGTCGGCCGGTTCCAGTTCACAATACCGGCGCGAATGGTGCGCTGAAAGTGTGTCCATGCGGTTTCATCGTCGGCTAACAAGCCTGCGGATAAACCGAATGCGGTGTCGTTGGCGCGCTCTATTGCCTGATCGAAGCTGCTGTAGCGCGTGAGTTGCAGCATGGGACCGAAGTGTTCTTCGTCGGGGATGTTACGCGCATTCGTGACGTCAAGGATCGCGGGTGTGACAAAGCCGAGCTGCGCAGAACGTTGCGTCATTTCAAGCAACGGCTTGGCGCCCGCTTCGATCAAATGCGTCTGCGCCCGCACGAGGTTCGCCGCTGCGCGCGCTGAGATCACCGCCCCCATGAACGGTTGCGGGTCGGCATCGAAGGCGCCGGTTTTGATCTTCGATGTCACATCGATCAAACGCTGGGTGAACCGCTCGCCGAATGCGTTATCGGGAACGAACAACCGACGCGCGCACGTGCAACGCTGCCCCGCCGACAAATACGCCGACTGGATCGTGTGATGCACGGCGGCATCGATGTCCTCGACTTGAGCCACGACCAGCGGATTGTTGCCGCCCATTTCCAGCGCGAGCACGATCTCCGGACGTCCGCCGAATTGCCGATGCAACAAGGTGCCGGTATCCGAGCTGCCGGTGAAGAACAAGCCATCGATCTGCCGATGATTCGCCAGTGCGATGCCGGTGTCCTTCTCGCCTTGCACCAGATTCAGCACACCCGCAGGCAAGCCGGCTTGCGTCCACAAATCCACCGTCAACGCCGCAACGCCGGGCGCGAATTCCGATGGTTTGAACACAACCGTATTTCCCGCAATCATCGCCGGGACGATATGCCCGTTCGGCAAATGTCCCGGGAAGTTGTAAGGCCCAAACACGGCCACAACGCCATGCGGGCGATGCCGCAATACCGCGATGCCATCGGCCATTTCCTGGCGCTTCTCGCCGGTACGCTCGTGGTATGACTTGACAGAGATATCGACCTTGGCGGCCATCGTTGCGACTTCGGTCCGCGCTTCCCACAACGGCTTGCCCGTCTCGAGACCGATGGTATGAGCCAGCGTTTCCTTGTGCTCGGTCAGCAGCGCCGCGAACCGCCGCGCGATCGCGATGCGTTCGTCCAGCGTCAACGCGGACCATGAAGCGAACGCGCGTCGTGCCGAAAGCACCGCGCGTTCAACGTCCTGAGCCGCCGCGCTCGCGCCTTCCCAAACCACGTCGCCATTGCCCGGATTACACGATGCAAACGGTGCGCCGGTACCCTCAGTCCAAGTACCATCGATAAACAATTGAGTCGAAATCTTCGTCATGTTCCTTGTCCTTGACTTGCGTCCCTAACTTGCGTCCCTAACTTGCAATGTTCGTTGCGTTCTTCGGGCGCGGTTGCGATGCAAGTACGCGCACCGTATCGCCAGCTTGCACGCGCAGCGCTGCGGCTTCCGACGGTGTCAACAGGAAGGTGCCCTCCTCGGGCACGCCGAACGTCGCGCCACAGCGGAAGTCGTCGAGCGATGTATTCGATACCAGGCTGCGAGCCTCGCCATGCTCAGCACGCTCACCAATGCGCACCGTCACCAGCACGCTCTCGCGCACAGTACGCAAGTCAGCTATGTGGCATTCCAGGACTGGGCCGGCATCGAAGATATCGACGTGATTTTCATAGCGCAGCCCTTCCGTTTCGAGCATCTTGCGCGCAGGCATGGTGTCGCGATGCGTCAAGCCGACCGCCGCTTGCGCGTCTTCGGGCAGCATCGCGAGATAGACCGGGTACCGTGGCATCAACTCGGCCAGGAACGACTTCTTGCCGTGCGAGCTGAGATAGTCGGCGGCGTTGAAATCGATCTGGTAGAAGTGCGATCCAACCGCCTGCCAGAATGGCGACGCGCCGCTTTCATCGAAGTGGCCACGCAGTTCAGCGCACAGACGCTCCGGGAACCGCTCAGGAAATTGCGCAATAAACATGAAGCGCGAGCGCGATAGCAAACCACCCACGCCTGCCGTGCGATATCGCGGGCTCAGGAAAAGCGAACAGACTTCGGCGTAACCGGTGAGATCGTGGGAAATGTTGAGCAGGGACATCTTGGTCCACACGCCCAGGTCGCGACTGGCATGCACGACTGTCGACACACGATAGTTATAAAACGGCTGCTCCAGCCCGACTTCCGTTTCAATACCGCAGACGCCTGCAATATCGCCAGTAGCGGTGTCTTCCATCGCGAACAAATAACCTGCTTCGAAGGCTTCAGCCTCATCGGCGAGTGTGCGTCGTGCACGTTCAACGCGCGCGCTCAGCGCGTCGCGATCCGGTTTGAAGGTGGTCAGTCCCGGTCCGGTCTCGTGCGCGAGCGCGACGAGCGCGTCGACATCTCCGGGCTGCACGCAGCGGACAACGATCATTGCAATTCTCCCGAAGCCTGATGAAGCGGCACACAACGCACCGTGTCGGAATCTTTCACGCTTAAAACCTCGCACAGTTCGGCAGACAGCGGCGCACCGGTCGTGCGCGAAGACGGCAGATTGACTACCGCGCAACGAAATGCGTGCGCGCCGCCGGCTGCGATCAGGTACGGCGTGCCCGGCGTGCCTGTGTCATCCAGCGCAGTCCGCACGGCGCGCACTTCATTGGCCAGCACGGACGCACTGCGCTCCACTGCGACGGTCAGAACCGGGCCGGCATCGAAGATATCGACGAAACGATCCGGCTCGAATCCTTCTTCAAGGTGGATGTCATACGCGAGCAATGCACCGTCGTCCGGCTCCCCCAACACTCTCTGGGCTTCAGGCGGCAACAGCGGCACGTAGAGCGGATAACTCGGCATCACTTCGGCGATAAACGTACGGCTGCGGCCGCCCGATTCAAGTTCGACCTGCTCGAAATCGCGGCCGAAGAACTTGCGCCCGACCGCCTCCCAGAACGGCGACACGCCGGCGTCATCGGTAACGCCGAGCATCAGCGAGAAGACGTCGTCGGAGAAACGCTTGCGGTTAGCGGCCACGTACATCATGCGGGCGCGAGAGAGCAGATGCGCGGCGGCATCGTGCGTGGCTTCGCGCACCGATGGGTCGACATAGAAGCCCGTCAAGCGGCTCTTGCCGGTGAGTTCGTGCGACATGGTGAGCGCGTGGATCTTGCGGTTCACCTTGAGTTCGCGCGAAGCGTGGATCAGCGCGTCATTGCGAAACGCGTAGAACGGTTCCGAATATCCCGCCGATGCCACGATGCTCGACGTGCCGAGCAACGCGCCGGTCGCGGTCTCTTCTAGCACGAAAAGATAAAACTCCTCGCCCGGAAACTCGACTTCCGCGCGAAACGAATCCTCAGAAAGCGCAACGCGCGTTTCCAGCACACGGCGGTCGCGCGGCAACGAATGCAGCACCGGATGCGCGGCATTCGCCATCCGTTCGAGCGCGTCGAGATCGGCGAGTCTTGCGGGGCGGACGATTAACATCGGCGGTTCCGTTGGTTGAGAGAATAGGCTGAAGACCGGGCTAAAGACCGGGCCGAAGTCCGCACGCTCACTGCGCTACGTCGGCGATGGCCTTTTCGATGCGCGCGAAGCCCTCGTCGAGATCGGCCATCGGCATGATCAGGGACGGCGCGAAACGCAGCACGTTCGGCCCGGCGATCAGCATGATCACGCCGTGTTTCGCGGCAGCGGTGAGCACGTCCTTGGCACGGTCCTTGCAGGCATCGGCGAGTTCGGCGCCGATCAGGAGACCCTTGCCGCGGATCTCCTTGAACACGGAGAAACGTTCATCGATGCGCTTCAGATGCGCCTTGATCGCGGCGCTGCGTTGCTGCACGCCTTCGAGCACGGCAGGGTCGCTGATCAATTCAACCACCTTGTCCGCGATAGCAGCCCCGAGCGGATTACCACCGTACGTTGTCCCGTGCACACCCACCTTGAAATGCGCGGCGATCTTGTCCGTGGTCAGCATTGCACCGATCGGGAACCCGTTGCCGAGCGCCTTCGCGGTCGTGAGGATGTCCGGCGTCACGCCGTAGCCCATGTACGCGTAGAACGAGCCGGTACGGCCCACGCCCGTTTGTACCTCATCAAAAATCAGCAGTGCGCCGTGCTGGTCGCAAGCGTCGCGAAGACCTTGGAGGAACGCGGGATCGGCGGGCAGCACGCCGCCTTCGCCCTGCACCGGCTCGACGATCACCGCGCAGGTTTGCGGACCGATTGCTGCACGCGCAGCAGCCAGGTCGTTAAACGGAAGATGCGTGATGCCTTGCGGCGTCGGGCCGAAGCCTTCGGCGTATTTCGGCTGGCCGCCCACGCTGACGGTGAACAGTGTCCGGCCGTGGAACGACTGAGTGAAGGAGATGATTTCGACTTTCTGCGGACCGCTGTTGTCGATAGCGTAACGGCGCGCGAGTTTCAGCGCGGCTTCGTTCGCTTCCGCGCCGGAATTCGCGAAGAACGCGCGGTCGGCAAAGGTCAAGTCGGTGAGGCGAGTCGCAAGCCGCAGCACCGGTTCGTTAGTGTAGCCATTGCCGATATGCCAGAGCTTCTGCCCTTGATCGTGGAGCACTTTCAGCAGTTCGGGATGCGCATGGCCCAACGCTGTCACCGCGATACCGCCGGCGAAATCGACATAGTCACGGCCTTCCGTGTCCCATACGCGAGAACCGAGTCCGCGATCCGGCACGAAATTCGCCGGAGAGAAAAGAGGCACCATCACTTCGTCGAACGTACCGCGCGTTACGTTGAGATCCGTCATGAACCGCTCCTTTGCTTGTTCGGGTAATCCAGCTTACACATCGTTATCAGATGGTAGGCGCGCACGAGCGGCGCGTCTTGCGGGAACGCGACAAGGTTTCATGGTATTCGAGAGGAATGACGCGTGTAAGAAAGCTGAAAGATTCAGCCGAAAGAGTCAGCCGACAGACATAGGCGCGCGGCCGGTCGCTGCACGTCGGTCACGGCGCGATCATGCAGATCGCCCCGCCAGGGTCTCGCAGCCATGCCGGAGCCCACGCCGATAAGTCCAGCCTTACTTGAGACTGCCGGACAGGAATTGCTGCAGCCGTTCGCTTCTGGGGGTGCTCAGCACTTCACCTGGCGCGCCCTCTTCTTCCGTGCGGCCCTGGTGCAGAAACATCACATGATTCGATACATTGCGCGCAAAGCCCATTTCATGCGTCACGACAATCATCGTGCGGCCTTCTTCAGCCAGCTTCTGCATCACTTTCAGCACTTCGCCCACCAGCTCGGGATCGAGCGCGGAGGTGGGTTCGTCGAAGAGCATCACGTCGGGATGCATGGCGAGCGCCCGGGCGATAGCCACCCGCTGCTGTTGCCCGCCCGACAAATGCGACGGATATTGCTTTTCGACCTTTGGCGCCAGCCCGACCTTCTCCAGGCATTCGCGCGCGCGTTCGGTCGCTTCCTTCTTCGATAACCCCAGCACGTGCATCGGTGCTTCCATGACGTTTTCAATCGACGTCATGTGCGCCCACA
Source organism: Caballeronia sordidicola (assembly GCF_002220365.1). Classification (GTDB taxonomy): domain Bacteria; phylum Pseudomonadota; class Gammaproteobacteria; order Burkholderiales; family Burkholderiaceae; genus Caballeronia; species Caballeronia sordidicola_C. Next base: position 4,764 of record NZ_MTHB01000010.1, on the reverse strand, counting down.
AGTTGAAATGCTGGAACACCATCGCGAGCTTCGTGCGCACGCGCTGCAACTGCTTGTGGTCCGCGACTTCGAGATTGCCCATGCGATCGGCTTTCGTGCGCACCGGCTCGCCGTCGACGATGATCTCGCCCGCGTTCGGCCGTTCGAGGAAGTTGATGCAGCGCAGGAAGGTACTTTTGCCCGAGCCGCTCGAACCGATGATGCTGATCACATCGCCGGCGTTGGCTGCGAGCGACACGCCCTTGAGCACCTCGTTCTCACCGAAACGCTTGTGAATATCGCGGGCGACGAGTTTGACCGCGGCGTTCTGCGCGGCGGCCGATGCAGCATTTTGTGCGGATGAGTCCAACGCATTCTCCCCGAAAGGTGGGTCTGACGGGTTTGGAAACCCGCCCTATGTCGATCATGGCTGCGGATTCTACCGAAAGCCGCCGGTGGGCACGCATAGGGACAAACGCCCTCGCCCGGCGGCCGGCGGTCATTGGCGATTGGTCAATCCTTCGCGTCCGGGGCGGGCGGCGTCGCTGCCCGCACGTGCTGCGCCACGCGGCCATTGGCCATCGCGATCTCGGGGCTGGTCTGCAGCATCGGCAGGTATTGGGTGTCGAAAGCGGCGTTGCGATCCTTCGCGCCGAACATGGCCGTGACCGCGTGCGCCATGTCGATACGGCCGTCGGGCGTCGCGTCGGTGTCGTCGAGTACGTCGTCAAGCGCAGCAATCAGTGTGGAGAGCGGGCCAAGCCATTTGTAAGCGCTGCCGTTGATCACGATCTGCAGGAACTCAGCAGGCGACACCACGCCGAATTCGGCTTCGTGACGGGTGCGTAGTTCGTCGAGGATGCTACGGTGCAGCGCCAGCAGCGGATGGCGCACGTCCTTGAGAAACGTGGTCGCGACCGGGTCGGTCATCCTGATGATGGTCATGGTCATTACCCTGAAGTGGAAAATGAGCCAAGCCTACACTGTCGCCAGACCCCGCCCTACATAGCGAATAAAATCCGGCGCTGTCAGCGGCGCGGAAAAAAGCCAGCCTTGCCCGAATTGGGCGCCGCGCGTGCGCAGGTAACACGCCTGCTCCTCACGCTCGATCCCCTCGGCAACCACCTGGACATGCAGCGTCAGCGCCATGTCGATAATGTGCGACGCCACGCTGCTGGATGCCGAGTCCTGATCGACGGTATCGACAAAAGACTTGTCGATCTTCAGCGCATCCACCTGAAAATTCTGCAGATGCGAGAGGCTCGAATACCCCGTCCCGAAGTCGTCGATATACACCGGATGCCCGGCATCGCGGAACGCCTGGATCACTTCCTTGGCGGCGTCGGCGTCGAGAAAGCAGCGCTCGGTCGCCTCGATCCGGATCTGCCCCGGCGCGATGTTCGCCGCCGCGAGCGCAGGCGTCAGGCGCTCCAGGAACCGCCGCGAAGTCAGGTCCGACGCGCTCAGGTTGATCGACACATAGAGCTCGTTGTAGCGCTGCAAAAACTCGCCGAGTTCGAGCAGGACCGTGTCAAATACCTGGTCCGTAATGGCCTGGATCAAACCACGATGTTCCGCGAGCGGAATGAAGTGATCGGGGCGCACGATGCGATTCTGGTGCTTCCAGCGCACCAGCGCTTCAGCGCCAATGCAGCGCCGCGTCGTGAGATCGACGATCGGCTGATACGCAACGATGAACTGATGCCGACGCACCGCGTCGCTAAGCTGCCCGACCGGCGACAGGCGCCGCACCATCAACAGGCCGAGCCACGCGGAAAGCGTCAGGCCGCCCGCGACGCCTGCGAGCAGCCAGGTCCAGGGCAGCGCGCGCAGGCGTTCAGTGAAAGTCGCGTCCGATGTGTTCGCTGCGTTTGCAGCGTTCCCGGCGTTTGCAGATTCATAACTGCGGCGGGCCGTGTTGGGGTTCGCAGGCATCGCCGTTGCGGCGAATGCAGGTACAGGAAACTGGGCAAACAGCCTGGAAGGTGTGGCCACCGGCGTGTTGGCGATCAAACGAATGGCACCCGTGTCGACCATGCGCACAACGTAGTTCTCGAGCACCGCGGCTTCCCGGGCTGCGGCGACGCGTTCATCCACGCCGGGCGCAAACAGCACGCACAACACCCCCGGCAGCAACGCCGCGATCAGCACGATGCCAGCCAGGAACGCTACGCGCCCGCTGTGTTTGAACGTGTTCATCGTGCGCTTTTCATGGTGCGACGCCTTTGCGCCGGATGCGCGCTGCATGATGGTTTTTAATGAGGCACCTGAAGACATCTGTGTCGTGCGCGTTTTTCGTCAAGACTGGATAGCTCGCGCCGTTAGCGTCGTTAGTCATGGTCCGGTTGTTCGCGCCGTCTGTCGTGTCCGCTTGGCTGCCAACCGTATCCTTGTTTCCTTGCATCGTCCCTGCAAACGACTCAGTTTAGCGGTCGGGCACACCGGGCTTCAATGCTTGGCTGCCCACGAAATGCCCGCTTTGGTGGGCTGGCGCACGCCGGCTCGATGCTTTTGCGGCGCGAGTGTGCAGACGTCTGGTAATTGGCGGATGAGTCCGATAGTCGTGAGAAAATCCGAACGCCGGATGACGACCTTTCTCACTGGCCGACTAACACGATTGACACGATCAACACCCAATCCACGGAGGCACTCGATGGCATTGCACGAAGCAAACGCTCTCACTATCCGCGACGCGAACGCCGCCGATTTCGGCGTGATCACCCGCATTTACGCCCACTACGTGCTGCATGCCTTGGCGACCTTCGAGGAAACGCCGCCGGGTGCCGACGACATGCGCGCCCGGCACGCGTCGATCACAGGCGCGGGCCTGCCCTATCTCGTGGCTGAAATGGACGGCGTGGTGGTGGGTTATACGTATGCGACGGCGTATCGGCCCAGATCGGCGTATAGACACACGATCGAGGATTCGGTTTATATCGCCGATGGCTTCGGCGGGCGTGGCCTGGGTCTCGCGCTGCTGACGGCGCTGATCGAACGTTGCGACGCAGGGCCGTGGCGCCAACTCATCGCGGTGATCGGCAACAGTGGCAACGCCGGGTCGATCGCGTTGCATGCGCGCCTGGGATTCGAGCACGTCGGCGTGTTGCGCAAGGTAGGCTACAAACACGGCCAATGGGTGGACACGGTGCTCATGCAACGGTCCCTCGGGGAAGACAAGGCGGTGATGCCGCAGAAATGAGAACGAGACGTGGGCAGCGATCCGCGCACGCGGTGCGTCGCGAAGTTGTCGGCTGCAGCGTCCTTTCGCCATACCATTGCATTGCGACCATCCCGTCGCGTTTATTACAACAGCCTGAGCTTTAGTTGCCCACTTACACCCTCGCCGCCGCCGTCAGTGCTGAAATCGACATTCGCAAAAGCCGCTTTATCGCGCTGGCGATTCCTGTCGCCGATCGCGCGGCCGCGATGCTCGAACTCGACACGCTGCGCGCCCGGCATCCCGGCGCCACGCATGTCTGCTGGGCGTTGCTGGCGGGCGGTGAATCCGGCATGTCGGACGATGGCGAGCCTTCCGGCACAGCCGGCCGGCCGATACTGGAAGTGCTGCGGCATCATGAAGTGGATGGCGTGCTGGCCGCCGTCGTGCGCTACTACGGCGGCATCAAGCTCGGCGCGGGCGGCCTGGTCCGCGCGTACACCGACGCCATTGCAACCACGATGCAACTGGCCGAACGCATAGAACGCGTGGCGCTCGGCCTGCTGCAAGTGGAAGTGGACTACGCCGATGAAGCGCGGGTGCGGCGCTGGGTCGAACAGGAGGGCCATGCGCTCGATGAACCCGGCTACGGCATGACCGTCCGCCTGTCGATCCAGATGCCGCTTGCCGTGCGCGACCAGGCCGCCGATGTGATCCGCGACCTGACCCACGGCCGCGCGGTCATTACCAAAGCGCCCTGACCAAACCGCCCTGAGCATCATGAGCACCGCCGACACTCCAGCCTCTTTTACGATCATGCTGCTGCCCTCGCAGCGGAGCTTTACGTCAACCGGACAAACCACGGTCCTCGAGGCCGCCGCGCTCGCCGGGCTGCGCCTGTCGAGTTCTTGCCGCAACGGCACGTGCCGCGCTTGCCTGTGCCGTCTGCTCGACGGCACCGTGCAGTATCGGATCGACTGGCCGGGTCTGAGTGCGGACGAAAAAGCCACTGGATGGATTTTGCCATGCGTGGCGTTGCCCACGTCCGACCTCATTATCGATCAAGTGGATTTTCTGGAAACTCCAAATCCCACCGATTCCGCCGACACAAAACGAGGTCGCGGCCGGGGCTTCTGACAGCTTGAATCCAGTTCGGCCAGCGTGTGCGCAAACCGCCGATGACCCTGCACCCGCACCCGGGTAATCCGGGATTGTTGTCTCTTATCAAAGACATACGATGACATTTCGTAACTTCTCAATAACCCGGGGCGAGCACCACGCGCCGTGCTGTGTTATTTGATCTGCGCACGCGGTCGAGGTAGCCGATAGCTTCGTTGCGTGCGCTCATGATTGCGCTTGTAAACTGCGGATGACGATGTTAACGTTTGTCGCACCAACATCATTTGATCCGCACTCGTGACTCTTCCAAAAAAATTCTCACTACCCGACATCGCTCGAGAGGGACTAACGCCGTCGGAGCTTGAAGTGCTAGCGTGGGTAGAGAAACTGACGGACATCGCTAATGACTTGCAGGATGAGTCTGAGCAACTGAAACAGGAAGCAGCTCAGCTCAGGAAAACCAGGAAGCGCGACTAGGTTGGCCGCTGCGATGATGAAGAAACTCGCGG
>NZ_MTHB01000233.1 GCF_002220365.1 Caballeronia sordidicola | reverse complement strand
TCTATAGTGATGATGAAGTACGAGACGGTGAGTGGACGGGCTGCATTGATTCAGGCGCCGAAACTGGGTGGTGGAGCGTTACCCTTTGGAGCGAGTGTGGAAGACGAACAAGGCAAGAGCGTGGGCGTGGTCGGTCAGGACAGCAGAATATTTGCACGCGGTCTTGAGGATCAGGGCGCGCTGACGGTGAAGTGGGGAAACGGTCCGGTTGAACAATGCCGGATTGCTTATACGCTGCCGAAGAAAGAGGCGAAAGCGTATAACCCCGGGTATTTGTCGCTGCAGTCGCATTGCGTGCCGGGAAGTGAAATGCAGGCGAGCGGGGAGGCGGGCATGACCAACGCAGCGATGCCGGCGACTGTTGCACGGTAGAGCTTGGTGGGGCTGACGTCTAAAAAAATGAGGGAAATATAATGACTTGAATCGGCCCTCAAAGCTGCTCGATGCGTATGGCGGTCCTGCTTGTCCGCATGAAGCAAGCGCCCGCAGTGGATCGGCGAATGCAAAAGCAAGCTTCGTCATTTCGTACCGGCAGGCATCCAATCGGACGATGTTGCCGGTTAAGTTCCATATCGTACTTCTACCGCAAGCCGGGATTAAGTCGAGACTTCCATTCAAACGGGCAGGGCTGCTTCATTGCGCAACCACTCGGCGAAGCCGGTTACGGTGCTGGTGTCGCGGTGCGCTTCCGGTACGTCCAGCCAGTATCCGAATGGGCCGCTGATCTCGACGTCCGACAGTCTCACCAAAGCACCCTCGGTCAACTCATCAGCAATCATGTTCAGATCCACAACGGCCAAGCCTACGCCGCGTCGCGCTGCATGAATTGCCTGCTGCAGATTCGAAAATTCAATGCCCTTCTCGGCATAATGCGGCGGCAGTCCCGCTTTCGCCAGCCAGTCCGGCCAGAGGTTCAGACGCACGTCCTCGTGCAGCACGTGTAGCGCGGGCAATCGATCCAGCAAGCTCTCGACCGGCGTCCCGGTGAATGACGCCGATCCCACTAGCGCGTGCCGCTCTACGATCAGCAGTTCCGACCACTCATGCGCTGCGGCGTCGCGCCCGAAGCGCACGCTGCAATGACATTCGTCGCTTTCCTGAGTGCGAATAGAAAGGTCGACGTCCGGCAATTGCTCCGCCAGTGCGCCTAGCCGTGACGAAAACCACTGCGTGGCGAACGTGGGCGGCAATGCCACAATCAAACGCTTGCGCTCGACGCTTCCCGTCAGATGACGCGTTCCGCGCTCGATCACGTCAAATGCCTCTGTCACCGACGGCATCAGCAACACGCCGGCCTGCGTCAGGCGGATTCCTTTATGGTCGCGCTCGAAAAGCTTCACGCCCAGTGACTCTTCCAGTAGCCTGATCTGACGGCTTACAGCTCCTTGTGTGACGCACAACGCTCGCGCCGCGCGATTGAAACTCAAATGACGCGCCGTTTCTTCGAAGAAACGCAACGCAATCAACGATGGAAGATGTCGCATAGTGATTCCTGACCGCCCAACCTTCTCGGTTTTCTTTGTGGCCGAGCAAACGTGCCTCCTCTGCGAACCAGAATCGCTCCTGTCCCGCGTTCGATCAAATTACCTTGGTTCCCGGTGCGAAACAATAGCCCGTTCGGTTGACGCTGAAACAAAATGAATTCTCATATTGGGCATCAGGATAGGTGAGAACGGTTGTTGAAAAAGGCGAGACATAGGCCATCCGGCTAGTAGTTGGAGGCTCGCGAATCGCCTATGCTGGATAGATCCCATTTACGGAGGCCGCATGACCGTACGTAACCTCGACGCACTGTTTAACCCGAAGTCGATTGCCGTGATCGGGGCGTCGCTGCGTGCGGGCAGTATTGGCGAAATGGTGTGGTCACGGCTAAGCGCCGCCAACTTCACGGGTCCGGTCTGGGCGGTGAATCCGAAGCATCGTCAGTTGAATGGGGCCGTGGTTTTTGCTGGCATCGACGACTTGCCTGATACGCCGACCGTGGCGGTGCTGTGCACGCCACCGCACACGTGGCCGGGGATCGTCGGCCAACTGGGCGAGCGGGGCACGCGGGCGGTGGTCATAGTCGGGCAGGCGCGGGAGCCGGAGGGTAAGGACTGGGCGCGCCGCACGCTTGCGGTTGCGCGGCCGTTTTTGCTGCGGGTCGTCGGTCCGTCGAGCGTCGGTGTGATGACGCCGGCTGTGGGCGCGGTGCTGGGGGCGCCGTCATGCGCCATCGCGGCGGGTGGGGTAGCGTGGGTATCGGCGTCGAACGCGCTGACCAACGGCGTGATGGGCTGGGCGAACGCGCGTGGCCTCGGTTTTTCGCGAGTCGTCGCGCTGGGCGACGAGGCTGACGTCGATGTGGGCGATATCCTTGATTTTCTCGCAAGCGACTCACGGACGCGCGCCATCCTGATGGCCATCGAATCGGTGCGAATGGCGCGCAAATTCATGTCGGCGGCGCGGGCGGCGGCGCGCAACAAGCCCGTGCTGGTATTGCGCACAGGCCACGACGATCCTTTCGATGCGCTTTACAGTGCTGCATTCCGGCGGGCGGGCCTGGTACGGGTGGATTCGCTAGACGACCTGCTTGATGAAATAGAGACTCTCGGCGTAGGCCGTGTCGCCGCAAGCGACCGGGCGACCGTCATCACCAGCGATCGCGGCGTGGCCGCCGTCGCCGCCGACGCGTTCGCCGCGGCCGGCGATGCGCTCGCGCTCTGGCCCGAGGCTGCGCGCGCGTCAGTCGCCGCCGTGCTGCCGCGCGCGCGTCTGGAGAACCCGCTGCAACTCGGAGACACCGCAACTGCCGCAGACTTCGGCGCGGCGCTCGAAGCGCTGGCGCCGCATCGCGAGACGGGGACCGCATTCGTGGTCCACGCGCCAACACACACCGCGCCTGTCGCGGAAGTCGCGCGCGTGCTGATCGAGCAGCAAAGCCACGCGTATCGCGGTTTGCTGGTTTGCTTTTTCGGCTGCGTGGACCAGGCCACGCGCGACGCGTTGCATGCCCACGGCATTCCCGTCCATACCACGCCTCAACGCCTGGCGCGGGGTTTTGCGCGGCTGGTGGATTATCGTCAGGGCCGCGAGCTGTTGATGCAGACGCCCGACGGGCCACGTCCTCAGACCCTGGTTGCGCTGGACAGCGCACAGGCTCAGGTCATGGCCGCATTGACGGCGGGCGTCGCGGAACTGGACGGCGAACGGGCGTCGCGGGTGCTGGCGCAATTTGGCATTGTCGTGAAGGCGGGGTCGGCAGGTCCGCGCAGCGTCGACGCCATCGAAATCGATGTCCGCTTGCTGAACCATCGCGTGTTCGGACCGGTGTTCGAGTTCAAGGCGGTTGGCGCGCTCGGTTTGCCGGACGCGTTGCACGAGTTCTCATTTCCACCGCTCAACCCGGTTCTGGCGCGAGATCTCGTGATGCGTTCGCCGAGGGCGCGCGAACTCCCTGCGGAGAATTTGCTGATTGCATTGACGGCCCTGTCACAGGCTGTCTGCGAGATCGAGCAGATTGTTGCTTTGAGGTTGACCGTGCGCGTGACCCGTGAGGCGGTCGTGGTGTATGAACCCCATCTGACGCTGGCCGCGCATCGCACGCCGCTCGCCATTCAACCGTATCCGCGGCAGCTGGAGGAGACGCTGGACTGGAACGGTTTGCTTATCACCGTGCGGCCGATCCGTCCCGACGACGAAGCCGCCCACAGCGCTTTCGTCTCCGCGATGTCGCCGGACGACTTGCGTCTGCGGTTCTTCAGTTCCGTGCGCAGTTTCGATCACTCGCAACTCGCCCGGATGACGCAGATCGACTATGACCGCGAGATGGCGTTTATCGCCGTCACGGGTGAACACGACGCTATCGAGACGCTGGGTGTGGTGCGCGCCGTTGCCGATCCGGATAACGAGACGGCCGAGTTCGCGGTCGCGGTGCGCTCGGATCTGAAGGGCAAGCGGCTGGGACTCCTGCTGTTGATTCGAATCATCGCGTATTGCCGGGCGCGCGGGACACGCTGGCTGATCGGCGAGGCGTTGCGCGAGAACACCGGCATGATCGGGCTCGCGCGCCGTTTAGGATTTGAGATAACGGCCACGGAGGACCCGGGTGTGACTGGTTTCAGGATGCGGCTGACCGAAACAGATGCACAGACCGGCGCGCTGCCGTCATGAAGGCTATGAAGGCTGTGCAGGTGGGAAGCGCTGGCATCCGGCCGCCGTGGTGAGCGGCCAGAATGTGCGCTGCAACATGCTTGTTTGCGACCGTAACTCGTCGAATCAGGCAGGCAGCTTTGCGAGCGCTTCGTCGACCTGTGCGCGCGATACGGCCAGCTCGTCCAGCCACGCATCGGCATAAGTGCTGTTGGTTTCACGCTCCAGACGCGCGATCGTCGCCGCGCAACGCGTAGCGTCCTTAGGCGTAGCAATAAACGCTTTAACCGACGCGCCCGAGGTGAACGCTTCGAACAGCGGAACGCGAATGTCGTCCGGCAGGGCGCGAGTGGTCCATTGATAAGGCTTGCCGTTGAACGACAGCTGCGGCGGCAGCACGCGTTCTTTCTTCGCGGCGGGAATCAGGCCGAAATTGCGCGCGGCGTCGGCAATCTGGTCGGCTGTAAAAAGTTCGTCCGCGCTAATGTCGAACTGCTTGATAAACGTTTCGATCGACTGCATAGCGGCCGCGCGGTCGTCGCGCTTTTGCTGCGCGCGAGCGACAATATCGCGCAGCTCGTCCGCTTCCTCGCTCGTGATCGTGAAGCTGGACTGCTTTTGCTGAAGCTCGGAGAAGCGCTGGAATTCGGGATCGGAGAGGAGTTTCGCCATTGCCTTGCGTAGAAAAAGACGCGAAACGTCGTGTGAAGCGACGATCCGCTTTTTGAGAGGGTCGCCATTCTAACGCGTCGCGCGGATCTGGAACCGGGCGAATCCGCGAACCGGATCTTCCCAACGAAGCGCCCCCGACTCTTCCAGCCGGATCTTCCCAACGAATTTGCCCGCGGAATCTGCCACCCTCGCCACCCTCGCCACCCTCGCCACCCTCGCCACCCTCGCCACCCTTAAGCCGCGCTTGAATCCCGGGAATCGCCGAACTCCACATCCGGTTCGCGAAACATCGACAGCGCCGCGGCCGCGTCACCAAGCAGCGCACTGACCTCGCTAATGGAAGGCGCCACGTATTCGTCGATACGCCTGAGATACGGGCACGTCAGCGTCGCAATCGCCTGGCCCGACGGCCCGAGCAGCGGAAAACTCACATCCATCACACCGAAGGTCTGCTGACTCTCCTTATGGAGAAAACCGTCCGCGCGAATCTGTGCGTACGCATTTTCCAGCGCGAGCGGATCGAGCGCTGACTCACCTTTCACACGCGTGTGCTCGGTCAGCATGTGCGTGCGCTGTTCCGGGCTCTGAAACGCGAGGATCACACGGCCTGAACCGGTATCGATCAAACCAACCCGCGCGCCGAGCCGCACGGAAATCCCCCACGTTCCTGGCCCGTCGACCTGCGCGATCACAAGCAAATTGCCCCGGTCATAGGCGGCGAGATGACACGACTGCTCCGCGCGATCGGCGAAACGTTGCATGACAGGCAAGGCTTCCGCGATCAGGCGGTTCATCGGCGGGTGCCGGTGCGCAAGCGCATACAACTTCAGGCTCAGCGAATAACGGTCGCCCGCGGGCGAGCGCACCACGTACTGCCGCGCGACCAGCCGCTCGAGCATCCGGTACATCTCGCTGGCGTTGCGCCCGAGCGATTTCGTGATCTCGGCACGCGTGAGTCCATCCTTTTGCTCGGCGAGCAGTTCGAGGATATCGAGACCTTTATCGAGCGCGGGCGCTCGGTAGCGTTCGGCGTCGGTGGGATCGTCTGCCTGCATGATGGCCTTCAGTTAAGTCGCTTAAAAACAAGATGCTAAGGGAAAACACGGACCGCCCAGCGGCGCACATAGCTTGACTTCGACTTGTCCGCATATGAATAATACGTTCACTGATAAATGATTGTACCGATGCAAACCCGCGGCATTGCCTATACGACCGCTGAATGCCGTTCGTTTTCAAGGAAGTCTCTGTGCAGCACACTCCTCATAAGCCCACTGACGCCCGGCTCATTCTGCAAAGCCCGCAGGACAATTGCCTGATAGCGGGCGCGCGCCTGGAAGCGGGGGCGCGGGTGGAGATCGAAGGGGAGATCGTCACGCTGGCGAAGACCATCGACCTTGGGCACAAAGTCGCACGCCGTGCGTTGCAGACCGACGAAAAAGTGCTTCGGTATGGCGCGATCATTGGCCATGTTACGTCGGACGTTCAGCCCGGTGAACATCTGCATACGCACAATCTCGAGAGCGACTATCTCCCGACCTATACCCACGACGCCGGCCATGCGTTCGTGGATCACCGGGACCGCTAAGCCGATGACAGCCACCACCACTTCGCCGCTTCAAGGCTTCCTGCGTGCCGATGGGCGCAAGGGCATCCGCAATGTAATCGCGGTCGCGTATCTCGTCGAATGCGCGCATCACGTGGCGAGGGAAATCGTCACCCAGTTTCGTCCGGCGTTCGACGCCTTCGACGACCCCGCTGCTGATCGCGAACCGCCCGTGCACCTGATCGGTTTTCCGGGTTGCTACCCGAACGGCTATGCCGAAAAGATGATGGAGCGGTTGACCACGCACTCGAACGTGGGCGCGGTCCTGTTCGTCTCGCTCGGCTGCGAGAGCATGAACAAGCACTATCTGGTCGACGCCGTGCGCGCGAGCGGCCGCCCGGCCGAGGTTCTGACGATCCAGGAAAAAGGCGGGACGCGCAGCACGATCCAGAACGGCATTGACTGGATTCGCGACGTGCGTGCGACGCTCGCGCAGCAACCGAAAGTGCCAATGGCGCTCGACGAATTGATCGTCGGCACGATTTGCGGCGGCTCGGACGGCACCAGTGGCATTACCGCGAATCCCGCTGTGGGCCGCGCCTTCGATGCGCTGATCGACGCCGGCGCCGCGTGTATTTTCGAGGAAACAGGTGAACTGGTCGGCTGCGAGTTTCACATGGAAAGCCGGGCCGCGCGGCCGGAACTGGGCCGTGAAATTGTCGCGTGCGTGGACAAGGCCGCGCGCTATTACTCCATCATGGGGCACGGTTCGTTCGCGGTCGGCAACGCGGATGGCGGCCTTACCACGCAGGAAGAAAAGTCACTCGGCGCGTACGCGAAAAGCGGTGCATCGCCCATTGTCGGAATCGTCAAACCGGGAGACATTCCGCCTGTCGGCGGCTTGTATCTGCTCGATGTCGTTCCTGATGGCGAACCGCGTTTCGGCTTTCCGAACATCAGCGACAACGCGGAAATCGGCGAACTGATTGCTTGCGGAGCGCACGTGATCCTGTTCACGACCGGACGCGGTTCGGTGGTCGGTTCGGCCATTTCGCCCGTTATCAAGGTGTGCGCGAATCCGGCGACCTATCGAAATCTATCCGGCGACATGGACGTGGATGCGGGCCGCATTCTGGAGGGCCGTGCCACGCTGGACGAAGTTGGCCGCGAAATATTCGATGCCACTGTGAGCGTGGCGGCAGGCGCCGCGTCCAAGTCGGAATCGCTGGGTCATCAGGAGTTCATCCTGACCTACAAGAGCTTCGATCCGGTTGGCCCGGCATGTCTGCCGGCGAGCGCGACGCCGCGACATGCTGTGTCGATTACATCGATTTGAGCCTGACTTTGAGCCTCGCAAACAAGTCCAACGCAATGAACCCAATCACCGGAAATCCCGTTGTGAAAAAGCGCAAAGTGGGCAAGACCTCGCTGGAAGTCACGGCGTTGTCGCTGGGCAGCGCACCGCTGGGCGGCCTGTATCACGACCTCTCCGAAGCAGACGCGCAAGCGACCGTTGACGCCGCGTGGCAAGGCGGTATCCGTTACTTCGATACCGCTCCGCACTACGGCCACACGAAAGCCGAACACCGGATAGGCGACGCGTTGCGCCAGTACTCGCGCGAAGATTACGTGCTGTCGACCAAGGTTGGCCGACGCTTTGTCCCGCGCACCACACCGTACGACGGCAGCGAAGGCTGGTCGGACCCGCTGCCGTTCCAGGCGATCTACGACTACACCTACGACGGCATTCTTCGATCGTTCGAAGACAGCCAGCAGCGCATGGGTATTGTCGATATCGATATCGTGCTGATCCACGATATCGGCCGCGTCACGCACGGTGAGAACAACGCGCGCTACTGGCGGCAACTAACGGACGAAGGCGGTTTCCGGGCGCTTGATGAACTGCGTACGTCGCGGGGCGTAAAAGCGGTGGGACTCGGCGTGAACGAAGGCGCTGCAATCCTGGAGGTGATGGCGGAATTCAACATCGATTGTGCGTTGCTGGCGGGACGCTACACCTTGTTGGAGCAGGCGGTGCTTGATGACCTGCTGCCGGAATGCGAGAAGCGCGGCGTCAGCATCCTGCTGGGCGGTGCGTTCAATTCCGGCATTCTCGCCCGCGGGCTGACGCCCGATGCAGCGCCAAAAGCGGACAAGCAAAAGTTCAACTATGGCGATGCGCCGCCGTTGATTGTTGAACGCGTCGACGCGCTGGAGCGGATCTGCCGTGCGCATGGCGTCGCTTTGTCCAGCGCGGCCCTGCAGTTTCCTTATGCGCATAAAGTTGTGGCCACGGTCCTGATGGGTGCACGAAATCCGGCGGAGGTGCGTTTGAACGCGGCTTCGTTCGCTGATCCGGTGCCTGACGCTTTGTGGGATGCGTTGCGAACAGCGGGTTTGTTGCATCGTGACGCGCCTGTGCCACGCTTGGATCAGGCAGGCATCGATCAAACCGATTCAGGAAAATCATGAGCGCTGAACGAATTGACGCGCATCAGCACTTCTGGGACCCATCGCGTGGTGACTATGGCTGGTTGACGCCCGAGTTGCAGACCTTGTACCGCGTCTTCGGTCCCGCTGATCTGAAGCCTCTTCGTGAAGCAGCCCACGTCGCGCGCACAGTGGTGGTCCAGGCTGCGCCGACTGTCGAAGAAACGCGCTACCTCCTTGATCTCGCTCGCGACGACGTATCTATCGCCGGCATTGTTGGCTGGGTTCCGCTTGATGCACCGAATAGTGTCGAGTTGATAGACGACCTGGCGCGCGAACCCAAACTCAAGGGCATGCGCCCGATGCTGCAGGATCTGCCCGATGACCGCTGGATCGAAAATCCTGCTCTGGCTCCGGCAATTCACGCGCTGATCAAAAACGATCTCGCCTTCGATGCATTGATTTTTTCGCGCCATGTGCCTTCGTTGACGATGTTCGCCGCGCGCTTTCCTGAGCTGCGAATTGTCGTCGATCATGGTGCGAAGCCGCAAATCAAGGATGGTCACGCAGCGTGGCAAAGCTGGGCGGACGGCATAGTGGAATTGGCCGCACTGCCACAAAGGCTGCTCTGCAAACTCTCGGGTCTGGCGACGGAAGCTGCCGCCGGTTGGTCTGTGGCAACGCTCAAGCCCTACGTCGATCATCTTATTGAGCATTTTGGGCCTGAGCGGCTGATGTGGGGCAGCGACTGGCCGGTGCTGAACCTGAACGGCGATTATTCAAAGTGGTTTGACGCAGCGCGGCAATTGACGGCGCACCTTGATGCGTCCGCACAGCAGGCAATTTTCGGCGATACCGCGCGCGGGTTTTACCGGCTGTGAAAGTTGAGAAAAACGCTAAGAATGAGCGCGGTATACCCGGAATTCCTCAACTGCAATTGCAACGAAAGCAGAGGATGGTAAAAGGATTGGCAACCCAGCTGTCCTCCAGCTGTGCCCTGTGATGCTGGCGAGAGCGGCCAGTCAGCGCTTAGGAGGCGTGAAACCTGCATTCCGAGGAATGACCCAAGCGAAGCGCGAGGGCAGGATAAAAAGGGATCGCGATGCTATCGTTGTAACCTGCGTTGTAACCCGCATCCGATGAATCATCGTTCACGACCGGCCCGAATCATTCAACTGAAAATTTGACCGAAAGCGATCGAAAGTAAGCTCGAGCGATCTCACCAGAAAGACGATCGCCCAAACCGAACATTTCGAAACCGAATCAAAACCTGAAAACTGAAGGATCAATCACGATGAAACTGCTGCGCTATGGGCCGAAGGGTCAGGAAAAACCGGGTTTGCTGGATCAGAACGGCAAGATTCGCGATTTGTCGAAGGTAGTCGACGATATCGCTGGCGCGGCGCTATCCGACGCCACGCTGGCCAAGTTGCGTGCGCTCGATCCGGCCTCGCTGCCTGAAGTGCCGGGCGAACCGCGCATTGGCCCGTGCGTGGGGGCCGTGGGCAAGTTTGTCTGCATCGGGCTGAATTACGCCGATCACGCGGCCGAATCGAACCTGCCCGTGCCGACGGAACCGGTGCTTTTCGGTAAGTGGACGAGCGCCATTTGCGGTCCGAACGACGATGTCGAAATTCCGCGCAACTCGAAGAAAACCGACTGGGAAGTCGAGCTCGGCGTGGTGATCGGCAAGGAAGCGAAGTACGTTAGCGAGGCGGACGCGCTGGATTATGTCGCCGGATATTGCGTGATCAACGACGTCTCCGAACGTGAATGGCAACTCGAGCACGGCACGCAATGGGACAAGGGCAAGGGTTTCGATACGTTCGGCCCGATCGGTCCGTGGCTGGTCACGAAGGACGAAATCGCCGATCCGCAGCAACTCGATATGTGGCTCGAAGTAGACGGACATCGTTATCAGAATGGCAGCACGAAGACGATGGTGTTCGGCGTGGCAGCGCTGGTGTCGTATTTGTCGAAGGTGATGAGCCTGCAACCCGGCGATGTCATTTCCACCGGCACGCCGCCGGGCGTGGGCATGGGTGTGAAGCCGTCGGCGGTCTACCTGAAGGCTGGACAAACCATGCGGCTGGGGATTCAAGGCCTGGGCGAGCAACAGCAGCGCACGGTCGACGCGAAGTAACTCTTCGAAGTAAGCCCTCGAAGCAAGCCTTCGAAGCAAGCCGCTTATTGCGACGCAACCAGGCAAGCCTGCGAGCAAATTAATGCCGGGCCGGTAGCAAAAAATAAGGTCGTCCCAGCGTCAGTTGGAACGACCTTTTTTACGGCTGCTTCAAGGCGATGGCTCAGCGGCTCCGGCCGGAGGGACGGTTCGTTGTCGTCATTCGAGGCGCCGACGCATCTAGGCAGCGGCTTCACCCCAAAAACGCGAATGTTTTCGCCGCGCTAACCTTTAGGCGCATAAAGCCGGCTCCGGACACTACCGCAGTAAAACCACCGCATTGGTGAAAGCATGAAAACGCCGGCAAACCGAGGCACCCAGCCCACTCACTCGTTAAACGCCGGCTCGAGTTCCGCAGCCATTTCGCTGATCCGATGAATGGTTCCCTGTGCGACCGCCACGAGCCTTTCGGCGCCGCCATCGGTGACATACACATCGCATTGGCAGGTCGCCTGCGTCATGCCGGCGTAGATCACCCGTGCGCGCGCCATTAACGTGCCGGAGACCGCCGGCCGCAAATAATTGATCTTGTATTCGCCAGTGACCACTTTCGGTCCCAAGCGCAATGCGCCAGCGAAGGTCAACGCGTTGTCGACGAGATAACTCACTACGCCGCCGTGCACGAAACCGTGTTGTTGCCGGAGTTCGTCGCGGATGGTCAGACACAGCGTGAGACTCGAGGAGTCGACCTGCATGAGCTTCGTACCCAGCAAGGCGCTAAACGGCTGCGCATTCAATGCGCCCCGTGCGATATCGACAATTTCGGCCATTCGGACACTCCTACACTTGGTTTCGGTCCAGTCAGCATGAGTCCCACAATCCGCATCGGGGCAGGAGCCTTCGTCGCGGTCCTGCACAAGACTGTAGGTAGCGTAGGGTCACTCCGCAAGGACGATCTCCAAATCGCGGACGAATTACCGGGTTTGCACGGGCTTTCTCAATGATTTTGAAACGAAAACGCGCAAAGCGTCCGGCATCGCGCTGATTTCTCCAGCCGCAATAAAAAACGCCTCGCGGCGTGGCGAGGCGTTTGAAGCGAGAGCGCCGGACAGACATGCCGGGCGCCAAATGTCAGGGCAACGCGGCGTAGGCGGTGGCAAGGTGATAAGGCGTTGTCGACGGCAATTCCGGGCGCATGACCACGCCTTCAGCCGACTGGCTCTCGATCCACCCTTGCGGTCGGAGAAAACGTCCGGCAAACCGCGCGATCTGGGCCGGCAGTTGTGCGCGCACGGACTCGTCCGCATGCGTTGCGAGGGCCCGCAGATATTCGGTCTGAGCCCAGATGCGTTGCGTCGAATCGATCACGCCGCCCTGTTCGTTCAGCGACGCCGCCACGCCGCCGGTTACCGGATCGACTCCGTGTTGCTGAACGAAATCGAATCCGCGGGCAAGCGCCCGGTTCAGGTCCGCTGCATCGAAGGCCGGGTGCCGGCTGGCTTCGACGAGAAACAGCCATTCAAACTGGTGCCCCGGTTCCAGCCAGTTATTGGCGCTGTTGATCACCAATTCGGCGATGCAGCCGGTTTCATCATGTACGAAAGCCTGCGCGAACGCGGCCGCAAGCTTTTCCAGCCGGCGATCGAAGACAGGGTCTGCGGTCGTTTCACGAGCGGCGAGCCACGCTTCGGTAAGATGCATCAGCGGGTTTTGTAGCGGCGGCCCGAGCACGGCGGAAAAATCTTCCGTCATCGCAGAACTGAACAAGCCGCCACCGCCATTACCCACGCCGCTAGTTGCCATTCGCCGTTCAATCACCACCGACGTTTCTTCAAGCACCGCCAGCGCTTCCTTCGCGGCCGCTGCACCGGCCCGTTTCGCATATTCCGCGCACGCAAAAATCACGAACGCATGCGTGTACAGGTCCTTGTGGCGCTCGTGCGGTGCGCCGTTTGCATCGACGCTATAGAACCAACCGCCGTTTGTTGTGTCCTGAAAATAGGTCCGAAGCGAAGCGAACAGCGTACCTGCGTGATCGATATCGCCCGCTTGCGAGAACACGAATAGCTGGCGAGCGCAGGCCATGGCGCGATATCGCTGCGGCGGCAAGGGCGTGCGGCCGTCCTCGGCGACGGCCTCGAACGCCAGCCGCAAGATCGTGTTGAAGCCGGGTCCTCGCCAGATCGGCAGCACAACACGTTTATAGTGCGCACGAAGGGCGGCGGCGGTCGGGGGCGTTGCGGCGGTCGGATCTAGGTCGTGCATACGGCTTTATCGATGTGGGTTGCGTGCGGCGGCGTGCGTGAAACATGTCCGGTGCGCCACACGATGCGGGGCACCAAGGATAAATCAAAATACCCGCGTGTCGGTACAACGGTGGTTTATCCGCGCTGCGCAGGCTGGCGACTTGTACGCGCGTCCCGCGCCATCATCCCATCACACAACACCTATAAGGAGCAAATCCACTTATGTTAAGCAATGTAGAACTCATATCTCGCTTGATTCTCGCCGCCGCGCTCGGCAGCGTGATCGGTTTCGAGCGCGAGCGGCTGTCATGGGCCGCCGGGCTGCGCACGCACATGCTGGTGTGTGTCGGTTCGACGCTGATCATGATGGTGTCGGCGTTCGGTTTCTTCGATGTCCTCGGCCGCGATCATGTTGTGCTCGACCCGTCGCGGATCGCCGCACAGGTCGTGTCGGGAATTGGTTTCCTCGGCGCGGGCTCGATCCTGTTGCGCGGCGAGATCGTGCGCGGCCTCACCACAGCCGCGAGCCTCTGGTCCGTGGCGGCGATCGGGCTTGCGGTCGGCGGCGGCATGTACACGGCATCCATCGCCGCAACGGTCATCATTCTGATCATCCTCGCCGGCATAAAGCCGCTGGAGCGGCGTTTCATTACCGTTAAGCAGCGGCGCCAGTTGACCTTGCTCGTCGATCGGGGAACGTTGAATTTTCATGCGCTGCATGAGGCGCTGGGCATCGGCAGCGTGCGTGTGAAGCAGTTCGTGGTGCAGCAAAGCGATGATTCCCCCGAGCTCGATGTCGTGAAGATTGAGCTTTCGCGGGTATCGTCGAATGAATACGACGCGATCTGCACGCGGCTGCGCGCGCTGGAAACCGTGCGGGAATTCAAGGAAGAGGGCTCGGCTTGAGACTCGGCTCGAGACTCGGCTCGAGACTCGGCTTGAGACCGCGCGCGTCCGTTGCGCGGGCGCGCAAGCGTGCGACAATGCGGCCTCGAAAACCCATGCAGCCGCTTTTTCTGTTGCGAGGCGTGAGGCCGGGCCGCTTCATCGGGCGTATTTTCAGCCGCCCGGGGTCGCGTCTGGCCGCGCTGTCAATCATCGACTTATGCCAGATTCCGCCGTAAATCCCGCTCTCCCAGTTGCTGATGCTGCTAGTTCGCGTCGTGCCGATGGTGCTTCTGCTTCCACTTCCAGGTCTTCGTCTGCTGCCGGTTCGGCTGAATCCGACGCCGATGCCAAGCTCGCCCGCGCCGCACGCTCGGCGCAGCGTCTCGCGTTGCTGAGCCGGGCGCCCTACGGCGCGCCCACGCTGGATCTGTTCGCCGAAGACGCTGAGCGCGCCACGCTTCAGGCGTTGAATACCGATATCCGTCAATCGTCGTTGCCCGGCTTCGAGTTGCCCGAGGTTTTCATGGCGGCCGTGCCGGGCGAGGACGGATCGTCCGGGGCGGTGCGGGCGTGGCGCAGCGGGGCGTTGTCGGTGGAGGGGGCGGTTGTATCGAGCGCCGCCGTGCCGTGCGATGACGCGGCGGCGACGCAAATGGACAGTCAGAGCGCTGACGCAGCAACGCTGGAACTCATGTTCGACGATGTTCTCGCGCCTCATGAGGCGGTTGCCGGTCCGGTCCAGCTTCAACCCCTGGACGACGGTGCGCAGGGAGCAACGTTGGCAGAAGGGAAAGCGCAAGGTTCGAACAAGCGCGCGTCCGCGGCGCGCGCCAGAAGCGCTGCCCGGAATGTGTCGACGACTGGAGCGGCGCCGGCCGCTGCGATGTCCGAAGTCGAGACGATGGAAGGTAAAAGCGGGCCGAGCGATGCCATCACGCAAGTTCTGAACGGTACGCCGAACGCACCGAACGCACCGAACGCAACCACGAAGCCGGCCACACCGTCGTCCCTTCGCAACGCCGCACGAGCAGCAGCTACCCCCCATCGCGAGCAGCCTCAATCCCTGGCGGCAGCACTAATCGACGATGATCGCCGCACACGTACGAGTGCCGCAAGCGCCTCAAGCGGCCCTCAAGCGCCTTCGCGCGAAGCGTCGGAACTCGATACCGCTCGCGCGACCGCGTACGCTGACACAATCGACGCGTTGTACGCCGTTATCGCGGACCAGCGCGGCGCGGCGGCCGCCTTGTCAGGACGGGTAAAAACGGTCCTGATGATCGTGATCTGCGTGTTGTTCGTGACTGTCGCGACGGGTGTGGCGCAGAGCATCGCGCTGCTTCGCCTGACGCGTGAAAACACGGCGCAGCAGCAGCGTATCGAGCAATTGTTGCTGGATCAGCAGGCCACCCTGGCGTCTTTCTTCGATACCGATTCCGCGACCGTCGAGGTTCCGGACCGGGGCATCGCGAATGCATCCGCTGCTAACAAGAATCCGGACTTCGGGCTGCAAAGCCGTGCCGCAAAGCGGGCTCAAAGCAAATCGCATTAATATCCAAACACCCCATGGGCAATGCCGCCTCGTGCAATCCAGGCGCATTAAAAGGGGCGTTGCCCGTCTCCCCAACCCCAATTACTCGACGAATTCGATAATCGTGTTGCCCGCGGCTTCGGGCGCGACAGCAACGCCGCGAGCCGTTTCGCCATGCGTGACGCCGTTTTCCGACAGGATGCGTTCTGCGGCGCGCAAGTCGCGAACGCGAATCTGCAGCGCGAACCCGTGGGGTTTATCCGTGTAGTTCACCGGCAAACCGACGCAAGCAAAACGTTCAAGTGCCTGTGATCGCGTCAAAGCCACGACACGTCCGCAACCTGTGTCAGCTTCAACATGCCCGTCGACCCGCGCCGTGTTCTTGGCCCCGAACAGCTTCGCCCAACGCACTTCGAGCAACCCGGGTTCATCGGCGACATAAATGACTTCGCTGACCGCATTCGCGCCGTTCGGATGATCTTGCCAATCCTTCCTCCAGATGAACTCCGGCCGATGTTGCTGACACAGGAAGTTGGAGGCATCGCCCAGCTCCGGGTCCATCACCATGCCGAGCGATACAACCGCTTCATCGGGCGTGCCGTCCGCCCTGATCAGCTTGCGCCGGAAGTCCACCCGCTGTTGTACGGGCAACCCGGTCGCTTTGACGGCTGCAAAGTCGGCTTCGATATCTTTGCTATGAAGCGCAAGCAGTCCAAGGCCCTCGGAACGCTCGAGGAACTGGCCTAGCGTTCGTCCGTAACAGAAGCCATCTACGGCATTCGTCCCGAACTTCGACGCATCATCGATTCCAATCAGTTCGATGAAGTTGTTCTCGAACATCATCAGCGTCAGCACCGAACCCCAAGGGTGGTACGAGAGAGGACTGGGCGAGAAGCCGAGCTGGATGTAACGCTCGACGGCCGCCGGATGATTCCTGACGGAGACCACCGGATGGTCAATACCCAGTCGATGCTGATGCGGTGGAATCAATTTGTCATCCTATTTATCTGAAATAGACGGAGCGGTGATGGCAGCATAGTTGCCTGAAACCGCCTTGATCACCTTCGCGGGAACGCCGGCCGCAACCATGCCGGCAGGAATCGACGTGCGAACCACGCTGCCCGCCGCAATGACCGCACCTTCACCGATCTCGATGTTGCCAAGAATGATGGCGTGAGCGGCCAGGGTCGCGCCGCGACGGACTTTCGGGTGCCGGTCCCCAGCTTCGGCGAACGTGCTTCCGAGCGTGACGCCGTGCCACATGCTGACTTCGTCTTCAACGACCGCGGTCTCGCCAATCACAATGCCCATTGCATGATCGACAAACAAGCCTTTGCCGATCCTGGCCGCCGGATGGATGTCGACGTTATAAGACTTCGCGCACCAGTTCTGCAGAAGAACGGCGAACGTCTTTTCACCGGCAAGCCAGTGAGCGTGCGCGATGCGATGAGACTGAACGGCGTGTATCCCTCTAAACGATAAAAAGGCGGTCAGCGCGTTGGGACAAGCGGGGTTCGACGAGGCAATTTTGTGCACATCGGCAGCGGCGCTTGCGTCGCTGCCGGTCTGCTTCATGACGGCGCTGAATTCGCCCGCCATGTCGGGCAGGGTCGCGTCCGAGCGCATCAGTTCAGCAGCAAGCAGGGCTGCGAAAGCCTCTCCAAATGCTTCGTGCCGCAGGACGCAGGCGTCGAGGTAACGCTGCATGGCGGGTCGGGCCTGTGCTTCGTGTGCCGCTTCTGCGCGGATGATTTGCCAGAGCGTAGTGGGATCCATGCTGATCAAGGTCTGTCTCCTGTCACGACAGTGTCCACCGCAAAAATTGAAAGAACGATGCCTGGCATAGGCAAAATTGTTCTAAAAATTAGATGCCGAGCGAGGTGGTGTCGCGCACTTCTGGCTTATCGAAACGCGCGCATTTGCGACGACATCAACTGCAGCATCTTGTTGGAAGCCACCGATAATTTTCGCCCCACACGCGTAACAAGATGCGCCTCGGCTTTCATCAGGATCGGATGATCGATCTCGATGGCGAGGAGCGTGCCCGCCTCCACTTCCATGGTCACGGCGAACGCAGGCAGGACCACCAGGCCAAGTCCTGACATCGCGAACTGCTTCAGGAGACCGATCGAATTGGTCGTCACAACCGGTTCCAGGCGAATCTTCTCCGCGAACTCGACTGCCTGGAGCATTTGACGGGTGCCATAGGTGGGATGGGTCGCTGCAATCGGGTAGGTGGCCAGTTCCTGCACGCTCATGGATTTCGTCTTGCTCGCGCGCAGGAAGTTCGGCTTGACGATCGCCATCATCGGTTGCAGCTTGATCGCACGAGAAACAATTTTTGGATCGCCCGGCGGGTTGTACACCAGCCCGATCTCGCCTTCGTCTTCGGAGATTCGCCGCATCACGTCGTTCGTGCTGCCCAGGTCCAGATTGAGTTTGATGCCGGGATATTGCTTGCAGAAATGCTGGATGGGTCCGGCCAGGACATCGGAAACAAAACCTTCGCCAAGGATCACGTTGACGTTCCCGGTTCGAAGCCCGCGCAGCTCCTGCAGCCGCGATATCAGGTCGTCTTTATGCGCGAGTTGTTCACGGAAATATTCGATCAGGTACTGCCCGGCTTCCGTCGGCTTCACACCGCGGGCGTGACGCTCTATCAGCGCAACGTCCAGTTCTGTTTCGAGCAAGCCGATCTGCCGGCTGACCGCGGACGGCGCGACGTCGAGCCAGTCGGCAGCTGCGCGGATGGTCCCGCAACGAACGGCTTCGAAAAAATAGACGATTCTGCTTTCAGTCAGGTTGTCGGCCATCGCTCGTTCCCAGTGATTTCAGCGTTCCGAGTGTTCTAATAATTAGAACATTCTCAATATTGGCATTGATTGATTATAGGGGCCCGCCGGCCGAAGATGACAACTCCAAAACACGCTCGCCGACAGGTAGACCTGTTCTATCCGGTCGACGGCGTATTCGCCACGGAGTGGATTTATGAAGACGGTCGGGGTCATCGGACTCGGAAACATGGGGCGCGGAATGGCCCTTTCGCTCAAGCGCGGCGGGTACACCGTGCTTGGTTTCGACGCGGCAGAAGGTGTTGCTGGCAAGCTCGACGCACAGGGCGTATCCGAGCGCGCATCCATTGCCGACATCACGCGCGATTCGGACGTCCTCATTCTTTCGCTGCCCACGTCAGCGATTGTGGAAGAGGTGGTGCTGGGACCTGCCGGCGTGGCGGCAAGCGCCAAGCCCGGCCTGATCGTCGTCGATACCACTACGGCGGAGCCCAACAGCACGCGCAAGGTAGCGGCGGCGCTGGCTGAAGTGAAGGTGGGATTTGTCGACGGCCCCGTCAGCGGTGGTCCTAAGGGCGCCGCGACCGCGACCATGACCATGGTGCTGGGCGGTTCCGACGAAGACGTTGCGGCGGTCGAGCCGATGCTCGCGGTCATGAGCGCGAAGCGGGTGCATGTGGGCCCTGTCGGCGCGGGACACGTGACGAAGATCATCAACAACCTGCTCACGGGCGTGCACTTGCTTGCCACCAGCGAAGCAGTCCGCGCAGCGCAAGCGGCCGGTGTCGATCCCGAGAAGCTGGTCGAAGCGCTTAATGGCGGCTCCGGGCGCAACAGTGCGACGCTCACGAATTACCCCACGTGGATCTTCACGGACAAGTTCGATTCCGGCTTCACGATGAAGCTGATGCGCAAGGACGTTCGCCTTGCGATGGACCTGCTGCGCAGCCAGAACATCAGCGCGCCTATTGCCGCCGAAGCCGGGCGGTTGTGGGCAGAAAGCGCCGAGACAATCGGCGATGCGGAAGACTTCAACCGCATCGTTCAATTCATCGAACAGAAGTAACGCAGTCAGCAGAATAACCAGCACATGGAGCCAGATATGGAAAACAACGCGGCAGAAAACCTGATGGCCGCCTTCGCGCATTTCTTCCCGAACGCCAAGACGATTGGCTCGTTTGTCGGCGGCGAACTGATCGAAGGCGCGGGTGAGTTGATCCAGTTGTACGACGCAGCGACGGGTAAGCCGAGCCTCGCATACAAGGACGGCGGCGCGGCGGTGGTCGAACTCGCCGCCGACGCGGCGCAGCGCGCTCAGAAACAGTGGTGGGCTTTGACGCATGCTGCGCGTGGACGTGTCATGTTCGAGATCGCGCGTGAGCTGCGCAAGGACACGGAAAGCATTGCCCGCCTCGAGTCACTCGGTTCAGGCAAGCCGATTCGGGACTGCCGGGGTGAAGTGGCGAAAGTCGCCGAGATGTTCGAGTATTACGGCGGCTGGGCGGACAAGTTCTACGGCGATGTCATTCCGGTCCCAACCTCGCACCTGAACTACACGCGTCGCGAGCCGGCTGGAACGGTCCTGCAGATCACGCCCTGGAACGCTCCGGTCTTTACGTGCGGATGGCAGGTTGCACCGGCCATCTCGATGGGCAATGCCGTCTTGCTGAAGCCCTCGGAACTGACACCGTTCACGTCGTTGGTGGTGGGATTGCTTGCCGAGAAAGCGGGCGCGCCGAAGGGTCTCATCAACGTCCTTGCAGGCCTTGGCCAGACCGTTGCCCAAGCGGCCATCGCGCATAAGGTCGTGAAGAAGGTCGTGTTCGTCGGCTCTCCTGCAACCGGCGTGCGCATTGCCGAAGCCGCCGCGAAACGTGTGCTTCCTTGCGTGCTGGAACTCGGCGGCAAGTCTGCCAATATCATTTTCGCCGATGCCGATCTCAAGCGTGCCGCGTTGACCGCCCAGGCCGCCATTTTCGCCGGCGCGGGCCAGAGTTGCGTGGCGGGTTCGCGCCTGCTCGTGCAGCGTTCGATCTATGACGAGTTCGTCGGCATGATTGCCATGGGCGCAAAAAAGATCAAGGTGGGTGCACCGCTTGATGACGCAACCGAAGTCGGGCCAATCAACAATCGCACGCAGTATGACCACATCATGAAGATGATCGCGAGCGGCGTTCAGGCAGGGGCAACGCTTGCGGCAGGGTCGGCTGAACCCTCCTCGGGCGGCTACTTTGTTTCGCCCACTGTGTTGTCGAACGTGACGAACGAGATGGACGTAGCGCGTACTGAAATCTTTGGTCCGGTGGTCGCTGCCATTCCTTTCGATACCGAGGAAGAAGCCCTTGAGATCGCGAATGACACCGAGTTTGGTTTGGCCGGTGCAGTGTGGACGAACGACGTAGGCCGTGCTCATCGGGTGGCGGGTCAGGTCAACGCGGGAACGTTCTGGGTCAATGGCTACAAGACCATTAACGTGGCGTCCCCGTTCGGCGGTTATGGCTTGAGCGGGTACGGACGGTCGAGCGGGGTTGAAGCGTTGTACGAGTACACGCAGACCAAGAGCGTCTGGGTGGAAACAGCGAGAGAGCCGGCCACCACGTTCGGCTATTTGTAGACCAACATGTCCTCTCGCTGCCGATAAAACGCGAGAGGGCAATCGGGAGATAACAATGGAAAGTACGTTGGCCGCGCAGCAACGGGGTAGTGGTGCCGGTAGTGGTGGATTAAGGAGCGCAAAGCTGTTTCTCTATGCGGCGATCATCCTGCTTATCGCCGAGTTCATTGGCTCGTTCACGTTCAAGGTCGGACCGGGAAAAGTCGTTCTGCTGCCGATGATCTGGGCGCTGCTGTTGGGCGCCGCCGTGGGATTGGCAAGTGAACGGTGGAGAAGTGCTGCGCGGCTCGACGTGAAGACCCAGTTCCTTGCCGCAGCCATCTTGCAGCCTGCGCTTTTGCTCTTCGTCGCCAAGCTCGGTCTGATGGTCGGCGGCGCGTTGCCGAAGCTCGCCGCTGCGGGCTGGGCGCTGGCGTTTCAGGAGCTGGGGCATTTTGTCGGCACGATCTTGCTGGGACTTCCGCTCGCACTGTTGCTTGGTATCAAGCGAGAAGCGATCGGCGCGACGTTCTCGGTTGGCCGCGAGCCGAGCCTCGCGATCATCGGCGAGAAGTACGGCATGGACTCTCCTGAAGGGCGTGGCGTGCTGGCTGAATACTTGACGGGCACTGTATTCGGCGCGGTTTTTATTGCGATCCTGGCGGGCTTCGTGGCAAGCCTGAACATCTTTCATCCCCTGGCGCTCGCCATGGGTTCAGGCGTGGGCTCCGGCAGCATGATGGCCGCTGCCTCCGGTGCGATCGCGGCACAGCAAACACCCGAAATGGCAAAGACGGTCCTGACATTCGCTGCGGCCAGCAACCTCATCACGACGACGATCGGCACGTATTTCACGCTGTTTATTTCGCTGCCGATAGCCGTGTGGGGATATCGCCTGCTTGAGCCTTTGATCGGCCGGACAAGCAAGGCATCGGATGCATCCGAGGTGATAGAAAAGTCCCGTCCGAAACTGAGCGATGTGGAAACGGGCGCGCCTCAACTGGGCTATCGCGGCAAGCTGCTCGCGTGGGGCGTCACCGCCGTGTTCGCGCTGGGTTGCGACTGGATTACCCACGGCACCACGCCGTTCATGGGGCTTCCGGGCATGCTGATCATGGTGCTGGCGACGATTATCGGCGATGCGATCTATACGGTGACCGGACGCAAGATTCCGGCGGTCTGCTGGGTGTCGATTGTCGCCATGTTCATGACATCGCCGCTGTGTCCCTGGGCATCGCAGATATCGACGTATAGCGCGCAGAACGATTTCCTCGGCATAACAACACCCATGCTGACCTTCGCGGGATTGTCCATCGCCAAGGATATTCCGGCGTTTCGTCGGCTCGGCTGGCGGATCGTGCTGGTGTCGTTTGTGGCGAATGCCGGGACGTTTCTTGGTGCTTCGCTCGTGGCTCAGATTTTCCACGTGTAGGACAGCGGCGTTTCGATAGCGCCAGCATTTTCGTTCTGGCGCTTCGCCGCAATTTTGCCGCCAACAACGTGTGTGTTGCGTTTGCACCGGGGCTGACGGCAGAGGCACGGCTCAGTGCGAGCGCTCGCTCATACTGAGACCTTCGGCGTGTTCCGTCAGCAACCGGCGCAGCAGCACGACCTGATTTACGGCATCGGCTTCAAGCAACGAAAGACCGTGCTTGGGAAAGACCTCCTGAGCATCGATGCCAGTGCTGCTCGCATCACTCCCGATCCGCCCCTCGACGCCCTTGCCGACACTCTCAACCCATGCTGCGAGGTCCCGGTTCGGCGCGGTGCCCGCGCGGCCAAAACGAGCCCGGGTCGCAGTGCCCGCCACACGTCGCAACAAGGCGAGGGCGGTCGAACCGGTTCGGTCGCGGTGACTCGTATCGAGTTTTTCCAGCCTCAATCGAGCCAGCACCTCTTCCGCGTTATTGCTCGCCAACCCCGCTGCGCGCCGTAGCCGTTCCAGTTCGATCTCGCTGTCTTCGCCACGTCCCAGCGATGCAGCAAGGTATCCAAGGTTCGCGGACACGGCCTTCGCCAACCGGTCGTTGAAGCTGCTGGGCTCGCGGCTTGGCCAGAGAAGAAATGTCGCGAGCAACGCAATCACGCAGCCGAACACATTGTTCTCCAACCGCGTGACGGCGTACGCAAGCTCGGCGCCGCCCGGCGCTGCAAAGTCGGCGACCAGCACGAAGGCCGGGGTGATGAACAGCACGAACAAGCTGTAGCTGACAGGACGCAGGGCCATCGTCGCGCACACCAGCGGGAACACCACCAGCGAGATCGCTATCGGCGAATGAACGACCAAGCCGATCGCAGCCGCCAGCAATCCGCCGACGATGCTCCCCGCCGCACGCTCGATGCTGCGCGGCCAGCTAGTCGCAATGGACGGTTGCAGGATGAGGAGCGTTGCCATTGTTGCCCAATACCCGAAGGGCAGATGGAGCAGCCTGACGGTCAGGAAGGCAGCGGTTGCGGCCACGCCGACGCGAGCGGCATGGCGCGCGCCTATCGATTGCGTCGATGCGTTCGCCCTCAAGGTTTCCACGCCACGCTTCAAGGTTTTGAGCGCAGCCGACCATACGGTTGCGTGTCGCTGAGCCGGGGATTCGAGCTCGCTGAAGTCGACATCAAAGCGCAGCGACACGGTTTCGCCTAACGCCACTTCAAGCTGGCGGGCGAGCGCCTGCAACCGGTCGCGCAATGCGGTGGGCGGCTCCCAGGGTTTATCGGCAATGGCCCGTGCGAGCCGCGCGAGGACTTCGGCGAACGCATCGAGCACACGCACCGCGCGCGGCAGATTGGGCAGGCGATGATGGCCGCGCTCGCAGGCATCGGTGACGGCAATGAGGTACGCGAAGATCCGCTCGCTGTCGGCGAGCGCGAGCAGCAGCATGTTGTACGTGTCCCGCCGGTCTGTCTTCGATGACGGCACGCGTGCGAGTGCCTTGCGCGCCAATTCAATGCTACTGCGCGCCTTGCCCCGAAAACGTGAAGCATGCGAGGCCCATTCCCCGAAGCCCGCACGCTCTCGTTTGAGCAACCGTGCGCCGTCACCTGCGATGTCCGCGAGGCTCGCACACGCCGATCGCATGGCCGCGCGGCTCGCGCCGAACGGGTGTATCCGCCAGACGGTAAAGCTGAGCGCCGTTGCAAACAGGCAGCCTACGAAGTAGAGCGCGAGGAAGCGCAACTCGCCGCGTGATCCATGGATGGGCCGGTCCACCATGACTACGCAGGCAGTCGCCGCAAGAATGGAAACCTGCGCGGCCGCAGCGCCCCACACGCGCCCCAGCGCGCCGAGAAACGAAAAGACCAGAACGGCGACGGCCGCGGCCACGATACCCACGCCGGACGCGTACGCGGTCAGTCCGCCGCAAACGGTCGACAGCACCGCGAAACCCGTCATGGACGCGAATCGCATGCGGTTCGAGCCGGCGGCATCGGCGAGACAGGTCCAGAACGCGCCGATGGCAGCCCACGAGAACTCGGGCATGTGCAACAGGTTGCCTAGGAGCAGCATGGCGGTCGACGCGAATGCGGCTCTAAGCCCTTCGGACAAATCGGCCTGGCTCAACGCGAACGAAACCATCCAGACGGGCCGGTGGCGCGCAATGGAATCGAGCATTCGGGAGAATGCTTTAGTACGGCGGCTGGCCGCTTGTCGAGACTGCCGGTGAAAGTTGCGAAGGCGGAACATGGCCTGGCTTATCAAGTGGCGGGTGCCGTTAATCGGGTGGCTACGCAATGTCCTACGTGATCGCTGCTATGCGATTGAGTTCCTGGACACTGGTTCCGCAGTGCGAGGCGGTCGCGCACCAATGTTCGAAAGACAAAAATCAAATCCCAAAAAGTTGACGCAAATCCAGCCAAAAATATCGGGTGTCCGGTGTTTTTTGGAGGCACGTTTTCGCACCCTGCGTTTCCGGTCCCGTCATGCCCGGGAAATCCAGTAATTCCTACTGGTTTCCGACACCCCTTCGATCTTCGAATGTGGCGGAAACGCAATTATGTAGAAAAACTACCAAAGAAATGCTGCGTTGCACTAGGAATCAGCTAGTGAAAACCCTATAATGCCATCTAAGGGATAACCCTTGACCACCTACCAGGAGTTTGACATGAGCTACCTCTTCGCATTGCTGCAAAAATTCGCATCGTTGTTCGAATCGCCGCATCTTCCGTTGGATGCAGACTACTCGTACCAAGCACGTCAACAAGAAGCAGAGCGCATTCGCAAGTCGCGCGGCACGATCATGGGTATTCGTCTGTGAGCTGCCAGGAAGGCAGTGCGGACTGAAGGAAAAACTGAAGTGTTGTCGGTTTGTGCTTGACAAGGTTTTTTCGTAGTGTGGTCCGCCTGCTTTCACTGTTGTGGATTATGTAGTTTTTCTAGCTTTATAGTTTCACCGATTGCCACGGTTGTCTCCACGGCCATCGCGTCGCTCATATGCGACATTCCTCTCCAGCGCCGCTCGGCGTATGCTTCTCAGATCATTCCCCATTTTTGCCCTCCTGACGCTCGGCATGTCCCAGTCGGCGAACTCATATTTTCGTTGCTCATTTTCGTTCGTTATTTTGGTTGCTTACACGGCGTTAAATGAATTGGTGCCAGCTCGCCTCGTCAGACAGACGTAAAGGTGAATGAAATCAGCGGTTTAAACCATTTCGAGGCACACTGGACGCTCTGAAACCGTTGATACCAACACTTACAAGCGCTCACGTCGTGCAACCTGACGGCCCGCTAAAGTGGTTTCAACGACGCGGCACCTGACGGCATTTCCGCCAACAGCTTTGTGTTCCGGCTGACCGCGCGTCCTCTTGAACGAAATGAAGCTTAAAAGGGAGAATAGTCATGAACACCTCACGCTCAATTTTGGCTGTGCTGCTGACCGGCGGCGCTCTGCTCACCGCTACGACCGCGTTCGCGCAGGTAGATAACGGAATGGTCCACGGACCCGTGCCCGAGCAAGCTTATGCGCAACCGCACATGGTGCAGGCCGCCGTGGTGATAAACCTCGGCTGGCATGGCGACCGCTATTGGGACGGCCACCGCTACTGGCAGCGCGACGAATGGATGCGCCACCACCCGCATGATCACGGTCCGTCCGGGTATCACCACGACGACCACGGCCACGATCACGGCTAATCGCCGGTCGCAGGACCTCGTCGTAAAACCGGCTTCCCGCAAGGGGAGCTGGTTTTTTTTCGCTTGTCGCTCTCGTCTGGAGGGCTAGACCGGCGCGATTAGATTCAAGTCATAAGCAATTTGCTGCCCCGCGCGATTGGAGGCGCTGCGCTATCCTTTGGTGGCGCGGCCTTGAGAGTCGCATGGGACGGCTTCGACGTGTCTCGCGGGGGCTCGAACCGGCTGTCGAATCGAAGCTCGGAATTTAAGCATTGCGGGGAAAATTTGAATCCAATCACTATCGGTGTGGTGGGCAGCGGCTTGATGGGCGTCGGCATTGCGACGCAAGCGGCGCTGCACGGCTACCCGACCATCGTTCACGACATAGACGCCGCGCGGCTTGCTTCGGTGCATGGCAAAGCAGAAGCGATCCTCGACGAATTGATCGACGCCGGCGTCTTCAATGCGGCCGATAAACAGCGCGTACTTGCGCGTATTGAAACGACAGATCAGCTGGAGCGGGTGGCCACGGCGGGTTTTATCGTGGAAGCGATTCCTGAAGTGCTGGAACTGAAAAACCGCACCTACAGGGCGCTCGAACCGCTGCTGCGCAACGACGCTATTTTCGCCAGCAACACGAGCGGCTTTCCGCCCGATTTGCTCGCGCAAGTGCTGCAAAACAAGTCGCGTTTTGTGATCGCGCATTTCTGGAATCCGCCGCACACCATTCCGCTGGTTGAAGTCGTGCCGGGCACCGAAACCGATCCGGACGTCACGCGCCGCACGGCTGAACTGATGACGGCTATCGGCATGGAACCGGTTGTGCTGACGAAGGCCATTCCAGGTTTTGTAGGTAACCGGCTGCAGTTTGCCGTGCTGCGTGAAGCGCTTGCCATTGTGCGTTCGGGCGCGGCGACGCCGGAGGTGGTCGACACCGTGATGAAGGCGTCACTCGGACGGCGATATGGCATGGTCGGACCGCTTGAAAGCGCGGATCTCGGTGGGCTGGATACGTTGCTGGATATCGGCTCGCACCTCATGCCGGAGCTGGCAAAGGACGAAGACGTGTTGCAACTGATGCGCGACCACGTGCAAAAAGGGCAGGTGGGCGTGCGCAGCGGTCAAGGGTTTTACGAATGGGATGACGCGCACCGTGCGCGCGTGAAAGAAGGACGCAAGCGCCTGATTCACCATACTGCAACGAAGACCGGAAAGCACTCATGAGCGATACCAATGCAGTTCATTTCTACAATCCCGACGAGGGTCACCAGCTACGCCACGATCCATTCAAGGCGATCGTCGCGCCGCGGGTGATCGGCTGGATTTCGAGCTGTGATCCAGACGGCCATGTGAACCTCGCGCCCTACAGTTTTTTCGGCGCGTTCGCGTCGTTCCCGCACATCATCGGATTCTCGAGCGAGGGGTTCAAGGACAGCATCGCGAATATCGAAAAGACCGGCGAATTTGTATGGAATCTGGCGAGCAAGCCGCTTGCCGAGAAGATGAACCAGACTTCGGCAACCGTGCCCCACGAAATCGATGAATTCGAGCTGGCGGGACTCACGAAAGCACCGGGTGTGAACGTTGCCGTGCCCCACGTGGCGGAGTCGCCGGCTGCGCTCGAATGCAAGTTGTTGCAGATCGTGCGCCTGAAGTCCCTGGACGGCACGCCGATGAACAACTGGCTCGCCCTCGGGCAAGTGGTTGGCGTGCATATCCGGCGCGAGTTCCTGAAGGACGGGCTCTTCGATACCGCCGCCGCGCAACCCATCATGCGTGCGGGTTACCGTGGGGACTACGCGGGTATCGGCGAAATGTTCGAGATGATCCGTCCGGGCTAGTGATGGTCCGAGGCGACGCGATTATTCCGATTCCGGGCGCTGGCGTTCGAATCAGCCGTTGCGCCCCGCTCGCGATTACAACCTGAAGACGCTTACCGCGCGGCTCAACTGTTCGGCTTGCTCAAGCAAGCCGGCCGTCGATTGTTCCGCCTCGCCGACCAGCGCCGCATTCTGCTGAGTCGCTTCGCCGATCTGCGCCACGGCAAGGTTCACCTGCTCGATGCCGCTCGATTGTTCGCGCGACGCCACACTGATCTCAGCAATGATCGCGTTCACCCGCGCGACGCGCTCCACGATCCCGATCATCGTGCCGCGGGCTTCTTCGGCGATCTTGTAACCATCGGCGACCCGGCCGACCGATTCCGCGATCAGCGCCTCGATTTCCTTGACCGCCGCGGCACTGCGCTGAGCCAGTCCGCGCACCTCCGACGCCACCACGGCAAAGCCCCTGCCGTGCTCGCCCGCTCGCGCGGCTTCCACTGCCGCGTTCAACGCCAGGATGTTGGTCTGGAACGCGATGCCTTCGATCACCGACGTGATGTCCGAGATCTTGCGCGCGGACGCATCGATTTCACCCATCGTCGCGACGACGCGGCCGACCGCTTCGCCACCGGCGCGTGCTGCATCGGATGCCGAGGCCACGAGCTGATCCGCCTGCGCCGTGTTGGCGGCGTTTTGTTGCACGGTCGAGGTGATCTGCTCCATGCTTGCCGCCGTTTCTTCGAGACTGCTGGCTTGCGTCGCGATGCGCTGCGCGATGTCGCTGCTGCCCGCTGCCATCCGTCCCGTGCCGTCCGACATATCCGCCGACGCGCTGCGCACCTGCGTCACGATGCGCGCAAGACCGGTTGCAATCCCGTCGATGGCGATCATCAATCGGCCGATATCGTCCTCGCGCGTGGTCGCGAGCCGCACGCTCAGATCGCCCGCCGCGATCCGTTCGGAGGCCTGCGTCAGCTCCGCTAGCGGCCGGCTCACCAACCGGGCTACCGCGAAGAGCAACACGGCCACGAACGCGGCGATCACGACTAGCCCGATCAGCAGAAAACGGTTACGCGTGGCGCGCACGCCCGCGAGCAACTCGTCGCGATATGCAATCCCGCCAATCAGCCATTGCCATTCCGGCACCGTGCGAAACACGATTTCCTTCGCTCCGCCGTGCACCTTGGGATCGGCGGCGTCGGCGATCTCGGGGGCATCGAAGGAAAGACGGCCTTCTTTCGCGTCAAGCATCTGCTTGAAAGGCGCGACGCGTTCATCGGCGAGCGGGACAGCGGTACCGCCCAGGCCCGGATGCACGAGCAGCTTGCCGCGATTTGGCCCGTTCGATGCATCGATCACGAAGAAGTAGCCATTTTGGCCGATCGTCAGATCGCGAATGTTCTGCTGCAGCGTGGCTACTTCGGGCGTGACATCTACGCCGACAAACAATGCGCCGATCACGCGGCCCGACGAATCGGTGACGGGTTTGTACTCGGTGATGTACTGCTTGCCGAACAGCGTTGCCATGCCGATGAAACGTCTCCCGCCCAGCATGGGCGCGTACGCCGGACTTTTCCGGTCAAGCAGCGTACCGATCGCGCGTGCGCCGTCCTGCTTCTTCAACGAAGTCGTTACGCGCACGAAATCGTCGCCGCTACGCGCGAACACCGTGGCGATTGCGCCGCTGCGGTCGAGGAATTGATCGGGGATCGAGAAATCGAGGTTCATCGGCTTGTCGCCGGCCTTGAATGTGGGTGTCGCCACGCCACCGATATCCACTTTCTGCGTTTCATCGAGCGTGAAGTCCGTAGGCAGGAAGCTCGAAAACAGCGTCATGTAGCGCTCGACTTCGGCGCTGACGGCTTTGTCGTAGAGGCGGATCATCGTGCCGATCGAGCGAGCGTCGTCGTCCATGCGTTCGAGTGCCTGCGCATCGATCTGCTGACCGGCCAGATGCGTGACCGCAATGGTAAACCCGGCTACGACTGTAGCCGCGAGTGCGCAGGCGAGGATGGCGAACTTCGCGCCAACGCTGGCCCGGCGGATGTTGAATAGAGACATAGATGAACCGGATAAGCGAAATGTAGGGAATATGAATGGTTAACGGCGTTGGCTCGGCGTTCTTGATCGCCCCGTTCGGCCGAGTGCTGTTCGCGTGTGCCCAAGCGCTGCAAAACAGCCAAAACCCGACATCGTCCAGCCGGCCACATTCCTGGAATATGATGGGCTGCACGGTAAAAGCGCCCTGCAACCCGGGCGACACACCGGCGGACCTTCAAAAAACTTGAAGAAACGACTGTCCACTTGCTCTGGAGCGACATGTAAAAAAGCGCCTGAATTGGCGCCGTACCGCTCGCAAACCCTTGCCCCATAAGGCTTCAGCTTTCCATCTGCCAGAAAGCGCAAATCGAGGTGTCGTATTTCCACATGTGCCTGTCGGAAATAGTCGGCAACCCGCACTTTTTTCTGGCAACTATGTATGCAGAGCGCGGACGCACGTCCGCCAACCAGGAGAGCGTTCGATGAATTCCCACAAGGTCGTGGTCGAAAACCTGTGCAAGGTGTTCGGCACGAGCCCGAAGCAGGCGATCGACATGCTTGCCGGCGGCGCAACGAAGGAAGAAGTTTTCGCCCGCACCGGACAGATTGTCGGTGTGCATAACGTGTCCTTCGAAGTGAAGGAAGGCGAGATTTTCGTGCTGATGGGCTTGTCGGGTTCAGGCAAATCGACACTGATTCGCCTCATCAACCGGCTGGTCGAACCGACTGCCGGCAAGGTGCTGATCGATGGTCGCGACGTGGCCTCCGTGCCGCGTTCCGAGCTCACAGCCCTGCGCCGCAAGGACATGAGCATGGTGTTCCAGTCCTTCGCGCTGATGCCGCAACGCACGGTGCTGTCGAATGCGGCGTTCGGACTCGAAGTGGCGGGTATCGGGCGCAAGGAACGCGAGAAACGCGCGATGGCCGTGCTGGAGCAAGTGGGTCTTGCGCCGTTCGCGCAGAAGCTGCCGGCGCAGTTGTCGGGCGGCATGCAGCAGCGCGTGGGCCTGGCGCGGGCGCTGGCCGTGAATCCATCGCTGATGATCATGGACGAGGCGTTCTCCGCGCTCGATCCGCTCAAACGCAAGGAAATGCAGAACGTGCTGCTCGATCTGCAACGCGAACAGCAGCGCACGATCATGTTCGTGTCGCACGACCTGGAGGAAGCGCTGCGCATTGGTACGCGGATCGCGATCATGGAAGGCGGCAAGGTCGTGCAGATCGGCACGCCGCAGGAAATCATCTCTAACCCTGCCGATGACTACGTGCGCGCGTTCTTCGAAGGGATCGACACCAGCCGTTACCTGACCGCTGGTGACCTGATGCAGACCGATGTCGTGCCGTTGATGAAGCACGGTTCGCAGATCGATGCATCGAGCGTCTCGCAGGCGCTCAACGGCAGCGCCGACTACGCGTTCGTGATGGACCACGAGCGCAAGATTCGCGGTTTCGTGTGCCGCGATGCAATTGGCCAGGCATCGCCGGAAATCAATCTGATTGAATGCATCCAGCGCACCACGCCGCTCGACGTTGTCGTCAGCCGGGTGGTCGCCAGCCGTGCACCGCTGCCGGTGGTCGACGCGGACGGATCGTATTGTGGTTCGGTCAACAAGACGAATGTTCTCAAGGCTCTGACTCGGCATCGAGGTTCCCATGTCTGAAATTATCCCGCTCGGTACGTGGGTCGATCATGGTGTCAAATACCTGCTCGACCACGATGCAAACACCTTCGACGCAATCGGTAAAGTCATCGAGAGCTTCGCGGCGCTGATCGAACACGGCCTGCAGTCCATTCCGATGTGGCTGATGATGGCGATCTTCGTCGGCATCGGCTTGTGGCGCGTCGGCTGGCGGTTTGCGCTATTCACGTTGCTGTCGTTGCTGCTGATCTACGCCACCGGCTTCTGGGACGAGATGGTCATCACGCTCGGCCTCACGCTATCCGCCACTCTGATCAGTTTGCTGCTTGGCATTCCGCTCGGCATCTGGACGGCGAAGAGCAAGACCATCGAGACGATCGTGCGTCCGGTGCTCGACCTGATGCAGACCATGCCTGCTTTCGTGTACCTGATTCCGGCGGCCATGTTGTTCGGTCTTGGTCGCGTTCCGGGGATCTTGTCGACGGTGATCTTCGCGATGCCGCCTGCTGTGCGTCTGACCTCGCTCGGTATCAAGCATGTCAACCGCGAGATCGTGGAGGCAGGTCAGGCATTCGGCTGCACGCCGTGGCAACTGCTATACAAGGTGCAGTTCCCGAACGCACTGCCGTCCATCATGACCGGCGTCAACCAGACCATCATGATGGCGCTGTCCATGGTGATCATCGCTTCGATGGTCGGTGCCGGTGGCTTGGGCAACGACGTACTGGCGAGTATTCAGCGGCTGGATATCGGGCTGGGGTTTGAGAGCGGCTTGTCGGTGGTGCTGCTCGCGATCATTCTTGACCGCATCACGGAAAGCTTTGGCAGGTCGCCGGGTATGGCGCGGGCACCGTTGTTGTCGGGGATTCGCAGCGTGATGCGCGTGCGCCGCGCACCGGCTGCACAGCAAGGTTGAGCGCGAAAAAAACGATTAAATCAGGCAGCCTGGTCAGGCCAGGGCTCCAAGGATAAAAACCCGATGAAACGCGACGCGATGGTGCCGGACAGGATTCATCCTGAGAATTCACCGTTATCGAAGCTGGCGCACTTCGGGTTCCTGACGCTGCCTAATTTTTCGATGATCGCGTTCACCAGCGCGATCGAAGTGTTGCGCATGGCGAACTATGTTGGCCGGGCCGAGCACTACACGTGGTCGGTGATTACGCCGGACGGTGAACCGGCGCGTGCGAGCAACGGCATTACCGTGAAGCCGACGAAAACGCTGGCCGAAGCGGGCATGCCGGACGTGCTGATCGTGTGCGCGGGCTGGCATGTGCGAGATTACGTGGATGACAAGGTGATCGCGTTGCTGCAGCACGTCGCGGCGCAAGGCGTGCCGCTGGGCGGCGTGTGCACGGGCGCGTACGCGTTGCTCGCGGCGAACTTGCTGGACGGGTATCGCTGCACGGTGCATTGGGAGGACATGTCGCCGTTGCACAAGCGTTTTCCCGACGTGCGATTCGCCGATGAACTCTTTGTGATCGACCGTGATCGCGTGACCTGCACGGGCGGGACCGCGCCGCTTGACCTCATGCTGAACCTGGTTGGCCAGCGGCTTGGGCAGGCGCACGCGGCGCAGGTGTCCGAACAGTTCATTGTCGAGCGGATTCGCGGCACGACTGATTACCAGCACATTCCCGTCGATGCCCGCGTCGGATTTTCGCGTGCCGAGTTGATTGAAGTGGTGCGGCTGATGGAGGCGAATATTGAGGAGCCTTTGTCGCTTGAGGAGCTTGCGCGGCTGGTGAAGCTTTCGCAACGTCATCTGCAGCGCATGTTCAAGATGTTCCTGAGTGTTTCGCCGACGCATTACTACCTCACGTTGCGGCTGCGGCGAGCGCGTGAGTTATTGCGTAATACCGATGCATCGATCTCGCGTGTGACGGCCGTTTGCGGTTTTCATTCACCGTGTCATTTCAGCAAGGCATACCGCGCGCAGTTTGGCCACGCGCCGAGTATTGAGCGCAGGCAGTCGGCGTAATGATCCATTTTTAGACGTGGTGCGCTCATTGGGGCGCGGCATCGTCGTGTCTGGTGGTTTCCAAAATAGGGAGAAACATGAAACTTCACGGAATCGCGTCGTCGTGCGCGCTGGCTGTCTTGCTGAATGTCACGATGTCCGGCGGCGCGTTTGCGGCTGATCCGGCCACGTGCCAGAACGTCCGTTTCGCCGATGTGGGCTGGACCGATATTGCCGCGACCACGGGTCTGGCGACTACCGTGCTGCAGGGCCTCGGATACAAACCGACGAAGACCATTGCGTCGGTGCCTATTACTTTTGCAGGTATCAAGAATAAGCAGATCGACGTATTCCTGGGTTATTGGTCGCCGACGATGGACCCCATTGTCGAGCCGTTCCAGAAAGCGGGCCAAGTCAAGGTATTGGCGGCGCCTAATCTGACGGGGGCGAAATACACGCTGGCCGTGCCGGATTATGCGTATAACGGCGGCCTGAAGTCGTTCGCCGATATTGCCAAGAACTACGACAAGCTTGACGGCAAGATCTACGGTATTGAGCCGGGTAATGACGGTAACGCGTTGATCAAGAAGATGATCGATTCGAATCAGTATGGATTGGGCAAGTTCAAGATGGTCGAGTCGAGCGAAGCGGGCATGCTGGTTGAAGTGGGTCGTGCGATTCGCGAGAAGAAGTGGATTGTGTTCCTGGGTTGGGAACCGCATCCGATGAACGTAACGATGAAGATTGATTACCTGAGTGGTGGGGATGACGTGTTCGGGCCGAACTATGGTGAGGCCAAGGTGTTGACGGTAACGCCGCCGGATTATGCCGCGCGCTGCCCGAATGTGGCGAAGCTGGTTGATAACCTGCGGTTTTCGACGGACATCGAGAATCACGTGATGACGCCGATCATGAACAAGACCGATCCGAATCTCGCTGCGAAGCAATGGTTGAAAGCGAATCCGGCTGTGCTGGACAAGTGGCTGGCGGGGGTGAAGACGTTTGACGGCAAGGATGGGCTGCCGGCTGTGAAGGCTTATGTAGCAGCGCAGTAAGTTTCTCAGTAAGGTCTATTCGCGCCGGTGGATCAAGGGGTCTGCCGGCGCGGGTGGCGCGCCTGATCAGTGCTGCGCACGGACAAAATCAAATAGCCTGAGCACGCCCCGGAAAAGTCTCATCAAAGTCCGCAGCAAGGTCGTGCGTTGCAACGCTTGCTGCGTCGTCCGGCGCTGCCGTGCCACGCTGATCGCGATACATCATGGGGGGAAGCCCGAACTGCTTCCTGAACTCCCGCCCCAAATGCGATGCATCGGAAAAACCGCAACTCGATGCAATATCCGCCACCGTCTTGTCCGAACTCGTCAGCAACCAAGCGGCCGTGCGCAGCCTGACCTGCTTCGCATAGGCCTGTGGCGCCTTGCCGGTCTCCGCCTTGAACAAACGCTCCAACTGCCGCGTCGATAAATCCAGCTTGTGCGCAAGCTCATCGAGCGTCAGCGAACGCCCCACATGCTGCTCCATCAGCAGGATTGCCCGCTTCACTTTCGGATGCGTGGCCGGTGCAAGCCCCGGCGGATGCGGCTGAGGCGCATTGCCCTTCTGCATGTCGTCCACCAGCAAAATGCGCAACGCCTTTTGTACCGTGGCAGCCTCGAAATGGCGCAGCAGGATTGCTGCCGCAACATCAATCGATGCTCTTCCGCCCGAACACGTAATGCGCCGGTGATCCATCACGAACAGACGGTCTGCGACCAGCATCTCCTCATTCACGCCCGGAAAACGCTCGACGAAATCCCAGTAGTGGAACCAGCTCACGCAGATGCGATAACCTTCCAGCACGCCCGCCCGCATCAGGGAAAACACACCCGTGCAAATGCCGACCAGCGTGGCGTCCGTGGTCGCAGCGCGGCGGATGAATTGCAGCGTGGCATCGCTCGCGCCCGCGCCGGAATGCAGCAAGCCACCCACGACCACCACGTAGTCGAAAGACTCAGCCTTCTCGAAGGTTTCCCAAGGCGTGATCTGGATGCCGCAACTCGCACGCACCGGCGCAAGCGTTTCCCCGATCACGCTCCATGAGCAACGTACCGGTTTGCTGAAGTCGCCTTCATCAGCAGACAGGCGCAATAAATCGACGAAGCCGGAAAACGCCGTCAGCGTGAAATTCGGCAGCAACACAATGCCAAAACGGATGCGCTGTTTGCACGCCGTGTCGGGCGATTGAGCGGGAAGCAGGTCAGCGGGATTCATGCGCTTGGGCGGTGATGTGCAGCCGTCATTCGGGCCATAGGTGATGGGCGACATGGCGGCCCGGTAGTCGATCAGCATATCACTGCCATTAACGGGTTTGAAATACCGGGATTCACGCGGTCATCGTGGTGCTCTGGATTTTTGATAAGCCTTGCACGTAGACCAGAACGGAAAACGGCTCGCCCTGACCAGGGCGAGCCGTGTCCGATGGCCGGCTGCCTGCCCGGCTATTTCTGAAAGCATTAAAGCGAGTTTAGTGCGACCTTAATACCGGCTTGGAAGCTGGATTAATGAGCTGCGTGGTCGACGTGCTTGGCCTTCGTGTACTTGTGGTGATGATGCGGCTTGGCATACGACACTGCTGGCGCAACAAAAGCCGCAACGATGAAAACTGCAAGGACTTTCTTCAGAATATTGTTCATGGGGTGAACCTGATGGGCGAGAGTTTGAAGGCTGGTCGATTCGAGCGCATTCGAAAATGCCAACACAGTTTATCGCAGCGTTTCTTCAACCCGGAAAGGGTAAATAAGACCTGCGTTGAAAGTGTTGTATAACCGCCGACACGTAAATCTTGCGCCGTTTTTCCGCCCCTGCTCCTGCCCGATTTGTTGCATGACCCCACTTACCAAGATTGAAACAGCGCCACGCGGCGCTTAACCGCCCGAACCGCTCGCTGTCACCGGGGCTCCCGGACCGCTGGGCGTGGCAGTTCCCATGCCGGACTTGCTTCCCGTCGATGAAGTCTTGGTGTGCTTCATCTTCTTTTGCGACATGCCAGGATTGGCCGTCGTTCCCGCCGACTGGTTCGTCGTCTGAGCGTTGTCGCCAGCCTGCAAGCCTGTGCTTGAGCTCGGCGGGTTGTTTTGGGCGAAAGCCGTGCTCGAGATGCAAAGTACGGCGCCGATCGCGTATGCCATTGAGAATTGCTTCATGCCTGATTTCCTTTCTGTAAGACGGGCGAGGAGAGGACCATAGGTGGTCAACTGCGGGCAAGCGGACGCTCACCAGCTTGCTCTACAGCCTATTCAGCATGTGACGTGCCACCACCAGGGCGCCGGGTTCCCCGGGCCGCCACCAGTCAGTTTTCGTCGCCGATCATCGCTAAAGCGCCTCGCCGTGCCCCCGTGTTGCCGTACTGACGCCGCCATCCCACGTGCATGCCGTTTTTGTTCTATCAGCGGAAATTGGCGTGCGGTGCAATGGCTACCTAGTGAAATCCCATGCAGTCCACCCACAAGGCACCTCATGAACGTCAGCGTTTTCGATCTGTTCAAGATCGGCATCGGTCCGTCAAGTTCGCATACGGTTGGCCCGATGATCGCAGCGTGCCGCTTTGCTTCGCATATCGAGGACGCAAACCTGCTCGCGTTCGTGCGCCGCGTGCGGGTGGATTTGTTCGGCTCGCTGGGCGCAACCGGCAAGGGTCACGGTACCGATAAAGCTGTGCTACTTGGACTCGAAGGCAATCTCCCCGACTCGATCGATCCGGATGCGATCGAACCGCGTCTGCGGGAGATCCGCGAGTGCAAGAGCTTGAACCTGCTCGACAAGCACGCGGTTAAATTCGACGAACGCGAGCATATAGGCTTCTTTCGCAAGCTGATGCCGGGCGCGCCCGGATCTAGCGTGGTGCATCCGAACGGCATGCGCTTCCAGGCCTTCGATGAAAACGGCCAGCTCGTCGTCGAAAAAGAGTACTACTCGGTCGGCGGCGGTTTCGTCATCAACAGCGAGGGCACGCGCGTGAACGGCGTGCAAGCGGGCGGTGGCGTGCCGCACCCATTCCGCACTGGCGACGACCTCATGCGCGTGTGCCGCGAGACGGGTTTATCGATAGCTGAAATCACGATGCTCAACGAATCCGCGTCGCGCCCGGAGCGTGAAGTGCGTGACGGCCTGCTCGCGATCTGGCGCGTGATGGCGGCGTGCGTGGAACGCGGCTGCAAGGTACGCGGCGAATTGCCCGGCCCGATGCATGTGAAACGCCGTGCTGCCGATCTTTCCGCGCAGTTGCGCAAGCATTCGGAAGAGTCGTTGCGCGATCCGCTCTCCATGCTCGACTGGGTCAACCTCTACGCGATGGCTGTGAACGAGGAGAACGCCGCCGGTGGCCGGGTGGTCACCGCACCCACGAACGGCGCGGCCGGCGTGATCCCCGCGGTGCTGCATTACTACGTGAAGTTCATGCATAACTCGACCGACGAGGGCATTGTCACGTTCTTGCTGACGGCGGCGGCTATCGGGATCATCTACAAGGAAACGGCATCTATTTCCGGCGCGGAAGTCGGTTGCCAGGGCGAAGTCGGTGTGGCGTGCTCGATGGCCGCCGCGGCGCTTGCCGCCGTGATGGGCGGGACGCCGACGCAAGTCGAGAACGCTGCCGAGATCGGCATGGAGCACAACCTCGGCATGACCTGCGACCCCGTTGGCGGGCTGGTGCAGATCCCCTGCATCGAACGCAACGCGATGGGCGCGATCAAGGCGCTCAACGCCGCGCGCATGGCCATGAAGGGCGACGGCACGCACTATGTATCGCTCGACAACGTGATCAAGACCATGCGCGAAACCGGCGCGGACATGAAGACGAAATACAAGGAGACGTCGCGCGGCGGGTTGGCTGTGAACGTCATCGAATGCTGATTTTTACGGTTCTGCAAAAGAGCTTGCAACGGGTTTGCAACATCAACAAGTTTAAGGAAACACCATGAGCCGCTATTCGATATTCAGCCTCTTGCGCAACGGCATGTCGTATCACGAGAACTGGGAACGCCAGTGGAAAAGCCCGGAGCCCAAGCAGGAATACGACGTGGTGATCGTCGGCGGCGGCGGGCATGGTCTCGCGACCGCCTACTATCTTGCCAAGGAACATGGCGTGCGCAACATCGCCGTGCTCGAGAAGGGCTGGATCGGTGGCGGTAATACGGCGCGCAATACGACCATCGTGCGCTCGAACTATCTGTGGGACGAATCGGCGGCGCTGTACGAAAAAGCGATGCAGTTGTGGGAAGGACTCTCGCAAGGCCTGAACT
This sequence comes from Caballeronia sordidicola, assembly GCF_002220365.1. Lineage (GTDB taxonomy): Bacteria > Pseudomonadota > Gammaproteobacteria > Burkholderiales > Burkholderiaceae > Caballeronia > Caballeronia sordidicola_C. The sequence goes on along the minus strand of NZ_MTHB01000233.1, from coordinate 41,309 downwards.
ACAACGTGATGTTCAGCCAGCGCGGCGTGATGAACCTCGCGCATACGCTGCAAGACGTTCGGGATACTGAACGTCGGGTGAACGCGAACCGCTTGAATGGTGTAGACGCTGAATTCCTCACGCCTGAACAGATCAAGCAGATCGAGCCGACCATCAACCTGAATAGCCGCTATCCGGTGCTCGGCGCGTCCATCCAGCGGCGCGGCGGCGTGGCGCGTCACGACGCCGTTGCGTGGGGTTTCGCGCGCGGCGCGGACCAGGCCGGCGTGGATATCGTGCAGAACTGCCAGGTCACGGGAATTCGCCGCAACGGCAGCCAGGTGATCGGCGTGGATACCACGAAGGGTTTTATCAAGGCCAAGAAGGTCGCGGTCGTCGCGGCTGGCAACACGTCCTCACTTGCCGACATGGCCGGCATCCGCCTTCCTCTGGAAAGCCACCCGTTGCAAGCGCTTGTGTCCGAACCTATCAAGCCCGTGGTCAACACGGTGGTGATGTCGAACGCGGTGCACGCGTATATCAGCCAGTCCGATAAGGGCGATCTGGTGATCGGCGCCGGCGTCGATCAATACACGGGCTTCGGCCAGCGCGGCAGTTTTCACATTATTGAAGGGACGCTGGAGGCGATCGTCGAGATGTTCCCGGTCTTCTCGCGCGTGCGTATGAATCGTCAGTGGGGCGGGATTGTGGATGTGTCGCCGGATGCGTGCCCGATCATCAGCAAGACCGACGTGAAGGGTTTGTACTTCAACTGCGGCTGGGGTACGGGTGGCTTCAAGGCAACGCCGGGTTCAGGCTGGGCGTTTGCCCACACCATCGCGCACGACGAGCCTCACGCGTTGAACGCGCCGTTTTCCATCGACCGTTTCTACACGGGTCACCTGATCGACGAACACGGCGCTGCGGCCGTCGCCCACTAACCTGAGCAACCAAGGTTGCATGGGACCAGAGTAAGGCGCTAAAGCGCCAACTCTGGTCGACATAGGAGAGAAGACATGTTGCTGATTGAATGCCCCTGGTGCGGGCCACGCGCTGAAAGCGAATTCTCGTGCGGCGGCGAAGCCGATATCGCGCGCCCGCTCGACACCGAAAAGCTCACCGACAAGGAATGGGGCGACTACCTGTTCATGCGGAAGAATCCGCGTGGCGTGCATCGTGAACAATGGATGCACACGCAAGGTTGCCGGCGCTGGTTCATGGCGCAACGCGACACTGTGAGCTACGCATTCCAGGGCTACGACACGTTCGCACGGCCGTTGGCCGTGATGGAATCGAAAGAAGGACAACCGAAATGAGCCAGAAAGACCGACTCGCCACGGGCGGGCGCATCAACCGCGCCATCGCGCTCACCTTCACGTTCAACGGCAAGACGTACCAGGGCCATCAGGGCGATACGCTCGCCTCCGCGCTGCTCGCGAACGGCGTGCATTTCGTGGCTCGTAGCTGGAAATATCACCGGCCGCGCGGCATTGTCACGGCCGACGTGGCTGAACCGAATGCCGTCGTTCAACTCGAAACCGGCGCCTATACCGTGCCGAATGCGCGCGCGACTGAGATTGAGTTGTATCAGGGGCTGGTCGCCACCAGCGTGAATGCCAAGCCGAGCATCGAAAACGACCGCATGGCGGTGAACCAGAAGATCGCCCGGTTCATACCGGCGGGCTTCTACTACAAGACGTTCATGTGGCCGCGCAAGTTCTGGCCGAAATACGAAGAAGTGATCCGCGACGCAGCGGGTCTCGGCCGAGCGCCGGAACACGTGGACGCGGATCGCTACGACAAGTGCTTCGCGCATTGCGACGTGCTCGTGGTCGGGGCCGGCCCTTCGGGTCTTGCTGCGGCGCATGCGGCGGGTTTGTCGGGTGCACGTGTGATTCTCGTCGATGACCAGCCCGAACTTGGCGGCTCGCTGCTGTCGTATCGCTCGGAAATCGATGGCGCGCCGGGCTTGAAGTGGGCGCAAAAAATTGAAGCTGAACTGCGCAAGATGCCGGATGTGAAGATCCTGTGCCGCAGCACGGCGTTCGGTTATCAGGATCACAACCTCGTCACTATCACGCAGCGCTTGACCGAGCATTTGCCGGTATCGATGCGCAAAGGCACGCGGGAACTGCTGTGGAAAGTGCGCGCCAAGCGCGTCATTCTCGCCACGGGCGCGCAGGAACGCCCGATTGTGTTCGGCAACAACGATCTGCCGGGCGTGATGCTGGCGTCGGCGGTGTCTTCGTACTTGCATCGCTATGCGGTCTTGCCGGGTCGCAATGCGGTGGTGTTCACGAACAACGACAGCGGCTACCAATGCGCGCTCGATCTGAAGGCGGCAGGCGCGCAGGTGACGGTAGTGGATCCGCGTCTCGCCGATGACAAAGGCGCGTTGCAAGGTCAGGCGAAACGCTACGGCGTGAAGGTCCTGAATGGATCGGTCGTCACGGTGGCGCATGGCAAGTTGCGCGTGGCGTCGGTTGAAGTCAGCGCGTATTCCAACGGCACGGTCGGCGTGAAGCAAGCCGACCTGCCGTGCGACCTGCTCGCCGTGTCCGGAGGTTGGAGCCCGATCTTGCACCTGTTCGCGCAATCCGGCGGCAAGGCGCACTGGCACGACGAAAAGACTTGCTTCGTACCCGGCAAAGCGATGCAGGCCGAGAGCAGCGTCGGCGCGTGCGCCGGTGAATTCACGCTTGCCCGTGCGATCCGTTTCGCGGTCGACGCCGGCGTGGACGCTGCGCGTGCCGCAGGTTTGATCGTTGCGCGTCCGACACCTGTGCAGGTGGCCGAGGTCAGCGAGGCGCCGCTCATGCCGTTGTGGCTGGTCGGAGGCCGTGAGTTGGCGACACGGGGTCCCAAGCAATTTATCGATTACCAGAACGACGTGTCCGCCGCGGATATCTTCCTCGCCGCACGGGAAGGTTTCGAGTCGGTCGAGCACGTGAAGCGTTACACGGCGATGGGCTTCGGCACGGACCAGGGCAAGCTCGGCAATATCAACGGCATGGCAATTCTTGCTCAGGCCTTGAACAAGACCATCCCCGAGACGGGCACCACGACGTTCCGGCCGAACTACACGCCGGTCACGTTCGGTACGTTTGCCGGCCGTGAGCTGGGCGAGTTCCTTGATCCGGTCCGCAAGACCGCCGTGCACGAATGGCACGTGGAAAATGGCGCAGCGTTTGAGGACGTCGGCAACTGGAAACGGCCTTGGTATTACCCGAAGAACGGTGAAGGCATGCACGCGGCAGTCGCGCGCGAATCGCTGGCAACGCGCACCAGCGTCGGTATTCTCGATGCATCGACGCTCGGCAAGATCGACATCCAGGGTCCCGATGCCGCGAAGCTGCTCAACTGGGTCTATACGAACCCGTGGAGCAAGCTGGAAGTGGGCAAGTGCCGCTACGGCCTGATGCTCGACGAAAACGGCATGATCTTCGATGACGGCGTGACCGTGCGCCTGGCCGACCAGCACTACATGATGACGACCACGACCGGCGGCGCGGCGCGCGTGCTGACGTGGCTCGAGCGCTGGCTGCAAACGGAGTGGCCCGACATGCGGGTACGGTTGGCATCGGTAACGGATCACTGGGCGACCTTCGCCGTGGTCGGCCCGAACAGCCGCAAAGTGCTGCAAAAGGTCTGCCGCGATATCGACTTCGCCAATGCTGCTTTCCCGTTCATGAGTTATCGCGAAGGGACGGTGGCGGGCGCGGCGTCGCGGGTGATGCGGATCAGTTTCTCGGGCGAACTTGCTTACGAAGTCAACGTGCCGGCGAACGTAGGACGTGCTGTATGGGAGGCGCTGATGGCCGCCGGCGCTGAGTTCGACATCACGCCGTACGGCACGGAAACCATGCACGTGCTGCGGGCGGAGAAGGGTTACATCATCGTCGGGCAGGATACCGATGGTTCGATGACACCTTACGACCTCGGCATGGGTGGACTGGTCGCGAAGTCGAAGGACTTCCTCGGCAAGCGTTCGCTGACGCGCTCGGATACGGCGAAGGCGGGGCGCAAGCAACTTGTCGGCTTGCTTGCTGAAGATGCGTCGTTCGTGATTCCGGAAGGCTCGCAGATCGTGCTGGGTCCGTTCACCGGCGACACTGCGCCCATGCTCGGTCACGTCACATCCAGCTATTTCAGCCCTATTTTAAAGCGCTCGATCGCGATGGCCGTCATCAAGGGCGGTCTCGACAAGATCGGCGAGTCGGTGATGATTCCACTCGCCAACGGTAAGCAGATGCCGGCAAAAATCACCAGCTCGGTGTTCTACGACAGCGAAGGAGCACGTCAACATGTGGAATGAAAACAGAAGCAACCAGACGGTCGTGGATCGCGCAATCGGGCAGGGCGTGTGGCAGGAGTCGCCGCTGGTCGGTGTGGATGGCCTGCTGAAAAAACATCAGGCGAGTGGATCGAAGGCGTTTCGTCTTGTCGAGCGGCCTTTCCTGGAACTGGTCAATCTGCGTGGTGACCTGCGCGATGCCGCGTTCGTTGCGGCGGTAGAAAGCGTGATCGGTTGCAAGCCGCCAGAGAGGCCGAATACGACGGCGACGGGCAACGGCTACGACCTGATGTGGCTCGGTCCCGACGAGTGGCTCGTGCGCTCGGCCGCGGCGCATTCCGCCACGCAGACGGCGCCAATGGAAGCCAGGTTGCGCGAGGCGTTCAAGGGATTGTTCGCAGCCGCCGTCGATATCGGCAGTGGTTACACCGTGCTTGAAATCAGCGGCACGCGTACGCGTGATGTTCTCGCGCGTGGTTGTCCGCTCGATCTGCATCCGCGTTTGTTCGGCGTCGGCCAGTGTGCGCAGAGCCATTACTTCAAGGCCTCCGTGACAGTGCTGCCGACCGGTGACGACCGCTTCGACCTCGTGGTCCGCCGCAGCTTTGCGGACTACTTCGTGAAGATGATGCTCGATGCGGCCGAGCCGCTGATGTCGTGAAACCGTACGAACCATTCGAACCATTGAGCCCGGGCGGACGCGGCTGGCGCATCGTTGTGGATGAGCTTGTCGTGCCTACGCGCATTGGTTTGTATGCTCAGGAGCATCTGGCGCCGCAGCCCGTTGCCATTGACGCGAGCCTGCATTATCGAGGCGTGCCGGCCGAGCAGAACGCACACGAGCTGATTGATTACGAGGCCTGGTGCGAGGGAGTGTCAGGCTATCTGGAGAGCAAGCCGCATACGCGCCTGCTCGAAACACTCGCGGTGGAGATCGCGGCGCTGTCGTTCACGCAATGGCCCGCGCTCGATGCGCTGACGCTGCTGTTGTATAAGCCGAAGATTCGCGAAGGCACGCGACGCGTGGGCGTTGAGCTCGACTGGCATCGTGCGGATTTCGATGCATGGCGAGCGTCGGCCGGGTTGCAGACGGCGCATACGGCGGTTGAACGCTGAAACGGCCATGACGTCGACGCGCGTTCAAACCGCGGGACTATCGCAGCTTGCGTGCGGGCAGCATGATCCTCACGCGGCACTCGCGTTGCTCGATCGCAGTCTGGCGCTCGGGCATCGGCGAATTGCGTTGATCCGCTATCTGCACGCGCAGTATCTCGGTGCGCCGCTCGAGTCGCACCATCATGAGTATGTTCACAAGGTGGCGGAGCGCTTAAGCACCGAGACGATCGGGCGCATAGCAATGGCTGCGCGTGCCCGGCTCGAGGGGTGACCTGGCATTGAAACGGAGGGCATCGCGGCCGCTAAGCCGGGATGCCCAAACATGCGTCACTAACTAATTACACAGCCGCGACTGTCTCCGCCTTGCGCGCCTTCGCACCGTGCGCGACGAAATACGGCGTATCAACACGCGCCAGCGGCTCGCGTCCCCGGATCTTGTCCGCGATCTTTTCGGCCAGCATGATGGTTGGCGCGTTCAGGTTGCCGGTCACGATCAGCGGCATGATCGACGCGTCCACCACCCGAAGCGATTCGAGTCCATGCACGCGGCCTTCATTGTCGACTACGGCCATGTCGTCGTACCCCATCTTGCAGGAACACGACGGATGGAACGCGGTCTCCGCACGTTGCCGCACGAACGCGTCGAGTTGATCGTCCGTGGTGAGATCCGCACCCGGATGCAACTCCCGTCCACGATATTTCGCGAGCGCCGGCTGATGCATGATCTCGCGCGTGATGCGGATCGCGTCGCGGAATTCACGCCAGTCAAGTGGGTACGACATGTAGTTGAACAGGATGCTCGGGTGCGCGTTCGGATCGCGTGACTTCAGCTTGATGCGACCGCGGCTAGGGGACCGCATGGAACCCACATGCGCCTGGAAACCATGCATCTTGATCGGGTTCGAGCCGTTGTAGTTGATGGCGACGGGCAGGAAGTGATACTGAATGTTGGGCCACAGGTCGTCGTCGCGCGTGCGTATAAAACCGCCCGCCTCGAACTGATTGCTCGCACCAATGCCCGTACCGTTCAACATCCATTCAAGCCCGATTTTCGGCTGGTTCCACCACTGCAGCGCCGGATAAAGCGACACAGGCTCAAGGCATTCGTATTGCATGTACATCTCCAGATGATCCTGGAGATTCTCACCGACGCCGGGCAGGTCATGCACCAAAGGCACGTCAAGTTCCCGCAGCCACGTCGACCGGCCGACGCCCGAACGCTGCAGCAATTGCGGCGATGCAATCGCGCCGCTGCACACCAGCACCTCGCGGCGCGCATGCGCGGTGACACGTTCGCCACTGTGCAAGTAGGCCACGCCGATCGCTTTTTTCCCGGCGAACAAGACGCGATCCGTGACGGCATGCGTCACGATCGTGAGATTCGGCCGGCCTTTCGCGCGGTCGAGATATCCGCGTGCGGTGCTGGAGCGGCGGCCCTTCGGCGTCACGGTCCGGTCCATCGGGCCGAAACCTTCCTGGCTAAAACCGTTGAGATCATCCGTACGGGGGTAACCGGCCTGCACACCGGCTTCGACCATCGCGGCAAACAACGGGTTGTTGCCGGGCTTGGAGGTCGTCACGTGCACCGGGCCATCTCCGCCGTGATACGGGTTAGATCCGGCATCGCGTGTTTCGGCCTTGCGAAAATAGGGCAGGCAATCGGAATAGGTCCAGTCTTCAAGGCCTTTTCGCTCGGCCCAGCCGTCATAGTCGAGTGCGTTGCCGCGGATGTAACACATGCCATTGATCAACGACGACCCGCCCAGTCCCTTGCCGCGGCCGCATTCCATGCGCCGATTGTTCATGTGCGGCTCGGGGTCGGTTTCGTAGGCCCAGTTATAGCGCCTTCCTTGCAGCGGGAACGCCAGCGCAGCCGGCATTTGCGTGCGGAAGTCGAAGCGGTAGTCCGGACCACCCGCTTCCAGCAGCAGCACGGTCACGTCAGCGTCTTCAGTGAGACGCGAGGCGAGCACGTTGCCCGCTGAACCCGCGCCCACGACGATGTAGTCGAACTCGTTCGCGCTCATCGCTTGGCTCCTTGGTTCTTAGAATACGGGTTGATAGGGACCCAGCTCTACCTGCACGGATTTGATGCTCGTGTAGTGCTCGAGGGTGGTCACGCCGTTTTCGCGGCCTACGCCCGATTGCTTGTATCCGCCTACGGGCATTTCAGCGGGTGATTCACCCCACGTATTGATCCAGCAGATGCCGGCTTGCAACGCATGAATCACGCGATGCGCCCGCGCCAGATTCTCTGTGACTACGCCCGCGGCGAGGCCGTATTCGGTCGCGTTGGCACGTTCGATCACTTCGGATTCCTCGTCAAATATGAGGATGCTCATGACGGGGCCGAAAATCTCTTCGCGCACGATGCGCATGTCGTCGCGGCATTCGGTGAAGACAGTAGGTTCGACGTATTGCCCTTGAGCGAACGCGTCATGCACGATCCGCGATCCACCGGCGATCAGCCGTGCACCCTCTTGCTTGCCGCTTTCGATGAACCCCAGCACTTTATGCAATTGTGCGGCGCTGACGAGTGGACCGAAGTTGGTGTTGGCATCCGTTGGCGAGCCCACGCGAATGCGCTTTACACGCTCCAGCAAGAGCGCTTCGAAGCGCTCGTACACCGGTCGCTGGACGAACACGCGCGTCCCGTTCGTGCAGACCTGGCCCGAGCTGAAGAAGTTGGCGCTCATCGCAATGTCGGCGGCGCGTTCGAGATTGGCGTCGTCGAAAATGACGAGCGGGGATTTGCCGCCCAGTTCCATCGTCACTTCTTTCAGCGATGAACCGCCAGCCATCGACATCACTTTCTTGCCCGTCTCCACACCGCCCGTAAACGAGATCTTCGCGATGTCCGGATGTGCGGCAAGCAACGCGCCCACGCGGCCATCGCCCTGCACGACGTTGAACACGCCTGGGGGGACACCGGCTTCTGAGTAGATTTCAGCGAGTTTCAACGTGCTGAGCGGCGTGATTTCGCTAGGCTTGAAGATCATCGCGTTGCCGGCGGCGAGGGCAGGGGCCGACTTCCAGCAGGCAATCTGGATCGGATAATTCCACGCACCAATGCCCGCGCACACGCCAAGCGGTTCGCGTCGCGTATAGACGAACGAGCTTGCGCGCAGCGGGATTTGCCGACCTTCTATGGCTGTTGCAAGTCCGGCGTAGTACTCGATGACATCGGCGCCGGTGACAATGTCCACGGCGTGTGTTTCGGCAATCGGCTTGCCCGTATCGCGGGTTTCGAGCGCGGCGAGTTCGTCGTTGCGTTCACGCAGGATATCCACCGCACGACGCAGGATGCGCGAGCGTTGCATTGCGGTCATGGCGGCCCATTCGCGCTGGCCTTCGCGCGCCGAGCGCACAGCGCGATCAATATCCGCTGCGCTTGCTTGTTGAACGCTCGCGAGCGTTTCGCCCGTGGCGGGATCGAGCGTGTCGAAAGTTTCGCCGCTGGTGGCGTCGACGTAAGCGCCGCCGATGTACAAGCGCTGCAATTCGAATACGGGCATTGCGTAGTCCTTTAAGTGAGGGTCCGGCCGCGTGTGTCGAGCACGAGGTCGATGTAATCGTTGGCCAGGCGCATGGCCGCTTTCGTGTCGAACGGAACGCCTGACAGTGCGCCGCGCAACCACAAGCCGTCGATCAACGCAGCCAGTCCGCTTGCCGCGCGACGGGCTGCGGCACGGGGCAGCGCCTTCGAAAAATCGGCGCATAAATTCGAATACAGGCGACGCGTGTTGACGTTTTGCAGCCGCCGCAATTGCGGTTTGTGCATGCTTTCCGACCAGAACGCGAGCCACGTTTTCATCACCGGATTGCTGACTTGCGCGACATCGAAGTTCGCCGCCACCACCGCACGCAAGCGTGCCCGCGGTTCGTCTTTCGCGGCCCGGCGTCTGCGGGACGTTGCGTTCCACAGGTCGCGCAACACGTGGCGCATGGTGGCTTCGAGCAGGCTGTCCTTGTCGCCGAAATAATGACTGACGATACCCGTGGAAATGCTCGCACGCTGCGCGACCGACGCCAGCGTCGTGCCGGCAAGACCGGCATGGTCGATGCTCAGCAGCGTGGCGTCGATCAACTGCGCCCGGCGGATTTCGCGCATTCCTAGCTTGGGCATGGCTTTTGTCTGAATAGCGTTGGGAAACAGTTACGGAAACCAGAATTGAATCCTAGGTATTTTATATTGATTGGTCAATCAATATAAAACCGCCATGTCGGATTCTGCCAAACCCATGTCGCGTTCGATGCGCGTCTGCGGTGCGGCACAGGACTACGCTCATTAGGCGGTGCATGGCTGTGTTTTGCCGTGCAAATCGTCCACGAGACAAGGAGACAGGCAATGAGCAGTAATCGCGGCGTCGTATATCTAGGGCAGGGCAAGGTTGAAGTGCAATCCATCGACTATCCGAAAATGGTCGATCCACGCGGCCGCCAGATCGGTCATGGCGTGATTCTCAAAGTGGTTACAACGAATATCTGCGGGTCGGACCAGCATATGGTGCGAGGCCGCACGACGGCTCAGGTCGGGCTTGTGCTTGGGCATGAGATTACCGGCGAGGTGATTGAGATTGGGCGCGATGTGGAGACGCTCAAGATTGGCGATCTGGTTTCCGTGCCGTTCAACGTGGCATGCGGCCGCTGTCCGACCTGCAAGGCGCAGAACACGGGTGTATGCCTGAACGTCAATCCGTCGCGCCCGGGCGGCGCCTACGGTTACGTGGACATGGGCGGCTGGATTGGCGGTCAGGCTGAATACGTGATGGTCCCGTACGCCGACTTCAATCTTCTGAAGTTTCCCGATCGTGATCAGGCGATGTCGAAGATTCGCGATCTTACGTGCCTGTCCGACATTCTGCCGACGGGCTATCACGGCGCAGTGATGGCGGGCGTGAAGCCGGGCTCGACGGTGTATATAGCAGGCGCGGGTCCGGTCGGCATGGCCGCGGCGGCGTCCGCTCGTTTGCTGGGCGCGGCTTGCACGATTGTTGGCGACATGAACGAAGAGCGCCTCGCGCACGCGCGCAAGGTGGGATTCGAGACCGTGGATCTGTCGAAGGATGCATCGCTCGCCGACCAGATAGCGGCCATTCTCGGCACGCCCGAAGTGGATTGCGCGGTGGATTGCGTCGGCTTCGAAGCGCATGGTCACGGGAGCAGCGGAAGCCATCAGGAAGCGCCCGCCACGGTGCTGAATTCGCTGATGGAGATCACGCGGGTAGCGGGCGCGATCGGCATTCCGGGCCTTTATGTCACCGACGATCCAGGCGCCGCGGACGCAGCCGCGAAGAAGGGTGCGCTGAGCATTCGCTTCGGCCTGGGCTGGGCGAAGTCGCATTCGTTCTTCACCGGGCAGACGCCGGTCGTGAAGTACAACCAGAACCTGATGCAAGCCATCTTGTGGGATCGCCTGCCGATTGCGGATATCGTCAATGTCTCCGTGGTGACGCTCGATCAGGCGCCGGATGGATATCGGCAATTCGATGGTGGCGCGCCGCGCAAGTTCGTGATCGACCCGCACGGGATGTTGAAGGCCGCGTAAGGCGCCGAGCTCAAGGCGCCGCTTTTAGCTTGAATTGAAGCGGAAAGCTTAAGCGGCGTTTTGGGCAATTGCCATCGGGGCAACGACGGCGAGCGGCGGCAACTGGCGCCGCCGTTCCCGCGTGGGCGCGGTGCCGAATGAATCGCGATAGCTCTTGCTGAAGTGGCAGGCCGACTGAAAGCCGCACGCCATGGTTATATGCATGATCGACATGTCGGTCTGCAGCAGCAATTCACGCGCGCGGCGCAGCCGCAGCGTCAGGTAATAATGCGTGGGCGTCATGCCAAGGTGCTCGCGAAACAGCCGCTGCAATTGCCGCTGCGACATCCCTGCCAGCCGTGCGAGTTCTTCGCGCGACAACGGCTCCTCTATGTTGTTCTCCATCAGCGAAATCACTTCGAACAGCGACTTGTTCGCCGAGCCCAACCGCGCGACCAGCGGCATGCGTTGCTGCGCGCTGGTATCGCGAACGTGCTCCACGATGAACTGTTCCGCAATCTGCGTGACCTTCGCCGATCCCACGCGCGTGGCAATCAGGTTCAACATCATGTCGAGCGGTGCAACGCCGCCCGTGCAGGTCACGCGGTCCCGGTCGATCACGAACAGCTCTTTGAGAAAGCGTGTTTCCGGGAACTCCTCTTTCAGCGCCGACATGTTTTCCCAATGAATCGCGCATGCATAGCCGGCGAGCAGACCGGCTCGCGCGAGGGCATAGGTGCCGGTGCAGAGACTGCCGAGCACACTGCCCAATCGCGCAAAACGGCGCAGCGCTGACAGATGGGCGGGCGTGGTTTCACGCTGGACGTCGATGCCGCCGACCACGAACACGATGTCCGGCAGCCCGACGCACTCGACCGGTCCGGTGTCCACTGAGAGGCCATTGCTCGCCGCCACGGGACCGCCGTCCGGGCTCACGATCGACCACGTGTACAGCTTCTGCCCGGTCAGATAGTTCGCCATGCGCAGCACTTCGATGGCGTTGGTGAACGCGATCATCGTGAAATTAGGCAGCGGCATGAACGCGAAATGCGCGAGCGACGCGGTTCGGTCGGGGGACATGGAGAAGGGGATCCTTCGAATCTAGGGTGTGGCTGTGTCGTGGGGACACGACTATGGACATTTTGTAGATGTTTGCAACATGCATGCCATCAGGCTAAACCCTATTGGCATTCAAGCTTACGGGGACGTAAGCCCCTGGCAACGCACCGCAACGGGGATCAAGGCCCCAATTCGCACCGCACGGGAGCGCGAATTCTTCGCCGCAGTGCAGCATCGAACGGGCGTACGGGAATGGCGCTTGGCGACTTGTGTAAAACGGACGCGCATGTCGGAAAAGGCCAAGAACACGTCTAAATTCATAAATTGGCGCGTGGGGTGAAAGTCAAGAATAGACGCATCGGAAAGCGGTTCTAAGCGTGGTTTCAAGTGCCTTTGCGTAACTTTGCATCAGGGCTCACCAAGCAAACCGTCTTTCAAAAAACGACTTGTCCCCGAACCCACGGATGCTTCAATGTCAAATTCCTCGACTCGCCCCGCCGCCCCGTTCTTTGAAGAACCGCTTGCCACCCGCGACGCGCCTGTGCGCAGCGCCATCCTGAAAGAGCTGGAACGCCAGCAGTCGCAAATCGAGTTGATCGCGTCAGAGAACATTGTCTCGCGTGCCGTTCTTGAAGCGCAGGGTTCGGTGCTGACGAACAAATACGCGGAAGGTTATCCGGGCAAGCGCTATTACGGCGGCTGCGAATTCGTCGATGAAATCGAAACCCTTGCGATCGATCGCGTCAAGCAACTCTTTAACGCTCAATTCGCCAATGTGCAGCCGCATTCGGGCGCGCAGGCGAACGGCGCCGTGATGCTCGCGCTGACGAAACCAGGCGACACCGTGCTTGGCATGTCGCTCGATGCGGGCGGTCACCTGACGCATGGCGCGAAGCCGGCGATGTCCGGCAAGTGGTTCAATGCGATCCAGTACGGCGTCAACCGCGAGACCATGTTGATCGATTACGAGCAGATCGAAGAACTCGCGTTGCAGCACAAGCCGACGTTACTGATCGCGGGTTTCTCGGCCTATCCGCGTGAGTTGGACTTTGCGCGTTTGCGTGCTATCGCGGATAAGGCGGGTTCGAAGCTGATGGTCGACATGGCGCACATTGCCGGCGTGATCGCGGCGGGGCGGCATCAGAATCCGGTCGAGCATGCACATGTGGTGACCTCCACTACGCACAAGACACTGCGCGGCCCGCGCGGCGGTTTTGTACTGACCAATGACGAAGACATCGCCAAGAAGATCAATTCGGCGGTGTTCCCGGGCCTCCAGGGTGGTCCGCTGATGCATGTGATCGCTGGTAAGGCTGTCGCCTTCGGCGAGGCGCTGCAGCCCGGGTTCAAGACGTACATCGATAACGTGCTGGCCAACGCGAAAGCGCTGGGCGAAGTGCTGAAGGCCGGCGGCGTCGATCTGGTGACTGGAGGCACGGACAATCATTTGCTGCTCGTCGATCTGCGTCCGAAGGGCTTGAAGGGCAACCAGGTCGAGCATGCGCTGGAACGCGCCGGGATCACTTGCAACAAGAATGGCATCCCGTTCGATCCGGAAAAGCCCACGGTCACGTCAGGCGTGCGCCTCGGTACACCGGCCGGCACCACGCGTGGTTTTGGCGTGGCAGAGTTCCGTGACATCGGCCGCTTGATCGTGGAAGTGTTCGACGCTTTGCGCGATCACCCCGAAGGTCACGCTGACACCGAACACCGCGTGCGTCGCGAAATCTTCGCGCTGTGCGAACGCTTCCCCATTTATTGATTACGTCCTCCTTTTCCGGAGCAAGAGATGAGCACACTTCACGACAGCAGCATCATCATCGACGGCCTGAACATTTCGAAGTTTGAACCGTCGGTATTCGAGGACATGAGAAAGGGCGGCGTGACCGCGGTGAACTGCACGGTGTCGGTCTGGGAGAGCTTCCAGAAGACCGTCGACAACATTGGCGAAATGCGTCAAATGATCCGTGAGCACAGCGACATTCTCACGCTCGTGCGCACGACGGACGACATTCGTCGCGCGAAGCAAGAGAACAAGACGGGCATCATTTTTGGGTTCCAGAACGCGCATGCGTTCGAGGACAACCTCGGCTACATCGAAACATTCAAGCAGCTTGGCGTGAACGTCGTGCAGCTTTGCTACAACACGCAGAACCTCGTGGGCACCGGTTGCTACGAGCGCGATGGCGGTCTCTCGGGTTTCGGCCGCGAAGTGATTCAGGAAATGAATCGCGTGGGCATCATGGTCGACCTCTCGCATGTGGGCGGCACGACGTCGTCCGAAGCTATCGCTTTCTCGAAGAAGCCGGTGTGTTATTCGCATTGCTGCCCGTCGGGCCTGAAAGAACATCCGCGCAATAAGTCCGATGAGCAACTTAAAGAAATTGTCGACGCGGGCGGTTTCGTCGGCGTGACGATGTTCGCGCCGTTCCTCAAGCGCGGCCCGGATGCGACGGTGGAAGACTATCTCGAAGCGATCGAGTATGTGGTCGACCTGATCGGCGAAGACAACGTGGGTATTGGCACGGACTTCACGCAGGGCTACAGCACGGAATTCTTTGACTGGATCACGCACGACAAGGGTCGTTATCGTCAACTGACAAACTTCGGCAAGGTCGTGAATCCTGAAGGTATCCGAACGATTGGCGAATTCCCGAACCTGACAGCTGCGATGGAACGCGCCGGCTGGGGTGAGTCGCGCATCAAGAAGATCATGGGCGAGAACTGGGTGCGCGTGTTCGACAGCGTCTGGAACGTCTGACCCGGCTCAACCTAATAACAAGGAACCCACACGATGCAACCGCAACTGCCTATTGACGTCGATCCGGAAACCGGCGTCTGGACAACCGACTCGCTGCCCATGCTGTACGTACCGCGCCATTTCTTTACGAACAACCATTTGGCGGTAGAAGAAGCGCTGGGCCGCGAAGTGTATGCGAAGAGCCTTTATACGGCGGGTCACAAGTCGGCGTATCACTGGTGCGATAAAGAAGCCAAGCAACACGGCATTAGCGGCATGGCGGTGTTTGAACATTATCTGAAGCGCCTGTCGCAACGCGGCTGGGGGTTGTTCTCGATCGTTGCCAGCGATCCGGCGGCCTCGACCGCCACGGTGCATTTGCATAACTCGTCTTTCGTGCTGGCGCAGCCGGGCAAGGAAGGCAAGCTTTGCTACATGTTCGCCGGCTGGTTCTCAGGCGCGATGGACTGGGTCAACGACACCGCACCGCAGGGCACGAAGAAAGGCCCGAAGTCGTTTTCTGTCGAGACGCAATGCGCGGCCGAAGGCCATTCGCATTGCGTGTTCGAAGTGACGCCGCTGGCAGCGTGAACGAGTAACGAAGCTGCGTAGTACATAGATAAATCCGAGGTCGACCGCGATGCGTTACCCCAACCTTTTCAAGCCTCTTACGCTGAACAAGCTGACCTTGCGCAACCGCATTGTCAGCACTGCGCACGCGGAGGTGTACGCGGAGCCGGGTGGTTTGCCCGGCGATCGGTATATCCGTTATTACGAGGAAAAGGCCAAGGGTGGCGTGGGATTGGCCGTGTGCGGCGGATCGAGCCCGGTGTCCATCGACAGTCCGCAAGGATGGTGGAAGTCGGTGAATCTTGCGACCGACAAGGTCATCGATCCGCTCTCGCGCCTCGCCGAAGCCATGCACAAGCACGGCGCAAAGATCATGATCCAGGCGACCCACATGGGCCGCCGCACCGCGTATCACGGCGAACACTGGCCGCATCTGATGTCGCCATCCGGCGTGCGGGAGCCGGTGCATCGCGGCAACGCGAAGATCATTGAAGTGGAAGAAATCAAGCGCATCATTTCCGACTTTGCCGCAGCCGCCAAGCGCGTGAAAGATGCGGGCATGGACGGCGTGGAAATATCGGCGGCGCACCAGCATTTGATCGACCAGTTCTGGAGCCCGCGCACGAATTTTCGTACCGATGAATGGGGTGGCTCGCTCGAGAACCGTCTTCGTTTTGGTAACGAAGTGCTCAAGGCCGTGCGTGAAGCGGTCGGTCCGGACTTTTGCGTCGGACTACGTATGTGTGGCGATGAATTCCACGAAGATGGCCTCGATCACACACAGTTGAAGGAGATCGCACAGTCGATGTCGGAGTCGGGTCTGATCGACTACATCGGCGTGATTGGTTCCGGTGCCGACACGCACAACACGCTCGCGAACTGCATGCCGCCGATGGCGCTGCCGCCCGAGCCGTTCGTGCATCTCGCGGCAGGCATCAAGTCCGTGGTGAAGCTGCCGGTGATGCATGCGCAAAGCATTCGTGACGCAGGGCAAGCGGAGCGCCTGCTCGAAAGCGGCATGATCGATCTGGTCGGCATGACGCGCGCGCAGATCGCCGATCCGCACATGGTCATCAAGATCCGCGATGGCCGCGAAGACGAGATCAAGCAGTGCGTGGGCGCGAATTATTGTATCGACCGGCAGTACAACGGTCTCGATGTGCTGTGCGTGCAGAACGCGGCTACATCACGTGAAGAGACCATGCCGCACGTGATCGAAAAGTCCCGTGGGCCGAAGCGCAAGGTCGTGGTCGTTGGCGCGGGTCCTGCGGGACTCGAAGCCGCGCGTGTGGCGAAATCGCGGGGGCATGACGTCGTATTGTTCGAGAAGAACGATTATGTCGGCGGCCAGATCATGCTGGCGGCCAAGGCGCCGCAGCGTGAGCAGATGGCGGGCATCGTGCGCTGGTTCGACATGGAAACGAAGCGCCTTGGCGTCGATCGCCGGCTGGGCGTGGCAGCCGATGAAAAGATGATCATGGCGGAAAAGCCGGACATCGTCGTGCTGGCTACGGGCGGATCGTCGTTCACGCAACAAGTGCCGGCATGGGGCGTAGAGCAAGGCCTGGCTGTTAGCTCGTGGGACATCCTCTCAGGCAAGGTCGAGCCGGGCAAGAACGTACTGGTCTATGACGGCGTGAGCATGCAGGCGGGCGCGGGTGTGGCGGACTTCATCGCGAGCCGCGGTGGCAACGTTGAGATCGTGACGCCGGACGTGAAGGTTTCCGACGATGTGGGCGGCACTACTTTCCCGATTTTCTATCGACGTCTGTATGCACAAGGTGTGATCTCCACGCCGAACTACTGGCTCGACAAGGTGTATGAGGAAGACGGCAAGAAGATCGCTGTAATCCGCAATGAATACACGGAAGAGCAGGAGGAGCGCTCGGTCGATCAGGTCGTGATCGAGAACGGCATTTTGCCGAATGACGAGCTCTACTGGAAGCTCAAGCCGGAGTCGTTGAATCGCGGCCAGATCGATGTGCACAAGCTGTTCGCATCCGAGCCGCAACCTTCCTTGAGTGAAGAACTGGGCAACGGCCGCTTCCTGCTGTTCCGCGTAGGCGACTGCATCTCCATGCACAACATTCACGGCGCGATCTACGACGCGCTGCGCCTCGTCAAGGACTTCTGATAATGAGCCCGGTGTTTGTCATTACCGCGTTGTTGTGGTTGTCGGTGGCGGGTCTGGCATTTGCACTGTTCAAGCGTGCGTCGTATTGGCGTGAAGGCCGCGCGACAGCCGCGGGTGCGTATGGCTGGGGCAATTTGCTGTCTATTCCGAAGCGCTATTTCGTGGATCTGCATCATGTGGTCGCACGCGATCCGTATATTGCCAGGACGCACGTGGCAACAGCCGGTGGAGCGATTGCGGCCATGGCGCTGGTGTTCCTCAACTACGGGCTGGCTATCTATTCGCCGTGGCTCGACAAGCTGATTTTTCTCGCGGCGTTGGTCATGCTCGTGGGCGCAGTGTTTGTCTGGCGTCGGCGGCATGGTGCCAAAGCGGTGCCGGCGCGTTTGTCCCGTGGTCCGTGGGACAGCTTGCCGCTGCTGCTGGGTTCGTTCGCACTTGGGATTGTGCTGTTCATCGTGTTGCCCGCTGCAGCAATGTCCGGCGCATTGGCGATCATCGTTGCGTTGCTGATTGCCGTGGGTGCTTTCACGATGACCTTCGGCGCGGCCCGTGGCGGTCCGATGAAACACGCGCTTGCAGGATTGCTGCATCTCGCGTTTCATCCCCGGCAGGAGCGTTTCACAGGGCGCAGTCATGAGCATGACGTTGTCCCGCCGACCGCGCTCAAGATGCCTGTGCTCGATGCAAAGGAATATGGCGTTGGTAAGCCGGTCGAGTTCCGATGGAATCAATTATTGAGCTTCGATGCCTGCGTGCAATGCGGCAAGTGCGAAGCAGCGTGTCCGGCGTTCGCAGCGGGTCAGCCGCTGAACCCGAAGAAGCTGATCCAGGATCTGGTGACCGGCATGGTCGGTGGTTCGGACGCCGCGTATGC
This sequence comes from Caballeronia sordidicola, assembly GCF_002220365.1. Classification (GTDB taxonomy): domain Bacteria; phylum Pseudomonadota; class Gammaproteobacteria; order Burkholderiales; family Burkholderiaceae; genus Caballeronia; species Caballeronia sordidicola_C. Next base: position 23,013 of record NZ_MTHB01000233.1, on the reverse strand, counting down.
CGGCAGCCCGACACCGGGTATCCCGCTTGGCAAGCATTCAGGCGCACCGACGAAGCCGTTGATCTCCACAATGATCGAAGCGGATACGATCTGGTCCTGCACCACATGCCGTGCGTGCGTTCAAGAGTGCCCGATGCTGATCGAGCATGTGGACGCCATTGTTGATATGCGGCGCAATCAGACGCTGGTTGAAGGTATCGTGCCAGGCAAGGGTCCCGAGACGCTGGCGAATTTGCGTGAGACGGGTAGCGCGAATGGCTTCGATATCGGCGCGCGTTACGACTGGGCCGTGGACTTGCAAGTGCAGGTCGCGCAGCCGGGACGTCCGGTGGACGTGCTCCTCATCGCAGGCGAAGGTGCATTCGACATGCGCTATCAGCGCTCGCTGCGTGCCTTGGTAAAAGTATTGAACAAAGCAGGCGTGGACTACGCTGTGCTCGGCGGCGTGGAAACGGATACTGGCGATACGGCGCGTCGTCTCGGCGATGAAGCCACGTTCCAGCAACTGGCGACGCAACTCATCGCGACCCTTTCGACGTATTCGTTCAAGAAGATCGTCACCGCCGATCCGCATGTGATGCATAGCCTGCGCAACGAGTATCGCGCGCTGGGCGGCCTGTACGAAGTGCAGCATCACACGTCACTGATCGCGGAACTGGTCGCTAGTGGCAAGCTCACGCCGGCCGCTGAAAGTGCGCTCGCCGCGGGCAAGACCGTCACCTATCACGATCCGTGTTATCTCGGCCGATACAACGGCGAGACAGAAGCGCCGCGCAAGCTGCTCAAATCGATCGGCATCAAGGTCGTCGAGATGGAACGCAACGGCATGCGTGGCCGATGCTGCGGCGGTGGCGGCGGCGCGCCGCTCACGGACATCCCTGGCAAGCAGCGCATTCCCGACATCCGCATCAACGACGCCCGCGCGATCAACGCGGAGATCGTCGCGGTCGGATGTCCTAACTGCACGGCGATGCTGGAAGGTGTAGTAGGTGCTCGGCCGGAAGTGCTGGACGTGGCTGAACTCGTTGCAGCGGCGCTGGAGTAAGCAATGGATACCATCAAACGAATTGATCCGCGCCGGCCATTTTCCATCACGGCAGAAGGGCTAAAACGCATTACGCTGGGTTTTGTCGGCGTGGCGGGGGACGCTCATGCTACTGCGCCAGGCGGGCATCGTGAGCAGGTGAAGCCGCGTCGTACGACGGCCGCAGCGCAACGCTCATTGCTCGTGGCTGCGCACAGTGACCGTGGTTCGCTTGACGACCACGCGCGCCAGACGCTTGCGGCAGCGGCGTTATTGGCGGAGTCGACCACGCAGATTGTATTGCTTGTCCTGGGCGAATTGAAGGACGACGCGGCTGCGCTGGGCGCGGACCAGGTGATAGAGATGCCCGCATTCGATCGTCGCGCATTCGCACCCGACGCAGCCTTGGACGCGCTCGCCGCATGCGTCGCGGCGTATTCACCCGCGCATGTCTTTCTCCCCGATAACGCGACCGGCGACGGCGATCTTGGCCGCCGATATGCGGCGCAAGCGAAGGCATCGGTGGCGGCACATGTGGTCGAAATAGACACCGCGCACGTGGCGGTTTATACGCAAGCGCGCAAGGCGTTCGCATTTCGTTCGCTTCCCGACGTGATCCTGTTGGCGCCGAATACCGTCGATGCAAGGTTGCCGTTTGTCGGCGCAGGCGAGCGCGTTGCGCCAGAGCAGTTCTTCGTTGAGGATCACCAGAAGAAGAGTTCCTACAAAGATCTGGGCATCGAAGAAATAGATGCCGCGCAAGTGGCGTTGGAAGAGGCGGATTTCATCGTGTCGGCGGGTAATGGCGTGACTGATGTTCCCGCATTCGAGCGCCTCGCGAGCACCGTAGGCGCTGCAATAGGCGCAAGCCGCGTAGCCGTCGACGATGGCAAGTTCCCCCGCGACAAGCAGATCGGCGCAACCGGCAAGACGGTCGATGCGAGCATCTACATCGCGTTCGGTATCTCCGGCGCGGTGCAGCACTTGCAGGGCATCAAGGATTGCCGGCACGTGATTGCGGTAAACCTGGACGCGAGCGCGCCAATCGCAAAACGGGCGAACCTGACGATCATCGGCGACGCGCAGGAAACGATCGCGGCGTTGACCGATGCAGCTGCGGCCGCGCGTAACGCGCGTGCCAACCCGGGCGCGATGGCAATGTCCGGAGGCAGCGCCGCGAGCAGCGCGAAGCTGGAAGGAGCGCTCGCATGAATCTCATCAAGCACGCTCGGGGAGCATTCAATTGACTAGCGTGACTAATGCATCGACCACGAATCGCGTAAGCAAGATTGCTGTGCTTGTATCGGTGGGCCGTCATCCAGTGAGCGGAACAGCGCGCTACAGCCGCAACGACGCTGCGGCACTGACGCTGGCGACGCGACTCGCCGCCCAACACCACGCAACACTCGACGTGTTGCACGCAGGCGATCCGACCAATCCCGCATTGCGCGAATATCTCGCGTTGGGCGCGGCAAAGGTGGAAGTGCTGGCCGTCGCCGCGGGAGACGAAATCGCGCCGGCGCTGACCGCGCGCTTGAAGGGCTACGACCTCGTGCTGACTGGCACGCGCGCCGAAGGCACGGAAGACAGCGGCATGCTGCCGTACCAGCTCGCTGATGCATTGGGATTTGCGCTGCTTGGATCGGCGGTGGATATCGACATTGAAGCAGACGCTGACGTGGCGCACATCACCGTTCGGCAATTCCTGCCGAAAGGGTTGCGCCGGCGCGTGCAGGCAAGCTTGCCCGCGCTGGTCGCGGTGCATCCCATGGCCAACGCCACGCCGCGATACGCATACGCGAAACTGCGCGACGGCGCCATTGAGCCGGTGCTGGTCAGTGCGGCGAACTCAACGGAAAGCCTCCCCTGGTCGATCAAGCCCGCGACGGCAAAACCCGTGCGACTGGCGGCGGCTGAAAAGCGTTCGGGCCACGCGCGCATGCTCTCGGCGACCACCACGGAAAGCCGGGGCGGCAGCGTCGTAATTGAAGGGACTTCCGTCGAAAAAGCACAAGTGATCCTGGCGTATTTGCGCGAGCATCAACTCGTCGACTACTGATTTGCGACACGAAAATTCCCGCGCGTTCAAGGTCGGGCGGGGCACCAAAACACGGAGTACACGATGAAAGTTTCCGCAGACGTTCGTGCAATGATCGAACGCCGCAAGAAGGGTCACACGCTGGCAGCGCCGTTCTACGCGAGCGAGGAAGTCCACGCGCTCGACATGGATGCGATCTTCCGGCGGCACTGGATCCAGGTCGCGGTCGAACCGGACGTGCCGGAAGCGGGCGACTACATGACGGTGGAACTCGGCAACGATTCCATCCTGATCGTGCGTGACGACGACATGCAGATCCGCGCGTTCCATAACGTCTGCCGGCATCGGGGTGCGCGCCTGTGCAGCTCGGAAAAGGGCTCGCTCGGCAATATCGTGTGCCCGTATCACAGCTGGACCTACAACCTGAACGGCGACCTGATGTTCGCCGAGCACATGGGCGAGCAGTTCGACAAGTGCAAGCACAGCCTCAAGAGGGTCCACCTTGAAAACCTCGCGGGCCTGATTTTTATCTGCCTCGCTGAAACGCCGCCGGCCGATTTTGCCGTATTGCGCGCTTCGATGGAACCGTATTTGCTGCCGCACGGTCTGGCCGACTGCAAGGTGGCCGCCGCTATCGACATCATCGAAAAGGGCAACTGGAAGCTCACGATGGAGAACAATCGCGAGTGTTATCACTGCGTTGCTAACCATCCTGAGTTGACTATATCGCTCTACGAATATGGCTTCGGCTATCAGCGTTCCGCGGACAACGAAGAGGCCATGGCGGCCTTTGACAAGACCGTTGAAGAACGCACGAAACAATGGGAAGCGATGAACCTGCCGTCGAAGGAAATCGACCGGCTGGCTGACCTTGTCAGCGGTTTTCGCACGCAACGTTTGCCGCTCGATCGCAGCGGCGAGTCCCAGACGATGGACGCCAAGGTGGCGTCAAAGAAATTGCTGGGTGGCTTTCAACAAGCCGACCTGGGCGGCCTCTCGTTCTGGACGCAGCCGAATTCATGGCATCACTTCATGAGCGATCACATTGTGAGCTTCTCGGTGATTCCGCTGTCGGCTGGCGAGACGCTTGTTCGCACGAAATGGCTTGTGCACAAGGACGCGAAGGAAGGTATTGACTACAACGTCGACAACCTGACCGCCGTCTGGCGCGCGACCAACGACCAGGACCGTGCGCTGGTGGAATTCTCGCAACTCGGTGTGACGAGCAGCGCGTATGAACCGGGTCCGTATTCACCGTTCACGGAAGGTCTGGTTGAGAAATTCTGCGAGTGGTATATCGGCCGGCTCGACGACTACGCGAACACGCCGGATGAAGCGAGCGTGAACACGCACGGCGAGAAAGTCGTGTCGTTCAAGCGCTAACTTATCGAACACTCAAGCGAACAAAAACGTCGCACTCAAAGCTACAGCGGAGAAACAGATGATGCGCGATCAGGCGACGTTCGAGCCTGCCCCGAACCGAGTGACCCAACCCGAGTTCTGGGGCACGCTTCCCGCCCGTTGGGATAGCGACACAGACGAGACGCTCGTCTGCTGCCACGTTCGTCAGGAAACGCACGACGTAAAGAGCTTTTTCTTCCGTGCGCCGGTTGAACGGACCTTCGTTTTCGAGCCGGGCCAGTTCATCACGCTGGAGCTGGAGATAGACGGCGAATCGATCAATCGCTGCTATACGATCTCCTCGCCGCCTACGCGTCCGCACACCATCTCCATCACGGTGAAGCGCGTGCCGGGCGGCAAGGTGTCGAACTGGCTGCACGACAATCTTCAGACGGGTGGCAAGGTCCGCGTGCTGGGACCTGCCGGCGAGTTCACCTGCGCGCGGCACCCGGCGCGCAAGTTCCTGTTTTTATCCGCGGGATCCGGTGTCACGCCATTGATGTCCATGAGCCGAGCGCATCACGAACTCGGCGAAGATCGCGACATTGTGTTCGTGCACAGTGCACGCACACCCGACGACATCATCTTCGCGCGCGAACTCGACCTGATTGCGTCGAACCAGACGAATTTCCGCACCGCGTTTGTATGCGAACGAGTCGGCGCACGAACGAACTGGCCAGGGGTGACGGGTTTCCTCACGCTGCCCTTGCTCAAGCTGATCGCGCCCGATTTTCTGGAACGGGAAATCTTTACCTGCGGTCCGGCGCCCTACATGAAAGCAGTGCGCGACCTGCTCGCGGAAGGCGGTTTCGACACCACGCATTATCACGAAGAAAGCTTTTCCTTCGAGACGATCGCGGAAGTCGCGGCGCAACTGACCACCGCTCACGTGGCCGATGCGTTGCAATCCACCGGGACATTCGCGCAGATGCGGGAAAGTGCGGTTGGTTTTGACCTCTCGCCTGAACTCGCCCCCGCGCCCGTAGAGACCACGTTCAAGGTGAGTTTTGCCAAGAGCAACCGCGAGATCGAATGCGGCAGCGCGCAGCATGTGCTGGACGCCGCCAAGAAATCGGGCGTGCGCTTGCCGGCATCGTGTACGCAAGGCATGTGCGGCACCTGCAAGGTCAAGCTGCTCTCCGGCGAAGTCGAGATGAAACATAACGGTGGCATTCGTCAACGCGAGATCGATCAGGGCATGGTTCTGTTGTGTTGCAGCAAGCCCCTGACGGACCTTGTCGTCGATAAGTAGGGTATTCATCAGGCCCGGCGACGCAGCCGGATAAAACGAGGTCGCATCCGGACAACTGGGTGTCGAAAAATAACCAGTCGGCGTATTTCTGGCCGGTGATTCTAAAGCCTCAATGGTGTGGACCGCAAAGGGGAGTACGACAATGAGACTGATCAAAAAACTGCTTGTTTTAAGCACTTTAAGTGCGGCGCTGGCTGCAACCAGCGCGGGTGTGATTGCCGCCGACGCGAAACCGACCATCAAGATCGGTTACGTGGAAGGCTGGGACGACAGCGTGGCGACGTCGAACGTGGCGGCTCAGATCATCGAGAAGAAGCTGGGTTATCCCGTGCAACTCGTGCCGGTCGCGGCCGGCGTGATGTGGCAGGGCGTGGCGCGCGGTGACCTCGACGCTACCTTGTCGGCGTGGCTGCCGGTTACGCACGGCGCGTATTGGGAAAACTTCAAGTCGAAAGTCGTCGATGTCGGCACCAATTTTCCTGACGCGAAGATTGGCCTGATCGTGCCGGAAAATGTGGACGTGACGAGCCTGACGGATCTCGAAGCGAAGAAGGACGAGTTCGGCGGGCGCATTGTTGGTATCGACGCAGGCGCAGGCGTGATGTCGAAGACGAGCGAAGCGATCAAGGCATACGGTCTCGACTACACCTTGATGCCGAGTTCGGGCAGCGCGATGACGGCGGAACTGGCCCGTTCGGAAAATGCGAAGAAGCCGATCATTGTGACGGGCTGGAAGCCGCACTGGATGTTCGCGAAGTACAAGCTGAAATTCCTGGAAGATCCGAAGAAGGTGTTCGGTGAAGCCGAGCACGTGGACAGCGTGATCAATCCGGGCCTGGAGACAAAGGCGCCTACCGTGGTTGCTTTCCTGAAGAAGTTCCAATGGAAACCGGGTGAGATCGACAGCGTGATGCTTGCCACCACGAACGGTGCGAAGCCGGCCGCCGCCGCGGATGCGTGGGTGAGCGCGCATGGCGACCGTGTGTCGAGCTGGACTGCTAATTAACAATCCCTTGCTTTAGATTCAACGAACAACGCCGCTTTTTAGCGGCGTTGTTTCGTTTCCGGAGCCTTTGTTCAAAGGCTGATTACAGCACCACGGTCCGGTCGCCGTTGATAAACACACGCCGTTCAATGAACGCCTTCACCGCACGGGCAAGCGTGATGCATTCCACGTCGCGTCCCGTTGCCAGAAGACGCTCCGGCTTGTACGAGTGATCCACACGTTCAACCACTTGCTCGATGATCGGACCTTCGTCGAGGTCATCGGTCACGAAATGCGCCGTTGCGCCGATCAGCTTCACGCCACGCGTATGTGCCTGGTGATAGGGCTTCGCCCCTTTGAAACCGGGCAGGAACGAATGATGGATGTTGATCGCGCGCGCAGCCAGATTGCGGCTCGTCTCGCCTGACAGGATCTGCATATAGCGCGCGAGAATCATCAACTCCGCGCCGGACGACTCGAACAGATCGAGTAGACGCGCTTCCTGTTGCGGTTTGGTATCGGCGGTGACAGGGAGATGATGGAAGGGCAAGCCGTGCTGTACGGCAAGCGGTTCCAGATCACGGTGGTTCGACCCGATCCCCACAATGTCCATCTTCAACTCGCCCATGCGCCAGCGGAACAACAGGTCCGCGAGACAGTGCTCGAGCTTCGATACCATGATGAGCACCTTCGGCCGCGCGGCTACCTTGTGGATCGCCCACGTCATGGAGAAACGTTCGGCAATAGGCGTGAATTCCTGCTGCAACGCGGCGATCTGCAGCGTTTCATCGTGATCCACGCCGTGGAAGACGCAGCGTACGAAGAAGCGCTGGCTGAGGTCGTCGTCGAAGACCGTGAGTTCGTCGACGTAACACTGGTGCCGGTCGAGGAAACCGACCACGGCGGCGACTTGTCCCGCAGCGCTGGGACAGGCCACCGTCAGCACGAGTTGATGAGAAAGGGTGTCAAAGACGCTACTAGTGACATTGCTGCCGGCCATGCGGTTCTCCACTATGCGAATGGCAGCGCCGCGAATGCAGCGCGCATACGATGCAGTAGAACAAATTGCATGGGGCGCGGCTAGAAGCTAAACGCCGTGACGCTGGTATCGGAGCGTCAGGTGGATTTTAGGTGGTATCAGGCCATCACGCCGCACTCAAACAGCAGCCAGTCGCGAAACGCGCAGACGGTCAAGGATTGAGCGCGCGGTGCATTCAAGACATATCCCGCGTCGGTGGTGACCGGTGTGTCGAACAACTCGATCAGCTGTCCGCTCGCGACGAGTTCGTCCACCAGCGGCGCCCATCCGAGCGCCACGCCCTGGCCCATGATTGCAGCGTGCGCGACGAAGCCATAGCTGTTGAACGTAATGCCGCGATGCGCGGGCGGCGCAGCAAGGCCATGCGCCGCGAACCAACCATGCCACGACAACCAGCGCTCAGGGTTCGTGGGTTCAAGATGAAGCAGCGGCAGGTTGACGAGGTCTGAAGGATGGCCGGGCTTGCCATGTCGCGCGAAGAACGCGGGACTGCACACCGGCGTGACCTGTTCAGGAAACAGTTTGACGGCACCGCGTCCCGCCCAGTCAGTCTCCGCCTGACCAAAACCGATCACGATATCCGCATGATCTTGATCGGCGGCGAGCACGTCTTGCGCGGTGGTGATCTTCACATCCACATCTGGCATCAGCGCCTTGAATTGCGACAGGCGCGGCATCAGCCAATAGGTCGCGAAGCCGAAATCGGTCAGGAGATTGAGCGAGCGCTGCGCGGGCGACGCATGGCGCGCCCGGATGTCGTTGGTAGCAACGCGGATGGTGTCGAGGCTCTGACGCACGGCTTCGAAGAGGCGCACCCCGTCCTCGGTGAGCGTTACGCCCCGGTGCCCGCGCTCGAACAGCGCCGCGCCGAGGTTCTCCTCGAGCTGCACCACGCGCTGGCTGACCGCCGGCTGCGTGGAGCCCAGTTCGCGGGCGGCGGCGGTAAAGCTGGCGAGACGCGCGGCGGACTCGAACATCGACAGCGCCTGCATTGGCGGCAAACGATCCTGTCTCGACATAAGTCCCCCTTATGAGCTCATAACGTTTTGCTCTCTTCACAGCCGCGAATGGAACGGCAATAGTGATGTCCGACACGGGCCGTTCGCCGTGCGTTTGCCCTTGCCGCCTCACCTTCCTGATTCTATTCGAGCCTCGCCCCGATGCTTAAACGCAAACCAAATATCCTTATTCTGATGGCTGATCAAATGACGCCTTTCGCGTTGTCCGCGTACGGCCATCACGTGACCAAGACGCCGAACATGGACGCGCTCGCGGCCCGGGGCGTTGTCTTCGATTCGGCTTATTGCGCGAGTCCGCTCTGCGCACCGTCGCGTTTTTCGTTCTTGTCGGGCAAGCTGCCCTCGGCTATAGGTGCCTACGATAACGCCGCCGAATTTCCCTCGCAAACATTAACTTTTGCGCATTACCTGCGCGCGGAGGGGTACCGGACGATTCTCTCGGGGAAAATGCATTTTTGCGGCCCGGACCAATTGCACGGTTTCGAGGAGCGCCTCACAACAGACATCTATCCGGCGGATTTCGGCTGGACGCCGAACTGGGACGACTTCGAGACGCGCCCGAGCTGGTATCACAACATGAGTTCCGTGATCGACGCGGGGCCGTGCGTGCGCACGAATCAACTCGATTTCGACGATGAAGTGACCTTCACTACGCGCCAGAAGTTATTCGACATAGCGCGCGAGCGGCAAGCCGGGAAGGACGAGCGGCCGTTTTGCGTGGTGGCGTCGCTCACCCACCCGCACGATCCTTACGCGATTCCGCAGAAATACTGGGACATGTACCGCGACGAAGACATTCAAATGCCCGCTTACCGCGACACGCTGGACGCCGCCGACCCGCATTCGAAGCGCCTGCGTTACGTGTGCGAGACGGACAAGACGCCGCCGACCGACCAGCAGATCCGCAACGCGCGCCATGCGTACTACGGTGCGATTTCGTACGTCGATGCGCAGTTCGGTGCGATCCTCGAAGCGCTCGATCAGGCGGGCCTGGCCGACGACACCATCGTGATCGTCACGTCCGATCATGGCGAGATGCTGGGCGAGCGTGGCCTCTGGTACAAGATGACGTTCTTCGAAGGCGGCTGCCGCGTGCCGCTGATCGTGCACGCGCCGGGGCAATTCGAGGCGGTGCGTGTGAGTGCCTCCGTATCGCATCTGGACTTGCTGCCGACGCTGGTGGAACTCGGCCGTGGCACGCCGCGACCGGCATGGCCCGATACGCTCGACGGCCGGAGTCTCTTGCCGCATCTGCGCGGCGAACCGCAGGCACACGATGAAGCCATCGGCGAGTACTTGGCCGAAGGTGCGATTGCGCCAATCGTGATGCTGCGCCGCGGCGACTTCAAGTTCATCCATACGCCCTCGGACCCTGACCAGCTTTTCAACGTCACGGCGGATCCACTCGAACGCACCAACCTTGCGACCCTGCCCGAACACGCGGCGAGGGTCGCTGCGTTTCGCGAGGAAATCGCCGGGCGCTGGGATCTCGGAGCACTGCGCGCAGAAGTCGTGCAAAGCCAGCGGCGGCGGCAATTTCACTTCGAAGCGACCACGCAAGGCCTGATCGAATCATGGGACTGGCAACCGTCGGTGGATGCCAGCCAGCGTTATATGCGCAATCACATTGACCTCGACACGCTCGAAGCCATGGCGCGTTTTCCCGCTGTCACGCGCTAAAGCCCACGCCACTGAACGACAACCAAAACCCCATCACCCACAGGAAGCCAAACATGAAAAAGCCCTTACAGCACGCGCTATTCTGCATTGCGGCACTCTGCGCATCCATCGGCACCGTAGTCGCCGCCGAGCCCCAAAGCTGCCTGCAGGTGAAGATGGCGGACCCGGGCTGGACCGATATCGATGCCACCAACGCCATGGCCGGTGTCGTGCTGAAAGCGCTCGGCTACAAGCAGAGCGTCTCGAACCTTTCCGTGCCCATTACATACCAAGGCTTGAAGAAAGGTCAGGTCGACGCGTTCCTGGGTAACTGGATGCCCGCGCAAGGACCGCTGGTCAAGCAGTTCGTTGATGAAAAGTCGATCGACGTGGTGCACCCGAACCTGACCAACGCAAAGTTCACCTTAGCCGTGCCGGACTATGTGGCGGCGGCCGGCGTGCACACGTTCGCCGACTTGCAGAAGAACGCGGACAAGTTCGACGGCAAGATCTATGGCATCGAGCCGGGCGCGCCCGCGAATCAGAACATCAAGAAGATGATCGATGAAAAGGCGTTCGGCCTGAATGGCTGGAAGCTGGTGGAGTCGAGTGAGACGGGCATGCTGACGCAAGTCGAACGCTCCGTGCGCGACAAGAAGTGGATCGTGTTCCTTGCATGGGAGCCACATCTGATGAACACGAAGTTCCATCTGACCTACCTCGATGGCGGCGATAAATACTTTGGCCCGAACTTCGGCGGCGCGACGGTCAATACGGTTGCGCGGGCGGGTTACGTGGGCGAATGCCCGAACGTGGGGCGTCTGTTCAAGCAGATGACATTTAACGTTGATCTGGAGAACGGCATCATCACCGACGTCCTTCAAAACAAGACCAACGTGGATACCGCTGCTGCAGCGGCGCTCAAGCGCAACCCGGATCTTGTGAAGGGGTGGCTTGACGGCGTTACCACGACTACGGGTGGAAATGGGTGGCAGGCCGTGCAAACAGCGCTTGGTTCCAAATAACAACAGTGGGTCGCAACTGGACAGATTTACGTCGCAAAAGGTCGAGCCCCAGTAAATATGGCCTCTTACTTTTGCAAGGCTGGTGCACGCGTCTGAAAGCCCGATGCGTCTGAAGCTCAATGCATGCACCGGCACCCCATGCGTCAGATCACTGTAGTACGCCAGTCTCTGCAATAAAAACTCGAGCGAGAAGCGTTGCGCGATGTCAACCCATCGCCGGAGCAGCGCGGATCTCGCTTCGTCCAACGAAACGTGCCAAACGGGTATCAGGGAGAATCAACGATGAAGAAGCGAAATGCCGTAAAGCTGGCGGCCCTAGCGTTGAGCGCAGGCGTCGTGTCCGCACCTGCTGTGGTTCGTGCGCAAAGCAGCGTGACGCTGTACGGTATCCTCGACGCCGGTATTACCTATGTCAACAACACGGGTGGCTCGCACGTCGTCAAATTCGACGACGGCATCTCTTACGGTAACCGGTTCGGCCTCAAGGGCACTGAGGACCTGGGCGGCGGATTGAAGGCAATCTTCGTGCTCGAGAACGGCTTCCACCTGGGTAACGGCACCTTTGCCCAGGGCGGCGCGGAATTCGGCCGGCAGGCTTATGTGGGCTTGCAGAACCAGTGGGGCACGATCTCGGCGGGTAACCAGCTGGACCTGACGAACGAGTTCATGGAGGGTTACAACATCTCCTCGTTCGGCAGCGGCTACGCGATTCACCAGGGCGACTTCGACCGCATGAACGGCGACCGCTTGCCGAACTCGATCAAGTACATGTCGCCTGACATCGGCGGCCTGACTTTCGGCGGCTTGTATTCGTTCGGCAACGTTGCGGGTGATTTCCACGAGAAGAGCGCATACAGCTTGGGCGCGCACTACGCGCACGGCGACTTTACGATCGGCACGGCGGTCACGCGCCTGAACAATCCGAATGGTATCTATGCATTCGACCCGTACGCGATGATTGGCACGAAGACCTTCCTGGGCCAGACCGTCGCAACCACGAACCCGACCACTGGCGCTGTAACCGACTTGTTCAGCAGCACCGCGTTCAACGTCGACAGCCAGATGACTTACGGCATTGGATCGTCGTATGCACTCGGCAACCTGACGCTGTTGGGCAACTACACTTACACCACGATCAAGGGCTTTGGGGAATCGTCGCACATGCACGTGGGTGAAGGCGGTGCGCAGTATAACTTCACGCCTGCGTTGATCCTGTACGGTGGTTATCAGTTCACGGCTTTCGAAGGCCACAAGTGGAACATGGGCTCGCTCGGGCTGCATTACCTGTTGTCCAAGCGTACTGACGTCTATGTGTCGGGTGACTACCTCAAGGCATCGAGTGGTGTGAACGCGGTGATCGGCTATAGCTTTACGCCGTCGACGTCAAGCACCCAAAGCGATGTTCGCATTGGTCTTCGGCACTCGTTCTAAGCGTTATTTGTTTGTTTCAGCTTGCCGCGACGGTTTCCTTAACGGGCGCCGTCGCGCGCGGCGAACTGCGGTCCTGGCGCGGGCTTGAGCCGAAGCGCGTGCGGTAGGTGCGTGAGAAGTGCGAGGGTGATTCGAAGCCGCATGCCACGCAGACCGTGGTAATGGACATGTCGGTTTGTTGTAGTAATTCGCGGGCGCGTGCAAGGCGCAGTCCGAGATAGAAGTGGGTGGGTGTGTCTTTCATTGCCGAGCAGAACAGGCGTTCCAACTGACGCCGCGTCACGCCGATTTCCTCTGCCAGTGCATCTGGCGACAGCGGTTCCTCCATGTGTTGTTCCATTACGCCGATCACCTGGATCAGCTTGCGATTGTGGATGCCGTAGCGCGCTGCAATCTGCATGCGCTGGTGGTCCGAGCGCTGCCGGATCCGGCCGAGCACGAATTGCTCGGAGACCTGGGCGGCGAGTTCGGCGCCGTGGCGGCGCCCGATCAGGTCGAGCATGAGATCGATGGAGGCTGTGCCTCCGGCGCACGTGATGCGTCGCGCGTCGATTTCGAATAGCTCCTGGCTGACCGTGAGTGACGGATAGCGTTCCTGGAATGCCGATGCTGCTTCCCAGTGGAGCGTTACGCGCTCGTGCTTGAGAAGACCTGCTTCGGCCAGCACGAAACTGCCTGTATCGATACCGCCTAGCGTGGCGCCTTCGCGATCCATCCGCCGGAGCCAGTCGCCCATTTCGCGTGTGTAGCGGCTGAGCGGGTTGAAGCCTGCGACGACGATGACGTTGGTGGCCTCGTCAACGTCGGCGAGGGCGCTTTCGGCGTTGAGCGAGATGCCGTTGCTGGCGCAGACGGGACCGCCGTCGAGGCTCAGGATGTGCCAGCGGTACAGTGCACCCCGGAAGCGGTTGGCGACGCGTAGCGGCTCGATTGCCGACATGAAGCCGATAGACGAAAACTCGGGCAGCAACAGGAAGTGAAAGTCTTCGGTAGCGGGCATTACACGATGGGGGCGTTTTCGCAATCGGACTTGCAAGCTAACAAGCTGAAATTGCTGGCGCAATGGGGCCAAATCCTAGGGCGGGGGTGTTCGTTGGCACTCGGGGTTTTGGATGGCTGGCGGTGGGGGCGGGGTCAATGCCGGGTTGCTAGGTTCCGGGGTTAGTGGTCTGCATGCGTCGGATGCTAAAGAAATAAGCCAACTCAAGCAGACCGCTAAGGCCGAAAGCAGCAACCCGGCATTAACTCCGACCGCTAACCCTGGAACCTGGCACCCCAACCCCAACCACTACCCCCCGACCAGCCCCCCCAATCGAGTGCGAACGAAAAAACCGTCGCTGATAGTCAACTCCCGGTCGCAACCGGTCGCCTCCCCACCATTATGCGGCGTTACTTTTACGCACGGTCGGACATATCCGAACGCGTCTGTCCCTCACGGAAAATTACCGGAACAGGAAGCCATGACATCACTCCCGACAACGAAAAAGCTGCTCGCCTGTCTGTTGCTCGCCTTGACCTCCTTCGGCGCATCCGCGCAAAGCAAGGAAGACGCAAGCTGCCATACCGTTCGATTCGTCGATATCGGCTGGACCGACATCACCTCGACCACGGCGCTCGCATCAGTCGTCTTCCAGGGCCTCGGCTATGACCCGAAGATCACCCAGGCCTCCGTGCCAATCTCGCTTGCCGGCCTGAAAACCAAGCAGATCGACGTGTCACTGGGCTACTGGTGGCCGGTGCAGGAGAAAGCGGTCCAGCCGTTCATCGACGCTAAGCAAATCGACAAGCTCGACCCGCCAAATCTGTCGGGCGCCAAGGCAACGCTCGCCGTACCCAGCTATGAATACGACGCAGGCCTGAAGACCTTCCAGGACATCGCGAAGCACAAGGACGAACTCGACGGCAAGATCTACGGCATCGAACCGGGCAGCAGCGCAAACGCCCAGATCCAGAAGATGATCGATACCAACCAGTATGGCCTGGGTGATTTCAAGCTGGTGCAATCAAGCGAAGCCGGGATGCTTGTCACAGTCGACCGCGCTGTCCGCGACAAAAAGTGGGTCGTGTTCCTCGGCTGGGAACCGCATCCGATGAACATCCAGATCAAGATGAACTACCTCTCGGGCGGCGACGCGGTATTCGGTCCGAACTACGGCGAAGCACGCGTCTATACGCTGACCAACCCCGACTTCCTGTCACGCTGCCCGAACGCCGGCAAGCTGGTGTCGAACCTGCGGTTCACCACGCAACTGGAGAACCAATTGATGATTCCGGTCATGGCCAAAGTGCGTCCGGCCGATGCAGCCAAGGATTATCTGAAGAAAAATCCGCAAGTGCTGGATGCCTGGCTTGCAGGCGTCAAGACGGTTGACGGCAAGGACGGCTTGCCGGCAGTTAAGCAATATCTTGGCCTTTGAAAGGACGATGCAACATGAACTATGAAGTGATCGTGACTTGCGCGGTAACAGGCGCCGGTGACACCACGAGCAAACACCCGGCCATCCCGGTCACGCCCAAGCAGATCGCGGAGGCGGCCATCGAGGCCGCACGAGCAGGCGCCACCGTCGCGCATTGCCACGTCCGCGATCCGCGCACGGGCCGCGGCAGCCGCGACCCCGCGTTGTACCGCGAGGTAGTGGACCGCATCCGTTCGTCGGATGTGGACGTGATCATCAACCTGACTGCGGGCATGGGCGGCGATCTGGAAATTGGCGCGGGCGAAGCGCCCATGCAATTCGGCGCCGGTACCGATCTGGTCGGTGGTCTGACCCGGCTGGCACACGTGGAAGAGTTGCTGCCGGAGATCTGCACGCTGGACTGCGGCACGCTGAATTTCGGCAATGGCGACACGATCTACGTATCCACCCCCGCGCAACTTCGAGCGGGCGCAAAGCGGATACAAGAGCTGGGCGTGAAGCCGGAACTCGAGATCTTCGATACAGGCCATTTGTGGTTCGCGAAGCAGATGCAAAAGGAGGGTTTGCTGGACGATGCCCCCCTGTTCCAGCTATGCATGGGTATCCCATGGGGTGCACCGGCAGACGTAGGCACGCTCAAGTCGATGGTCGACAACATGCCCGCGGGCGCACAGTGGGCAGGGTTCGGGATCGGCCGCATGCAGATGCCGATGGTCGCCCAGGCGATGTTATTGGGCGGCCACGTGCGTGTGGGTCTTGAAGACAACCTGTATCTGGACCGTGGCGTGCTTGCAAGCAATGGGATGCTGGTCCAGCGGGCGGTAGAGATCATCGAACGTCTGGGCGGTCGTGCATTGACGCCAGCAGAAGGCAGAAAGAAGCTGAACCTGCCGGCTCGCGGCGAACGCTTGCTTGACCGCCGCAAGATCGAGCAGTTCGCGTAAGAGCGCAGAAGATACAGCCTGAAACCCGCCGACGCAGGCCGTGCGAAAGCGGGGAATTCAAGTAAAGCATCAAAGCAGGTTGAAAACCAAATTAATAAGGAATCCGGTATATGCAAGTCAAGACGTTTGCTGCGTTGGGCGTAGGGGTAATTGGAAGCGGCTGGGTATCGCGAGCGCTGGCGCATGGACTTGACGTAGTAGCGTGGGACCCGGCGCCGGGCGCCGAGCGACAATTACGGGCGAACGTCGCGAATGCATGGCCGGCGCTCGAACGAGTGGTGCTGGCAAAGGGTGCATCGCAGGAAAGACTGCGCTTCGTTGCGACCATCGAGGAGTGCGTCGCTGAAGCCGACTTCATTCAGGAAAGCGCGCCAGAGCGTGAAGACCTGAAACTGACGCTCCATGAGAAGGCATCCAGGGCGGCAAAACCGGAAGCTATCATTGCGTCGTCGACTTCGGGCTTGCTCCCGACGGATTTCTACGCGAGCGCCGAAGACGCCTCGCGCTGCATCGTGGGCCATCCGTTCAATCCGGTCTATTTGCTGCCGCTGGTTGAAGTCGTTGGTGGCGAGAAGACTTCAGAAGCAACGTTGCAAGCAGCATCAACGTTTTATGAATCGATAGGCATGCGCCCGCTGAGAGTTCGCAAAGAGGTTCCCGGTTTTATCGCGGACCGTTTGCTGGAAGCGCTGTGGCGCGAAGCGCTCCACCTGGTGAACGAAGGCGTGGCAACCACCGGTGAAATCGACGATGCAATTCGGTTTGGCGCAGGCATTCGCTGGTCGTTCATGGGCACGTTCCTGACCTATACGCTCGCGGGCGGTGAGGCCGGCATGCGTCATTTCATGCAGCAATTCGGACCGGCGCTAGAATTACCGTGGACCAAGCTGGTTGCGCCAAAACTCACGGACGAACTCATCGACCGCGTGGTGGACGGCACCACGGATCAGCAAGGCACGCACTCCATCAAGCAACTGGAACGTTATCGCGACGACTGCATCACGAGCGTGATGACGGCCATCGCGCAGGCTAAATCCCGCCACGGCATGGTGGACTAACGAAGGCACAAGAGTGACGCAAAATCGCACTATTTATCGCGACACGGTAAGGCCCGAATGGGTCGACTACAACGGCCATCTCCGTGACGCGTTCTACATGCTGATCTTCAGCCTCTCGACCGATGCATTCATGGACCGCATCGGCCTGGACGATGCGGTCCGTACTTCGCGAGGCCGCTCGCTGTTCACGCTGGAGGCGCACATCAACTATCTGCACGAGATCAAGGAAGGCACGGCGGTTCGTGTAGAGGCATCGGTACTCGCGTTCGATGCCAAGCGTGTCCACCTGTATATGGAGATGTTCGCGGACGAGCGAGCGGAACCTATCGCGGCGAGCGAGCAGATGCTGCTTCACGTCGATACAACCAACGGCGCGAAGTCCGTAGCCTTCGATACGGACATCGCCGGCCGTATCGAAGCGATGTTTCTCGAAGTGGCGAAACAAGCGCCGAAAGAAGCGCCGAAAGAAGCGCGTTATGCGGGCCGCGTGATCGGCTTGCCGTCGGGACCGCGGGCGTCGACTGCGGCATCGGCAGCGTCTGCAGCGACCAAGCCAGCCTGAGCACGCCACGTCCGCAACAGCAACGCGTTCGACACTACGCTCACGCTTGAGAACGCCATGGCTGCGCCCGCGAGCATCGGATTGAGCAGTCCGAACGCGGCGAGCGGAATGCCAATCAGGTTGTACACGAACGCCCAGAACAGGTTTTGCTGGATCTTGCGATACGTGCGCCGCGCGATATCGATGGCATCTGCCACCAAGGCCGGATCGCCACGCATCAGCGTGATGCCGGCGGCTTGCATGGCGACGTCGGTGCCGGTTGCCATCGCAATGCCGATATCGGCGGCGGCCAGCGCGGGCGCGTCGTTGATGCCGTCGCCGGCCATCGCTACCGCTCCTTGTGCCGATGCCTTCAGTTCCGCGATCACGCGCGCCTTGTCGGCGGGAAGCATGTGCGCGTGAACGGCATCGGGCGCAATCCCGAGCGATTTGGCGACGCTGGCCGCGCTGCCGGCGTTATCGCCGGTGAGCAGGACGCTCTTGATGCCCATTGTGCTGAGCCGTTCGATAGCTGCGCGTGCGCCGGGTTTCAGCGAGTCGCCGAACGCGAGCAGGGCGAGCACGCGCGGATGCGCGGGTGTTTGCAGCGCGGCGCCTAAGCGGCCATCTCCGCCCAGTTCCACCAGCCACGACACCGTATTTCCCAGTTGTTCCAGTTCCGCCGCCCGCGTAGTCAACCGTTGCGGCGCGGCCAGTCGCAACTCGTCGAGCCAGCGATCACTGGCTATCGCCAGATGGCGTTCGCCCACCCGCGCCTCGACACCGCGCCCCGCGACCGCTTTCGCATCGCTTGCGGTAACAGCCTCAATCCGCTCGTCATCGGCGGCAGTAACCACCGCGCGCGCCAGCGGGTGATCGCTGAGCCGCTGAACGGCTGCCGCCAGCCCCAACGCCTCTGCCCGGTCCACGCCTTCATCCGCCTCGAACACCGTCATGGAAGGCTTGCCGACGGTCAGCGTGCCGGTTTTATCGAAGGCGACAATCCTGATCCGATGCGCCATTTCAAGCGCCTGCGGGTCCTTGATCAACACCCCGTGCCGGGCCGCGACGCCCGTTCCGGCCATGATCGCGGCGGGCGTCGCCAGGCCGAGCGCGCAAGGACACGCGATCACGAGCACCGCGACCGCGTTCAGCACGGCCATTTCCACGCCCGCGCCCATCAACAGCCAGCCGGCCAGCGTCACCAGCGCGATCACAATAATGACTGGCACAAATATCGCCGACACCCGGTCCACCAGCCGCTGAATAGGCGCTTTTTCGGCCTGAGCGGATTCCACCAGCCGGATGATCCGGGCGAGCGTGGTCTCGGCCCCGGTCGCGGTTGTTTCGACAGCGATCACCCCTTCGCCGTTGATCGAACCCGCTGTCACGCGTGCCCCGGCTTCCTTCGCCACAGGCAGGCTCTCGCCGGTAATCAGCGATTCATCCACATGCGTGCGGCCTTCGCGGATCAGGCCGTCGACCGGCAGGCGCTCGCCCGGCCGCACGATTGCCACATCCCCATTACGCACATCCGCCAGCGCGATGTCGCGTTCTTCCCCGGTCGCTGCATCGCGAATCCGCGCACGCTCTGGGCGAAGCGCGTCGAGTGCGCGAATGGCGTCGGTGGTTTGCCGCTTGGCACGCGCTTCGAGCCATTTGCCGAAGCGCACGAGGGTGATGACTACTGCCGCCGCCTCGAAATAGAGATGGGCTGACACGCCGGGATGCGCGAACAATTCGTACACGCTCAGGCCCCAGGCAGCCGAGGTTCCGAGCGCCACGAGCAGATCCATGTTGCCTTCGCCCGAGCGCGCAGCCTTGAAGCCGCCGACATAAAAGCGCGCGCCCAGCACGAATTGCACGGTGCTCGCGAGCGCCAGCGATACCCAGACGCCGAGATGCAGGTCCAGGCCGAGCATGGGCAGGACCAGTGGCAGAGTCAGCAGCGCAGACACGATTACCGCCACGAGTTCACCCGTGTGCGAGGGCGCGGCGACAGGCGCGGCTTCCGGTTCGATGAACGCCGCTTCGTAGCCGGCCTTGGTCACGGCGGCGACAAGTTGCTCACGCGACACGGACGCGTCGGCGTGGACGGTCGCCTTTTCGGTCGCCAGATTGACCGACACTTGTTCCACGCCCGGCACCTTCGCCAGCGCCTTTTCGACCCGCCGCACGCACGACGCGCACGTCATCCCGCCAATGGCGAACTCAGCGGTGGCGGACGTGGCAGCAGCGGCAGCCGGATCGGCGGTTGTAACAGATGGTGCAGACATGACAAAGCTCCCCGGTTCAGTGCGAGCCATGAAATTCAACTCGATGTAACCAGTATCGACATTCCAATGATTGGAAGGTCAAGGTGTATTTTCAATGGGAGGAGGCGCGTTGAACATTGCGTCGGCGAGCGCTGTTGCGGCATCTGTTTCGCGCTGGCGCACGCCGCTGATCGCGCCGGTCCGGTCGGCCGCTGCCTTGTTCTGGCTGAGCTTTGCCTTTCCAACGAGCCGCGTCACCTCGATTTCGATCCCGACAATGGCTTGCAGCATGGTCTGGATGAAATCCGGCGGTGCATCGCCCATTTTCCACGGCACTGCTTCGCCGGCTTCCATTTTCCGGGTGAGGCGCGCGACCACGCCGCGCACGAAAGTTTCGTCGTCGCGGATCGTGATCCGGCCATGCGCGTGCACGACCAGATAATTATAAGTAGGCACCTGCCGATGCGTTTCCTGCTTGCCCGGATAAAAAGTGGGCGAAATATAACCGGACGCTGCCTGGAAAATAACTAGGGCGTCGGAGCCGCTCTTAATCTCCTGACAAATAGGATTGGCCCGCGCCACATGTGCGCGCAAAATGCCGTGTTCGCCTTGGCTTGCGTCGTATTCGAATGGCACGTGGTTCGCGTCGAGACCGTTTGCGCCATGCGTGACAAGGGCCGCAAGCGGATTGTCAGCCATCAGCCGATGTAAAACCTCGGGGCGTTTTTCTTCGAAGTAGGGAGGCAGATACATCGGCGGCTCGTGGACGAATTAGAAAGAACTAGCTAAAAAAACCGAAAAAAATCATGTTACGCGATGCCCGCACCGGTCGAAACGTTTCTGAAACCACGGCGGGCCCGTTCAAGGGGCGTTACGCGCTCCTTGCCTATCCTCATTGGATAAGATAAAAACCGGTTTCAAGATAGATCAAGCGCCGCGACGCGGATTGGCAGTTGACCGGGAACGAGGACCGGCCCGCGCACTCGACGAACGAAGTGAAAGCCTTAAACAGATCCTTAAATCGAATGAAAAATAATCGACGCTGGGCAATTTCGTTGTACACGGCGCTATGGGTGGCCGCTGGTTTGAGCAGTTTGGCAGTACTTGGCGGGTGCGCGACGCAGGCGCCCGTTTTGACCAGCGGGGATGGCTGGCGTAAGGATCAGGTTGCGGACGCTTATGTGTTTGGATATCCGCTGGTGGTGTCGGATATTGCGCGGGAGAAAGCCACGGGCGGCGATGCGTCGCGGCCCGGTCAGGCGCCCGTGAATACGCTGCGGCATGCCACGGCGCTGCCGCCGGTTGGCGCGTCGGGGCGCCCGAGCGTGGATACGCTCGAGTCGACCGCATGGCTGGATGTGTCCAGCGGACCGGTGCTGGTCTCGCTTCCCACTACACCTAATACGCTGCGCGGCCGTTATTACGACGCCCGCGCCTTCGATGCCTGGACCAATGTGATTTACTCCAGCGTCCCTCGCGGACCGGATCAAGCCGCGCCGGTGAAAAAGCTGAGTGGGAAGGCGGCGCGAGCGGCCAGGCTGGCGGCGCAACAGGGCAATGTGCTTGCGTTTGTCCCGGCGGGTTATACGGGAACGCTTCCTGACGGCGTGACACGGGTTGAAACGCCGACCCGTTATGTTTGGCTTTCGCTTCGTGTGCGCGTGAACGGCCAGCGCGACGTGCGCGAGGCGCGCAAGCTGCAGACGGCAATGACCATTGAAGCGCCTTCCGCCGATAAAACCAGCGCCGCCACAGCCGGCAGCGCCTGGCCGAACGTGACGGCCAGCACGCCGACGGTAGTAACAGGTGCGGGCGGTGATAAAGCCGATTCGCTGGATGCCACCGCGTTTTTCACGCGTCTTGCAAAAGCGCTGCAGGACAATCCGCCGGCGCCGAATGATCCGCATGCCGTTAGTTTGTTGGCCGATCTTGGCGTGAAGGCCGGCGAGCCGGTGCAGTTCCGTCCTGCGGATGCGGATTTGCTGGCGACGGGTCTTGCCGATGGCCGTACCCGGGTGGACACGGTGCCGTCGAATGCGATCAGCCATAACGGCTGGGTGTGGTTCACCGATGGCGCCGGCAATTACGACACCGACTACACGTTGCGCGCGTTCCTGGCGCGGCGTCAGCCGGGCACTGGCACGAAGGACGACGAGGTGAAGCCGGTGGCGTTTTCCGACAGCGACGGCCATGCGCTGAACGGAGCTAACGAGTATGTATTGCACTTTGCGCCGAACCAGTTGCCGCCGGTGCGCGGGTTCTGGACGTTGACGGCGTATACAAAAGACGGTGCGTTGATCGATGATAAGTCGCTGCGGCTTTCGCTGAATGACCGGGACCGGTTGAAGAAGAATCGCGATGGATCGGTCGATATTTCCGTTTCGGCTGCGGCGCCTGCGAAGGCGCGGGTTTCGAATTGGTTGCCGGCGCCGGATGGTGATTTTCAGTTGATGTTCCGGCTTTATGCGCCGAAGCCTGACGCTTGGAATGGAACGTGGGCACCACCGGCAATTGAGCGGCAATAATTTTTCAGGTTTTTCGCTCGCGCCGGTGAACCGGGAGGGTTGCCAGTGCGGGTGGTTGGTGCCGGTGCCGGGGTGCCAGGTTCTTGGGTTAGCGGTCGGGGTTAGTGCCGGGGTGCTAGGTTCCTGCGTTAGCGGTCGGAGTCATTGCCGGGTTGCTGCTTTCAGCCTTAGTGGTCTGCTTGAGTTGGCTCATTTCTTTAGCACTATTAGCCACTGCGCGTGGCGGCGCGTCATTTCTTGGTCCTTAGCGACAAAGAAACGAAGCAAAGAAAACGCTTTCAAACCACGCTACCCTAAGTGTCCACAGCGTGCAGTTTCCATTCATAGGTGCCCCAAAAGCACGGTGCTCGCCAGAGCCACGGATGTGTGAACCCCTCCTTCTCCGTACACGGGTTCTGAC
>NZ_MTHB01000184.1 GCF_002220365.1 Caballeronia sordidicola | reverse complement strand
CCTTTTTCCGACCATTGGCGGCAAGCGAGTCACGAACCTTCTGGTCATCCCACGAATTCATGGACGTGCGTTCGAGCACTTTGTGATCCGGGAACACGTCCAGCAATTCAGGATACGTATAGCCCGAAAAACTCTCGGATTCGACTGTCGTAATGGTCGTGGGAATGTTAAACACCCGCGCTGCTTTCGCGAGTCCTACTACGTTGTTCTTAAGTACTTGACGGTCGATGGACTGGACCCCGAAAGCCATTTGCGGCTGCTGGTCGATGAAGATGATCTGCGAGTTTGCAGGCGTGAGGACTTCGAGTTTCGGATTTGCCATGGCTTTGTACATCCTTAAGGTTTGGTGAACACGGGGAGACGCGCGCACTCGCTTGAAGCGAGAGAAAAACTGGGATTCAGTCTATCAACCGCCTTCCCCAGCGTCCTTGTGGAAACCCTTAATAGTTCTTAAGCAAATGACAACAGGAAAGCCCCACCGATGCCTAGTGGACGCCCTTCTCAGAAGAATTCATATTTTCTCAGTGACTTAATGTACGCGGCGTTCCTACACTTGTTCTGCCGGATTAAGGAACATCCATTGCCCCGAGTGTCACTCAAAAGGAATCGCCATGAAAGACGAACTCAAAGCAGCAGCCCATCGCGCGGCGTCGCTAAAAACACCGACTAGCCTGAGCGCGGACGCGACGCGCGACATTGCCGCGGCGTTGACGACGCTGCTTGCCGACGTGTTCGCGATTTATCTCAAAACGAAGAACTTCCATTGGCACATGTCGGGGCCCTACTTCCGCGACTATCACCTGCTGCTCGATGACCAGTCCGACCAGATCTTTGCGATGACCGATCCAATCGCGGAACGCGCGCGCAAGCTCGGCGGCAAGACCCTGCACTCGACTGGCCAGATCACCAGACTGCAGCGCATTCTGGACAACGATGCACAATTCGTGACACCGGGCGACATGCTCGCAGAGTTGCGGGAGGACAATCTGGCGCTCGCCGGCTACATGCGCGCAACGCATGCGCTATGCGACGAGTACGGCGATGTCGCCACGGCGAGCGTGCTTGAAAACTGGATCGACGAAGCGGAGCAACGCGTGTGGTTCCTGTTCGAATCCGGACGGGTCGCGTAAAGGCGTGTGGTGTAGGGGGTGTACGGGCTTGTAGGGAGTGGCCGCACAAGCCACGACATGCCCCCGCGCGCACGTCGAGAGGGGCGAACGCCAGTCAAACGTGGGAGGTCGCCGTTCAGCCTTCGAGCGATGCGAGAAGTCGCGTTTCGAGAAACTGAACCAGTGCGCGTACTTTGCTGGAGTGACGTCGATTGGACAGATACGCGGCGTAGACGACAGCGTCGCCTTGATGAGGCCTCGCGTCGAAATGTTCGAACAGGCGCATCAGGCGTCCCGCTCGAATTTCGGTGGCGACCTGCCATTCGGGCAGCAACGCAATGCCGCGTCCCGCCATCACCGCCTCGAGCAGGATGTCGAGACTGTTCGACAGCAGATGACCACGCACCTCGACCCGCTGCTCCACATGCTCGCGACGGAAGGTCCAGATCTGGCGCGTGCGATAGCCGCCGCCGTACGCGACGCGAAGACAGTCGTGCGCATCGAGCGCCAGCGGAGTCTCAGGGATGCCGGCCCGTTCGAGGTAGTCGTGGCTTGCAACGACGTGGCGCGGATTGTCGGCCAGCTTTTTGACAATCAGGTTGGCGTCGCGGTCCGGACGGCCGATCCGGATCGCGACGTCGATCCGGTCCAGCGCGAGGTCGACGAAGTGATCGGCGACGACGACATCCAGGAAGACGCGCGGATTCTCCGAGAGGAAAGCCGCGAGGTGCGGTGCGAGCCGCAAGCGGCTGTAGGTGGACGGCACCGAGATTCTGAGCGAGCCGACCGGCGACGCGCCGCTGTCGAAGACGCTCTCGTCCGCCTCGGCGAGATCGTCGAGCAGTTTGCCGACCTGCTCGACATATGCGATGCCGGCGTCCGTGAGGGTGACCTGTCTGGGCGTACGGGTCAGCAGCGCCGTACCAAGGGAGGCTTCCAGTGCATCCATCAAGCGCGTAACCGAGGAGGTGGCCACCCCGAGACGTTGTGCGGCCTTTGAAAAGCCACCGGCGTCAGCCACTTCCAGCAACGTTTTGACGGCGAGGAATTTGTCCATGCTCGGTCTCAGCGACGTTTTGGTTGCGAATATTGCAACGCGGGGTTGCATTTTAACCCGATTCTCTAAATTTAACGCAACGGATAAGCTGCATCCGTTACTTAGTGAGGGGTGCAACATGCAAGCCATTCAAGTCGAGATTCATTACGACTTTAGTTGTCCGTGGTGCTGGATCGGCCAACGCAATCTTGCCGCGGCGCTGGCGGACTCCGGCGTCGACGCGGCTGTGTCGATGCGCTATGTGCCGTTCGGGCTGAATCCGTCGATGCCGGTGGAAGGCCAGGAGCGGCGCGCCTATCGGACCCACAAGTTCGGCAGTTGGGCGCGTTCGCAACTCATGGCTGCACAGATGACGGCCGCCGGTCTAGCGGCAGGCACCCCATTCAACTATGACAAGGTCCTGCGCACCCCGAATACGCGCCTTGCGCATCGTCTGATGCAGCTTGCGCCAAGCCGCGCTGAGCCGCGCACGACTGCCGCGCTGTATCGAGCCATCTACACCGCCTATTTCGCTGAAGGCCGCGATATCGGTTCACTCGACACGCTGGTCGCGATCGCAGCCGAGCACGCGCTCGATGCCGGTGAAGTGGGCGCGTATCTGCTGTCCGCGGCCGGCAATCCGGAGATCGACGTGGCGCGCGACCGGGCGGACAAGCTCGGTGTTCAAGCGGTGCCCGCCGTCGTGATCGATGGCAATGCGATCAGTGGCGCACAGCCGCCCGCCGTCTTTAGACACGCCCTGCGTTCGGCCGCGCAAAGGAAGGCAGCATGAGCGCCCTTGAACACCCTCGTGCGGTCGTAATCGGCGGTTCACTCGGTGGACTGTTCACGGCCACGACCTTGCGGGCGGCCGGCTGGCAGGTCGACCTGTTCGAAACGTCGTCGAACCAACTCGACAGCCGCGGCGGCGGCATTGTGTTGCAGCCGGATGTGCTGGATGCGCTCCACTTCGCCGGCGTCGTGTTGCCGGATCCGCCTGGCGTGGCTTCAGGTGAGCGCATCTACCTGGACCGCGACGACAACCGCGTCGAACAACTCTATATGCCGCAGATGCAGACGTCGTGGAGCCTGCTGTACCGCGCAATGAAAGATGCGCTGCCCGCGAAGTCCGTGCATGCGGGCGAGACCTTTATCAATTTCCGCATGGAGGGCGAGCAGATCGTCGCGCAATTCGAGAGTGGCCGTAGCGAGCGGACAGATTTGCTGATCGGTGCCGACGGCATCCGCTCCACCCTCAGACGGCGGTTGCTCCCCGAGGTGGTCCCGGCCTATGCGGGTTACGTCGCGTGGCGCGGACTAGTAGAGGAACACGATTTGCCGCTGCGCGAAGCGAACACGCTGCGTAACCGGTTCACTTTCCAGCAAGGCCAGGAGCATTCCGCGCTCGCCTATCTGATTCCGGGCGAGCACGACTCGACCGCAGCCGGTGAACGTCGCTGGAACTGGGTGTGGTATCGCAAATACAGCCGTAACAGGCTCAACGAGTTGCTGGTTGACCGTCACGGCATGGCACGCGCATTTTCGTTGCCGCCGGGCGCGACCAAGACCGCCGATATCGCAACACTGCGTAGCGACGCCCAGGCACTGCTCGCGCCAACGTTTCGCGCGCTTGTGGATGCCACCGAAGATCCGTTCATGCAGCCGATCGTCGACCTGCGCTCGCCGAGGATGGTGTTCGGCCGCGCGGTGCTGCTCGGCGATGCCGCATCTGTTCCGCGTCCTCATACGGCGGGCAGCACCGCAAAGGCCGCGGCTAATGCCCACGCCTTAGCGCTTGCGTTGTCATCCCACCAGCCGGGCGGCGTGACGATCGATTCAGCACTCACGCGTTGGGAAAACCAGCAGTTACAACGCGGCAGGCTGATGACCGATCTGGGCATTTCACTCGGCGACCGACTGATGAGCATCGCCCGCTGAGCGCACATTTTTTCGTTTCTTTCAGGGAGGTGCCATGTCAACCCAAGCATCCACGACTACGAGCGGCGCAAGCCCCGTCAAATTGACACGTGGACTAATCGCGCTGTTTGCGTTCTGCTGCGGGGCCATTGTCGCGAATCTGTACTACGCGCAACCGATCACCGAATTGATCGCACCGGCGATCCACATGTCCGGCGGCACCGCCAGCCTGATCGTGTCACTCACGCAGATTGGCTATGCGTTCGGCCTGTTCTTCCTGGTCCCGTTGGGCGACCTGCTGGAGAACCGCAAGCTGATGATCACCACCGCGCTCGTATCGATCGCGAGTCTCGCCGCCGCGACGTTTGTGCATCAACCGGGCTGGTTTCTGGCGATCTCGCTGCTGATCGGCTTCAGTTCGGTCGCCGTGCAGATTCTGATCCCGCTCGCCGCGCATCTTGCGCCGGACGAGTCGCGCGGCAAAGTGGTCGGCACAATCATGAGCGGGCTGCTGCTCGGCATTCTTCTCTCCCGACCGATCTCCAGCGTGGTGGCCGGGACTTTCGGCTGGCGCGTCGTGTTTGGTTCCGCGTCGGTGCTGATGGCCGTCGTCACGAGCGTGCTCGCGTTGACCATTCCGCGCCGCCAGCCGGATCACAAGGCCACCTACTCCAAACTGATTGGCTCGCTCGGCGATTTGGTCCGCACCATGCCGATACTGCGTCACCGCTCGTTGTATCAGGCCCTGATGTTCGCTTCGTTCAGCCTCTTTTGGACCGCGATCCCCATCGAGTTGACGCGGCGGTTCGAGCTTTCGCAGAACGCTATCGCGATCTTCGCACTGATCGGTGCTATCGGGGCCACCTCGGCGCCGATAGCTGGACGTTTGGCCGACGCGGGCCATACGGTGAGCGCGACGCTGATCGCACTCGTGGTAGGCGCCCTCGCCTTTGCACCCACGTTGATTCATCCGGCGTGGGGTGTGTTCGGACTCATCGCGACCGGCATCGTGCTTGACTTCGCCGTGCAGATGAACATGGTGCTCGGCCAACGCGAAATCTATGCATTGCACGCAGCCAGCAGAAACCGTTTGAACGCGCTCTATATGACCAGCATCTTCGTCGGCGGTGCATTCGGTTCGGCACTTGCCAGCCCGCTCTACGAGCATGGCGGCTGGCCGCTAATCGCGACTATCGCCACGGTCTTCCCGGTCATCGCATTGGCTCACTATATCGCGATCGGCCGGCCCTACGCCGCACGCAACGCTTGACGATCACTTTTCATGCGGGCGGCCAGACGGCAGGCCGTCCGATTTCATAACAATTAAGCGTGGCTTCAGGAATTTTTCGTGACGTGTGCGATAGGCTCAACAGCATCGTCACGCGGTTTCAGACGGTCAATCGTTTGAAAGGAACCATGATGTCATCTCTTTCACCTTTGCTCGACGGCTACGACTTGCATGGATTGCGCTTGCCGAACCGTGTGGTGATGGCGCCCATGACCCGCTCGCGCGCACCGTTGCGCGGCCGCCCGACGGAAATGATGGCGGAGTACTATGCGCAGCGTGCATCAGCGGGACTGATCATCACCGAGGCCACGAATGTCAGTTCCGCTTCGGCGGCTTTCGAACTCACGCCAGGCATCATGACGCTCGAGCAGATAGACGGCTGGCGTCACATCACGCGCACAGTCCACGCAGTCGGCGGTCGCATCTTCATGCAGTTGTGGCATGGGGGACGCGTCAGCTCGTTC
Organism: Caballeronia sordidicola; assembly: GCF_002220365.1. Classification (GTDB taxonomy): domain Bacteria; phylum Pseudomonadota; class Gammaproteobacteria; order Burkholderiales; family Burkholderiaceae; genus Caballeronia; species Caballeronia sordidicola_C. Next base: position 30,760 of record NZ_MTHB01000184.1, on the reverse strand, counting down.
GCACTGCTCGGCGGCGAGGCGCCGCTCTCCCCTTCCGGCGTGAATGATGACCTCGAACACTTGCAGGTGTGGGCTCAATTGCAAAATGGCCACTACACCCGGATTCATGCCACATCGTCGCGTGCGATGTCGCTCGACGAAGTGAATCTCACGATTGGTGCGTTCAAGCAAGGCGCGGTCAACGCGATCGCCGCAGGGTTTGATGGCGTGGAAATTCATGCGGCAAACGGCTATTTGCCGCATCAATTCCTGTCTTCGACCACGAATACGCGGGACGACCGGTATGGCGGCTCGATCGCGAACCGCGCCAACTTCCTACGCGACATGCTCACAGAGATCGGGTCGGTAGTGCCGCTGGACCGGGTCGGCGTGCGCCTCTCGCCGTATGCGCACTACAACAACGTACGCGATATGGACCCGGACGGCACCTACGACTACGTCGGCAAGATGCTCGGCGAATTCGGTGTCGCCTACATCCATGCGGCGGACTCGAACGGCTGGAGCGGCGCGCCGGATCTGCCGCGCATCATCGAACGCATGCGCAAGGCGTACTCTGGCACCTTGATGGTCAACGGCGGCATTTCCATCGACCAGGCCGACGACTTGATAGGTCATGGCGATGCCGACTTGGTGGCGTTCGCTCGCAAATTCATCGCCAACCCTGATCTCGTCGAGCGCATCGCAACCCAAGCTGCGCTTGCGTCGCCCAAGTCGACCGGCTGGTACGGCGGCGGCGATGCTGGCTATATTGACTACCCGTTCGACGACAGCGCCGGCCAGAACGTACCTGCCAGAACTGCTCAGGTATGACGCATCTCCTCGACTGCGCGCACGCCGAGAAACGCACGAATATTTCGATTCAAGACTTCAGTGACAGGTGCGCGAATGACTCGCAAGTCTAGACTGCTGACGCTGGGCGGGGTGGTCGTCGTGGCCGCGCTGATCGGCGCGCTGCTGTTGATGTGGAAGCCCGCTATTGCACCGGTTAGTCCTCCGGCGGCGTCGTCGTTCGATTCGCAGACGAGGCTCGCGGGCGCGCGCGTCGTGGCGCTCGGCGACTGCATCGTGTGTCATACCGCGAAGGGCGGCAAACCGTTCGCGGGTGGCCTGCCGCTCGCCACGCCGTTCGGCACGATCTACGCGACCAATATCACGCCCGATGTTGAAACCGGTATCGGCAACTGGTCGCTCGAAGCGTTCACGCGCGCGGTGCGTCATGGCGTCGCCCGCGACGGGCATCTGTTGTATCCCGCGTTTCCGTATATTCACTTTACACGGATGTCCGATCGCGACATGTCGGCCGCCTATGCGTATCTGATGACCCGCGAACCGGTCAGCGCGACCGCGCCGGCCAATGAGTTGATCTTCCCGCTGAACTTCCGTCCGTTGCTAGCTTTCTGGAACGCATTGTTCCTGCGCCCGGGCGAGCAGCAGGAGGACGCGTCGAAAGATGCCGGGTGGAATCGCGGCAAGCTGCTGGTGGATGGCCTCGGGCACTGTGCATCGTGTCATTCGCCGCTCAATATGATCGGCGGTGAAAAGTCGGGACACGCATTCGACGGCGGTATCGTCGACGGTTGGGAAGCGCCCGCGCTCAACGCACTCGGCGCGGCACCGAAACCGTGGACCCAAGAGCAACTCGTGGCGTATCTGCGCAGCGGCCGCGCCAGCGAACACGGCGCCGCGGTTGGACCAATGCTGCCCGTTACGCGCGATCTCGCCACCGCCCCTGAAAAAGACGTGCAGGCGATTGCCACCTACATCCTGTCGATTCAGAAGCCGCAAACGGCTATCGCGAACGTCTCCGCGGACGCATCGGTGCAAGGCGCGACCTCGCCGGAGGCACAGCGCGGCGCACTGCTGTTCGCGGCGTCGTGTGCGCAGTGTCACGGCGCTGCCGCCCCGATGCAGTCGATCGGCGAGCGCCCCACATTGGCCTTCAGTACCGCCGTCAATGCAGCGACGCCACGCAACTCGGCCCAGATGATCCTAAGCGGCAACGGCTGGTACGGCGAGGACAGCATGAACTACATGCCGGCCTTCAGCGAAGTCTATAGCGACCAGCAGATCGCGGATCTGGCCTCCTACATTCGCGCGGCGTATTCGCAGCGTGGCCCATGGACGGACGTCGGAGATACGGTCGCCAAAGTCAGAAAGGAGAACGACGCGCGATGATCAACCTTACCGTCAATGGCGTGCAGCACACACTCGATATCGATCCGTCGACGCCGCTGCTTTACGCGCTGCGCAACGACCTGCAACTGCATGGCGCGAAGTTCGGCTGTGGACTCGGACAATGCGGCGCGTGCACGGTCATCGTGGGCGACAAGGCCGTGTTCTCGTGTCTGATCCCCGTGGCGTCGATCGGCACGCGTGCCGTTCGCACGATTGAGAGTCTCGGCACGCCCGAGCATCCCGGCCCCCTGCAGAAGTCGTTTATCGACCATCAAGCCGCCCAGTGCGGGTACTGCATCGCCGGCATGATCATGCGCGCGCAGGCGCTACTCGATCGCAATCCGCGCCCGACCGAGCGGGAGTTGCTCGATCAAATGGAGCCGAACCTCTGCCGGTGTGGCACCCATACGCGCATCCTTGCCGCAATCCGCGAAGTCGCGCATCTACCCTCACACGATGTCGCGTCCGGCGCGCCGCCAAGTGCGGCAAGCCACGGAGTCACGCCATGATTGTCAAAGACGACGACTTCAACGGCGGACGGCGCCGCTTCATGATGTCCGGCGCGCTCGTCGTGAGCTTCAGTCTGTTGCCCGGCGTGAAGGCGATGGCGCAGGAAGTGATCGCGGACGAAGGCGCCGCGGTGCACGTCGCCAAAGCGACCGAAGCGCTGGCCGGCAGCCTGAAGACCAACCCGTATCTCGATGCATGGATCAAGATAGATCCGGCGGGCAAGGTGACCGTCTACACCGGCAAGGTGGAACTGGGCACGGGCGTGCGCACTGCGCTGTTGCAGATCGCGGCCGAAGAACTGGACATGGCGCCTTCGCTGATCACGTTTCTGACCGCCGACACGGGCGCTTCGCCGGACGAGGGGCTGACGGCCGGCAGCCATACGATTGCCGACAGCGGCAGCGCGCTGTTGAACGCTTCCGCTCAGGTACGGGGCCTGCTGATCGACGCGGCGGCCCAATACTTCCGCGTCAGCAGCAGCGTGCTGAGCGCGCGTAACGCAATCATCAAAGCGCCGGACGGCCGCACCATGACCTACGGCCAGGCTGTCGGCGCAGCAGATCTGCATCGCGTGGCATTGCCGGTCTCGCCATTGAAAGACCCCGCGACGTTCAGCATGATCGGCACCTCATTGCCGAGGCTGGATATTCCGGGCAAGGTGACCGGTAGCCTGAGCTATGTTCAGGACATGACGATGCCGGGCATGCTGCACGCGCGCGTCGTGATGCCGCCCGTCTATGAAGCGAAGCTGTTGGACACCAACACACCCGAGATTCTGAAAATGCCGGGTGTCGTCAAGGTGATCAGGAACGGCAGCATGCTCGCCGTGGTTGCCAAAGGTGAATGGCAAGCGGTACAGGCGCAACGCGCGCTCGCAGCCGGAAGCAAATGGAGCGCTGGGCGCGCGCTGCCCGACCCGGCCACCGTGCATCGCGATCTGAAGGTGATCGCCACCGAACACATCGAGATCGCCAACACGCACAACGTGGCAGGCACGCCGGTCAAAACGCTCAACGCGAAATACAGCAAGCGTTACATGCTGCACGGCTCGATCGGACCGTCCTGCTCGGTCGCGCTGTTCAAGGACGGCGCCCTGACCGTCTGGACCCATTCGCAAGGGGTCTATCCGCTGCGCGACGGGCTCGCTGAAATGCTCTCACTGCCCAAAGACAAGGTGCGCTGCGTCCACGTCGAAGGATCGGGATGCTACGGCCACAACGGGGCGGACGACGTCGCCGCGCACGCCGCGCTGATCGCGCGCGAGATGGACGGGCAACCGGTTCGCGTGCAATGGATGCGCGAACAGGAGAACACGTGGGACCACTACACGCCCGCCATGGTCACCGAGATCAGTGCTTCACTCGACGCGGGCGGCGCCATCGTCGACTGGAATTATGCGTTGTGGAGCAGTTCGCACAACGAGCGAATCGTGAATGCCGGGCGGCTCATTCCGGCACAGATGCTGGCGCAACCGTTCGTGTCATCGCCTTCGGTGCCGATGGTGCAACCCGAGGGCGGCGGCGACCGTAACGCGATTCCGCTGTACGCGCTGCCAAACATGCACGTCATGAACAATTTTTCGCCGACCATGCCGCTGAACACATCGGCAATGCGCTCACTCGGCGCGCACATGAATGTCTTCACGATTGAAACATTCATGGATGAGTTGAGCGCTGCCGCCGGCGCCGATCCAGTTGCGTTCCGGATGAAGCACATGCAGGATTCGCGTGCACGCGACGTCATCAAACTTGCTGCCGACATGTTCGGTTGGCCGCGAGCGCCTCGCAAGGCCAATCATGGCGTCGGCTTCGCGTTCGGCAAATACAAGAACCTAATGGCTTATGTTGCTATAGCCGTCGAGATTACCGTCGTACCGGAGACCGGCCAGGTGATTCTCGAGCACGCCGAAGTCGCGGTGGACTCTGGGCAAATCGTCAATCCCGATGGCATTCGCAATCAGATCGAAGGCGGCGTCCTTCAATCGGCGAGCTGGACGTTGTACGAAGAACTGAAGTTCGACAAGACGCGAATCCGCAGCTTCGACTGGAGCAGTTATCCGATCATGCGGTTCTCCGCCGTGCCACGCACCGTGAACGTCCATTTGATCGATCGTCCAGGGGCGCCTTTTCTAGGCGCTGCGGAAGCTTCGATGGGGCCGACTGCGGGCGCGCTCGGCAATGCGTTATTCGATGCGAGCGGAAAGCGTTTACGCGATATGCCGTTGGCCGGAGAAAGTCTGCGTCGGCAGCTTGAGTTTTAGCAAGGGTACCTTGCGTTGCCAGCACCACGCATATTCTGAAATCGAGGATAAGATGTGTTTCTTAAAACAAAGGTGGCGCGGTTCATTTCTGTTTTTATCCACTCAGCGGAACGTTTTTCCCTTGGCAACCTCAAGCTATCCAATCGGCAACCCGAAAGGCCGGAAGTAAGCTATCGAAATCGCAGTTCTTCATTGATTCCTGCAATACCGTGATCTCGCCATGCATGGCCTTGACTAGATAAAGTGCGCCACGACATAGTCGGCAGCATAGCAGTCAGTGTTTCCTGTGCATCTTGCTTAAGTGGATAGCTGGGACAGGCGTATTCCTGACGAGAGCCCGATTTTGTTCTTCCGGCATCTGCTTGAGACGCACGAAGCGGCTGATCTGAATTTAAAGACAGTCATCGCGATAGTGGCCGGGCTAACGCTAACGGGAATCGAGAACGATCACGGCGAAATTCACAACGCTGTTCGAGCCTTCAAACCTTTGAATTGAACGTCGAAAGCTAGTATCCGCGATTAGCTGAGAATCGAAACGCAGTGGTGGATTATCTTCAAAGTGCGTTTTTCAGGTTTCTCTCAACACCACATAAGGAGTTGTTATGTACATCAAATTTATGGTCTTTTGCTTTTTCTGGGGATTGTTCACATTATTTTCCCGTGCAGAGGGTTCGCCGTCCAGTAGACAGAGCGATGCGGCGGCCTCGACGCTGCTTTCCACGCAGGGCACAAGTTCGGCAAACGTCGATGTGAAAAATAATTCAAAGTTTGGCCTCATCAGGAAAACTAACGAGTCAAAGCGGAATTATCCGAAACTGAAACCAGACTATCCTTGCCAAAATCTTCACGTCAAGCCGACAAACTGCCCCGCGAGATAGATCCCCCAGCGTACGACCTTACCCATGATATCTCTCGCTGAAAATGGAATCGACTCGAAAATCGCCCGCGCAACTAATCATTGGTTTTTTCCATTTTTGCAACCCAGATCTCCGATGTAGTGTTGGCTCGCTTGAATCTCTTCAACGTCGTTAAGGGATCACTGCTCGCGCAACGATGAGATTCGCGCCTGGTGGCCCTCAAAGAATGCGCGGGTTCAGAGAGACCCCCAGTTACGCGCAAAATCCGGCTGTCCGCGTCGAGGAGCGGATCAGGAACACATTGGCACCGGTTGCGTCTACGCAGGGAGGTTCATGCCGTTGGCGCGAGTCTTTCGTTTAGGGAGAGCCGCTCTTACAAAAACACGAGGACACAAATCTTGCGGGTTGTTATGCAATTTGGATATCCGGCAGTTTCCGGGCCGCCGTTTGAATTTGCATGACAACCCAGCCGGCGTCAAAATTTGGTCTGCAAACCGACGCGCGCGAGTGTCTGCGAACGGTTGCTTGCTGCGCCATCTGGCTGCAGCAAGCCATTAATCCAGGCCCGAGTCACAGCGGCGTCACCACTCGCCCGCTGAAAGACAACCTCGGCGTAGGCGGTTGTGCGCTTCGAAAAATTGTATTGCAGCGCAGTCGCGACCTGCTGCGCGCGGTTGTCCTGCAGAACCTCATTCCCTTTCATGTACTGGTAGTCGAGGCCCAATGCCCACGGCCCTGAAATGCTCCACAATACACCCCCCTTATAAACATCGATCTTTGCGGCGCTCGCCGTATTTTTGGTATTAGTGTAAAGCAGCATCGCAAGGACGCGCGCGAACTTGTAGTGTGCGCCAAAGCCGAAATTACGTATCCCGTCGTGACCGTTGCCCAGTTGTGGGTATTTGACTTCGACATACGCCGCACCCAAGCCCAGGGGGCCGCTCGCATAGTTCGCACCAAAGCTGGTGGTCGAGTCGGCCGAAAAAGACCCGGGCACACCACCGAATCCATATAGCACACCGAAAGTAAGGCCAGAGATTTCCGGGCTGCGATATTTGACCGCATTCGGCACACGTGTGCCACCCGCCATGCGGTCGAAATCGAACGAGCCGGTAGGATTGCCTGGTACGCCTAGCGCGGCGAACGGACCCTGACGGAAATCATAGAGACCGCCGAACAGCAACGCTCCATCATACTGACCAAGCGATAGCGTTTCGAACATAAAATCGTACTGGTTGCCGAAAGTCAGTGAGCCGAGTCGGTCATTCGCAAGCCCGACCAGGGCGGTGCGGTTAAATATCTGCCCGGCACCCGGAACAGTCGCGCCGCTGCCAGAATCGAATTGCGTCGTCAGCTCGAATAACGCTTTGTTGCCCTCCCCCAGGTCCTCGCTGCCTTTCAAGGTCAGCGTGGTCGGGGTCAAGATCCCACTGTCGAAAAGTGTGGCCGCGCCACCATGCTGGTTGTTTACGTAGGTCACCCCGCTATCGATGACGCCCTGCAAGGTCACGTTGCTCTGCGCGAACGCGTTGCCAGATGCGGTCAGCGCAAGCGTCCAACTCGCCAGTGCGATGCCGGCTGAAGTCGTCGTTTTCGTGTAGTTGCGTCGAATATGCTGCATGAAATAGGTCCTTAAGGCTGCGGCAAGCTGTTGCGCGCAGCTTCGTACACGGCGCGCCGACTGAGGTAATCATGAATCTGGCTGACCACGGCTGCGCCGTCGCCCACGGCGGAGGCCACGCGTTTGGCCGAACCCGAGCGCACATCGCCGATCGCGAAGACCCCGGGGACGCTGGTGCGCAACGCGAATTCGCCCTCGCCCCACTGCCTGGTCGTGCCAGGCAGATCGCTCGCCCCGCCCGTCACGACAAACCCCCGCTCGTCGAGCTTCACCCCGCTGCCTCCGAGCCAGTCGGTCTTTGGATCGGCGCCGATGAACAGGAACAGATGACGCGTCGCGAAATGCTCGTCGTCCTTGCACTCGCCGCGACGGATGAGGACTTCGGTCAAGCCTGTCTCGTCGCCGACAAGCGCGTGAAGTTGACACTCGGTGCCGATCTCGACGTTGTCGAGTGCACGAATGCGATCGATCAGATAACGCGACATGCTCGACTCGAGACTGCCGCCGCGGATCAGGACCCGCACGCGGCGCGCAAAATTCGCGAGAAACACGATCGCCTGTCCCGCCGAATTCCCGCCGCCGACCAGCACGATGTCCTGCCCGGCCACGAGCTTGCCCTCGATCTGAGAGGCCCAGTAATACACGCCGTGACCTTCATAGCGTTCGAAGTCCTGGATCAGGGGCTTGCGGTACGCTGCGCCGCTCGCGACCACGACGGTGCGCGCCGTGATGTGCTGGCCATCAGCGAGGGACAACGTGAAGGCGTTATCCGCGGGAAGAACGGCGTCGACTTTACCGGGGATCGCGAGGTGCACGCCAAACTTGAGCGCTTGCTGGAACGCGCGCGCGGCCAGAGCCTGACCGGAAATGCCGGTCGGAAAGCCGAGATAATTTTCAATGCGCGAACTCGCGCCCGCCTGCCCACCCGGCGCTCGTTGGTCGAACACCGACACCGACAAGCCTTCGGTCGCCGCATAGACTGCGGCGGCCAGACCGGCCGGCCCGGCGCCGACTATCGCAATATCGTAGACATGCGACGCCTCGAACGCCGGCACCAATCCGAGGCAGGACGCGAGCTGCGCTTCATCGGGCGCGCGCAGCACCGAACCATCAGGACAGAAGACGAGCGGGAAATCAGCGGGACCGGCACCGAGACTCTGGACCAACGCCATAGCTTCCAAGTCCGTGCAAGCGTCGATGACGGTTGCCGGATACGCGTTGCGCCTCAAGAAGCCTTGCAGCTCGACCACCCGACGCTCGCTGCCGTTCCCCACGATGATCGGACCGAGGCCCTGCTCGATCAGCCCCAGCCGTCGCAGAATCAGCGCCCGCATGATGCGCTCGCCCAGTTCGGCATCGGCGACGATCAGCGCGCGCAGCTTGTCAGGCGCCATCACGAGTGTCTCGACATCGGTCAGCGCGCGGCCGTTGATCAGCGCGGGCTTGCCGGATAACTGCGCCATCTCGGCCATGAAGTGGCCGTCCTCGTGCTCAGTCACGACCGTGGCCTTGCCGAGCGCGTCGGGCACATAGATCTGCACGCGGCCGCGAACCAGCACGAACAGGCCCAGCGCGACTTGACCAGTCTCGAATATCATTTCGCCAGCCTTGAACGACTTAGGCGTGGCGAAGCGGCGGAGACTGTCAATCTCGCGTGTGGAGAGCGTCGGGAAAATCTGGTGCTGTCGGTGCTCTAGCGATGAATAGGGGAACTCGAGTTGCGAAGGAAGCGGCGCATACAGCGTCGAATCGGACGAAATGACGTGACTCATAGTGGCACCACCTTGACTTATCTAGGACTAAGAAAACCGGTAGCATCCGTTACCAGCCGAATTTCATTTCTACTCCCACATAGTCGGCGTTTCGTCCGCCGGCTGCGCGAATGGCATCGCCTACCTGAAAATGCACGGCCTCGATGGCCGTGGCGAGGTTGGCGGCGCCCTGCCAGTCGGCACGCACCTGCGTGTAGAAACCGGTCCAGCTGCCGCCGTGCCCCGCCGTGTTCGGCACAACGGCCGAGCCTTGCGCATAAACCGCGTCGGCGGTCGTCTCGCGCCACTGGAGGCCGACCGCGGCCAGCAAGGTCAGCTTCTTGCTGGGTTTTAGCGTGATGGACGGTTTGACGTGTATCAGGTTGGTGTAGCCCGTGTAACCCGCGAGCGCGAAGTAATAGCCATTGGGAAACAGCGGATTGAAGGTCGAGATGCGGCCGTCGCCCGGGTGACTGTCGCCGGAAGCGGCATCAACCTGCATGCCGATGCGGGGCGTCCACGGGAGAGTAGACAAGGTGTAGCCGGCCAGCGAACCGACCGCCCACGCGCCAATGGTCTTGCTGCCCACGTGTCCTGACTGGTACATGCCCTCGACGTCCCAATCGAACGGCTTCACGTTGCCGGCGTAGCGGGTGTCGAAGACATCGCGATGTTCATCGCCGGTGGCATCGAGGAAGCGCGCGTTGCTGCGGTTATAGCGCGAGTAGTACGCTGAGAGATCGCCGGGACCAACGCCCTGACGCTCCACGCGCACGCCGCTGAAGGTCAGGTGACGGTTCGAGATGTCGTCGAAGGAATCGACGTCGCGATACTGCACCGGCTGGCTCGCATAGGCGATCCAGCGCCACGGTCCGGTCTCGTAATCGGCCCAAATGGCGTCGAACGCCTGGCGCACGTTCGGGCCGTCGCGAACCGAGATGAAGCGCTGCAAGTCGAAGGCCATTTCCTGACGGCCCACGCGCACCTTGATCTGTCCCGGACCCAACGGCTCGGTCACCGCGACGAATGCCTGGCGCAGGTCGAGTGGGTTTTTATCAACGGGCGTGACGCTGTCTTTGCCGAACGGACGCGCGTCTTCAAACTGCGTGAAGAACTGCACGTGCGGGCCGAGGCGGACATCGGCGTGGACTTCGAGGCGCTGCAGCAAATAGGTGTCGTCGCGCCCCGTGCCGGTGCCGAACAGCGGCGCGTCGTTGATCTCGAGGCGTTCGCGCCACACCGCTCCCAGCGAGATATACGCTTCCGGATTGCCAAAGAGCGGGATATATTTGAGCGAGTCAAGCGGCGCCGAAGGCACGCACGGGTTCGCGAGAACGCCCCAGTCTTCCTGCCATCGATTGAAGAGAATGGCAGGACGCGCGCACGATGCCGTCGTGGGAGTTGGCGGCGTGGCATTTGTGTTCGCGGCGCTGCCCGTGGCGGTGTCGGCGGCCGAGACCGGCGCCGCGATGACAAAGCCGGCACTCATCGCCCATATGCGCAGTGCTTTCAGTCGCGTGTGGCGGGTCGCTTTCGTGGCGGCCTCCTTATTGGTCATAGTCATGAATTTCTGCGATATAGCCACCCGGGAATTCCACCAGTGCCGTCTAGCCGCTCGCACTCCTGGTCTTCGAGAAAGTAATCGGTTTGACATTGCATTTCCTGAACATAAAATTAAACAATTGGATATGTTGCCGGTCCCGGATTCACGTCAAGGTGTGGTTGTCATTGATGGCCTGCCCGCGCGCCAGGCCATAAAAAGCAGCAGCGCGAGCGGCAACAGGAGGGCCCATAGCGACACGCGCGCATGGGAGAGCGCGCCGCCAGTTGCACCGATCGCAAAGCCGAGCAACGCGGGCAACCTCGCCATGAAGCGTTCGCGGACAACGCGCTTTTCTGCAGGTTCGTAGCTGCCGCCGAACCTCAGGTCGATGCCATCGAGCACGGCCTGCATAACGTTTCCGGTCATCACGGTGGTCGAGATTCCCGCCCGTTTGACGAGTCGGGCATGCGCGTTCTGCACTCCCATCGCGGTCGCGCCGAGCGCGCCTGTAGCCAGCACCCACGGCGAGTCGACAGTAGTGGTCCGCACGGCCTGCAGTCCCGCCGCGAGGAATACTGCGAGCAGAACCGTCTGCAACAAATACAGCATGCGAGCCGCCCGCACACCGCGCCGGCGATGCACGCTCTTGACCACCAGGCTGCTTAGCGCAATGCCGAGGATGAAGGCATTGCGCAAGCAACTTGACCAACACGCCGGTACCATAACCCGCCAGATCCGCGCCGATCAGCACTAAGTTGCCGGTGACATGCGCAGTAAAAAGTCCAAATAAAGCAACGAAGCCAAGCGTATCCACGAAGCCCGCAATCAGGGCAAGCAAGGTGTCTTCTTGGGGAGACGTCATCGCGTCTCTTTTTGGCCGGCGGTGTCGGCTTTAGCGACAGCGAGTTTGACGTGGGAGGGCCCATGCGCGGCCGATGTCGACGTCACGGACTGGGCCCGCACCGGGGGAATCGCATGTTCGCCCAGCACCATGCCAAGCAGACCTGCCAGCGCGATGAGCGGCGGTGCGGGCGACTGAACCTTCAACAACCAGTACAACAGGCCGACGGCGAAACCATCCCCCAACGAAGTTAGGAAAGACATGATCGTGCCTTTAGTGTTGAAGCGGCCGCGACTGCGGCCGCCGGGTAATGTCAATACCCTTATCGCCGCTAATCCGGCTAGTCGGACCCAAGAATGGGGCCGCAGTAATTGACCCGGCGGCACTTCGGATTGACGCGGTGCATCGACTAGCTTGGTCGCCGTGTGTGCCATCGCACTGTCGGGCACTGCGATCCCCGCAACGACCTTGCTCATCTTTTGCCTCCTCAAAAACGATCCCGATGTTTTATGTGCAGACGGACAGGAGTTAAGACTTGGCGAACGCCAACAGGTCTTCGTTCAGGCGATCCTTATGCGTGACATAAAGCGCGTGCGGCGCTCCCACATAGACCAGGAACTGCGCGCCAGGAATCAGTGCCGCCGCGGCCTTGCCGGTGACATCGAAGCTCACGACCGCATCGCCGCTGCCGTGAATGACGAGCGTGGGGATATCGAACCGCGTGAGGTCCGGACGAAAGTCCGTTTCCGAAAACGCGCCGACGCTATCAAGCGTTGCCTTGATGCTTGCCTGAAGTCCCATGGCGAGCGTCCAGTCGAGCATCGGCTGGGTGATGGCGGAGCCTTCCTGATCGCTGCCGGTAAAGAGCGGACCGAACTTGTCGAGGAAATCGGGGCGATCGTTCAGCACGCCGGCGCGAATGCCATCGAAAATTTCCGACGCCATGCCTTCGGGATGGTCGTCGCGTCGGATCATCAGCGGGGTGACCGCGCTGACCAGCGCCGCTTTCGCGATGCGCTTCGATCCATACCGGCCGATGTATCGCGCCACTTCGCCGCCACCCATGGAGAAGCCGGCGAGCATGACATCACGCAGCTCGAGCGCTTCGATGAGTTCGTTCAGGTCATCCGCGAACGTGTCGTAGTCATATCCCCTCCAGGGCTGGCTCGAGCGGCCAAAGCCGCGGCGGTCATACGCGATGACCCGGTAACCGTTCGATGCCAGATAGTGCATCTGGTATTCCCACATGTCGGCGTTGAGCGGCCATCCATGAATCAGGATGATCGGCCGACCGGCGCCCCAGTCCTTGTAGTACAGCTCGGTACCGTCGGAAGTGGTAAGGATTGGCATGTGTTCTACCTTTTTAATTAAGGAGGGGCGTAAATGGAAATGGGCGATATCCACCGTGATCGCCACATTTCTAGCGTACGGTCCCGCGCGCTAAAAGTCCTTTGCGCCTCCTTAAACGATCTGAAGACCGGCGTCGCTAATGCGCGAGGTTGTGCAGTCGATGCACGCCCTCGCGCAGCCATTCGATCACGCCGCCGCTTGCGTGGTCATCGGGGACCGGATCGGCGGGCAGCGTCGCTTCCGATGCACGCTGCTCGGTGGGCAACCCCAATATCTTGCGCGCAACGTCAGGATGGCGCTCGAGCACCCCGCTCATTGCCTCCTTGGTGAGACGGAAGACCACCACGCGCGTGGCGGCCTTGACCGTGACCCCGAATGTCAGCCCAGCAAGAATCCTGGATTGCCCGATCGAATCACCCGGCGCCATGCGGCGCAGTTCTACCTCCTAGCCGTTACGCGGGAGCATGACCCTGGCCACACCACTCGCCATTATGTGCAGCGCGTTGCCGCCCTTTGCGTCGGCGGACGCGTAGAGGGTGTCGCCCGGTTCGAATTCGTGGCAGGTCAGCGCGGCTTGCAACTGCTCAACATCGACGTCATCCAGCGATTGAAAAATCTCTATGCGACACAGTAGACGCTTTAGCGTGTGAAATCCGGTGCCGGTCGCCCGGGGTACCGACAGCGAACGCAATTCGATATCCCGCGCGGCCTTCGCGCACGCCCGCCAACGTTTCACCGAATTAATCCCCGCAGCTTGCATCGAGGTCGCACACCGCGTGTGCTGCAGTGAAAAAGGAGGTGCGTTGATGGATTTTTCGAGTAGCTGAAAACAATTCCTAAACATCGAAAGGGTGACAGAACGTTACGTGACTTCCTCGCGCAGTTGCCGGCCCCTGGTCCTTCACAAATCCAGGATGCTAAAGAACAGGTACTCAAGCAAGCATGACGTCGGTAGGCCCCAACATCGCCCGGAAGCCGAAAAAGCTGGCCGCCGCGCTTGAATGAGAATTTTAGTAGGATAGCCTGCACCATGCGAAGCGCTGCTGTTAACGGCGCGACGTTCAGAACAACATTCCATTCGCTCTTGTCGACCGAACGACGATGGCGCTGTAGTCCACGATATACCTCCTGCTGACGACGAACGCTATCTATACGCTGGCGATGACAAGCTCGCGCAAGGCGACCGCGGCACCGCACTTGCGCTCGTCGCTCTACACTAGGCGCTGGGTGGCGGATGGCCAGCTGATGGCGCGCCGTGAAACTCCGGTTGCTCAAGAGTAGCGTGGGGAGTAATCTGCTTTTAAGGCTCCTATAGAGCCCCACGTGATGCAGGTTTTCCGAAAAATAGTCGCCTTCGCGGCGAACTCGCACATGCTAAGCAAGCGGAGCCCGCATGTCACAAATCCTTGTTAGCCTCTTCGATACCCTTTCGCTAGCTGTCGACGCAAAGTCGGCCCTTCTCGCAATAGGCGTCAAACCAGCAGGTATTGAGATCCACACAGGTCCCACCGGACATCGCTCTGATCGCAAGACACAGGATAAGCTTGCCGGATCGCTTGAAACGGACCGACTGGAACGCTTTTTCTCACGCGTGTTCGGTCGAGAAGAAAGGCCAAACGAGGTCGAACATTTCAATGAAGGTATCCGTCGGGGCGGAACGCTGCTTTGTGTCGTCTTGCCTGATGAATCCGACGCTTATCGAGTTAGTACGGCTATGTTGAGTGCCGGGGCAACTGATATAGACGAGGTGCTTGATCAATGGCGAGAATCCGGTTACGGGTATAAAGGCTACGAGCCCAGTAGTAGCGTGTGGAAGTCGAATCGCAACCCGAGTGAAGCCGGCTCCGCTGGCCCTGTCCGCCGCTATCGTTGCGACCTTGACACCGAAGACCCCGCGCACTCATAACTCACGTTTGCGGCGTGGTTCGAAAATCGCCGATTCTGGGTAACGCGGACGAGCTGATCCGGATCGCCCGTAGAGCGGCGGAATGATAGCAATCCGATTTAATTGGAGGTATTGGGTATTGACCTCCGGGGCTCAGCCCTGCTGCGGTTGAAGCGCTCCGACTTCCAACATCATGAGCCAGTGCGGGTGGTCCCTCCCCGTCATCAACTCACACGGCTCTTATCTTGACGCTCGACCCCGCGGCTGCGCATGAAGCGTCGTTGGTTCAGGAAGAAGCACAGCTGGTCGAGATAATGGGTATCCAGATGGCGCCGCATCGTGAAGTAGTTGCGCAGCCGCGAGTTAAGGTTTTCCACCAGCGAACCGCTGCGCGGCATGTGGTCCATGACCTGCGCCACAGCGGTGAAGACGGAGTGGAACTGGCCCCAGTTGGGATCGCAGGCGGCCCCATCCGTGTCAGTGCGCCGGCGAGGCGGTGAGATTGCAGTGCAGAAAGCACGCGGCGAGCACGAGATCGCCGGGTACGTTCGCGGCCTGAGCGATGGTGGCGAGTTTCGCAACGAGCACGCCGGCGAACGCCAGCAGGTCATCGCGCTGGTTCTGCAGCGCAATGCGCACCCGGCGGATGCGGCGTGCATCCAGCGGTATGCGCTCACGCAGTTGCTCGACGATGAAATCGAACAGCGCCTCGTGCGTGGCGAGTGGCGGCCCTGCCAGCGACAGGATGTCATGACGGAGCCATTCAGTCAGCGGGCGGATGTCGCGGGCCAAGTGATGCGCCTGCGCTTCACTTGGCCCGCCCCAGTTCGGCCGCGAGGCCTCCGGCGCGCCCCCGCGCGAGTGCCTTGTTGATCTTGACTTTCAGCTTCTCGCGCCGCTACGGAGCGCCGCGGGCGAGGCTGCCCAGCGTGTTGGCGAGCGTCTCGCACTGTTGCTGAATGTGAAACACATCGCCATGGCACGGCGTGTCACCCCAGGCGGCCTTCTGCCCCGCGCGCAGGCCCTGGCCGGCGTCGGTAATCGTGTACTCGGGTCCCAGTCCCTGTCGCGCCGCGTCGAGCAGGTGCACCCCCAAGGTGTCGCCGTCGCGACGGGCCTCGGCCGCCAGCAAATAAAAGTAGGTCGACCCGGCATCGACGCCGGCCAGCACCGTTCGCGAGCCCTGGAAGATCTTGTCGTGCAAGCCCATCCGAATGCCAGCAGGTCCTGCGCTCGGTTGAGCGCGCCCGCTTGCCGCGCGGCCCATTGCTGCACGTCGTGCACCTGGCCCACACTCGTGGACACGCCCAGCAGGTCGCGCATGATCTTCGCCTCGCCGCGACACGAGCTGCGGCAGATCAGCATCAGCGCGAGTGTCACCTGGCGCAGCCACCGCTTGCTGACCGGCAACTCGACAGCACTTCATCCTCCGGCACCGCAGATGCGAACGCGTCTTCCAGCGCGGCGCGGGCCCTGTCCGTTTGCGCATAGTCGAACTTGCGGCTCACGCCGTGTTGAGCGGCCAGTGCGCTGATCGTCCGGGATCCCGCCAACGCCCGAACCGCCAAGTCCTGACCGCTCAGGTTCAGGCAGCTTCGCTGCCGCGCTATCAGATCGATTCATGTAAGCACCATACACGACTGAGAAAAATGGGTCGCCACTATCGACCATCGTCACCTTATCCGGCGCCGCGCGTGTTACCCATGTATGAACCTCGCCAAGTCCTGCAGAGAGTGTTAAATATTCTGAGGCGGCTGTCGCGCCGTTCCGCACCGCGGCCTATCACGCCGTTATTTTTTAAGAAAGATTAAGGACTTCAACAAGGACTCCGAGAAACACCATCGATAGACTTGGTCTCAGTTTTTTTGATGCATCTCTTGTCGAAGATTTCTGTGATTGGCACAACGCGCTTGCTGTCCCGGTTGAAAGCTTGCGCGACGACAACTCGTTTGCACGTTTGAGTGCGCCTGCTGGCCGCACGCAGCGCAGGGCTCGTCTATGTTCTAACCAGCGCAGCGCGTCGGCTGTTCCGACGTCCACCTGCGTGGGGTTCAGTGGTGCGGTCGGGCTGACCGTAAAGGTTGGTAGCTCGCCGATCTCGGTGCCGTACTCCTTTGGCTTGCAAGCGTTGTCGATTCCTTTCAGGGGGGTGACAGTGAAGAGAATTCAGGAAGTTTTGAGCGGCAAAAATTACTGCCTTGAACAGCGATACTCCAATCCTGCCTGTACGATGAGCGCGGTGATTTTGAAAGCTTTTGATGTTCCCGCTACCGGCCGAATGGCAAACGCGTGCTAAGGCGCCGTTTCGGGGGCCTCAGTGCTCGTTGTCTTGATGATCGATACTACGAGTGCCGAGGTTCCAACGTCTAGTTTCGAGCATCCGAGCGGCCCCGTTGTGTGACGATCGGAGGCTGACAAGCTGCCGATCATCCGATGTCCCCGAGAGAACATCCACGAAAATCGCATGTTTTCCGTTCTCGAAACGAGGTTAATCAAGGATAACTAACTTAATTTCTTTCTATTAATCAAGGGACAGCGTTAATTTAATCCGGCTGGGTGAGGGCCCGCCCTCGTCCATGTACGAGGGTGAGCAACTTTCTGGAGCTTGCGTTGTTTGTCTGACGAACCGTTCACGGCCATCGGTCAAGGCGCTCCGATGTGCTCAAGCAAATCATCTGGCAGCTCGACCAACGGCCAGCATCTAAGTGACACGATCGGTCAGGTTTGAAGGACGCGGCGAAAACCCGTCTGCTGCGGCGCAGGTCCTAGGGACGAACTGCGTGCCTACGGCTGCGCTGCTTGTCGCGGGCGGGATGCGCGACGGGATCCCAAACGGGATCGGCTCAAATTTATGATCTTGAGGCTTCTATTTTTTACCAACCCGGAAGAACGAAGATGACGAAATCAAAACTTGTGATGACCCTCCTATTGACGTCCACACTAGGTGTCGCCTGCATTCGGGCGAGCGCTCAGGTTGCCGGCTCACAGCCGTTAGGTATCAGTGTGAGTGAGACCGAGCTTATTGTACGGGGCTGGAGTGTAAAGAAGGGGTTTCTTGGCAAACCGGTAGTCAACGACGACGGCGAACAGATTGGTGTAGTACATGACATCATTATTGCGCCCGATAGATCAGCTTCGTTTGCCATCGTCGCTGCGCACCAGTTTGCCGGCGTTGCACAGCATGACGTTGCAATTCCGATTGACCAACTCGACTTCGTGAAAGGCAAGCTGACACTTGCCGGTGCCACGCGAGACGCGATCAAAGCGATGCCCACGTTCCAGTATGCGCATGTTGCAGGGACGCCTACGCCGAGAGCAGAATTCTTACATCGCTAAAGTCTCGCAGCGCACGATCCAAGGTGTCGGGTGCAACTCGTGTCGCTGCAAGACCTGGAAGATGGATGTGAGCGGTGTCGCTGTGGTGGCACGGGACATGCATGCTGTCTCACGGTGCGAGTTGATTTTCACGGCAGCGCTCGTCAAATGCGGCGGCGCAGTGAACGCAGTAGGGGCGTACCGGAGCGGCGTAATCAACTCCTAAAAATCTCGTCGATGATTGGGGTGGCTAACTCCTCCGCCCACTTGCCTCAGTGGTTGAGGTTAGCCGTCTTGCATTAACAGCGCTCGAAGCTCTTTGGAAACATCGCTTCTGTTACTTGAGGCGACGACGACGTCGACCTGGGCGATGGACGTAGTGGAGGCTGGCCCCAATATGAACACCGTGCGCCTTGGATATATAAGGCGTATCTCCGGCCAGCCAGCCGCGAGCTGCGCATTGTAGAAAGCAATGAGCGAAAGTGCTATGTCATGGTTGCTTTGCGCCAATTCATCATCAGTTGCACACAGAGAGTGTTTAGCGTCAACCACAGGGAGGAACTCATCGAGACACAGCCGAAAGAGCTGCATCTCGATATTCATGGCGTCCCGATCAGCAGGAAGCCTCTCCTTGTACTCCCTGGACTGCGCGTAAGAAACGAGTGAAGTCTTGACATCCCGCAACGCGCCCAGAACCTTCCGTCGCTACGTGGCAGCGGCTTAATTCGGCGACACATGTCCGGCATGCATTTCGAATGCGTACCTCCGCGGCGCCGAGCATCAGCCGGTTGATGGGTTGATGCTCGGGCTGGCTGAGCGCTGTTCGCAACGCGGCCAGGAGATACTGGCCCACTTTCAGAATGTCGCTTGACGGCGACGTTTCGCGCCATCGAACCGCAGACAAGGAGGCATGGAAAATGACTCTCACATAAGAGAAAATACCCTACACTAGTTACTGTATTAACGTTTAACTCGTCATTCATTAGCTTACCGTATTAATATATGCGGTGTGGTTCGAATGCCAAAATACCAGCATTTTAGATACGCTCCAACAGGGGGGGAAGAATGCATCAGTCTACTCAGTCATTCAGTGCAGCGGATGTCGCCTCGGCCAACCTAAGACTGGTTGAAGCCGTTGCCGCGCGCCGACGGACCCTGAGCGTCTGGTCGCCTACCATTCAGCCGTTTTTTCATAGACTCTTTGCCCGCCCCCCTATCTCCTCGATGAAGAAGGCAGCAGAAGCGCAAGTGCTCTTTATCATTGCGCGGTGCTATGGCCCAACTATGGTGCAAGCAAGTCCCCTCAGGACCGTGATTGAGCTAATTGCCCTGCAAGGCGGGGTGACCGTGGTGCAGCGGACTCTTTGGGGAGTGGGATTAGCGGACGATGCATTGCAGCGGGTGTTGATTGGCGTCGTTCCTGATTTCAAGGCGTTGGTTACGCGCTATCCAACCGTCTTCTGCGCTGACCATTCACATGGTCTTGGCTTCGCCCAAAGGCTTCGTGATCGCTGGAATCGGCGGGGGATGGCGTGATCTACGCGATCATGTTAAGTATCGACAACACGATATTGAATAGACCAGTTCTCTGGCATTAAGCCCCCTGTTGCATAGAGATACCAGATTTGCCCGCCACTGATAATTTTCACGTTTGCGGGGCTTTCGCCACCGTTTTGGCGCTCTATGCCGCCTCGCAGCCGGAGTTCTCCATTGATTGCACCAACGCTTTTTTTGTAATCACCTAGTTGCCCAGCGCAAACAAGGTATCGTACTGCGCACCGTTTTTAGCCAGACCCCGATAGCGAGCCTTCTTGTGGTTGAACAGCTTCTTCACCACATGAAACGGATGTTCAACCCGCGCCCGAATTTGCGCTTTGACCTTTTCCAAGGCCTGCGTCAACTGCTTCAGCGGCCCTTCGGCCATGCCCTTGAGCTTGGCACGCTTCATTGCCACCGACCACTGCACCTTTGTCTTGATGGCACCGTCGGCTTGCGCCTTCACTTTCTCTTCGTGCTCGTGCACCCCGTGTAACCCGCATCGAGAAACAATTGATCCTCTTGACCATGCAGCACCTCGTGAGTGTGTGCCACATCAGACTCGTTGGCCGCCGTGTAGTGCGTGCTGTGCACCGGGCCCGACTCAGCGTCAACGCCCAAGTAGGCCTTCATCCCGCGGTACCACTGACTACGCTTCGTTTGACGCATCTCAGGGTCGCACGCCTTGTCCCGATTCTTTTGTCGAGGTCGGCGCGTCGATCAAGGTGGCATCCACCATCGTTGCCTCGCGCATCATCAGCCCGCGCTCGCACAGGTGCGCGTTGATTTCCTCCAGTAGCACCGCAGTCAGCTTGTGCGCTTCCAGCATCCGGCGAGACTTCAGCAGCGTGGTCGCATCCGGTGCCTCCTCATGCCCCAGATCAATACCTTTAAATTGCCGGATAGCACGTAGGCTGTTGCACTTCAAATTTGATTGCGCCTTATGAAATGGACGATCAATGGCATTCAGGACAATTAAGCCGACCACCAAGGCATTTTTAGCTGGCGATCTCTATCATATAACCAAGCCCTTGACATAACAGGAGTGTTCAATGTTAGAGAAACCCTCAGCGAATTCCACATGCTCCAGTTTGTTACGGAATACAGCGGACGATGCGCGTTGGATGCGCATCGCTCAATCATTGCTGGCCGCCGCAAGCAGCCATCGGTCCGCTACGCCGCGACGTCGTTTCGTCGATAGCGATGAACTTGCCCAAGCGTTCGTTCGCGTCCTCGAACGCCCCACTCCGAAGACTGCCTGGATTCTCTGGCGGAACGCTGGCCGCTGCCACTACGGCGAACAGATGTGGATACGGGGAAACGCGACCGTAGCCGGTCAGTGCGCGCTTAGCGGGCAACCGGTCAAGCGTGGGGATCGTATCTACCGGCCTCGACAGGGAAAAGTGCGAACATTGAATGCACTGGCGGTGATCTTGGCAAGTTCGGTTGAATTGATGCCTGCACGGCAGGATAATTGCCGTTGATGAAGCGGTCAACTGGTTGATAGGTCTCGTCATCTTTGGCCTGAGACGACGGGAAGGTTTCGTAAAGGGCGGCGGCCGTGTGGGTGTTCAAGTTGTCCATCACGAGGGTGATTCGTTGTGCATCCGAATAGGCGTTGGCAATGTCCTGTACGAAGCGAGCCTATTGTACTTTAGTGCTTGATTCGGTGACTTTGGTAAAACGCCGCCCGGCTCTCGGTTCCGATGCTATGAAGACATTGCACACGCCGCAGCGCTCGTACTCTTAGTCCTCACGCGCAAGACGCCCCGGTTCCACCTTGATCGGTTCGCGAGTCTGGCTATCAACTACTGGGGCGTTTCGTCCACACACACCACGGGGCGCGCTGCGTCGTAGCGGTGGTGGTAGATATCGAGCACGTTTTCCATGGCGACCACAAACTCTGCGTTCGCTTGTGGCGGGATGATCCAGCCTATTTTTCGCGTGGAGCGCTCCCAGCGAGTTGCAACCTTCTTGGTGGGTACCGTCAACTCATTCACTCGTTCAACTGGCGCGTTATGGCGCCGATGCTCAGCCCCGTCACCGTGTATAACTCGCAGATCCGGCGGACCACCTGCGCCTCGGCGTCGATCACGCTTAACCCGCTGCCTGCTCTTCGCTCTTGCGTTCGTAGCCGTCACCGTAGGGCGCGCCACTTAACACGCTGATCTCGCCTTGCAATTCACGATTAGTGCATCGCGAAAGGTCTGCCAGCGCCTGTTTTGAACGTCCCGACCCAGCTGTTGAAGGCGCACCCTTGCCTAGCCAGACCAGGTTAATGTTTGTATGATGCGTCCCAACATACTGGGTACACGACAAGCCATGCCGAGAAAAGTACTGACGGTCGATACAGCCGCTGCGAGTAAGGTAGACGACAGTGAGAAGACCGTGACGCGCCGCCTCGCTCCCGAAGTGCGGGAACGGCAGATTGTACTGAAGGCCGTCGACCACTTCGCCACGCATGGATTTTCCGGCAGCACCCGCGAACTCGCACGTCAGCTCGGTGTGACGCAGCCGCTTCTGTACCGCTACTTCCCCAGCAAGGAGGCTTTGATCGACCGCGTGTATGAAGAGGTCTATCAATGGGACATGCACTGGGAAAGCCTGATCAAGGACCGCGCCATTCCGATCCAGGAACGCATGGTCAAGTTCTACTCGGCGTATTCCACGGTGATCTTACGGCGCGAATGGATCCGCATCTTCATCTTCGCCGGTCTGACACGCGAAGGCATCAACTCTAAATATCTGGCGCGGCTGCGTGAACGGGTGTTCTTGCCGGTCATGGCGGAAATACGCTCGGCCTACGACCTGCCGGCGCCCACGGGCGCAAAACAGCGCGAGATCGACCTGGAACTGATCTGGAGCCTGCACGCGAGCATCTTTTACCTCGGCGTGCGAAAGTGGATCTATGGGCTGCCAGTGACCGACAACATCGAAGACCATATAGCTCGCCAGATCGATGCATTCCTCAACGGCGTACCCGCTGCGCTCAAGCACGCGTCGAAAGAACCGCCCGCGCGAAAGCCGGCGCCAGGCCTGACATAGTCCTGTAGCAAGGCAGGCAATCACGCCCGCCATTGGCTTTTTCACCCATCGCGCCCCGCTCGCCTATCGCTTATTGTAGGGTAAACACCTGCGATGCGCCGCTTTCTCCTATCCATGCATTCGCCTACAATTTATCAAACGATCACTAATCGAATCGATAAATAGCATAGCCGGAATTCACGATGCCAATCGCAAAACTTGCCCACTACTCGATTCGCACCAGCGATCTCGAGCAATCCTGCCGCTTCTACGAGCGCGTTCTCGGTTTCAAGCAAGGTTACCGTCCACCCTTCGACTTCCCGGGCGCGTGGCTCTATAAAGGCGGCGATGAAGCCGACTTCGGCACGGTTCATCTCATTGGCGTGGATCCAGATAACCCCGCCGGACTTGCTGCGTATCTCGGCGACAAGGTCCTGCCCGGGAGTGGAACCGGCACGGTCGATCACATCGCATTTCTTGCCACGGGTGTCGAAGCAATGTGGCAGACATTGAGGGCCGAAGGCCTCGTCTGGCGTGATCGCACGGTGCCGAGCCTCGGCCTGCATCAAGTATTCATAGAAGATCCGTCTGGCGTGACCATCGAGTTGAATTTTCCCGCCGAAGAAGCCCACCGCCTCAGCGAAGCGCAGCCGAATACAGCGAAAGCGTCCGCCAGCGCAGGAGAATAAATCATGACCCATGCTTCTTCGCGCGCACGGGCGATCATCGTCGGCGGTTCCCTGGGCGGCTTGTTCGCCGCCAACCTGCTAGTTCGCAACGGCTGGGACGTCGATGTGTTCGAACGTGTTCCGGATGAACTGGCCGGCCGCGGCGCTGGTATCGTCACCCACCCCGAATTGTTCGATGCACTTGGGGCGGCCGGGATAGGATACGACGACTCCATCGGCGTCAAAGTGAAGTCGCGGGTCACGTTCGCGCGGGACGGCACCGTCCTCTCCAAGCGCGATCTGCCACAGACGCTGACCGCCTGGGGGAAGATGTACCACGTTCTGCGCACCGCGTTGCCCGACGTTCATTACAACGCCGGCGGCGTGGTTGCTTCGGTGCAGGACGGCCCCGACCAGGCGATGATCACGCTCGACGACGGCTCCGCGCTGCACGCCCACCTCGTGATCGCGGCCGACGGTTTCAAATCGTCGATCCGCGAACGCTTCTTGCCCGACGTCAAGCTTCAATATGCCGGATATGTGGCATGGCGTGGTCTCGTCGATGAAGCCGCGCTGTCGCGCGAAACTCGTGATGCGCTGTTCGAGAAGTTCGCCTTCTGCTTGCCGCCGCATGAGCAGATCCTCGGATATCCGGTAGCCGGCCGGGGGAACAGCACGATCCCGGGCGAACGCCGCTACAACTTCGTCTGGTATCGCGCGACAAGCGAAGACGTTCAGTTGCCGGACTTGCTAACCGACGCCGCCGGCAAGCGTTGGGTGGGCGGCATTCCGCCGACGCTGATCCGTCAGGACGTGCTCGCCGACATGGAAGATGCGGCGCTCAAGCTGCTCGCCCCGCAATTTGGCGAGATAGTTACCAAGGCGAAGCAACCGCTCTTCCAGCCCATCTTCGATCTGGAGGTGCCGCAGATGGCATTCGGCCGGGTCGCCTTGCTCGGCGACGCCGCGTTCGTCGCGCGTCCTCATTGCGGCATGGGCGTGACCAAGGCTGCAGGCGACGCCATGGCGCTCGTGAAGGCGTTGAAAACTCACAATGGCATGCAGGACGCGCTGGCCGAATACAGCCGCGAGCGCACACAGGTGGGCGCTGCAATCGTTCAGCACGCGCGCCATCTCGGCGCCTACATGCAAGCGCAATTGAAGACCGATACCGACCGTGAGATGGCAGAGCGTTATCGCACGCCCGACGCCGTGATGCGCGAGACCGCGGTACCCGCGCGCTTTTGATGGACATTGCACTCGCGGTGGACAGGTAGATCACGCCCCCGCTGTTGCAGCATCGAACAGAAGTCGTTTCAACAGGAGACGGAAGTGGATCACCCCCCAACCTATTCGATGAGCGCGCAGTACGCCGCCGCCGACCCGCTGCTGCCCGCAGCGAACCCGCTGCTCGACGATCCGCGCTTCCGCGCGCTCGTGCGTAAGCGGCGCGCTTTTTCGTGGATGCTCACCATTCTGATGCTGACCGTTTACTTCGCCTTCATCCTTACGCTCGCTTTCGCGCCTGCGCTGCTCGGTCGGCCGATCGTGGAAGGCTATCCCGCGACGTGGGGGATTCCGGTCGGCTTTGGCATGTTCATCTTCACGTTCGTGATCGTCGCAATTTACGTGGCGCGAGCCAACACTTTCCATGACCGCGCGGTGAATGAAATCGGGCAAGGAGCGCGGCAATGAAACCTTCCTCTCTTGTGCGCAGCCCGCTCGTCAAAGCGATATTATTTGGCGTTTTGGGTGTCCTTACCGCGCTACCCGCTGCCGGCGCCGAAACCGCGGCATCTGCGACGCGCTCGCACAACCCGATTGCGATTGGAATGTTCCTGCTGTTCGTCGCGTCGACGCTGTTCATCACGCGCTGGGCCGCGAAAAAGAACCATAGCGTGTCGGACCATTACGCGGCAGGCGGCAAGATCACCGCCTTCCAGAATGGCTGGGCGATCGCTGGCGACTACATGTCCGCCGCGTCCCTGCTAGGCATTTCCGCGCTGGTCTTCACAAGCGGCTACGACGGCCTGATCTATTCGATAGGCTTCCTCGCGAGCTGGCCGATCATTCTTTTTCTCATCGCCGAACCGTTGCGCAACCTCGGCCGATACACGCTCGCTGATGTCGTTTCGTATCGACTGCAACAGGGACCTATTCGCGCCTTTGCCGCGTCCAGCTCGATCGTGATCGTCCTGCTGTATCTCGTCTCGCAAATGGTGGGCGCCGGCAAGCTCGTGGAATTGCTGTTCGGCTTCAACTACACGGCGGCGGTAGTGATGGTCGGTGTGTTGATGGTGGTATATGTGTTCTTCGGCGGCATGCTCGCCACCACGTGGATCCAGATCATCAAGGCAGCATTGTTGCTGGCGGGCGCGGCCTTCATGGCGTTCATGGTGCTGAGCCGCTATGGCTTCAGCATGAACACACTGTTCTCGCAGGCGATCCTCGCACATCCAAAGCACGCCGCCATCATGAGCCCGGGCGGTCTTGTGTCGGATCCGGTTTCCGCCGTCTCGCTCGGTCTCGCGCTGATATTCGGCACGGCCGGATTGCCGCACATCCTAATGCGCTTTTTCACGGTAAGCGACGCAAAAGCCGCCCGCAAGAGCATCCTCTATGCAACAGGAATTGTCGGCATCGGGTATGCACTGATCATCATCATTGGCTTCGGCACGATCGCGCTGGTGGCAACCGATCCGCACTATCACACGGCCTCGGGCGCAGTGATCGGCGGCGTGAACATGGTGGCTATTCATCTGGCGCACGCGGTGGGCGGCAACGTGTTTCTTGGCTTCATCTGCGCAGTCGCCTTCTCGACCATTCTCGCGGTCGTCGCGGGTTTGACACTCGCGGGTTCCTCAGCGGTTTCTCATGACTTGTACGCAAAAGTGATTCGCCGCGGCGCAGCCACGGACCGCGAAGAAATGCACGTGTCGCGGATCACCACGCTCGTGCTCGGCGTGCTTGCGATCCTGCTGGGCATCGCTTTCGAAAAGCAGAACATCGCGTTCATTGTGAGCCTCACGTTTTCGATTGCGGCTAGTTCGAATTTCCCGGTCCTGCTCCTATCGATCTACTGGCGCGGGCTGACCACGCGCGGTGCGGTAGTTGGCGGCTCGCTGGGCCTCATTTCAGCAGTCACGTTGACCATTCTCAGCCCGACCGTCTGGGTCCAGGTGCTCGGTCACTCGCATGCGATTTATCCGTATGAATACCCCGCGCTGTTTTCGATGATCGTCGCTTTCGCCGGCGTGGTGTTCTTTTCGATCACCGATACCTCTGACCGCGCTGCCCGCGAACGCGCGATGTACGGCAACCAGCTAGTCGACTGCGAGCTCGGCATGGTCAAGCACGGCTGACGCAGACACCTAAAAACTTAAAACGGAGACTAACTCATGAATTCATGAATTGCAGTTGCTGTATTTCACCGAAGCGCCGTCGTTTGCTCGGAACGATGGCGGCGCTCGCCGGCGTTGCTTCCAGCGTGGCGGCCGCGGTCACCACAAACCCGGCCGCGGGAACCGTTCGCGTCACGGTCAAAGGCCGATCGATTGATATCCACGCACATTATTATCCTGAGAGCTATTGCGAACTCGTGGGCAGCGAAGGTGAGAGGTTCGGCGGCAAATTTACCTGCGACGCCAGCAGCTTCAGCTTCCTGACGCCTGCAGGAGGTCTTGGACCACTGCCGCTCAAATTCATCAACATCGACGAACGGCTCGCAGACATGGACGCGTCCGGTGTCGACATACAGGCCTTGTCGTTGAGCGTACCGATGGCCTATTGGGCCGACCGGGCCTTCAACGCGAAGCTCCCGAAGACCTGGAACGCGGCGGCGTCGGCCGTGCACCTGCAGTATCCAGACCGCTTTGTCGTGCTGGCGACTCTGCCGATGCTGAACCCGCACGACGCCATCGACGAACTCGAGCGCGCGTCCGAGTTGCCGGGCGTGCAAGGCGTCTACATGGGGACAAACATCAACAATCGGGATCTCGACGACCCGCTGTTCGAGCCGGTTTTCGCGCGAATCGAACAGCGTGGTCTGCCAGTGTTCCTGCATCCGCAGCAGACGGTCGGCGGCGCGCGGCTGAGCGACTTCTACCTGAGCAACCTGCTGGGAAATCCGTTTGACACCGCAATCGCCGGTTCGCATCTGATACTTGGTGGCGTGTTGGACCGGCACCCGCAACTGGACATAACTTTGCCGCACGCTGGAGGCGCATTGCCGATCCTGATGGGTCGTATCGACGCGGGCTGGGCAGTGCGCCCAGAAACGCGGCGGCTGGCGCAGAAACCGAGCAGCTACCTGCGCCGCTTCCACTACGATACGGTGTCGCATTCCGGACCCGTACTGGACTTCTTGATCCAGAACGTAGGCATCGACAGGCTGGTCCTTGGCAGCGACTACTGCTTCGATATGGGCTACGAGCAGCCCGTCACTTTTCTGGACCGTCTCGCCCTGCCTCCCAAGCAAGCAAACCTGATTCGCGGCGGCAATGCAGCGAAGTTGCTGAAGATATGATGCAAATTGTTCTCTTCGGCATTAAGGCTTTGTTCGAACGGAAGCTGGCAGGTCCATTGAGAGCGCCGAAGAAAAGTCTGACCTTACCAGACGGAAGTTCGCCCTCATACAAGCGAACGACAAGTGTGAACAGAGACGGTGCGACACCCTGGCATTCCCAACCGAGATCACTGAGCTGCCGATGGATTCCGTATCCGCATGGGCCTGCCTCATAGCAAAACGAGAGAGACGCGTCTCCTTTTATCAACTGCCGAACCAGCTTTTCGATCGCATCCGGCGTGCTGGAAATCCCCCCAACATATCGAATTTCACCTCCGTTCGTATCGGCTACACAAACCGCTATCGACGCCTTATGAGCATCCATCCCGCCGAACTTGCTAAACTTCTTCACAACCTGCCCTCGGTGACCGTCAAGGTAGTTGGAACGTGCGTTATGCAGCCTCTAAGACATCACGGAGCTGGTGCGTTTCGTGGTCTGCTTTTGGGTTAAGCCAGACACAACCGATCGGTTCCCAGTTGCGTAGTTTGCCGGACCATCACGCCGGATAACGTTGTCCAGCAAGTTGATACAACTGCCGACGCTTCTCCAAGATCGCCGTATCCTGCCCTGCGTGCGGATGCGCTGGTGCGACGAACCGGATTGCCCTTTGGCGATGCTCGTGGTTGCACCAATCAACAAAATGCTGCACCCACAGACGCGCGTCTTTGTAGGCTTTCGAAGCCCTCAGGCGGGTGACCCAGCGATACTTGCACCTCCGGAATAAGGCCTCAGAGGACGGTTAATGAAGAGTACTACCAGCATTTGTTTGCGAAGCTTCTCAAAAGCGATGACGAAATTGGTTGAACCAGTATCCTGAAGCCTGTTTTTTGTGCCGGTTGCGCTTTCGGGCAAGCCGCAATTTTGCAAGGACGGGG
The DNA here is from genome assembly GCF_002220365.1 of Caballeronia sordidicola. GTDB lineage: Bacteria > Pseudomonadota > Gammaproteobacteria > Burkholderiales > Burkholderiaceae > Caballeronia > Caballeronia sordidicola_C. The sequence continues at coordinate 1,984 of NZ_MTHB01000184.1, read as the reverse complement.
TGCGCGGCTCTCATCAAGGCTGCGGGGCGTGCTTCGGCTATCATCCAACTGCAAGCTGGATACATGCATGCAGACCGTTTCGACATCACGAACAAGAAGCTTGCGGAAGGCATCGGGTCCATACAAGCACGAAGAGGACAAATACCCCCTATTTGCACGCGAATTTTTAAGGATGCTAACTTGCCGCTGCGATTGCGCGTTCCGCAAAGTCGATGAATGCCCGGACCTTCTTCGAGTAACGCCGGTTCGGCAAGAATGTGGCGTACACGAAGGCATCCCCACCCTCCGGCGTCACTTGAAGGTCGCTGAACAGGCTTACAAGTTTTCCATCCCTTACCAGCTTCCCAACCAGCCATTGCGGCAACAGCGCAACCCCATGTCCACCCACCGCTGCGCCGACGAGCATATCGAGGTTGTTGGTCATCAACTGCCCCTTCACATCAACAGCCTCCGACCCGCTTGCCTGGCGAAAGACCCATCGCTGTCGATTGCCCGGCTTGTACGAAAACCGCATGCATTCATGAGACATCAGATCCGAGGGTTGAGTCGGATATCCTTTTTTATCGAGATACTCAGGACTCGCGACCACAAATCTGTCACTCGGGCGCAGCCGCTTTACGATCAAGCTCTCGTCCGTGGTGGGTACGCCCACTCTCAGAGCCAGATCGAAGCGTTCACCGACAAGATCCAGATGACTATCCGACACAACCAGGTCCAAAGTGATGCGTGGATGTTCGCCCAAAAAAGTCGCAATATGCGGCGCGATGAACAGGCGGCTGTACGTTGCAGAGATGCTGACCCGGAGAGCGCCCATCGGCTCAACGCCACTGTCTATTACGCTGTCGTCCGCGCCCGACAGGTCGGTAAGCACCTGGCGAACCTGTTCAACGTAAGTGACTCCAGCATCCGTTAACGTCACGCTTCGCGTAGTGCGTGTCAGCAGAGACGTTCCCAGCGACGCTTCGAGTCCGTCCATGATCCTCATCACAGAGGATGACGTCTTCCCGAGTTCATGGGCCGCAGCAGTGAACCCGCCGTGATCGGCAACAGCAAGCAAAGTCCTCATTGCGAGAAGCTTGTCCATCTCTCTCCTTGCCAGAGCAAAAGTCAACAGAACATATTAAGCCGCATCAAAACAGGTGCCGCATACCTAAAGTTGTGACTAACTGGCGGTTCGTCGAGGACGCGTAATAGCCTTGGATGTCCGCTTTTGCGCCACCGCCCGACTGCTGCAGATAAACCATGAGCGCGATATCCGTGGTCTTGGACAGGAAATAGTCCGCTACAAGGTTCAGCTCATTCCAGCTTGGTTTTTTGCTTGTGATCGTATATCGACCCACCGTGTACACGTAAGCCCCTCCGATCAAAAAATCCGGGTGCAGTCGATAGTTGGCACTTACACTGAAGTTCTGCATATTCAGGTGCTGCCCGTCCAGATAATCGTAGTTGACATCCGTGTAAAGCGCGCCCATTTTCAACGCACCAACGGTATAAAATCCGCCGGTCCCGAAAATTCTCTGCTTTTGCGCGTACGCGTGGGTGCTCAACCCGCTTCGGTCAAAGGTCATGTATGACGGAGAGTTAGGACTTACGCAAAGCGCATTGGGACCGACGGATTTTTGAGTTCACGGCGGAGGAAATTATCGAGCATTTCGTGTTTGACCTGGTAGAGCGTACGCTTCGTCTGTCGTGCGATGTCGGCCAGACGGACCCACACCAGCACGGCGCTGGCAATATGGTTTCGCTGGATGCGCGCCTTGCGGCACTGGCATCGCTGAAGGCCCGTGAGTTGCTTGAGCTCGCGGTGAAACTGCTCGATCTTCCAGCGCAGGCCACACGCATCTTGTGTCGCCTGAGAGGAGTCCTGAGTGATATCGTTGGTCACGACCCAGTCCGTGCGGTGTGTGGACACCTCGACCCGGAACAGCTTCACCTTGTGATGTTTCGGAAAGCCCTTGATTTTGATCGTCTTGCCGTGCGCGAG
>NZ_MTHB01000149.1 GCF_002220365.1 Caballeronia sordidicola | reverse complement strand
AATGGGGCGTTCATTGTGCACCTCCTTCCGAAACCTCGATAAACATTGGGATTTGTCCTTCGACATCGTTGCGACACGGGCGATGTTTGCGTGTTAGCGCCGACGTAACAACCTCGCTGCGTAGATCACTCGCGCGAATCTGCCACGGGGCGTCGGGCATCACCTGCTCGGCTGGCAGAACCCGATCGTTGATCAACCGGCGGATCGCGTGACTGGTGACGCCGAGCAGTTTTGCGGCTTCGAACATCGTCAGCCATTCTCCCTCCTTCTCAGCCGACTTGTACGCATGGATGTCTCGCACTCGCCGTATGGAACTGACACGGTGCGCAGTCCAGGTCTTACCCTGGCCTGTCCGTAACCCCATCCGGTTCAACGATGCGGCGATGTCCTGATCTGACCACCGGCTCGCCATGCTGCGAACGACCGCGAGCGCCTCGTCAGAGGTGCTGCATCCATGCTCGCCCGTTCGGGGCTTGCGAATTCGTAGCTGGGAGTGCTGACCGCCGTGCCAGTGGATCGTCAGTATGACTTCGCGAGCCGCTTCGTCGACGTCTGCAACAATATCGACGATGAGCGCGCGGACTAGCTGCTGGCGCATGCGCATGGTCACGCCCGGAGCGTTCCAGGCTGCCTGGAGATTCTCAGCGAGCTTCACAAAGTCTGGAGGCGCTGCCTCTGCCATCGGCGCCCCTGCCGTCTCCAGACGCGTTTGACAGGCCTGTACCCGACGTAATGCTGCTTCCCAGTTCTTCTCCAATTGCGCGGCAATCAGACGGTTATCGGGGTCGCAGGCGGCGTAGCGTCGCTCGGCGAGCGTCGCCTCGTATTGGGCTTGCTGCAGTTCGAGTTCCACGATCCGCCGCTGCTCGTTCAAGGTATCCATTTGCATATGCTCGGCCTGCTGGGCTGCTTCGATTGCCAAGGGCTCCACGACACGCAGAAGTTCGTTTCCGATGGCAGCGTCGATGCGTGAACCGCCGAAGCTCATGCATCGCGGCGGTATGTCAAAGCGATCACATCGGTAGACGGCCCGCGGGATTCGACCAGTATAGGCCACCGACAGGCGGCGCCCACAGCGCGCGCAAGCAAGCAGGCCAGCGAGCAGTGCCCGTCCACCACGGCTCGATTTTACGTCGCCCGCCTTGCTGTAGGCGTTGGCCGAGAGCTGTTTCTGGTTGCGTTCGAATTCCGCCCAATCGATGTAGCCTTCGTGATGCTCCCGGAGCAGGACATCCCACTCCTCAAACGGCTTGGGATGCTTATAGCTCTTGCGCGCACGCCCATCTACTATCGCCATCTGTTTGCCACTCTTGCCGTACACATATGCGCCGGCATAGAACGGATTCTTGAGCACCGAGATCACGTTACGGTAGCGTACGGGTAGCCAGTCAAAGTGCGTGAGCGTCCTACCGTCAGAAGGACGCGGGAAATGGACCTGTTGAGCTCGTAGCGACAACAAAACCTGTCTTGCGCTACCGAGTTCGCGGAAACGTACGAATATCAGGCGTATGACTTCCTGCAATTGCAGGTTTGGATCAATGCCCAGGCCGACTTCACGGTGCCAGATATAGCCGATCGGCACGCTGATACGAAGTTCGCCACGGTGTGCCTTCTGGCGCTTGGCATCGTGCATGCGGGTACGAAGCACATTGAGTTCAAACTCACTGATGCTGCCCTTCATGCCAAGCAGCAAGCGGTCGTTTGCCCGGCACGGATCGTACACACCGTCGAGGTCGATTACGCGCGCTTCAACAAGACCGCAAAGCTCGAGAAGATGGTGCCAGTCGCGCCCGTTTCGAGCTAGGCGTGAGGCGTCCGCGCACAGTACTGCTCCGACCTCGCCTGCACAAAGCAAAGCGACCAGACGCTCGAAACCCGGTCGAGCCACCATGCCGCTCGCCGAGCGCCCCAGGTCGTCGTCGATGACTTCGATGTCACGGAATCCGCGTCGCTTGGCCTCCTGTACAAGGTCGTACTGCCGGCGCTTGCTCTCAACGTTGATCTGGACCTGCGTCTGGGTCGATTGCCGGACATAAACCACGGCCTTACGCTTCAGTAGCAGCGAGGGCAAACGTTCATCGTTATTCATCGTCACGCTCCTTTGCTAGCGCGACGCCGGCGGCCTGCGCTAGCAGGCTCGCGAGGTGTCTGATGACGTTTGAACGCTGCACCGGGCTCATCCCCTGAAGCTCGACCGAGTCGAACGTCATGTTCATCTGGCGCGATATCGGTTGCAACGACTGCGGGTCTGCCCGAACGACGTTTGGTGCCTTGTGCATTGCGCTTCTCCCGGACGATGGTGGAATCGTCCGTTGAGTTTCCGCGCAAATGTCGATTGATAAGAAGTTGGTGCAGATTGCACAAGGCCGCTACGCTGACGCGCGGATCGCCGAGAACCAGAGCGGAGCATGCGGCAGCATCCAACATCCATTCGGCAATGACCCTAACCTCACTGTCGCCCGCGTCGATATGGACGACCCGACCTCCGCCGCGCTGCTCAACATCTCGAACCTTGACGCGACGACGAAACAGCGGATGCCAACGATAATGGACTTCAACTTCTTGCCCGATATGGGCAGAATGAACGGGAACTGGT
>NZ_MTHB01000264.1 GCF_002220365.1 Caballeronia sordidicola | reverse complement strand
CCCGAGGCACGTCCTCGGGCGTGATGGCAATGGACTTCCTTTCCTGATGACCATGATGTGGGTCGTCGACAAAGGAAACCAGGAACATTTCCTCTCCATCGTTCGAGACAGGCTGGACGTCCAGCTTAAAACCCACCACGTTGCCGTTTTGCACCGTCGTGCCTCCCGCCACCACGACACGCCCATTTCCCTGTCTCGCACGCTGGATGGCGAGCCTGAGCCTGCTGCGCACATCCTGCGAGGCCATTGCCAGGATGTCCTGAGTGGGAGGACCTGACGCGACATGCAGATACCGGTCGGTGGGTCCGACGGAATAGATGCACTCATGATCCCGGCTGATCAGGACGGTGGCAGGCGCGTGCGACTGTATGACCAACCGCCTGCACAACTCTGCCATGGCGGACTGGCGGGAGATGGCGTGGCCCTGCTCTTGCCGGGAGGCAATACGGACGGCGTTGGTCGAGTTCATCGAAAAGCCGACGTCGTGCGACCTGCCGTGACCCGTATGCCGATAAATGCGCTCTGACTTCGAAAGAATCTCGAAGCGGCCGTCAGGTTTTCCGACCGTCTCGGCGCTTCCGAGCAGAAGGATGCCGCCGTCGCGTAGTGCGAAGTGGAAAAGGGACACGACCTTCGTCTGTGCTTCGGGATTCAGATAAATAAGCAGGTTGCGGCACGAGACCATGTCAAGCCGGGAAAACGGCGGGTCCACAAGCACATCATGGGGTGTGAACACCACCATCGACCGCAGATCGGGCAATACCCTATAGTTGCTCCCTTCCCTGACGAAGAAAGTGGCCAGTCGAATGGGTGAGACATCGGCCTCAATGGTCACCGGATACAGCCCTTCGCGAGCCTTCGCAAGCGTAACCGGATCGGCATCCGAGGCAAAGACCCGCAGTTTGATGCTTCGCCTCGAGGCCTCGATCTCCTCGAGAAAAAGCATGGCAAGCGAATAGGTTTCCTCTCCGGTGCTGCACCCTGCGATCCAGATGCGGATGTCCTGACCTGGCGCATGGTTGCGGACAAGCTCGGGCACAACGGTGCTCGCCAGCAAATCAAAAACCTTCGGATCGCGAAAAAATTGCGTGACGTTAATCAGGATGTCTTTGGCGAGAAGTTCCAGTTCGGCAGGTTCGTTAGCGAGAACCTCAATGTAGCCCGCCATGTCGCGCGTCTCGACTGCCGCC
>NZ_MTHB01000158.1 GCF_002220365.1 Caballeronia sordidicola | reverse complement strand
TGGGGATCAGCGAAATACTGCGCGCTGATATAGGCCATGGCATCCATCACTTTCTGCTGGTTGCTGCCGGAGTACTTGTTGAACATGTTGGAATCCAACATGATGGCGTAGCTGAGATTCGGGTACTTTCGAATCATGGGCTGAGCGACCAACCAACGCGTATTGGACTGGTCCGTCTGCCCCTGCCAATCCACCATCACCCCGTCTACACCGCGACTTGTCAGGTCAGAGAAGAATGCGTTGATGTAATTGGGGTCGCTGTTACTGTAGCCCACGTTGATGCCACTGTCATTTCCGCCGTCGAACCACGGCAAATAGTGAACCAGCACCTTGGTCGTGTTGCCCGGATAAAGCAGGGTGTGAACGTTGACCTTGGATACGTTGGTCGAGCCAGGCAGGGTTCCATTGGGCAAGCCCGCGAAGCCATAGCTTGCCGAGGTGTTGGGGGGCAACAGCACGGATTGGGCTGTTTGTGCTTGCGCGAAGCCAGTGGAAGAAAGCAGCGAAACACTCGCGAGCAAGGTGGATAGCACGCGGGATCTTAAGTTCTTAAACACAATAATCATCCTGATAGGTTTGAAGATGGCAAAGCCCTGGACGGCCGCCTGCACGAAACAGCGGTCACGGTGGTAGAGCTAAACGAGGGATAGAAATCGAAGTAATCGTTGCGTCATGAGCAGTGGCTACGGACCGCGCTAAGACCGCCTTCGCGTCAGAAGCCAGGTCTTGGTCAGCTGGACGAGCAGGAGCGTGTATTCGTCGTGGCCCTTGCTGCCGGTTTTTAAGCGGTTGAGTCGAACGTTGAACATGGCAATCCTCCTAGTTGCTACGCTGAAACGTGACCGGACGGCACAGGCTCGTGATCACGGTGAGGTGTCTCGCCGAGGCGTGACACGAGATGAATCAACTTCTTGCTGGAAGCGAAAACTCGTAGTGGCAGTGCTGCATCAATAACTTTCATACAAATAATTAGGATCACGAATTAAAGGAAAAAATCTCCAGCGCCGGGCGTGATCGGAAGTCCAATCAACGAAGCTCGTAGGCGGTGGGAATCCAACCGGTAAAGTCTGCTCTGCGACTGCCTGGATACTTTTTGCGCGCGTGCAAATCCGCACGCGTCTCGACAGCGCGTGTCTCAACCTCAAGGACATGGCGGGGACTTGACGCCAGCTATCCGAGCCGCAGACCCTCAAAGCGAGATGATCGTCTTCGAGGACGTCGGGTATCGAAGCAATGTGCTGAATGGCGAGTTTTCACTTGCCGGTACTAAACACCAATCGCCGGACTTGCTATAAATTCCGAGCGCGCAGCAGCACACAGGCAAGGGCCGGAGCCCAGCCGTTTGCGCCCAAACTTGCCGGGCTACATGCGACAGCAATACCCGGCGTACGCACGCTTCGCGGCGCGCTATCCCAGTTGACATTGCCCGTTGACGGCCTGGTGGGGCGGCGAACAATCAGCGCCGACCAGATGCTGTGTGCTAAACCGGTGCCTTTCGAACTGCTTCGATAAAAATATGTACTGCGAATAACATTGATCACATCAATTAATTTGTACTGCTATCTATAATGGTTACAAATCGCTACAATTTTCTGCATGCACAACGCATACGCAAATATGCAAGACGTTAGGGGATCAAGGCGGCATGCCTACGCATGCGATCCATGACAACGCCAAGCCCGCTGGAGTCAAACGTGAATGCACCGCGCCGCGTTGATGGCTCGCTCGCGGCTCCGCGTGATTGCACCGTTATTGCACCGTTCGTGCACGTTACGCAGGCTCACCGCTGCCCAGACCGTAGCGCGATAGACGATTTGACTGCGTCCGCCTAAGCGCTCGCTCTTGAGCGAAACCACCACTTTCCGTCTCACTTGGCGTGAAGGGCTAACTAGCTCATCGACGCGCAATTGCAGATATTGCTAAGTGCATCGTATTAATAATATAAAAAGGCTTGTGACTTTTACCTTGCGCCGAGCAAATCTCCTCCCGCCAATCTTGCCGACTTGACAAAAAGGGAGACGCGCGATAGGTATTTGTTACTAGCCCTTTCATGAGCACCGATTATATTCGCAAAAAACGTTTCAATCGTGAAACAAAAAACAAAGACGGCAAAAAAAGCGATAGCTCCCTTCATACAATCGTGAGAAACCGACTTTTCCCCGTTACGGGCGAAAAACAGCGAGACTGTTCCTGATTGAAGCCTCTAAAGCGAATGGATATGTGATGCCTGACAATTCCGTAAGCGTTGTTCAGTAAGACTGACCGTTTGTACTTGTCCTATGAATAGGATGCCGAACAATTGGCGAAAAACGTTACGAACGGTGGTGCAGTTTTCTATGTCCGATTCATGTGAATCATTCGTTAGCCTTCCGTAACAAATAGCCGGACGGGATTGGTGCGCAATTAGCGCGAAATTGGTGCGGAACTAGTGCGGAACTAGTGCGGAACTAGTGCGGAATTGATGCGGGTTTGTCCGGGTTGCTGTATCCGGACTTCACGTGTTGACCAAGTGGTTCGGGCAGCCCTCGACGAATGGTTTCGAGCTTCGCCCGGTTGCCTGCTGAGATGACTTGGGAATCGAAAAGCGCAACGAGCGGACCGCGCTTATTCGCCTATCTGCGTTGAAACAGCCGCACCGTCGCATTCAGCGGACGGTATGGGGATTTCTGCGTTTTCCAATGCTCGATGCGCACGTCAGCATGAGCAGTGGCTAGGTATCCGGAAAGCACCATCCCGGACGGAAACGTCACTTTGGCCGAACGGTAGTATTGGATCATGTCGGAATACAAATTATTGGTACAACGAAGCAAATCTTAGCTTTACGGGGAGCCGTTGCATTCCTCGTCCGCTAAAGTGCGCGCGCTCGGCGTATTGCGCACGACGAACACATCGCCTTTTTGCTTCCGACAAGCCGAGACTTAGGTCAATTCCAAGTCGAAGGGAAACGTAAGTCGAGCCGTGCACAACAGGAATCAGCTGTCTGCGGCGATTAGCAGGACGCGCTATCCGAGCCGTTAGCGTCGTACCTTATCAATCTCACCTTACCTAACCTTACTTTACCCGGGCGTCTAGCCGAACGTGAATCGTAGATCGTGACGTAGCTTTGATGCTTTGCCGTCCAGCCGATCCAATGGCAAAACGTTTTTATATCCCGCCGGAAATTTTAGATGCGTGTACGTTCCGACCCAAGAGAGCGTTCTTCATTCTCTGGCTTGGAGAGAAATTGTCTGCCAGCAATGGCGAATTAGCACAATGCATGGCATTCAGATGGGAAGAGCCGACTGGCAAACGGCATACAGGAAGAGCATACGTTTTAGTTAGCAATTTAATATCTATTGATATGGAAAGCACAGCCGCAACACAGGTCAAAGATCAATCGCTTTCACATAGCGTTTTTACTAGCGAAACGCCGATACCGAATCCGTTAGTATTAGTGGATTTCAAGCTGCAATCCCGTCGCAACAGGACTTAAGCGTCCAATCCATCCGTTCATGGCCATGGGAATCAGCCGGCCATAAGGATGACTGATAGCCAACATCGACGAGGGATTTGAGGCGCCAGTGGCGCTCGATGCTGCCACCGAGAGGGCAAGCGCTGTGTGCAGGTAGACCATTGCTATGTGCAGCGCAACATGGCGCCCTTGCTCGCGCCAGGACCGGTCGACTAAACGTGCATCACGCTTCGCTGAGAGACCGAATCCAGCGTTTGCGAGTGAAAGATCATTAGAACGTTTTGACACGAATACAAGACGCGTAAACGCTAAATCTGTTCATTGGCGTACGTATATGGACAAACAAAATCCACGATCTTTTTAAAACTGCAAGCCGCCATGTGACCGAATGAAATGTTGTCGTAATTTTACTCGGCTTTGTCTGTAAATGGAGAGTGGCGCGCATTTACTATCAACTTGTGGACATCAGCGCATGGCAGAGGGAAATGCCATCTTGCTGCGGATGCGATCAAAATTGTGTTTCTTCTGTGCGCTTCGGGACGCAAGAAACCGGCACGCAAGATAACAATATGAGTTAGCGAGTATTGGAGTGGACAGCCTCGGCCCGCCGGACGGGGGCAGGGTATTTTCTAACAGTCGAATCACCTGGTCGTTACTGACTCACGGCACGATGCGCCGAGTTCGTGAGCTCGTTTGCCTGTTGATAGGATATAAGAACATGAACTTTAAATACCCGGTCTATTCCCCGTACCTCAACGGCCGCGAAAAGGCACTAGTACTAGATTGTCTGGAATCAACCTGGATCTCATCAAAGGGTAAATACGTAGGGCAGTTTGAAGATACCTTTGCATCGTGGCTAGGTGTTCAACGCGCACTGACCGTCAGCAATGGCACGGTTGCGCTGCACGTCGCGCTGGCTGCGCTGGGCATCGGCCCGGGCGATGAAGTGCTGGTCCCGACGCTCACCTATATCGCATCCGCGAACGCAGTCAAATATACGGGCGCGGAGGTAGTCTTCGTTGATAGCGAACGCGACTATTGGCAGCTCGACATTGAAGACGCCGAGCGCAAGATTACGAGCAAGACCAAGGCGATCATGGTCGTACATCTGTACGGACAGGCGACTGACATGGACGCCGTGATGGCACTGGCGAAAAAGCATTCGCTGTACGTTATCGAAGATTGTGCGGAAGCACTCGGCACGCGCTACCGCGGCCGCCCGGTGGGGACCATCGGCGATGTCGGCTGCTTCAGTTTTTTCGGCAACAAGACGATCACGACCGGTGAAGGCGGCATGGTGGTGAGCAACAACCACGAGATTGCCGACAAGGTCATGCATTTGAAGGGGCAGGGGGTGTGCCGCGAACGGGAATACTGGCACGACGCTATTGGCTTCAACTACCGGATGACCAACCTCTGTGCGGCGATTGGTTGCGCGCAGATGGAGTCTATCGACGACCTGATCGCCAAGAAACTGCAAATTGCGCAATGGTACAGGGAGGGTCTGGCCGGCGTGCCGGTGCACATGCACCAGACAAATCCGGATACGTTCCACAGTTTCTGGATGGTCTCCATCCTTGTCGAGGAAGCCAGCGAACGCGATGCACTTCGCGCAGAGCTGGGGCTTGCCAGTATTGAAACGCGTCCGCTCTTCTATCCTGTTCACCAGATGGAGATGTATTCGTCACCGGGAAGCAGCTTTCCGGTTGCGGATGACCTCTCGCGGCGGGGCATCAATCTGCCAAGTTACCCTGCGTTGTCGCGAGACGACGTCGCCTATATCTGCGGACACATCCGCGACTACTTCGCGGAACAAAAGACGGTGTTGGAGCCGCAAATGGAGTCGAAGCTCTGACGAAGGGTTAAGGATCTTCGCCATCGGCGTCCACGCTTCGTTGGGGTGGACGCCGATGTTCCGCTTTCCGCAGTCTGGCGTCTCCCTTTCGATGTACGCCTGGCGCGCTCGCAAAAGGCAACCCTCTCCGAAGCAAGACCGTGGGCGAAGCTCCGCCATGAGCGCTTCCCCTCGTCAGCGCTCCTCATCTCGCTCGACCGCCCTACGTCAATGATGCTGCTGGACCTCGGTAGTGCGCTGCGCTGCATCAAGTGAGATAGCGCGCACATTGCTGTCGCCGGACGTGATATCCGCCTCTGTTTTCAGCGCGTACAAACTCGGCCGGAGCAGGTCGTTCCAGCGTCTCGTGAAAACCGGCAGGCTGAAATTGCGTTCGCAGTACGCCGCAAACCGGCTCGCCGCCGTCAGCACTTCATCCAGGTCTCCATGCGGATCGGCCAAGAACCGCTCTAGTCGCAGATCAGTCATGGCCAGCGCTTTATCGGTGAAATTCAGCCCCTCATAGGCGGCCTCATTACCGACCGGTACACAACCGAACGAGATTGCCTCAAGCACTTTCGACTTGATGCCACCACGCAGGAAGGTGGGACAAAGGGCGATCGAGTTCGGCGTGTAGACGTCGGCGAGCGTGGGTGCGAAGCCGGCGAACGTCACGTTGGGCACGCTCTCGTATTGGCAGGTCATGCCCCCATAGATGACGAGCGGGACGCGCAACTCGAGCCGCTTCCAGGACGCCACGAGATAGCGGATCGCAAGCCGGTTCTGCAATTGACTGTCCGCGCCGATGAACACGAAGCGAACTGGGTTGGAGGGCCGGCCCACTGCCTTGACCGAGTCGATCGGTGGTGCAATGACATGCACCCGCTTCTTGAGCGGGTCGGGCAGCATCCACATCAACGCATCGGCATCGGTTGCCGAGACCAGCGTCACCGCGTCGGAGCAGGTTGCCGTCAGTCGCTCATGGCCTTTCAACGCATATTCTTCGTACCTCAGCAGCAGGCTGCGAATGATCCGCGAATTGATCAATGCGATAGCCGGCTTAGGGATCGATTTCGCCAGGTAGCCAGCGGACAATGGAAAATCCGCAGCCCGCAGAATGCCGGCGCGTCGCGACATCAGATCGTCGAGGTCGCTGACGATCCGGCTCTCGGGAAAACGCCGGCGCACGAACGCAACATAGTCGACCATTCGAATGCCATCGAAATACACGACATCCGGTCTGAAGTTCTCGATCGCATCGACAATTTGCTTTTTTCCGTCGCCGCCGGCAAAGATGGCGACCTGTAGCGCACACGGTTTTCCCGAGAGCACGCCCCCGATGACTCTAAGGCCGGCGCGCAACTTCGATACGAGCGTGCCGGTTTCGAACACCGAGCGGATCTTCAGCTCGCGCAGTTCCGCGTCGGCGCCGATCGCATCGCGAATAAAGCGCAATGTGCGCTCTCGCCCATTCGACGTCGTCCTGGGAATGTCCCGGGTCAGGACCATCAGTACGCGTTTTTTCATGCAACCTCCGTATGGGAAATAGTTCGGTATTTCGTATTCACGCGCCGGTCGTCGCAAGCTCGGATTCGAGGCGCAATCATGCGGACGAGATGGGGCGGTGTATCCGTACGTAGGGATGTTTTCCCTATTACATCTGATAAATACTCCGAAATAATGTCGTCTGACTAATGCGGACTTCATTTGTCCCGGTAATGATCGTTCCCGACGCCTTCAAATATCCTGATCGGCTTCCATCGAACGGACGCCAACCCCGGCTTGCTCGTGCCTTGCCGCAGCCAGCAACAAGGTTTCGAACTGCTGCAACTGCCGTGACGGCAGGAAGTAGTCACGCCGTGCGTGACATTTGCTCGCCATGTCGCGATAAAACGCCGGATCGTCCATGAATCGCCGGATAAGCGCTCCGAGCGCGGCAACGTCTCCGCGGGGTACCGTCAGCTCCGAAAGAGCGCCGAATACTTCGGGCAGGCCACCGGAGGCGAATGCTATTGATGGCTTGAAAAATTCCCATGATTCAAAAGCCACCATCCCGAACGGCTCGTCCCACATTGACGTGACGACGACGAGATCAACCACCGAGTAAAAATCGTGTGGTTTGACGAAGCCATATCGAACGACTTTCAAGTCAGGGTAGGTTGCAATCAGTTCATCCAAAATGCCTTCGTTGTCCCGGCCAGCGACGTGCACTTCAAGATCTTCCTTATGCGCAGCGGCAACGCCGGCGAAGAATTCGCGGATGCCCTTCGTCGCATCGACGCGGCCGATAAAGCCGACCCGAAAGGGACGATGTGGATCGACCGGCACTGAGGGCGTCGCGCTTATCGGCTGCCGTGCGTTGTGGATGACGATGTGCTGCGCGCGCTTGAAAAAATCCTGCTGACGGTGCCGCTCCAGGACGAAGTTGCTCACCCCGACCACGCGCCCCACCAGCCGCGAGAGTTGGGCCTTGGGAAGCGAAACCTTGCGGCATCCGTTGCATGGCTCCTTGCAAGCGTGGCCATGGCGAAACATCGTCGAGGTCGGGCATACCAGCCAGTAGTCATGCAAGACGTGCACGACAGGAATGCGTAAGCACCACGCAGCGAGCCACACGGCCGGCCCCATTCCCTTCAGGTTGTTGGTGCACAGGACGTCTATGTTGAGGCTCTTCAGGTGGCGCAGCGCATAAAAAAATACGAATGGGTTGAGCGTATCTACCGCACCGAACAATGCTTTCTTCAGCGCGCTGCGCGCTTGATGCGAGAACTGGTTGTAGACGTTTGCGTTCGGCATGCTGTGGACGGCGAGGCCGTCGACCACCTGCGTGTCGGCCGCGAACGAGTCAGACAACGTCAATATGGAAACGTCATGTCCTCGATTGCGAAGCTGGACGGCGAGGTCGTAGACGATCAACTCAGTGCCGCCGACGAGTTTCGGAGGAAATCGGTTGTTGCAGAAGCAGACTTTCATGCCGGCACCCTCACACGCTGACGTTGTCCGAAGACGAAGGCCCAGAACAGGACGATGGACACTGCAATGGCGACCGATGGTGAAAACATCATGTATGCCCGGGGCATCAGGAATGGCGCCGCAGCGATCGAAACAATGGTCACGACCTGCTTCACCGTCACCAACCGGTAACGCCGTGCAGCAATGAGCCACGTAGTGAGCCCCGCATCCACGAACGTGGCAATCGAGCATCCCGTACCGAAGATCATCACTGGAACGCCGGCTGCGAACGCCTGTCCATAGATCAGGAAAAACACGCGTGACCCGATAAACAGGCTTGCGACAAACGCTACCGCTGCGATCACGGCGAGATAGACGCTCAGCTTGATCGCCTTGGCGCGCAATTGCACCTCGCTCCGGGCCACGAAGACCATCGTTGGCGCAAGCGCAAGTGCGAGCGTTGTCCCAACGGAGTTCCATTGCTCGACTAGCGAGGCCGCAGCAGCATAAATGCCGAGGTCCGTTTTCGACATCAACGTGCCCAGAAGCAGCCGGTCCATCCGCAACACGAGCACGCTGGCGGCAATCGCGGGCCAGATCTTGATTCCACGCACGAGCAGCGTGCGTGTGACTGTTTCAGAGCCATGCAAGGTGCGCGGCCTATTGAAGGCGAGGGCCCGGTAGCGGCTGAACGGCGCTGCGGCGGCCACGCAAGCTTCAAGCGGCCATGCGAAGGAGGCCACCACCGCGCCAACTGAGGCATGCGCGGCGGCGAGCAGCCAAAGCACACGAGCGCCGCTTGCATAGGCCTTCGCCCGGGTGATGACCCACGGCTTGGTTTCGGCATAGGCCATCAGTGCACCGAGGGAGATGGGCTCAACCAGCATCACCAATCCTGCTATCAGCGTCAGGGCAGCGCTCGAGGACTGCATCATCAGGGCGACGACCGCCATGAACAAAAACGTCACGCCGAGCGTCGAACCGAGTCGCAAACGAAAGGTTCGATAAAACACGATGTGCCGCAGCCGTGGATGCTTGCCGAAGATCGGCGCCACAGCCTGGGCGCTGAAAATCAACGCAGCACTACTGACGACATACGCAAGCGATAGCGCAAACTGTAGCTCGCCGAAAAAGTGGGCACCGTATATGTTGGCGAACAGATGATTACTCGCGACCGCCGCCAGCGCTCCGATCACTTTTTCACACACGACCCCGGAGAGCGACGAGAACAGCAGAGTCCTGAACGACTTCATGTCAGCACCAGTTGCTTCATCTTCTGCGCCGTTGCCCGCGAATCGACGAAGATCCACCACAGCAACGTGAGGGCGATATAGAACAGCGCTCGAACACCAAAGAAAGACCAGTATTCGCCTTGCTGAATCCCGAAGCTGGCATACGTCAGTACCTTGACGATCAGCCACAGCATGACTACCCCGCCGCGCATGGCGAGCGCGATCTGCAATGCGCAAAGCGCACCGTAAAGCGTGCCCGTGAACGCGACAAACAGTGCGCCACCGACGAGGCCGAACCAGAACACAGGGACAGCCATTTGTCCCATCGTGAAGCTGATGTTGTCCTTGATGTACCACTTCATGAGCTGCGGTACGCCGTAAGCCAGCATCACTTCGCGCAAGCCACTGACGCTGGAGTCGTCATCGAAGCTGGGCGCGTTCGCCGTGGCGAGCGAGCGCACGAAACGTGTGAATGCCGGTCGCCCGCCCGCGGGCGGCGGGGTGAAGAGGCCTGCGTCGTAGTCAACCACGTACCAGACTTGCCCCTGCAGCAGCGAACGTGACGTCAGGGTTTCGTTCGCGTCCAGTCCCTGCCCCTGGTAGGCGAAAAGGACCGAGCCGCCACCCACCACCAGCGCGACGACCGCCCCCACGACCACGTAGCGCAGCACCGGCTTGCCGTTCAGCACGAGTATCGCGACGATCGGCGTCAAGACTGTCAGACCGAAATGCAGCACGGACATGAATTGCTCGCCGTGCAGGACATCGAGGGCAGCAGTCGCAATAATCAGCAGGATCGCGAACCATTTGACCGTGCGGTTCTTGCTGGTGGCAAGCGCGCCGAGAAGGAGCGCGAGAAACATCTGGTTATTCAGGAACAGGTTGAACAGCACACTGTCGGAGTCGGTGCTTTGATTGCGCAGGGCATAGCGATTCACGCCTTTGAGCAGCGCGAACCCTTCGGTCGCACCTGCTGCAACGCCAGCCCCGATGATCGCAAGCGCAAGCGCGAACCCGAGCGTCACGCTTTTCTTTTCAAGCGTGATCAGCGCGACGGGTACGTGCCCCGAGCGCTCGCCCACGTAGCGTCTGAAACCAATCATCGCGAAGCCGATGAAAATGACATAGAAAATCAGCAAGCGGCTGAAGGCACCGTTCGGTTCGCCCTGAACGCCTGTTTCAGTCATCAGGCCGCCCGATTCGATGCCCACACCGGCCACGAATGCCGTCAACGCGAGCACCATCATGTAAAGCAGCGACACTGAAAAGAGCGGCCGCTTGACGACCAGATAAACGACAAACAGCGAGGCCAGCACGAGGGTACATGGCGCGCTAATGTCGCCGTAGCCGAGATAGGGCAGCGCGGTATTGAGTAACAAAGCGACCGCGCCAAACGTCAGCACGATCAGATGAGCTGCGGATACCGTGGTTCCGTTGGCCTGGAGTATTCGCATGGGATTTCTGCGCCTCGATCTCGAAATGTGCCGCTATCGGGCGTCTCAGGCCCGCAGCGCCTGAAGCAGGGAGCGATGCAATCCAGCGCACACTACGTGTGGCAAATACTGCAACGCATTGGTCTTGCCTCGCTCCCTCAGTTCGTCCATCAGAGAGGGGTTGTCGGCGAGACTGCTGATCGCCTTCGCCCACCCGTCGGGGTTCGTCGGATCCGAGACCGAGAGGTACGAGTCGCCCATGGATCCCTTATAAACCGGGATGTCCGACGCTATAACCGGAGTACCCGCCATCTGTGCCTCGATCACCGTGCGGCCGAAGCCTTCATGCAGCGTTGCCGAAATGTAGATGTCCGCGGCCTGATAGAAGTATCCAAGGTCCTCCTCGCTCACCGACTCCGCAAAGTGAACACGGATTCCTGAAGCACTGGCGAGCGTCTTGCATTCCATGCGATTCGCAGTGTTGAAGGCTTTGCCTACCCGAACGAGAATCAGATCCTTGCGTGCCAGTTTGGCCAGCGCCTGGAACACGGTGAGGTTGTTCTTGCGGGTCTCGTCGGAGCCGACATTGAGCAGCATCAGCGCGTCGCCGATCTGCAAGCCGAGGCGTTGTTCCAGGATTGCCCGCGCCTGAGCGCGTGTCTCGCGCGGCGACCCCGCATCGAGCGGCGAATACTTGTCTTCGAAGGGGCAGGGCACGATCTGGATGAGCTCTGGCTTCACCGCTGCGACTTCGAGCAGGTCCTTGGCCGCCGCGTCGCATTCCACGAGCACGAGATCTGCCTTCGGGGCCAGCGGAAGGAACATCTGGACATAAAATCCCTTGACCTTCTCCACTATGCCGCGCGCCTGTCCGGGCACTTGAACGTGATGGAACATCAGGCAGACCCGGCCACCAGCGAGGTGGATGATCGGAATCATGAAACTCAGGTCTTCCTGGTAAAGAATGATGAGGTCGCATGACCGGGCTACGTGGATCGCGTGCAGCGGGTACATCACGAACTGATGCCAGTAACGCTTGAACGTGCGAGGTTGTGCATCGATGTCGACTGTTTCGACATTGAAGTTTGTGTATTTCTTCAGTGCTCCGGCCAATGCCAGGCTATGCTGACCGACCCCTGTCAAGCTGCTTGGCCGCGGCCCCATGAACCACACGATGCGCGGGTTGTCGCGCGTGTTCGGGACGGCTCTTTCTTGCGAGACCGGTTTGTCCAGATCGTCTGCTTCGCGTCCGGACAGCATGGAGAAAAATTTCATGAATATTCCTGGCTGAGACAATGCACCCGCGCTGCGGGGCGGAAACGGAAACGGGCCTGCAGCGGACGAAACGTTCGTCTAGTCGGCGCTCATGTATTTGTAGGCGTTCGAGTAATACCCGTAGCGCAGGGGTGACGGTGCGAAGCCGTTGAACACCAGGCCATCAACGGAGGTGCCGACCTTCGCGAGACGCTCCACCGCTTCGCTGACTTCCGCATAACTCACCGCACCCTGGCGCGCCACGAAAACCGTCATGTCCGCATACTTGGACAGCGCTGCCGCATCGGGTACGGGAAGGACCGGAGGAGAGTCGATGATGACAACGTCGTACTCTTGCCGCAGCGACTCGATCAATGGTTCGAGCTGCTCGGCGCCGAACAACCGGGACGTCTTTTGCGTCCTCTTGCCGGCGGGCATCGCGTGAAGATTGTCATACGGCTTGGCAATGACATCGCCCGCCTCGGAGGTTCCTTGCAGTACGCCTGACAAGCCCCTCTGCTGGCTGACAGACAAATAGCGGTGGACGGTGGATCGCCGCATGTCAGCGTCCAGCAACATCGTCTTCAGCCCTTTTTCCGCGAGCAGGTAGGCAAGGTTGGCGGAGATCAGGGACTTGCCCTGGTTCGGCACGGCGGAGGTGACGAGGACAACCTTGCCGCCATCCTTCTTGGCCAGCGAGAATTGCAACGCGAGGGCAAAGCTCTCCATTGCCTCGACGAGCGGCGTTTCCGATTCCTCTCTACTGATCAGATAGGCACTGTTCAATTTTCTTTCGGCTTTTTTCTGTATCGCCGAGATCGGGAGGATGCCGAGCGTTTCGATGCCGACCAATGCTTCAAGACGCTTCGGGTCGCGAATCCGGCCTGACGCGAGGGCCATGGCCTGTGAAGCGGCAAACCCGAGGATCAACCCGAGGATGCCCCCGATCGCGGCTATGAGAATCGGCTTCGGGCGCACCGGCTTCTCCGGTGCCACGGCGATATCGACCAGGGACGCGTTGCCTACGGTCCCGGCCGTGGCGATTTGCAATTGCTGCGCGTTGTTCTCAAGGCCTATGTAGAGCTGGTTGTTGACCTCTACATCGCGTGAGAGCCGCAAGTATTCCTGCTGCACCGACGGCAACAGCGCAATCCGGCTGGCAATCTGGCGCGCCTGCAGGTCGAGCTGCTTGAATTTTTCAGCGGCGGCATCGCGCTGGGGTTGCCCTGGCTGGTACTTCGAGATCAGGTCCTGGTAACTCAGCTGGGCGTCGAACTTCGCTTTCTCGACCATTTCGGACTGCTCAAGCAACACCTTGATCTCGCCCGCGACATCGATACTGCCTTCGCGGTTGCGGAACGCATTAAGCGCGTCTTCCGCGGTTTTCAACCGGGCGCGAACGATCGGAAGTTGTGCGTCGAGGAAGCCCAGGCTGCGAGCCGACTCCTGCGAGCGGCGCTGAACGTTACTCGCGAGGTAGGCGTCCGCGATCGCGTTGATCAGCCGCGCGGCAAAGACAGGGTTGGGGTCGTTGTATTCGAGATCGATGATCCCCGACTCCCGCTTGGTCTCGGCAACGTTGAGCTTCTTGATGATTTGCTCAACACGATCCTGCGTTCCGTACCTGACGAGACGAAACTCCGTGCCCGGATGCGCGACCACGCTCTTCACCAGGACGCGGTAGCCGTCCGAAGCGGCAAGGACGCCAACTGTCCCGCTCAGCACCGTGATACCGTCGCGGTTCTTCAACTTCCACTGGTTGCCAGCGGAATAGTCGAGTTCAAGCCGCTTGCCCATTTGATCAGAAGGAACGTCGAATACGCCGAACTCGAGGCTCTCGCCGCCCCACGCCCAGACCGGCGTTTCGAACGGTGGAGCAACGAGGCCATTGGCTTCCTTGGGCAGGACGGTGGAGAGCAAATGGCCGATCAGCGGGACCGTGTTCTTGACGGACACCGTCGTCTGGGCGTTAATCGCTTCGACCGCCTGCGTGACCACGGTTCGCGAATGCACAATGTCGATCTCGCCCAGAATCGGAGAACCATCGACATCGAGCGCTTTGGTGACCGTCGACAGCGAGCCCAACGCGCTGCTCTTTTTGTCTTCGACCTGGATCAGCGCATTTGCCGAGTACTCGGGGGTCGCGACCACCGCGTAGATGCACGCGAGCAGCAGGCAGGACAGGAAGACCCCGAAGAAGATGGTTCGATGAGCGAGGACGTTTTCCGCCAGGTCCTGCGGCGTCAGCCCCGAAGGATCACGAGCAATAGCGGGCATTCTTTCGTGTCCGGTACTGTTGGCCATGCGTAAACTCCAAAATTACAAAACACCTTGCTGGCGCGGTTGCGACCTGCATGAAGTATTTCACGCGACATTTAAAGCCCGCGCACGGATGCTCGTGGAGCATGAAGTCAGCTGTTCAAAGCTGTGTGGCCCCGGCATACCAACGTTCTCGAATAACTCATAGAATGCAGGCGTCGCTTTGATCCATGGGCCATCATGAGTATCCTCAAACGAATAGTGCTCGCGGTTCTCGTCATTCTCAGTGCGCTAGCCCGCAATGCACCATGCGAAGAGCTGATTCAGACACTTGCCCCAGCCAATACATCGGCAAGCGGCTCGTTCGAAGGATCGGCGAACGGCAATCTCGACGGATCAACCTCCGTCTCCAATGTCAACATCCACACGCTGCTTTACCCAGGACACACTACCAAGGTTCTCGCTCATTACCTGCCTTGGTGGGGGGCGCAGCCGAGGTCGTCCGGCGTTCCCGTGCGGTATCGCTCCGACGATCCCCGACAGGCGCTGCGGACCTTCGAGGACATGCGGGCGCGCGGTGTCGATGGCGTTATCGTCGACTGGTACGGCCAGAACGACCCCGCTCACATTGATGCCGCGTGGCGCTCGTCGATGCCCGAGCTCGCGAAAATTCCGGGTTTCACGTTCTCCATCATGGTGGACAGCGGAACCTTTACTTCCCGTGCATGCAAGGCCTGTGACGTTACTCAGACAATTGTTTCTCAACTCGACTATATAGCCCGGGAATATTTTGCATCCCGACAATACCTACGCTTTAACGGCCATCCGGTGGTCTTCGAATTCGGCATGGATTGGGTCGGAAAGGTCGACTGGGCGCGCATCCAGGCTGCCCATCCCGAGATTTCCTGGGTCCACATCCACAAGGAGGGATTCGACCGGAATGACAGCGCAGGCGCCTTCGTGTGGATCGCTCCCGCCCTTGCGAAAAATAAAGCCAGCGTTCCTGACCTGTCCCAATTAAGGGAGTTCTATCGATATGGGCTGACCGAGCCCACGAAGATCGCGACAGGCGGCGCCTTCAAGGGATTCGACGATTCGCTTGCCGACTGGGGCAAGGCCAACCCTCACTTCATGCCTCAATCGTGTGGCGCTACCTGGCTGCAAACCTTCGACCTCATCAACCAGAATTTCAGCGCCGCACGCCAGCTTCCTTTCCTGCAATTGATCACCTGGAACGACTACGAGGAAGGCACCGCCCTGGAAAGCGGAATCGACAACTGCGTCACGCTGCAAACGCATCTTTCGGGCCGCACGCTTGCCGTCACACTGTCACATGCCGATACCGTCGATCACCTCGAACTCTATGAAAAGACGGCCGGCGGCTTTCGACTGACGAATCGATACGCCCCGGAAACGCCCGTTATCCCGTTTCCGGCTGGCACCTCTGGAACGTTTTACCTGAAGGCGGTCGGCAAACCTTTCTTCAAGGACGTCGTTTCGTCGGAAATCGTTGTGGACGGGGCCGGTTGATGCGCCGGCTCGGCCAGCTCGTTTTGCTCGAACCAGGGCATCAGTTCGCTCAATAACGCAATCCGCGTGCCGAGTGCGAGGGGCAGCTCAACATTCTCCTCACCGGCCGGCGTGAACAGAAAGCGATGTCCCACTCCGGCACGCGCGGCCGCTTCCAGGTCCGAATGCTTGTCGCCGACCATGAGGGACGACGGCATGTCCAGATCAAGGTCGTCACGGGCCTGAATCAGCATCCCTGGCTGCGGCTTCCTGCAGTCGCACGCGAGCCGGTACTGTCCGAGTCCAAACTCAGGGTGATGCGGACAGAAGTAGACCCTATCTATCCGCGCATCCCTTTGTTCGAACTCGGCTAGCATCCATTGCGTGAAGGTCTGGAATTGGTCGAGCGAAAAATAACCTCGGCCGATGCCTGCCTGGTTGGTGATCAGCACGACCGCATAGCCCGCGCGGTTCGCCCCTCGCACGATGTCAAAGATGGTATCCATGAACACGCATGTGCTCGGCTCATGCACATATCCAGAATCGACGTTGACCACGCCGTCCCGGTCGAGGAACAGGGCTTTACGTTTCATTCGCCGACTGTTCGAGCATGAGCGGCACCACGTGTTGCGCCCGCGCATAGTCAGAAGGAATTCCAATGTCGATGAACTCCTCGATCTCCGGAAAGACGCGGATATCGAGAGACGCGACCTGGGGGCGCAGGAAGTCGGCTTCAAACGAAAAGCGCTCGGGCAGATCGAAGCCAAGCAAGCGGGTTGCATCGATGGCGTATATGCCGGCATTGATGAAGCCAGGCTGCTGTTCCGGCCGCTTCTCTTCGAACGCGATCAGGCGCCGCGAGTTCGCATCGAAGTTGAGCGTTCCGTAACGCGACGCGTCCGGCACGCTCGTCGCGGCGATTGCAAGGTCAGTGCCCGTGGCATCGAAAAATTCAATGAAGCCGCGTAGTGACAAGTCCGTGATGGTGTCGCCGTTCAGCACGATCATTCGCGCCGCGCCGCAGGTCTTCAGTGCGTGCACGATTGCGCCGCCGGTGCCGAGCGGCTCTTCTTCCGCGATGACCGTCACTGAGAGTCCGAGGGACTGTTGAGACAACCATTCCACGATTTCACCGCGACCATGACCAAGCGACAGGACGACTTCTGTGACGCCCTGACGCTCGAGCCAGCGCAGGATCCAAACGAGAAACGGTTGGCCATTGATGGAAGCGAGTGCCTTGGGCTGCGTTTCCCCGAGAACCGATCTCAAGCGCGTGCCGAGACCGCCCGCGAGGATGAGGCATGGAAGCATCTTGCTCATGATGCGAAGATGTTCTCTTCCACAATGCCGCAGACGATATGACCGCAGACGAGGTGCCCTTCCTGGATCTTGGGCGTCGCCGCCGAAGGGATCTCGATGCACAGGTCGGTACGCGCGCGCATCTCCGAGGCGCCCGGCCCGTTGCCGGTGAACCCGACCGTGAACAAGCCCCGCTCCTTGGCTACTTCGAGCGCGCGGAGGATGTTCGGCGAGCGTCCGGACGTCGAGTACGCCCAGAAGACATCACCGGGCTGGCCGACGGCTTCGATCTGCCGCGCAAACAATTTTTCGTAGCCGTAGTCGTTGCCGATAGCCGTCATCACGGAGGTATCGACCGTCAGCGCGAATGCCGCCAATCCCGGACGATCAAAATTGAACCGGCTGACAAACTCGCCAGCGATATGCTGCGCGTCCGCTGCGCTGCCGCCGTTCCCCGCGAGCAGGATCTTGTGGCCGGCGCGCAGTGCGCTCGTGACCTGCCGGGCGAGCGCCTCGACTTGCTCAATAACGTGACGATCGCTTGCGAGCGCGCTTAGGACCGCGATCGTCTTGTCGATTTCGTTGTTGACGGTAATGCTCACGAGACTCTCCAGGATTGAGCGCCGATGTCGGTAAAGGTGCAGGACATGACTTGACCGTTGCGGCCTGAAAGCGCACGCATGACGGCGGAACGGTAGACCGGATCAACAAAGAACATCATGAAGCCGCCGCCGCCCGCGCCGGACACCTTGCCGGCTTTGGCGCCCGCGTTGGTGGCGACCCGCCAGAGTTCGTCAATCGAAGGGTTCGAGATGTTTTTCGCCATGCGCTTCTTCGATTCCCACGAGTCCCGCATCGAGTCGGCAAAGCCGGTAAAGTCGGCGCGCAGGATGGCCTCTTTCATCCGTGTCGCTTCAGACTTCACTTCGTGTAGTGCAGCAAGCGCGTCCGTCATGTTCTCCGTGACGTTATTGCTTTGCTCTTTGATGATGTTGGCCGATTCGCGTGATACGCCGGTATAGAACAGGACCAGCGACGCTTCCAGCTCGGCTTTCGTTTCCTGCTTGATCCGCAGCGGGTTCACGATCACCTTGTTGCCATAAAATTCCATGAAGTTCAGGCCGCCGAAGGTCGCCGCGTACTGGTCTTGCTTGCCGCCCGCGAGGTCGAGGTCGACGCGCTCGATGTCATACGCCAGTTGCGCGACATCGTATTCACCAAGCGGCAGTGAAAGCAGTTCGCAAAATGCTCGCACGAGGGCAACCACGACAGTCGACGACGAACCCAACCCGGATCCCGGAGGCGCTTCGGAATGCGTGGTGATCGTCAAGGCTAGCGGATGACCGCCGTTGAATTCCTTGACGATGCGGTTGTACACGCCGACGTGCAAACCCAGGCCTTTCAGCGGCGGAAGGTGCGGGGATATTTCCCCGATCCAGCGAACTTCCGTATCGGCCGCGACCAATTCAATCTTCGCGTCATCGCGCGACGCGATCGACGCATAGGCAAACTTATCGATGGTTACGTTCAGCGCAAGTCCGCCGTAACGATCCGAGTAGGGCGCTACGTCGGTCCCGCCCCCGGCTAATCCAAGTCGCAAGGGAGCGCGCGCGCGGGCTATAAAACGTGTCATGGGGTGTCCCCTTTCGGCAATGGAACGTCAATACAGGATCACGACAACTAGTTGTTCAAATCTTGGCTGTTGAGCCCGACATGATTCATGCGCTCAAACTGTGTGCGTACCCCAGTTGAAAGCCCACATCGAGGAAACTGCCGGTCACTCATTCGCGTCACTATTTCGGTCTACATGAATCGAAATATCTAGAAAATTAGTAAGTAAAACGAAATAACATTGTTCGTGCTTGTCGCTTCCAACCTGGGTGTACTACGCCTCTGCAAACATCTGCTGTATCGACGTTTCCATGCTAACGGCTATCGGTTCCGGATTTATTTCAATCGCGACAAAGTCTTATTAGTACGTGTCTTTGGCGCGATATCACTAGCATTCACTTTCATTAGGCAAAGAGGCGTTTCACCGGTGTAACGAAATGGATCCGCTTCATGACCGGCTGCTTATATCAAACATTTTTTGCCACACCCATGCTTCTCCACCAAGCACTGTTTCTACGCCCGAACGTTTTCCGCATTGGCGATCTCATGAGTAAATCACCAAGCAGCGCGCGCAGACGAATTTTTAGACAGCTACCACCTCTTATAGCCGAGTGAATAAATTTGTTCTGCGCGCTACCGTACGAAGCGATCAATCGAAGTCACGCCGGGATATCTGACTTCCACTTAAGGGAAGGGCGGACTAAATTGCTGCCTTCGCGATAGCGCTCCATCGGCACACGGTGAAGACATCATGTCCAGCGGGTGCGCTCTATGCCCTTAGTCATCACCGTTGCGCGGTTGCGTTATTAGTGAGTGAACTGGAGCGTATCCAAGCTGTGCCGACACATCGCGCGCCAGCGTCGCTGATGCGTCAGGCGTTGCAGCTGAGCGGGTCACACACGCTGTTCTAGAGGATGAGATTTGGTATTGTGGTGGGCCGCGCGGGCAACATGATCCCGAGGTTCAGCAACAGATTGCGAAGGGCGGCCGATGACCCATTGAATCGCTGCCGCGGTAGATGCAACGCCGCGTGCCGACTGTCTATGAACTGCGTGCGACCTGCCCGCCCGGTGCCCGAATATCAGACGACTATGCCGCCGACGTTGCACAGCATCTCACCGCTGCGCTCGGCTATCAGAAGGTGACTACATTGCAGATGCTGAACGATGTCTCCGCGTTGACGAATGCCGGCTCTCTGCTCTCAGAGCATGACGAGATCGTGGCATCTTACGATCTCGAAGTGACTGCGAGCCATGCCATGGGTTATCGCGCGCTGGGGCTTTCAAATGGCATTTGCAATGCCGCTTTGGCTGAATTCAATCCGGACTACGCAGTGGAGTCACGCGTACATGTGATTAATGGCATGGGTGTGACACTTGGCGATTCTGTGATCGGCCTCACCGCTCTTACTGCCATCAAAACGCGATTTCCGCATCTTTCCTTCGCTATTTATCGTCCGGCTCAGACGCCTCGCTATGTAAAGCGTCTTTACGAGCTGGCTGCGCCGCTATTGGGTTCGGTCATCGATTTACCCGTGAATCTCGACGCAATTCCTTACAAAGAATTACGCATCGACCTGGGCAATCATTTATTCTGGCCGAAGTTTTCCTCACTGCCGATGATCGATTTTTTTCTCGACGCAATGGGGATATGGCCAGACGAAGTCCCCGCTACAGACAAACGCAATCACTGGCTGCAGAAATTGGCGCTGCCACGGCCTCAAGCGCCAGAGGGTGGCTATGTATTGCTGTGCCCGAGCGCAAGTACGCCCGTGCGCAGCATCCCTGAGTCTTTTCGTAGCGAATTCGTCGAAGCCTTGTCGCAGCGCTACAGGCTCCCCGTAGTGGGTTTTGGCGTTATCGATCATATGCTTTACACTGATGTCACCGTGAGAGCGCCGGACACGGCAGATTTCCTCGCATGGATCAAGCACGCTGCTTATCTGGTAACACCAGATACTGCCGCCGTTCATATAGCTGCCGGCTTTGATATCCCGACAACTGCGTTTTTTTCTACCATCGCGCCAGATTTGCGGGTGCGCGACTATCCGCGCTGCAAGCCTGTTTCCCTGCTCGTTCCTGAATTGAAAGGTATTCACGCCAGTACCCGGGCATCAGACGTGGACAGGGTCGAACGCGCTTATCGAGCGCTAAAGATAGACGGCGATTTTTCTGGATTTGCTTAATAATCGTACCGAATTCTTAATGGATTAATCGGAATAAATTACTTGAGAGTGTAAGAATTATTTCTGATAACAGTCGCTGAAAATCTACTGCTTTGTCATATTCGGGCAAACCATTAGGGTGGTATGCTTCCTGCAATAATCTTCATACGCATGTGCCAAGCTGGTTTGTGCGCCGCTTTGGAACCTGTTTTGCACCAGCTAGCGGATTTGATGCAGATCACATGCACCATCTTGTCGTTTTCAGCAAACGTTTGCGAATACCCTGAATTTCTTGATTCATCCGTTTTGCGGGCAGAAAACGCTAGCTACGCTTGGTTCAACATTCGCAGCGCAGTCCGGCTGCATGGAGCAACGCAATGTTTTTCGACGAACTTAGTAATGAAGAATGGGCCCTAGTTGCCGCCCTGGTGACCGAAGGCGAAGTCCGTGAACACCGGCGCGGCCGTCCGCGTGCGCACCCGCGCACGATCGTGAATGCCGTCCTGTGGATTCTCGCTACAGGCGAAACCTGGTCGAAGCTGCCCAGTCACTACCCGACCGTGCCCACCTGCCGCCGTCGTTTCAACGACTGGCAAATGAACGGCACGCTGATCGAAATGGTGACGCGGCTCGCATCGCGCGGCCGGTCCTTCGCCATCGTGCCGTCCACGCCGACCGAAGCGCCGCCGCGCCAGACTCAGGCCACTTACGAATGCGATCGCCTGCGCGGCGTGTTCTGGCAGAACCCGGAGTCGTGGGGCGGTTCTGAGGGAAACAGTGCAAATACGGTAGACGCGTTGTTCACGGTCGTCCCGCGCCGGATCGCTGAAGCACACGACGTTGCGCGCGCCAATGCGCCAACGCCGTTGTCGGCAGGCAGGGCGGCCATGGTCAGCACGGCTTCGCGTTCGCTGCAGCACGAGCCCTTGGGCGCACGGCACCATTGCGTCGATCCCTTGCCCATGGCATTCGAGCCCGACTGCACCCCTGTGCATGACGGCCACGGTTACGCCATCTACGCCATCGCGCGCCCGGTCGCGGGCAGCATGTTCCGCGGCTGGGCCGAAATCGTGAAGGACGGGCGTCGGGTGGAGCGTTCTGGCCTGATCGGTCCGCGCTACGAGAACTCGCAGGAAGCGGCGGAGTACGCGCTCGAATGGTCCCGCAGATGGATCGCGGCGCAATCCACGCGCGTGACTCATCCTGTGCAAACCGAAATCGAAACCACTGCCGAAGCGCCCCATCGTGCGGCGCCTGTCGCTAATGCGACTAGCCACGCCCACACCGATCCGAAGCATGAACGCACTGCAGCGCCGGAGCGCGTTGAAATCCACCGCTATGCGGACGTGCAGGGCTAACGCTGGATAGTGCACTGGGCCACGTCTGTTCCGGTTTGTATGGTTTGGCTCAAAATGATTTGGCTCGACATGCCGAGGCGGCGCGGGTGAATCACGCGCCGCCTCGGCATTTTTATTGCCGGCCGTACTTGTCGTCGAAACGGACGATATCGTCTTCGCCCAGATACGTGCCCGACTGCACCTCGATCATTTCAAGCGGCATCTTGCCTGGGTTCTCAAGCCGGTGCTGGACGCCGATCGGGATGTAGGTGGATTCGTTTTCCGCAAGAATAAACGTCTCGGTGCCACGCGTGACAAGCGCTGTTCCGCGCACCACGACCCAGTGTTCGGCGCGGTGATGATGCATTTGCAATGACAGCCGCGCACCCGGTTTCACCACGATCCGCTTGACCTGGAAGCGCTCGCCGTTATCGATGGAATCGTAATGACCCCACGGCCGATGCACCTTGCGGTGATCCGCCGCCTCCTTGCCTTGCTCAGCCTTGATGCGCCCGACGATCGCCTTCACGTCCTGCACGCACTCCTTGTCCGCAACGAGAATGGCATCCGCCGTTTCCACGATCACCAGGTTATGCGTTCCCACGCACGCGATCAGCCGGCCTTCGGAATGCGCATACGTGGATGACGACCCCTGAAACATCACGCGGCCACGCGAGACGTTGTCTTCGCCGTCCTTCGGCAGGATCTTCCAGATCGCATCCCAGGAGCCCACGTCGGACCACCCTGCGTTCAGCGGTACGACGGCGCCCGAGCAGACGCTCTGGTCGCTGGCCAACTGCTCCATGACGGCATAGTCGATAGAGTCTGACGGCGAGGCCGCGAACGCCTCTTTGTCGAGCCGGAAGAACTCGCCGTCGTGCGTGCCGGCATCGCTGGCGGCGCGGCAGGCGGCGTAGATGGCAGGCTGGAAGTGCTCGATGGCCTTCAGCCATACCGAAGCGCGCACAATGAAAATTCCCGCGTTCCACCAGTATTCGCCGGAGCTGACGTACTGTCGCGCGAGTTCGAGATGCGGTTTCTCCACGAACTTCTCGAGTTGCCATGCACCCGAGCTAAGCATCTGCTGGCCGACCTTGATGTACCCGTAGCCTGTTTCCGCATGCGTTGGAACAATACACATGGTGACGATCGCACCGTCCTGCGCGCACTTGGCGCCCGCGCCGATTGCCTTGTGAAATGCTTCGGTATCCGTAACAACATGATCTGCGGGCATGACCACGAGGATAGCGTCCTCGCCGGTCGCCATTGCGTGCATGGCAGCAACAGTCAGCGCGGGCGCTGTATTGCGTGCAAGCGGCTCAAGGACGAGATGCGCGTGCCTGCCACTGGCGCGTAACTGGTCGGCGGTCGTAAAGCGATGATCTTCGCCGCACACGATGATTGCGTCGTCGATACGCGCAGTGCCGTAGGTCAAGCCGTCCAGACGCTGTGCGGTGGATTGCAGCAGTGACTGGTCACCGATCAAACCAATCAACTGCTTGGGGAAGTGCTCGCGCGACATGGGCCACAGGCGTGTGCCCGCGCCGCCGGCCAGGATGACCGGCTGGATCCTGAGCTTCGTTTCAGTTGCGGCAGGGGTGAGTGGATTGTTGTTGAGTGTCGTGTCGAGAGCGGTCATGACGAGGGAGCTCCTTGAGCTTGATCGGGTATTACAATTTTTAGCACGTACTAAATAGCTGATAAATCAAAAAACCGAAAAATAATCACTCGGCATACTGAAATCGGTAATTTTGATAATTAAGCGTAACGAGAATGAGCGACTGAATTTTTTTCTTACCTTTGGGGAATTTTTTCTCGAAAATTAATCGCCTGGAATTCGGCTGGAATCCTTTATCTATAAGGCTGGTAGCGATCAGTAACAATCTGAAAAAAATTCAGCAATGCATCGCCTGTAGACTACTTCTGCACCTTTCAAGCTGCTTCGTGACAAAAATAAATATGCGAAAAAACGCGAATTAACCCGCGCATTATTTTGCGGTTGCAGCATGAATTTAATTCCAGCCTCATACGGGTATGTACCAAGGCGACGGGCGCTCTCGTTTCTCCGCCTTTGCTTCCTTTGAGAAGTGAACGAGTGAAGCTGAAGCGAGGCCCAAGCAGACCGTGTCTTCCCACCCGAGGTGTCCTACATGTTGAGCGTGCTTTCGAGAATGATCGACATTGCGATGGTAGCGCTGGGCGCGCTGCTTGCCGCGTCGCTGCACGCGGGAAATGCCGTCTGGCTCGACGACATGCAAAGCACGCTGCTCGCGTTCAACTGCGTGCTGGTGATCATGACGTTCCCGTCGTTCGGCATATATAAGTCGTGGCGCGGCAAGCCCGTGTATGACCTCCTGTGGCGTGTGACGCTGGCGTGGATGATGGTTGAAGGGGCCGGCGTGCTGTTGACCTTCAGCGTGCATCGGGCAGACTTGTTGTCGCGCTTATGGCTGCTGTATTGGGGTGTTGCCGCAGCGGCCCTGCTGATGCTCTCGAAGGCCGTTGTGCATGCCACGCTCAAGTTGATCCGGCGTGAAGGTTTTAACCAGAAGGCAGTCGCCATCGTGGGTGCGGCGCCTTACGGGGAGTTCCTGATCGAGCAGATGCGCAACCGTCCCGAGGCAGGTTTCAGCCCGGTCTATGTATTCGATGAAACCTTCCCGGAGCTCACGCTGGCCGGCGTGCCGGTAAGCCGCGATCTGGACGACCTCACGCAACTGGTGCGTGGCCGTGCCATTCGCGAATTGTGGCTGGCGCTGCCGATCTCGCAGGAGCGGACTATCCACAAGCTCGTCACGGAGTTCCGCGACGACTTTGTGAATATCCGCTTCATCCCGGACGTACGCAGCCTGTCGTTCTTCAACCACGCGGTGGTCGATCTGCTCGGTGTGCCGGCCATCAACCTGGCCGCTTCGCCGATCACGGACCTCAAGGTGCTGCCGAAGCGGGTGTTCGACCGTTTGTTCGCCGCAGGTGTGCTGCTGTGTCTCGCGCCGCTGCTGATCGTGCTGGCGGTGGCCGTGAAGATGTCGTCGCCGGGACCGGTGTTCTTCAAGCAAAAGCGCAAGGGTATAGACGGGTACGAGTTCGAGATCTACAAGTTCCGTTCGATGAAAGTGCACAAGGAGACGGCCGGCCACGTCACGCAGGCGAAGAAGGGCGACAAGCGCGTGACACGCGTGGGTGCGTTCCTGCGCAGAACCAGCCTGGACGAGTTGCCGCAGTTCATCAACGTGCTGAGGGGCGAGATGTCGGTGGTCGGTCCGCGTCCGCATGCCCTCGAACACGACGACATCTACAAGGATCTCGTGAAGGGCTACATGTACCGGTATCGCATCAAACCCGGCATCACCGGCTGGGCGCAAGTGAATGGTTTTCGCGGCGAGACCGACCGTATCGAAAAGATGATGGGGCGCGTGAAACTCGACCTGTACTACATGCAGCACTGGACCTTTGGCCTCGACATGAAGATCGTTGCAATGACTTTGTGGAAGGGTTTCGCCGGTTCCAACGCTTACTAAGAAGATGACCAACACTCCCGCTAAGAATGCTTTGAATAATTTGCCAACCCTGGAGCGCGTGCTATGAAACTCACCATCATCGGTAGCGGCTATGTAGGCCTCGTGACGGGCGCGTGTCTGGCCGACATCGGTAACGACGTGCTGTGCCTCGATCTCGACGAACGCAAGATCGCGATCCTGAACGGCGGCGGCGTGCCGATCCACGAACCGGGCTTGCAGGACGTGATTGCACGCAATCGTGCGGCAGGGCGTCTTAGCTTTTCCACCGATGTCCAGGCTGCGGTTGAGCACGGCGAAGTGCTGTTCATTGCGGTGGGTACGCCCTCCGACGAGGACGGTTCCGCCGACTTGCAGTACGTGCTCGCGGCGGCGCGCGATATCGGCCGCTACATGAACAACTTCAAGGTGATCGTCGACAAGTCGACGGTGCCGGTCGGCACGGCGCGTCGCGTGAAGGCAGCGATCGATCAGGAACTCGCCACGCGTGGTGTGCAGCACATGTTCTCGGTTGTGTCGAACCCCGAGTTCCTGAAGGAAGGCGCGGCTATCGACGACTTCACGCGGCCCGACCGGATCGTGCTGGGCTGTGACGACGACGTACCCGGCGAACGCGCCCGTGAGCGTATGAAGCGCCTGTATTCGCCGTTCAACCGCAATCACGAACGCACGCTTTACATGGACGTGCGCTCGGCGGAATTCACCAAGTACGCGGCCAACGCCATGCTCGCCACGCGTATCTCGTTCATGAACGAACTCGCGAATTTCGCGGATCGCGTGGGCGCGGACATTGAGGCGGTGCGTCGCGGCATTGGCTCTGATCCGCGCATTGGCTACGATTTCCTGTATGCAGGTTGCGGTTATGGCGGCTCGTGTTTTCCGAAGGACGTGCGTTCGTTGATCCAGACGGCGGGCGAGTACGACGAGCAGATGGAAATCCTGAAGGCCGTGACGTCGGTGAACGAGGCGCAGAAGCAGACCCTTGCCAACAAGATCGTGGCCCGTCTGGGCGATGATCTGCGCGGCAAGAAGTTCGCGCTATGGGGCCTTGCGTTCAAGCCGAATACCGACGACATGCGCGACGCCCCCAGCCGCGTACTGATCGCGGCACTGCTGGAGCGCGGCGCGTCGATCAGCGCTTACGATCCGGTTGCAACCGACGAAGCACGCCGTGTGATCGCCCTCGATCTGCGCGACACGCCTGCGCTGCTCACTCGCCTCACGTACGCAAACGATCACACCGAAGCGCTCGATAACGCCGACGCGCTGATC
The DNA here is from genome assembly GCF_002220365.1 of Caballeronia sordidicola. Lineage (GTDB taxonomy): Bacteria > Pseudomonadota > Gammaproteobacteria > Burkholderiales > Burkholderiaceae > Caballeronia > Caballeronia sordidicola_C. The sequence continues at coordinate 10,831 of NZ_MTHB01000158.1, read as the reverse complement.
ATCGTGACGGAGTGGAAGGTGTTCAAGAGCCCGGACTTCGACGGCATGAAACGCCGCCTGAAGACCCCGCTGATCTTCGACGGCCGCAATCTCTACGAGCCGGAAACCATGAACGAGATCGGCGTGGAGTACCACGCGATCGGGCGTGGTGTACGGCAATCGGTGAAGGCGCCCGTAGCGGCCTGACCGGGTTCTTCGCGCCAGCAGCCAGGGAAGACCTGCCGGTCTTTAAAACGATATCGACACACCAGGCGCTGCGAGCGCGGCTTCGGTCGAGGGACCCGATGCCGCGACTGCGCCGCTTTAACGGATACAACCTATGTTTCGAAGCGTCTTGATTGTCTGTCATGCAAACGTCTGCCGAAGCCCTGCCGCGGAAATGCTGTTCCGCGCTTACGCCGGCAAGCTAGCGGGCAAACACGCAAGACGCCCGATCGAATTCCGCTCCGCCGGCCTTTTTGCAGTGGATGGCCGCAGCATTGATCCAACGATGCACCGGCTGTTGACGGAGCGCGATGTCGATCCATCGGGACACGCTGCACGCCGGTTCGACGAGTCCATGGCGTGCGCAGCCGAGTTGATTCTCGTGCCCGAAAGGCAGCAGATTGCCGCGATTGAACAGATGGCGCCGCACACCCGCGGCAAAGTGCATCTGCTTGGCAAGTGGGAAGACTCTGAAGTGGCCGATCCATACGGCGGCCACGAAGTTGCCTATCGCGAGAGCTTCGGGCTAATTGAACGTCTGGTCCAGGGATGGCTGAATAAAATATGGTGAACCGGTCTCTAGCTTTATCTGTTTCCGCGGTCTTTTCGCTGACGATCTTTTTGTCGGCTTGCGGCGCCTTGCCAGGTTACAACCTGAACACATCGCGCCTGGACGATTCCGACCCCGCGCCGACCGCGACCTATCCCGTGCACCTGATCACGGCGGACGTGATCATGCAGCAGAACCGGCCGGCTCCGGCAGCGGCGCTGCCGCCCACGCGCTTTGCTGATCCGGCGCAATACGTGTATCGCCTGGCGCCGCAGGACGTGATCGGCATCACGATATGGGATCACCCGGAGCTTACCACGCAGCAGGGGCAGACCATGTCGGCGGGTGGCAACACCACGCAGACGATCGCTGGCGCGCTCGCGCAGCCGTACACCACTGCGTTGCCCGGACAGGCCGATCCGTTCGGACAGACGATCTCTCCTGACGGCACGATCTATTTCCCGTTCGTCGGCAAGATGCACGTGGCGGGCAAGACGGCCGGCGAGATTCGCGATCAGCTCTCAGCGGGCTTGTCGCCGTACCTGAAGAAACCGCAAGTCGACGTTCGCGTGCTTGCTTATCGCAGCCAGAAAGTTTCAGTGACCGGCGAGGTGAAGACGCCCGGACCGCTCGCGATGAGCGATGTGCCGCTTACGCTGATCGATGCACTCACACGCTCCGGTGGCACAAACGCCGACGCCGATCTGCAGCGCGTGCGTCTCACGCGCAACGGCAAACTCTACGTGCTTGACGCCGACGGCGTGCTTGATCGTGGCGAGATTTCGCAGAATGTGATGCTGCAGTCGGGCGACATCGTGAACGTGCCGGATCGTACCGACAGCCGCGTGTTCGTGATGGGCGAAGTCAAGACGCCGCTGCCTGTTTCGATGATGAAAGGGCGCCTGACAATCGCCGACGCGCTGACGCAAGCCGGCGGCATACTCGACACGGACGCGAACGCACGGCAAATCTACGTGGTGCGCGGTGCACGCGAGAAGCCAGCCTCGCCTGAGATCTACCGGCTGGATCTGACGCAACCGGATTCGTTGCTGCTGTCCGCGCAATTCCAGCTTCACCCGCTCGACGTGGTGTACGTCGGAACGGCTGGCGCCGTCCAGTTCAACCGCATGGTCAACCAGGTTCTGCCGACCTTGCAGACACTCTTCTACCTGAAGGAACTGACGCGATGAACGCTTTTCAGATCGTCGAATGCCTCAAACCAAGCGGGGTTGAATCGTGAGCACGCCAGCAAATTCCTATCAGGGCAAGACCGAAGAAGAGGACGTCGTCCTCGGGCAGCTGCTGCAGGTGGTCCTCGACGACATCTGGTGGCTGATCGGTACCGCGGCGTTCATCATTCTCGCCGCGGCCGCGTACTGCTACGTCGCAAAGCCGGTCTACTCCGCCGACGCGCACGTTCGTGTGGAGCAGTCCGACAACACGTCGCAAGCGCTCACGCAGACGCAGACGGGTGCCGCGATCGGCAACTCGTCGGGCGCGCTGCCGACCGACGCCGAGATCGAGATCATCAAGAGCCGTGGTGTAGTGGCGCCTGTCGTCACGCAGCAAAAGCTCAACTTCTCGGTGAGCCCGATGACCGTGCCGGTGCTCGGCAGCATTGCCGCGCGCCTCGCCACGCCGGGCAAACCCGGGAAGCCGTGGCTCGGCATGACCTCGTATGCGTGGGGCGGTGAAGAAGCCACGGTCGATTCAATTGAAGTGATCCAGCCGCTGGAAGGCGTGAAGCTGACCATGACCGCGCTTGGCAACGACCGCTATTCGCTGGCAACGCCAGAAGGTGTGCCGCTGCTCGAAGGCCGTGTGGGAGAGATGGCGAAGGGCAATGGCGTATCCATCAATGTCACGAAACTGGTGGCGCGTCCCGGTACGCGGTTCGTGGTGTTACGAGCTAATGACCTCGATGCCATCGCCGCATTTCAGTCGGGCATTACGGTCGTGGAGCAGGGCAAGTCGACGGGCGTGATCCAGATCTCGCTCGATAACGGCGACCCGGCACGCGCGGCTGAAATTGCGAATGCGCTGGCCGATTCGTATCTGCTTCAGCACATTGAAAGCAAGCAGGCCGATGCGGAAAAAATGCTCGCGTTCCTGAAAAGCGAACAACCGCGACTCAAGGGTGATCTCGAACATGCCGAAGCGGCGCTGACGGAATATCAAAGCAAGTCGGGTTCGATCAACGCAAGTGACGAAGCCAAGGTTTACCTCGAAGGCAGCATCACTTACGAAGCGCAGATTTCTGCATTGAAGCTTCAGATCGCTACATTGAACCAGCGCTTCGAAAGCAGCCATCCGGCGCTCATCGTCGCGCAGCAGCAGCTTGGCCAACTGGAAGCCGAACGTGCGCGTTTCAGCGAGCGCTTCAAGAATCTTCCGGCTTCCGAAGTCAAAGCCGTATCGCTGCAACGCGATGCGAAGGTGGCCGAAGACATCTACGTGCTGCTGCTCAATCGCGTGCAGGAACTGTCGGTGCAGAAGGCCGGCACGGGCGGCAACGTCCATATTGTCGACGCCGCCCTGCGCCCGGGTGCACCGATCAAGCCGAAGAAATTCCTTATCATGTCGGCGGCTGTGATCCTCGGCCTGATCCTGGGGACCGGCCTCGTGTTCCTGCGCCGTGCCATGTTCAAGGGCATCGTGGATCCGGACAAGGTCGAACGCCTGGCAGGGCTGCCGCTGGTCGGCCTCATTCCGATGAGCACGGAGCAGGTGAAGCTCGATGCGGAAGCGAAACGCACGGAGCGTGATCGCGACCGTGTCTCACCTATTCTCGCGACCATGCGCCCGAACGATGTCTGCGTGGAAATCATGCGCAGCTTGCGTACGTCGCTGCAGTTCACGCTGATGGAAGCGCGCAATCATACGGTGATGCTGACAGGCCCGGCATCGGGTGTCGGCAAGAGCTTTCTTGCGGTGAACCTCGCCGTGCTGCTCGCGGCGTCGGGCAAGAAGGTGCTGCTGATCGACGCCGACATGCGGCGCGGCAAGCTGGAACGTTCGTTTGGTCTTGAGCGTGCGAACGGCCTGGCGGAATTGCTTGCCGGGACGATCGGACTCGAGCAGGCCATCCGCACCACGCGCACGCCGTTCCTGAGTTTCATGCCTGCGGGCAAGCGTCCGGAGAATCCGTCGGAGCTGCTGATGTCGCCGCGGCTGCAGCAATATCTCGATGGCCTCGGGCGTGTGTACGACGTGGTTTTCATCGACACCCCGCCGGTGCTCGCCGTCACGGATGCATCGATTATCGGCAAGCTTTCGGGGACCAACTTCCTCGTGATGCGATCGGGCGCGCACAACGAAATGGAAATTTCCGATGCCATCCGGCGCCTGCGCTCAGCGGGCATCCCGCTGCATGGCGCAATCATGAACGGCATGCCGGCACGTTCGCGTGGTTATAACCGCGGACACTATGCAGCGGTTGAAGACTACTTGAATGTTTGAACGCGAGCGGAGCGCTGCATGACATCGACCTCGACCTCGACCTCGACCCTTAGCATCTCCGTGATGGTGCCGACATATCGTCGTCCCGCCGACCTGAAGCGTTGCCTCGACGCGTTGCGTGCGCAGGCTCGCCCGGCGGATGAAGTGCTGGTCATCGCGCGTCCCGAAGACGATGCGACCCATCGCGCGCTCGAAACGGAGTTGTCCGCGAACAATCCGTTCCTGCTGCGCGTGATCGAAACGGGTCTGGGCGGGCAGGTCGCGGCGCTGAACCGCGGACTGGATGCGGCGCGCGGCGACATCATCGCGATCACCGACGACGACGCCGCGCCGCGCGTCGACTGGCTGGCGCAGATTGATCAAGCCTTCAGCAATGATCAAACGCTGGGGGCGCTCGGCGGCCGCGACTGGGTGTTCGAACGCGGGGCACTGCTCGATGGCGAGCGTTCGGAAGTCGGCGTGATTCGCCGCACCGGCAAGATTTGCGGCAACCACCATCTCGGCGTGGGCGCCCCGCGAACGGTCTCGTTACTGAAGGGCGCGAACATGATTTATCGACGCTCGGCGGTGGGTGGATTGCGCTTCGATACACGTCTTCGCGGCAAGGGCGCGCAGCCCTGCAACGACCTGTCGTTCAGCCTGAGCGTGCGGCACACGGGCTGGAAGATGGTCTACGATCCGCGCGTGGCGGTCGATCATTTCCCCGCCGAACGTTTCGACGACAACGGCCGCGACGCGCAAACGCTGGGCGCGCTCGCCGACACTGCATACAACCTGCATCTGGTGCTGCGCGAGCATCTGGGTCCGTTCGCGCGGCACATCGCGTGGTACTGGTACGCGGCCATTGGCACCCGTGCAATGCCCGGCTTCGCGCATGCGCTGCTAGCGCTTACGCGCACTCGCGACACGGCCTGCTGGGCGCGTTACCGCGCCATGCGCAAAGGCGCTCAAGACGCGCGCCGTGACGCACAGCATGAGCCCGCAGCGTACGCGCTCGCCATGCGCGGCCGCACCGATGGCGCGAAAGCCGCATGAGCCGCTTGGCGCGGGTCCGGAACTCACAACATCAGGACGACGCGGAGGTTTCCCGTATGCAAGCGACCAAGGTTCACGTGCATTTGTTCTACGGCACAGACCCGCGGTTTTACCGGGCGGGGGAGAACATCGGCTGCCTGTATGGTTATCACCATGCAGAGTCCCCGGAGTTAGCGCTGACGTATTCGCGCGACGAACCCGAGAACAAATTCGTGCGGCTCGCGCGGCGTGGACTGAAGGCGGCGCTAGGCTTCGACTTCATTCATACGTGGCGCAATCGCGAGGAAATTCTCAACGCCGATGTCGTTTGGACGCATACCGAGCACGAGCATTTATCGGCGGCGCTGTTGCTGCTTTTGAAGGGCCGTGCTCACGGCAACCCGATGTTGCTCGCGCAAAGCGTGTGGCTGGTCGACAAGTGGGCGGGCTTCGGCGTGCTCAGGAAGTGGGTCTACAAAAAGCTGCTCGCCCGCGCCGATGTCCTGACCACACATGCGAGCGAGAACGCGCAAATGGCGCGTGGATATTTCAAGCGCGACGTGGAACAGGTCTACTACGGCATCAACCCGATCGACTTTCCTTTGCAGGAGCCGACCGCCTGGCAACCGCACGCTCCGGTGCGAATCGCCGCGATCGGCAACGATCGTGACCGTGACTGGGAGTCGCTTGCCGAGGCGTTCCGGCAGAATCCGGCGCGTGAAGTACGGATCGCGACACGTCGACGGGTATCGAAAGCGCTGCATGCCAGCAACGTGAAGATCGCGCCGGCAATCGGCATGAAGGCGGCGCGCGAACTGTATGACTGGGCTGACGTGGTCGTGGTGCCGCTGCGCCCGAACTCGCATGTGTCGGGCATAACGGTCGTGCTCGAAGCGGTGGCGCTAGGAAAGCCAGTGATCGTCTCCGATGTCGGATCCTTGCGCGATTACTTCGGTCCCGAGCATGTGTTTTATGTGCCACCGCATGACGTGCCCGCGTTGCAGCGCACGCTTGACGCGATAGTTGCGAATCCCGCACTCGCGCTGGAACGCGCGCAGGCGGCGAGCCGGCACTTCGCTGCGCGCGACTACACGACTCGCCAGTTCGCGCTTCAGCATGTTCGCATCACGCAGGAGTTCATGAGGACACGGCATATGGATATACCCACGCGTCCTTCAGAAACAGCGTTACATGCCGAGCGTGGCAATGTTGCGCCTCAACGCCGGGTGAACTGATCCATGAGCACACCGGCCGCTCCCCGTACGTCGAAGTATCTAGCCGATCTGATCGAGAACGGTGGCAAGCCGCTGCGTGCCGGTTTTCTCGGCCTGTTCCGCGACGACCCCAAACATTGGGTGCCGCAAACCGGTTTCTGGACGTTCACGCTGCTGTTGATCTTGGCGCACCAGGGAACGGCGCTGACCTACGGGTTCCCGGCCATGTCGACCGCCGTCGGCGTATGGCTGTATTTCAAGAGTCCCGCGCGCTACATCGGCTTTGTCTGGTGGCAGTGGTTTCTCAGCCCCGAAGTGCGTCGGCTCTCGGACTTCGCGAAGGGTGGTTTCACGCCCACCAGCCTGATCCAGATCGCGCCCGTGATCGTGACCATGATCTGCGCCCTGACCGTGGCTCGGCACTACAAGGTGCTGGCTGAGCGGCGTGGCCTGCCGTTCCTCCTGATCTTCATGGGCCTGGCCTATGCGTACCTGATTGGCGTGATGGCCAACGGCCCGATGGCGGCCACCTATGACCTCGCGGCGTGGCTGTATCCGGTGCTGATCGGCTTTCACATCATGGTCCATGCGCGCGATTATCCGAAGTACCGCCAGGCGATCCTCGACACGTTCATCTGGGGCATGCTGTTCATGGGCGGTTACGGTCTGGTGCAGTTCTTCCTGATGCCGGCCTGGGACGCCATGTGGATGATCGGCTCGCAGATGGCTTCGCAAGGCGACCCGGTACGGCTCGGCGTGCGGGTGTTCAGCACCATGAATTCATCGGGCCCGTTCGCGCTCGCCATGATGGCCGCGCTCACCTTCACCATGGCCGGCACGCAAAGCGTGCGCTGGGTCGCGGGCGGTCTTGGATTCATCTCGTTTGGCCTGTGCATGGTCCGCTCGACATGGGGCGGCTGGGTCATCGCGATGGTGTTGCAACTCCTCAAGGCGAGCAACAAGGTGCGGGTGCGGATCCTGGTGGGCGCGGTGGTGCTGGCGGGACTTTCCGTGCCGCTGCTCACCTTCGGCCCGATTGCCGACAAGATGGCGACGCGTTTGCAGTCCATCACCAATCTCAGCGATGACAACAGCTACGCCGCGCGCAACGAGTTCTACGCGTCGTTCGCAAAAACGGCCTTTACCGACGTTTCCGGCGAAGGTTTCGGCGCCACCGGTTCGTCGACGAAACTCTCCAACTCCAACGGCGATCTCGGCAAATACGGCAGCTTCGACAGCGGCGTGATGAACGTGCCGTTCGTGCTCGGCTGGCCCGGTTCGCTGATGTATCTTGCCGGGCTGGGCCTGCTGCTCGCCCGTGCGTTCCGTGCTTCGTTCTCGCTGCGCGACGACAAATACGCGCAGGCGTCCCTGAGCGTTGCGTTTGCGATCGTCGGCATGCTTGTGTTCACGAATACGTTCACGTCTATCGGCGGAATGATCCTTTACATGGGCCTTTGCTCGGTCCTCGCGGCGCGCCATCACCAGCGGCTCGGCCGCCGCCGGGAGCAAGCGCTCCTTGAACACTCCCTCCCTGCAAAGGCACTCCGATGAGAATCGCCATCGTCACTCATGTCGTGCGTCACAACGACGGGCAAGGCCGCGTGAACTACGAGATCGCGCGCGCTGCATTGGCGGAAGGCCATCAGGTCACGCTGCTCGCATCGCACGTGGCACCGGAACTCGCTTGCGAAGCGCGCTTGCGATGGGTCGCGATCAAGGTCGGACGTTTCTGGCCGACCAAACTTTTCAAGCAACAGATCTTCGCGCTGAAGACCGCGTTGTGGCTCAAGGCGCACAAGAAGGAATACGACGTCTTGCATGTCAACGGTTTTATATCGTGGGCCAAAGCCGACGTGAATACCGCCCACTTCGTGCACGGCGGCTGGCTGCGCAGTCCATACTATCCGTTCAAGCTCACCGGTGGCTTGTGGTCCGCGTATCAGGTGTTGTATAGCCGCGTGAATGCGCGGCTTGAACACTGGGCGTATCAGCGCTCGAAGATCATTGCAGCGGTGTCCGAGAAAGTGGCTATCGAGATTCGCGCGAACGGCGTGGCCGGTGAGCGTATCGAGGTGGTCTACAACGGCGTCGATACGAGCGCGTTCAGTGCGGCCCGGGTGAAGGGGGCCGACAGAAAATCGTTCGGACTGCAAGACGATGCCTGCCTGTTGCTGTTCGTGGGCGACCTGCGCACGCCGCGCAAGAATCTGGACACGGTGCTGAAGGCGCTGGTGCAACTTCCTGCCCACGTGCAACTGGTGGTGGCCGGCTATATCCCGGGCAGTCCTTATCCCGATGAAGCCAAGGCGCTGGGCATTGCGGATCGCGTGCATTTCCTGGGGCTGGTGAAGAACATGCCCACGCTGATGCATTCCGTCGATGCCTTCGTTTTCCCATCGCGTTACGAAGCGATGAGCCTCTCGCTGCTGGAAGCGCTCGCGGCGGGTCTGCCGATCATTACGGCAAAGACGGCGGGCGGGGCGGAGATTATCGGCACGGATTGCGGCATTGTGCTCGACGATCCCGACGACGCCGCCGCGCTCGCCGGTGCGATCACAACGCTTGCAGATGCACCGCAACGGCGTCGTGAAATGGGTGACGCTGCGCGACTGCTGGCGGACCAGTTTGGCTGGGAGCGCATGGCGCGGCGCTATCTGGATCTGTATCGCGGTTTTGCGAATCAGGCCGGCGCTGCGGCGTCCGGTGAAGTGCAGACGGAGGGCGGCGCGCCTAAAGCGGCGGCGCTGACGATGAACGCAACGGCAAGCGCGGTCCAGCCCGTGCTGCCGGGTATTTCAAACGAATCACACGCATCGCCGGTATGAGCAATTTGACGGTTGTCGTTATCCATCAACAATTTCGATCAGGGTCGTGGACATGAGCACGCAAGCCATCAAGTCGCTGCAAATTGGAATGCACTGGTTCCCCGAGCGTGCGGGCGGTCTGGACCGGATGTATCACACATTGGTCTGTGCATTGCCGGGTGCGGGCGTGACGGTACGCGGCGTAGTCGCGGGATCGGAGCGGGTGGCGGCGGACACGGAGGGGGCCATTCGCGGCTTCGGCCCGGCGGCGCAGTCATTGCCGCGCCGTTTGCTGGCTGCGCGCCGGGCATTGCGGGCGTCGTTGAGCCGCGAGCGGCCCGATGTGGTCTCGTCGCACTTCGCGCTTTATACCTTCCCGGGTCTCGATGTTACGCGCGGCATTCCGCAGGTCTCGCACTTCCAGGGGCCTTGGGCGGATGAGAGCCAGGTTGAGGGTGCCGATTCCATCGGTCAGCGGACCAAGCGGATGCTTGAGCAGCGGGTGTATGCGCGTTCGTCGCGGTTGATCGTATTGTCGGAAGCGTTTGGGGAGATATTGCAGGCGCGTTATGCCATTCCTGCGGAGCGGATTCGCGTGGTGCCGGGGTGTGTCGATGTCTCGCAATTCAATCTACCGCTGAGCCGTGCCGATGCTCGTCGCCGGCTTCAGTTGCCGCAAGACCGGCCAGTCGTGCTTGCGGTTCGGCGGCTGGTCAGGCGGATGGGGCTTGAAGATCTGATCGAAGCGATGAAGCGCGTGAAGGCTAGGCAACCGGACGTGTTGCTGTTGATTGCGGGGAAGGGACGTCTTGCGGAGGAGTTGCAGGCGCGCATTACCGAAGCGGGTCTTGACGACAATGTCCGGCTGCTTGGTTTTGTGCCTGACCGGCATTTGGCGGCGCTTTATCGCGCGGCGGATGTGAGTATTGTGCCGACGGTTGCGCTGGAGGGGTTTGGCTTGATCACGGTGGAGTCGCTTGCTTCGGGGACGCCGGTACTCGTGACGCCGGTGGGCGGTTTGCCGGAGGCGGTTGCGCCTTTATCGGCGAATCTTGTTTTGCCGTCCACAGGCGTGGACGCTATTGCCGATGGCTTGATCGGTGCGCTGAACGGTTCGCTGAAATTGCCAACGGAGCAGGAGTGCCGGATCTATGCGCGCGAAAATTTCGATACGCCGGTGATTGCCAAGCGCGTGGCAGCGGTTTATAGCGAAGCGATCGAGGTAGGATTGGTGCACTGATTTTGATTCGGACTTGGGGGTGTAATTAGTTTTGTGTAAACGGTCATTTGGCAGGAGACTGCCAGTATCTAGGAGCAACGATGACCGTCGTGAAGCGCAACAAACGAGTAAAGCCCGATCCTGAGTTGGTCAAATTGGCGGACAGCCTGTTGGCGAACTACCAGAAACCTGAGGATTTGATTGGCGAGAATGGGCTGCTCAAGCAGCTCACCAAGATGTTGGTCGAGCGGGCTCTGGAAACCGAGATGTCCGAGCACTTGGGCCACGGCAAGAGCGAAGCGGTGACCAATGCCACGGGCAATACCCGCAACGGCCACAGCGCAAAGACGTTGCAAGGCGAGTT
>NZ_MTHB01000147.1 GCF_002220365.1 Caballeronia sordidicola | reverse complement strand
GCTGGACACGGTAACTTTTTCGCGTCGCAGGACACTTCGAAATCGATCCGGCGCTTGGTTGTATCGAGCTCAACTCTGGATACCATCCACGGAGCTTGCAGACCCAACGCGGAAGTAAACAGGGTTTCAACGGCAACACTCACAGACGATTCCTCGATTCAGATAAGGGCGACTACTGCCTACCATCACTTCTTCGCAACCCGTCGACATGGCCGTCGGCTTACAAAGAATCTGATGGGAAACAGCGGAGGCCATTATGGTACTTGATGTCAAGTTCCACTCAAAACGTCCTTGGGCCGAGAAACGTTGACTGATCGATCCGAAGATGATTACGCAGAGCAGTTCGCGACATGGAACGTCAAACGATTACCGATGTCGTTCGCTAGTCGTCGCATCTTGATCGGACACGAAGATAAGGTTGTTGGCGATTCACTTGCATTCTCATTGCGTCTCAAAGGGTCGCAAGTGCTGCATGCTCAAAGCCTTCAGTCCTTGCGACCCATCGCCGCTGCTTGGCGTCCTCACGCTCTTCTCCTGGATACCCGTCTGGACGTTGCCGCCGGATTTGCCTTTCTCCGAAGTCTTCAAGGAAAGGACAGTAAAAACATGCTGCTCGTTGCAATGAGCAACAGCCGACCATTTGATGCAATCGATGCCCTTAAGGCAGCGGGTTTTGACGCGCACTGTCGCCGCCCGTGTGCGACATGGCGGATTGCAGGCCTTCTCGACGACTACTTTTCTGAAACGATATTGCGTGAAACGACGCTACGACAGGCGTGATGACATTAATCTTATCCCGTGACTATCGGGTAGGCTTTTCTGATCGAACACACTTGGCTTTTCCTCATTAGGCATTGCGGTTGATCTTAGGTATATCCCTCAAGGGAGCTATCATGCGAGCACGCTCCGATTGTTGTGCAGACCTACTTCAACCTCAGAAGGAGATGTACGGAAGCGTACCGACGCCTATTGTCGCTGCAAGCAATCTATCCTCACCCTTCCCTCTCGTTACAAGCTCCGCTCTGGCCGCCTAAGTTATCACGGCGTTTTCAGGTAAGCCGGACTTGTGTGTACTAAAAGCGAAATCCGATAAGTTACCTATAAGCCCGTAACGTGTCGAATATGGCAAGAATATTAAGCACATTACGACCCTGGTGTTCTGATGCTGTGCGGATGGTGATTTCCTCTGATTAATACTGTTCCGCTAATCCCGAGGTGACGCGATAATGCACAAATTTCTGTCGAATAATCGTGAAGCACTGATTCAACGGTGCCGGGCGAAGTGCGCCCAACGATCCACGCGCGTGGCGTCCAAAGAGCAATTGCAAAATGGTGTTCCACTATTTTTGGACCGATTGATTGCGACGCTTAACCCCGAACAAACAATCGGCCCCTCGACGCGCCGGAAAATTTCGGGATCTCCAGACAGTGAATCATCTGCATGCGCGCTCGACACATCGGCGGCGAAACACGCACGCGAGCTCCTGCAGCTTGGTTTTTCGATTGATCAGGTTGTTCATGGCTATGGTGACCTATATCAAGCGATTATGGATCTCATGAACGAGGTCGATGCGTCGTTTCCCGTTGAAGAGCTCCGAACGCTTAACCGCTGTCTCGATAACGCAATCGCAAGTGCCGTTACCGAGTTTGTAACCCAACTCGAATCTATCGCGGCGCATGATACTGCGCTTCAAATCACGGAAAAGATAGGGTACTTGACGCATGACCTGCGGAGCCTTATTGGAACCGCAATGCTCGCGTTTGCAACGGCAAAGGCTGGCAATCTAGTTCTATCCGGCGCGACCGGCACCGTTCTTGAGCACAGTTTGTTCGGGCTTCGGGATTTGATTGATCAGTCACTGGCCGAGACCCGCGCCATGATCGGAAGCTCCATTGATGGGGATGTGTTTTCCGTCGCCGAGTTTATCGAAGAAGTCAAATTCGCTGCAGAACTCGCTGCTCACGTTCATGGCTGTGCGCTTGTGGTCACGGCCGTGAGTCCGACGCTCAACGCTAGAGGTGATCGAGACCTGCTTTATTCATCTCTGGGAAATCTGATTCAAAACGCATTCAAATTCACTCGTCCACACACGGAAGTTCGTTTGAGCGCATACACAGAGGCAGACCGCATCCTGATCGATGTGGCTGATCACTGTGGGGGCCTTCCTGACGGTGATGTCGAAAAAATGTTTTTACCATTTACGCAAAGCGCCAATGATCGAAGTGGTCTTGGGCTTGGGCTGGCGACAGCTCGGCAAAACGTCGAATTGAATGGCGGTAGTCTTAGCGCCCGCGACCTGCCTGGAATCGGGTGCGTCTTTACCATCAGCCTCCCTCGATACGATATGGCTGAAGGCTAACTTGCCAGACGCACCAAGTTTAAAGGGCGCCGCGTCCGATAACCCGCGCCTATCGTTGAGACAGACAACTGTCTTTCCTTATTCCCCTATGTGGCTAGCTAGATGCATTTTAAGTTTTCCTAATCGTATAGCCAGAGATTTATTCTTTTCCTTTCAGTCGAACCGCAATGCAAATTCTGCAAGCACGATATGAAGGGATACAAAGAATGCGTGAGCGCGACGAGCACGAGCGATTCTCCATGGCATGTCGTCCCCGCCGACGACAGAGAGAATGTGCGAATGATCGTGTCCCAAATTGACCTTGATACCCTCGACGAGCTCAAGATGTCGACCCGGAAGCATCCGAAGCGCGCCGGCAGGAATTGCTGACGATCCGTAAGAGGCTGGAGATGTAGAGCGCCTGGCTGGCTCGCTTGTCGATGCGCGGGTCAGGTGGCAGTTTGCATGCTCAAGGTATCTTCGTGCGCAATCCGCGCGATTTCCCGTGCGATGCCTTCGGGCGAAAGAACAAAATCGATGCACCCGGTCGCTATTGCGCTTTCGGGCATATCTGGCTCCGTAGCTGTCTCAAGCTTCTGCGCGATGGTAATGCCGCCCGCTTCCTTTATGCCACACAGCGCCGCGGCCCCGTCTCCGTCATAACCAGAGACAATCACGGCAACAAGTTTACCGTCCCAATGCTGCGTCAGGGAATGCAGAAAAACCGTGATGACGTCCGGCCATCCCCTCGGCTTCGAAATCGGTTTGAGACGAAACTCGCCATTGAGGACGTGCAGATCGCGCTGCGCCGGGATGATGAATACGTGATTTGGCTGGAGGACTAATCCTTGCGTGATCAGCTCCACCGGCATTTCGGTATAGTGCGGGAGAATCTCATGGAGGTGGGTAGCTACGAGTCTCAGGTGATTAACAATGACGATCGCAACACCCATATCGATCGGCAGGCACTGAAGTAGCCGAATATAGGCGTCGAGCCCGCCCGCCGACCCCCCCACGCATACGACAGGAAATCCCTTACTGGCAACGCCAGGGCTTTTTACCTTCAAGTGGGTTATCGCCGGTTTGTTCATAGTAGCTTGTCCGCCATGACCTCATTAAGGTTCCATCTTTGGGAATGGCAACGCCAGCCGCGGGCTTCTGTATCGCTTAATAGGCAGACGGTAAGCTAACGAAAGTCCATCAGAACCGGCCATGCCCCAGTACGCTAGGCAGAACACGCCTGCCACGCCCCGCCTGGCATCGGAGCTTGCTCTATTGGGGCCGCTCATCGGTCTCAATCCTGCCCACACCGCCGAAGCCATCGAAAAGCCAGAGCAGCACGAGAACGAGCACCGCCAAACCAAGAACTCCGCCCAGCCCAGCCCACCGTAGCGACCGTGGGCATAATACCCACCGCCGCCGAGCAGAAGTACGATGATTACTATGATCAGAATTGTATCCATCACGCATTTCTCGAGAGATCTTGATTGCTCCAGCGGAACCGGAGGCATACATCAATTTTTCAGCGCGGCCCTCGCACCGGTGGTGTCCTGAAGCTTGCGTTTGCTTTTGTCAGCCTTGCCGTCGGCGTGCAACGCGGCATCGCCTGTCAGCTTGCCGATGACATTCGTCAGCGCGCCCTTAGCCTCTTTGGCAGAATCGGCGACCTGTTCTTATTCATGGTGATGCTCTGCTGGCCTTGGAGTAAGCAGGCGCAAGTCCCGTACAGTGCGATTGGGTGCGACATGTGCAGAATAGCGGGCGGGACGGGGTTGCGGTAGGGTCGGAAAATACCTACGCTTGACAAGAGTCCAGCAATTGGCATGTTGAACTTCCACGCCAATCCAACCAACCTACCTCTCCGAGGCCTGTGAAATATCGTTCATTCGCTCAGACGACCACAAGATTCGTTGCTAAGGCTTTCTGAACAACGAGCATCTTTCCTATTCGTCGATAGAGGCCCGATTAATGCAAACGGCACGCACTTGTTAGATTCGTCTCCGTCAGCGCAACCCGTCGGAAGTTGGAATTTAGTAGGGGACTAATAGCGCTTCGACGGATCAGGACGAGGTGAGCGAGATCCTGCTGCTACGGTGCGACGGCTTGCTGAATGTCAGAACGCATAACCTTGATCTTGCCAATAGTGCCAGTCAGAGACTGGCAGGTCATGTCTGTTTATCGCTGGTTTTGTTGCAGTCGTTTCGGTCACACTTAGCTCATGCAGGAAATAGACGCCGTTGGATTGAACGAGGAGTGTCCGGTGCGCCGTCCCCCGGAGCGGCTCTCTCGCCGGCAATGCACTCTAACCAGGAGGCGAGATGGAGCCGTATAACGGTTATGTGGTATCCGCGCGGCCGCACGCCAACGCAGATGGAACATTCAGCGCTTACGGCGTCGTGTCGCTTCGACAGAAGATTGTGACCTCGTCAGGCTGGTTTGAGGTGTATTCGACCGAGTCAGGGTCGATCAGGGAAGCGCTCGCTTGGGCCAGAAAATGGATCGACGATCACGGCTAAGTGCAGTATGGATCATCACTACGACATGGTCTTCGAAGCCCGTAACGACGCTCGTCCCACCGGGTTGGGTAGGGACACACGGAGGGTCGGGCTCATAGCTAGTGTAGGCGCACGTCAAACCCACACCCGGCTATCACAGTATGCGTTCCGTACTTGCGGGCCCGATGTCGGACAGTTCAGGGGGGGCAACGACCGACTGCGCGTTCGGGTCAAGTCCAGGAAACACGACACGCAAAATCTCCTGCAGTTGCTTAGCGCAACGGCGCGCGTCTTCGGGCGCGTTTGTGTTCATGGCTTCAAACAGATTGACGAAAGCTGCCAGAAACGCATCGGAAACCGGCGTTTCACGGGAATGAGCACGCAGGAACTCGCAATAACCAAACACCCGCCGGATGAATTCAACCTGATGGGCGGCGAATTCATCATCATCAAGTGAAGGCGGGAGAACGACCAATGGCGCGTCGGAAAGCGCGGAAGGCAGACGAATGTACGAAGTTGGAGCGTTCATGCAGCAATCCCGTGTGTGCACGAGAACGGCATGAATGCGAAAGGTGTGAACCCGGCATCACGACAAGGTCGTGCGTGTGCTATAAATGTCGAACGCGTTTGACGCACCGGGTCAGAAGATAGTATTTCATGGCCACCGGGTCGTGTCAAATAAATTTGACATCTTTTTGGCTATCACACGATGCAGTTCGATTGGTACGAGTTGTTCGATGAGCTGAAACATAGAGGTCGTTTCAATAGCGATGCGCAATTGGCGGACAGCCTCGTCCTGACACGCTCGCAAATTTCCGCATGGCGAAACGGCAAAAGCGATCTAGGAACGCTGACCAAAATTAAAATCCTGGATGCTCTGGGTCACGATACGCTGCGCTCGGCGGTGTTGAGCCTGGTACCAGAAAAAAACCGTGAAAAGCACATAAGACAGCAGCAGCGCCTCATTGCACGAGTCAACCGGAGCGGAGGATTGCTCGATAAGGATCTTGTGAATGACACAGACGATAGTCTTTCACACTTGAATTATCTGCTGGCCGCCCTGCCATCGGATGAGCGGGAGCGCATCGCACCCCATCTGTCGCCCGTTTCCATGCAACTAGGTCAAGTGGTGTACGAGTCAGGCGACCATCTGAGCCACATCTACCTGCCAACTACCGCCATCATTTCAATGTTGTACGTGATGGAAAATGGCGCCTCCGCGGAGATTGCCGTCGTCGGTCGGGACGGGCTTCTGGGTGTCGCGCTCTTCATGGGCGGCGAGACCATGCCGAATCGTGCGATTGTGCAAAGCGCGGGGCAGGCATTCCGCCTGAGCGGCGAGATCGTGAAGCAGGAGTTCGCGCGAGGTGGCGCAATACAACGTCTTTTCCTCCGCTATACACAGGCGCTAATCACACAGATGGCGCAGACAGCGGTTTGCAACCGTCACCATTCGATTGCACAGCAGTTCTGCCGCTGGCTGTTACTGAGCCTGGACCGCCTCCAATCGAATGATGTCCGGATGACCCAGGAACTGATTGCGAACATGCTCGGCGTGCGCCGGGCCGGTGTTACGGAGACTGCAAAAAAATTACAGGATGACGGAGCAATCCGCTACAGCCGAGGACTGATCGAAGTGGTAGACCGCCGTGCACTGGAGGCGCAGGTTTGCGAGTGCTACAAGGTGGTAAAACGCGAGAGCGACAGGCTCTTTAGCAGCATGTGAACGGTATAGTGGTCCAGCGTCGGACGAGCGATTCACGCAGCCATCATTTGCTGCCGGAAACATCTTCTTGCGCAGCAATTATCGGAAGTCGGAGGACGAATTCACTGCCGGCGCCTGGACCCGCACTACTTGCTGAAATCATCCCGCCGTGTAGTTCCGCAATCGCCTTCACGATCGCCAGCCCTATACCCAGACCGTCAGCGCTAGACGCAATTGTCCTGCGTGATTGTGCGAAGAGGTCGAAGACATGTGGCAGGAGAGAACTCGATATACCTTGGCCGTTGTCTGTCACTGAAACCACCAGATCGTCGAGTTCGGCTCGAACAGTCAGCTTGATTGAACCCGAGATTGGGGTGTACTTCACGGCGTTAACCAATATGTTGCTGATGGCCTGGGCAAGTCGCACGGGATCGCCGTTAATCCAGATTTTTTCAGGGTGTGTTTCGATGCTGAACGTTTGACCACGCTTCTCTGCTGCAGGCCCGATTCCCTCAAGGCTGTCCGTGAGAACCGTATCGAAGTCTGTCCTGACGTTATGCAACCGAAGCACGCCATGGGCAACGCGCGTCGCGTCCAACAAGTCATCCGCGAGTTGGGTCAAATGTGCGATTTGCCTGTCGATGTTCTCGACCGATCGTCCGATCTCCCGATAACCGGACGAGACTCTCCGAATCATCTCGGTGGAAAGCTTCAGTGCATTCAGGGGACCGCGAAGCTCGTGCGCGACCATCGCGAGCAGTTCGTCGTTTCGATTCCGATCGACCCGGGCCTCGACCTGATTGACACCGCTGAAAACCAAAGCAGCAGAGCCCATGGAGCGCGGAACCATCTCATCCAATGCGCCTGTCGTATCAATGAAGGTTGGACCAGAGGACGATTGCGGCTGAACGGTAAGCGCGGACATGTTGACCTCCGCTTTGTGAGACGTTGGCGGGAACGTATGGATGCGTCGATGCCGAGCGCACGAGTGGCAAGAGGCAGTGGATTGCCGGCGTTCACCGTCCGTCGAGGCTGCCGACAGTTCGATACGCCCATGCTCGCCGATGTGTAGTACGAGCGAATACGTTCGCACAAGTGTGGTCCACACATCTGTACGGTGACCGCCGTGACTCGAGGAGGACAAATAACACGGGACCTGACGGCAGGAAACACTATGTATCTGCTTGCAGATGAATTCGATGCATACAGAGCGGCCGGGCCGGATAGCCATGAGCTCGAAGATGCATGCGTTTTGTAAGGCGATGCTTGTTGGTCGGCCTCGCATAACCGGAGAACCGTCACACTCGCGTCATCCTCGTAGCTGTTTCCGCTGTATGTCGCGGCTAGCTCCAGCGCGGCACCATTGCTAGCAATTGCCGTCGCCCAATTCGCGTCAGTGAGATGGGTAGATACATTTTTCGGTGCATGGCGTCAAACTCATTCGACACGATCGTCCACGCTACCGGGACCATAAAAAAGGCCATTTTTCAGATATCGTCCTCAGACGATCTGGTCCCGCCGTGATTCACGACATGAGACGCGACGGAAGCAGCCGCCTGTGCACCGACAAAATTCTTACCAAAGCGGATGACCGTCGAATGGATAAGCAACCGCTGCACCTCAAGTGTACTGACGAAGGCGTAAAGAAAATTCTTATAACGCCATGACACCGCTCTGCTCCGCACGACGGCACCAGTCCTGCAGTTGAACGAGCAATTGCTCGGGTGATGCATTCGACCTTTCCCAGATCGATGACAGATCTGTACGAAATTCGAGGCAGATCCGCAGCTTTGGGTCGCCGGCGTATATTTCCGGCAACGCCAGTTGCTGCAGATCGTTCCGACTCAATTGCTCCCGGAAAAACTGCCTCTTTTCGCGGCGCGCAAGATGCTTCTCATGTGGATGCAGACGCTCGCCCTTCACCAGTTCATGGCGACACGCCCTGCTGACCAGCCTGGCATATCTCGCCATGACCTCATGGCGATTGGAAAGCACCGCTTCCAGCGTCGCGTTATCGGGCACCGACTTAGCCTTGACCAAATGCAGCGTCGGCGCAACTCTCTTGACCCTGGCTAACCCCAGGCTCGAAAGGATACAAATGTACATCCAGCCGATGTCAAACTCGTACCACTTGTTTGATAGTTTTGCCGAAGTCGCATAAGCATGGTGATTGTTATGAAGCTCTTCGCCACCGATCAATATTCCCAGCGGAAAGAGGTTCGTACTTTTATCGGCCGGCCCGAAATTGCGGTAGCCCCAAAAGTGCGCGCAGCCATTAACGACTCCACCTGCCCAGAACGGAATCCATATCATCTGAACGGCCCAGACCGATACGCCGACGATACCGAATAGTGCGACGTCTATCACCATCAGTAGACTTATTCCAAGATTCGGGTACCTCGCATAGACGTTTCGCTTCATCCAGTCGGTCGGTGTGCCGTGACTGAATTTTCGCAACGTTTCTTCGTTCCTGGCTTCCGCGGTGTACAGCTCCGACCCTTCGAAAATCACCTTCCAGATTCCGCGCGTCTGCGGGCTATGGGGATCCTCATCGGTTTCACATCTGGCGTGATGCTTTCGATGAACCGCAGTCCATGGGCCGGTCCCAATGCCCGTTGTCATCCAGAGCCAGAAACGGAATGTATGACTGACAGTGAGGTGCAGTTCAAGCGACCGGTGCGCCTGGCAACGGTGGAGATAGACCGTCATGCAAACGATAGTGACATGCGTAGAGATGAGCACGGCCAGGAGAATCTGCCACCATGAATATCTTAGCAATCCGTGGGAGAGAAATTCGAGCAGAGACATAAAATCGTTACCCTCGCGACGGTGAGTCGTCTTGACGCGCTCGATACAGACGGAATTGGACGCCAAAATCAACGCGTGCAAGAAGACGTGCCGCGGAAAGAAATAGCATTAGTGGTTCATGCTGTGATCCAGTCATGAAGCGCAGGTGATTGCGACCCGGAAATCGCGAGCGAGCACTCTGCATACGTTAGCCTAGAAAGCACCATGCCGTGCATGCAGCAATCAGCACACAATGCACGCATCTAAGGGATGTGATGGTCCCTGCGGCTCTGCACCGAGCTCCGAAAACGCACTGAGCTTCGCGCGTTTCCGGAGTGTTCGAATAAGTCGACATTCGCACAAGCAGGTCAACTGCGACACACACGCAGGGACGTCGGCTTATCAGATTCCGTCCACCGGGGATTCGCCATTATTCTGACGATATAGGCCGGTCGCCCTAGGTCGCGCATTCACCGGTCTCAACAACCGCTGAGGCTCGCCCGGTGAAATAGCACAGTCCCCCTTGCAACTCGGTGCGTCTGTACGGTGGTCAGTACTCGGATAAACCGACCAGATTGATCGCATAGTTCGGTCGCGAAGCGCACCGTGCGATGAACGTGTGATTGACCGCCCGCTCGCTGGTGCGTGCGGCGTTCGCTCGTGCCGCTGTCACTTCACTCGGCCGAGCCATGCCCATCGATTCGAGGCGTCGTACGGCACCGTACCGACGACTACCCTGATTGGGCGCACTGTTGCCTTTGATCGTCTTGAACCTGCGATCTTGAGACAGCCCGAAACGGTCGTGCGGGAATTGTCGATTTCCGCTGCCCCAAGGACGACTGAAGTGTGCAGAGCGGTGTAACCATGAACTTACTCACCTTTGTTTTTTTATCTCGCACTTCTGCTGGGCAGCCTCGCCGTTAGCTAACGGATAAGTGTGCATCTAGCGCGGCGCGTGTCAAACGCTTTGAGACAATATTTTTGATTAGTTTAGTGTGCAATTCTGTGTTTTCTTGTCATCTCCTTTTGCCGGTTTCGGCATGTTGATACCGGCCTCTGTCGGCAGTGCTGGCGGATGAGGTTGGCAATGTTTGAAGCGGTTGGGATGCTGCAAAAATGCGGTTTTCAGGACAAGGGCGCGTTGCTCATAGATGGCCGTCGCTGCGCCAGAATGCATGGCGGCAGGTGTCATATAGCCGATGCCGGAATGACGGTGATCATCGTTGTACCAGGCGAAAAATGTCTGGCAGAACGAACGTGCATCTGCAAGCGAATTGAACCGTTCCGGAAAATTTGGCCGGTACTTCATGGTCC
>NZ_MTHB01000037.1 GCF_002220365.1 Caballeronia sordidicola | reverse complement strand
CCATCAAGCGTCCCGACGTCATCCGGTTTCTTGATCAAGTCGCGCAGGAAGGCGCGCCCGGCCTGATGACTGTGGTGGTGCTCGATAACGCCTCGATTCATCACAACATCGATCAGCAAACCATCGACCGCTGGTTTCTCGACCATCGGATGGTGCTCTTCTATCTGCCGCCGTACAGTCCCGAGCTGAACTTGATCGAAATCGTCTGGAAACACGCCAAGTATCACTGGCGGCGCTTCGTCACCTGGACGAAGGAAACCATCGATACAGAGATCGCCAAGCTGCTCGGCGGCTATGGCTCGGAATTTGAAATCCGTTTTTCCTGAACACTTAGCTTGTTTTCTACCGTCCCTGGGCTTTGCTTCTTTTTGTTCACCCAGAGGTTCACCAAGTGACGGATGTGTTTCTCCGAAAGATTCCACGGCGTCTCAAGCGCAAAACCATCGGCCCGAAGCTCTTTAAAACCAGCGATCAAGCTTACGACGCGGCGCTCCTGTGTCTTTATTGAAATGGAATTTTCAGTTACGCGCGTTTTGCTATGCGCACGGAAAATATTCTTTTCGAAAAGCTTCTGGAGTTCTTCTCTTAACCGCTTTGGAAGGTTCGAGGTGTCTAGTGCACGCGAAAAACTCAAAATGACTTTCATGGATTGGCCGATTTTAAAAGGCGACGTCGTCCCTATCAAGATGACGCCACGGATTGGTGACTAACAGCGCTTGCATTGCTGGACCTTCGCGATAGTTTCTTTTGATCCAACCCGCGCCCGGGGATTAATGCGCTCCGATGGTCCTCGCCCCAATCGCACGGACGCGGGTACCCAATCACTGCGCTCAAGCAGCGACTAGTCAATTCTTCTTGCGCGATTTTTTGTTCGGCTGCGCCAGCCGGTCGATATGAACTTGAAAGCTGCACACTGACGTGCAAACCGTCGCTCGAACGTGTTCAAGCGGATTCATCACAGTCGTCTTGGATTGCTATTCTTGGATTTGGACTCTAGCCTTGGATTGCGACTCTTTTACTCCGCCCACCGACGTTGTGAGTACGCGCTGGAAAAAACAAGACCTCGGCGATCTTGTCCGCTCCGACACGCTCTCAGTAGAAGGCGGTTTGCGAAACCAACTGCAAAGCAAATAGCCACCAGTTGTCCGCGGCACTCAGTTTCCGCATTCAGATAAATGAACAGCCCGATCCACATAGCAGCCTGCGAGGCTATGGCACGACCGAAAATGCGAAAGATGAGATGATCGCGTTGCCCAGATCAATGCCGTCATCGCTGCAATAAGCGAACGTGCTTTGCCGGTACTCTCACACTGTCCGGGCGCCCAATCGACGTGTCGTACAGCACTCACGGAAATTACTTGCCCTGTGGCCAGTGATATTGACGAGCTGGTGCCGATTCGCGACACAAGGGCGGCAGATTGTTGCAGCAAATGGATTTTGCAAAAGAAGGTAGAGTGATACAACCTCGCGATACGATGGCGCAAAGATAAATTTTTTATGAAACGCGCTATCCGAATAGCGCGACAAAAGATATGCACAACTCTTACACTTTTAACCAAGATAGCCTCAGCGAAAATGACGGAAACCTTATGCGCTTTAAAAGCGATCACCCGCATATTCAGGTTCAGAGGTTTCGAAAAACTTGATTGAACGTTTGATGCAAAATGCTTAGCAGGGCCGCAGCACTCGTCTTAATTCTCATGCGTCTTATTCTCATGCATCTTGCTAATGGCGCGCAGTCCCCTTCGCACCAACACTTAAGCGTTCTTGAATTCCTCATCGATGCAGTGATCGGTCTACACTTCTTTGACTCAGCGGTAAGCTCAAGGTCACGCGTTCAATAAACCGCAGCATCGTTGCGCGACGTGCGTCCCGGTTGAGTGTCCGCTCGTCATGGTCTATAAAAAGATCACCGGTTTGCTCCGGCGACCGAGACGGATTGGCCATACGCTCTGCGTAAGCCGTGCTCAGAGCGCCAATCGGTACGCCATCCAACGAAGCGCCCCATATCGTGCGCGATAGACCTAGAGAGCGCAATACGTCGTAGTAGTGGCAATACCACGTCTTTAATGTCCAGGGCGCGGGAAACATGACGCCAGTTGTCGGACTGGACAAGCGGAGCGCGCGCAGCATCAGGTCCCACTTCCAGCGCTGGTCAAGCGTAATTACGCGTGCCCTCCCGCTTTTTTGTGTTCCATCTGGGATATGCAATTGTCCTGACAAACGCAGGAATTCCAGTGGCCGAAAAAGCATACTGCTTTCGTCTTGCAAGTGGAACGCGCATTGCAGTTCGACCTGAATGGCCACCCAACGGTCGTGCTCGGCCAATCGTGTCAATGGCGCAAGGACATCACGGGCGTCGATATACAAGTCCTCTCGGATTCTCCCATTTCGCCGCGCGTCGCGGCGGCCGTGCCCACCTGGCTCTCTGATGCAACCTTCGATGGTCGCGAGAAGCGCAGGTTTGCGCATATTCTTGGCGAGATCGCGCCAGTGATTAAGCTTGCTCAGCACAACAGTTGGACCCTGCCGGCTCTTATCCACCCAGAGATGCATGAGATAACGGATATGTGTTTCGCGCACAGACCAGGGCGAGCTCAATGCATGGCCCGCGGCAGCAAGTTCGTTGAACCCGTCGATCAACGTCTGTATTGCCGTTTCGGATGGATTGTCCGACTCCTTGCATAGGAGTATCTCGGGTTTTTCGCGTGCGTGCCCGCTTAACTTCATCAGCGCTTCCAGATCCTCCACTAGATGCTCGAGTAAGGGCGCCGGTGCGCCCGCATTGTGATATGGAGACTTCGGATTTTGAGACATAGGTTTCCAACGAAGAAAGGGGTTTAAATCTTGGTCGCCCTGTCGAGGCGCCGTGTTCGTTGTTTGCTGTTCGGCCACAAGCAGGCAACACTGTCCCCTTGCGGCGGCGCCAAGAGCACAAGTGACGACTTGATGAGTGTGTGCCAAAGCGCCTGCGCCGCATGTTGCCAAAGCGGGCCGCGCCTGGACCCCATATGGAGCAATCTCGTGCACCCTGCGGATCGCGCAAACAGTGCGGTCTTGGTCGTACGCATTTTCACTTTATGGTCCTCGGGTAAGGTAAGCCGTCGTGCCGATCGAAACGACGGAGTGGTTGGATGGAACTGCTCGCTTGCATTCCGGAACTTTAGAGATAACTGTTTGATCTACCAGATGCAGGGAAGCGGCTGCACTCCGATAGTCCCAGGTCACATCGTGACTTGGGCTACTCAACCGACGCACGACGCGCGGCAACTGAGCAATTCTTTTTGCGCGTTTTGGGTTCGGCTGCGCGTGCCGATCGATAGATTTTCGGAAACCCGTACGTTAGACGTACATGTGGTTTCCCGCCCCTGACAGGCCGGTGCATCGTTGCCGCAGTGTGTCGGGCAGCTTGCACCGCGCCCAGCGACTAGGCTGAAGGGGCGAGGTGAATGCTCGGGGACGCGGCGAGTCCGGTCGCGCGTTCCTTAATTATCACTGGGTGTCATAGGCACGACGATCCAGCGAGGTTGCTGTGCGCGAGATGCTCGGTACTGAGGCACTCGCGAGTCAAGCATTGAATGAACGTCGACGACGTCTGCAAATAAGATGGCTTTCTTCGAAAGCGTTTTTAGACGAGTTGGGGCCATAAGGCTCAGGTCGATGCGTCGATGGCGCGGGGTATGAGAGGATCGTAACGCTGCGCGCAACCCTAATAAGTTGGAATGCTCGCTAATTTGCTATGTCTTTCGCCCTGAGACTGCGACTGCGGTAGCGACTCGGAGAGTTTTGACGTCCTCCCCGCCGTGAACGACGGGGATTTCTACTGCGCTTAGGCCGGAATGGCCTGAGTCACTTCGGTGGGTTCCTGCTTCGACGGGCGGCCTGACTGCGCCATCCCTCCACAGGCAAACAAGCGCTGTCCGCGCTCTAAAACATTGATCGCGCCGACGTGATCGGCATTGTTCGAATACCCGCAAAGCACGCAGGCAAACAGCGCCTGGGTCTTGCGGTTTTCCTTCGATACGTGGCCATAGGACGAGCTCATCTGACGTGTGTAGGCCGCAGGCACTGCGACCAGATAGCCGCCGCGCCATGCCATCTTGTACTCGAACTGGCGCCGGAATTCGAACCAGCCCTGCTCCAAGGTGGCCTTGTAGCGCCCGCGCTTCTGAGCCACTTTCGTACCGGGCGCGTCTGCGGTGCCGGCGGCCGACTTGCTCATGTTGAGCACCTGCAGATCCTCGATACATACCATCGCGCGGTTTTTGCTGATCGTCGTAAAGGCTTGGTGCAGGAAGTCACCGCGAGCGTTCGCGATGCGCGCGTGAATACGCTGGACTCGGGCTTTCGCCCTCTTCCAGCTGTTGCTAAATGTCGTCTTGCTCGACATGCGCCGCTGGTATTTCGCGAGGCGCTGCTCGTGCTTTTTGAAGCTCGCCAGCGGCGCGATGAACGTGCCCTCGCTCATAGTGGCGAAGCGGGTAATGCCGACGTCCACACCGACAGCAGGACCATGCGGGACCGGCTGATCGACCTCGCGCTTCGTCAGGATCGGCACGAACCACTTGCCACACTTGCTCGACACCGTGACGTTGCGGACCTCGCCGAGCACCGTACGGCTGTCGCGGTAGCGCAGCCAGCCGAGTTTAGGCAGGCTGATACGGCCATTCTCGCGGACCACCTTGATTTGCTTCTGGTCGGGGTAACGGAAGCTATCGGCCGACTTACCCTTGCGCTTGAACTGCGGGATGTCCGTGCGCTTGGCGAAGAAGTTTTGAAACGCACGGTCGAAGTCAGGAATGGCCTCGTCTACCGAATGGCGCGGTGCATCGGAAAGCCACAACGTGTCAAGGCTGTTGCGCCATCCGGTGAAAACACTTTTTCATCGCGAACTTGACAATGAACTTTTCGCTAGCGGCATGATTCTCCTTCTGCAACGCCAATGCCCTGTTGTAGACGAAGCGGCACACGCCGGCAAAGCGGCGTATATCGCGCACTTAGTCGCCGGTCGGCATAACTTCGAACTTGTAGGCTTGTAGACGTTCCATGCGGCGAAGCATGCGCTTGGCCTACGCCCATTGACAACGAACTTCGACACGAACGCCACTGCATTTTCTTAACGCATGCTCACTTGGTCTTTGTCACCAAGTACAGACGCGGGGTATTCACGAAAGAAATACTGGACGACATGCGCACGGTGTTCGCTGGCGTGTGCGCCGACTTCGAAGCGGAACGGGTTGAGTTCGACGGCTAAAACGACCACGTACACCTGTTGGTGAACTACCAGCCAAAGGTCGCCGTGTCAGCGCTCGTGAACGGCCCGAAGGACGTTTCGAGCCGCATGATCCGGAAAAAAACCACCCCAGCATCCGCCGCAAGCTATGGGGCGGTGCGCTATGGTCGCCTATTTCGCGGGCAGTTATGGGGGAGCGCCCATTGCAATCATGCGTCAGTACATAGAGCAGCAGCGGACGCCGCACTAGGACCGCAAAAAGACGGCTGCGGCGTCCGCACTATCCTTCCTCCCCCTGAAAGAGCGTTGTCGTGTCCTTGCTAAAATTGGATCACCACGAGCCGTCCAGCAACTGCTGCGGGACCCGTGGCAATGGTGGAGCAAATGCAAATCTCAAGGTGCTTCGAATGGCATCACGGGATGACATATTTCCTCATCGGCAACCTCGGCGTGGACCCTCAAACGCGGTATCGCTCGCACCACGTTTCATCGTACTCCAAGTGGACATGGCGAAAAAATTAGCTTGAGCGGGTTTTTTTTCCAGAAATTTCAACGTATTTCATCGCAGGAAAATCAAGTAAAAGCGCACGAAGGAAAGTAGGGCCCACATGAAGATGAAGATCAACGTCCACACCCCCCAAGCCCAGAAAAAGATCACAAGCGTGATGCCGGCGATCCATGGGCCAAGCGCTGTATAGCCGAAGTACCTCATGTCGACGTACCACAGAAGATAAAAGACGAGGCCGACGATAAAGCGGCGAAGCTTCGGGTGCAAATGCATGAAGCCCTTGATAAGCGGACATGATGTGTTCATGGCTTCCTCCTATATCTCGCGGCCAGAGCACGGCAGAAGAGCGTTGCGAATTCCCATGCTGCAGTGGCGGTGCCGATTAAAAGCCAGAACCGTACGGCGCGACTTCAGTCTAGATGTACTACAGTGTTGATGAGGTTCATGTGCGTTCCTTTTTGAGGGCTTGCATAGCTGCGCCGTCATCGGCCAGCGAAGCCACAACCCATGATCGCAGGTCCATATCAAAGTCAAGCATGCCTAAAGTTCGACTTTCAAAATCCTGCTTGACCTTCGTAAATACGGCAACCGACAAAATATCGCTCACCGAGCAATTCGACACGTGGCCGTTGTCGTGCGCTAACTAACTACGGGCAGCATCAACATTGCCGTTTTTGCCAATACAGCTGATGCCGTTTTACTCGACCCGCGCGTAACGCGTACAGCAGAAGCGTCATCGTGTCTGGCCTTTGCATCGCGCTTATAGCGCAGCGCGCTGCGGAAGGTAACTATTTATGGGTCGTCACGGCCCGAGCCAACCGAGAGAAGCGTGTAGCGCCGTTATACGAGACCTTTGAATTGGAAGCAACTCGAACAAACTTTCAATAAGAGCGACCCTTCTGCGCCAATAAGCTATATCCAGCCCGTGTATCGGCGTGTATGTGTCTGGCCACGCCATAAGCCGCACGACCTTTTCGAGATGATCTAGCTCCGTGTCTGCAAGCCGCGACGGACGCGCTTTCGCCCTGCTCGCCCCCGCTCGTAGTTGCCTTGAATTTTTCATTCGCAACACCCGGCGGAACCGAGTTTGGCGTGCGCGGGACAGGTCAGGCGCGTAGATTCGATGCGATCGAAGGCGAGCGCGATGATAAGCGCGACTTTCCCGCGATAGGCGCATATCGCGCGCGCGGCGCTCACCCGGCACGCATGAGAGGGGGCAATGGGGCGGGAAACCCGGCAAAGATAAAAAGATTGGAACATGTCGAAGTAGGCTCAGATGTGATAACCCAGCTTCTCAGTTCCAAAACGAAGTCAAGCATGACGAAGGATTGATCGCTCTTCTTCGGGAGTTTTTTCTTGAGGCGAAACCTCGTTGGGATGGATATCGGCACGTGGCACCGCCATGCGACAAGCGATCGCCGAGTTCAACACACGATCAAGCCAATGTTTGTCGCAAGGAGCGGGGTCGTCACTCTCTTCAAGCACGTGCCACTGGACCACGCGTAACGGTCGCTCGGGACGATTCGCGCCCCGGGCACGGTGGGCTGGGTCGGCCAATTCGAGTAGCTGATGTCATGAAAGCCAAAGAATGCCGGAGCTGTCTAAACAAAAAAACGCAAACCCATGGTATGAGCCTGGAAGGCTGTAGTTAAATCCGACCCGCAGCATTGTCCGTAAGCGGTCGGTTAGGTCCTCGCCGACGAGCGCCGCAAAGCATATGCCGCATGCAGCAAACCGTGCGGCCTGTAGTTCGATTTCCTCCTGCTCCGCAATCGAGCGCAGTGACGCTTGGACGACGATGGTGAAGCGTGTGGCACGTGCGGTCCAGCTGCCGCCGAGGAAAACGTCGATCGCTTCGCGTAGCTTGGCCACGCCGAAGGTGCGGTGGCGCTTGGCCTGAAGACAATGATCGCGACCATCTGCCTGGCGCGCGAAAATGTCGCTCCCCTCCTGTGCGTCGCCTTGGCGCCCGTAGCGCGCGCAATGATCGACCTCGCCATCGAGCGCGGTCAGCCGACGGCAGAGATGCTCAAAATTCTCTCAGCCCAATTCATCGAACGGCAGCAACTGAACGCGCGTGTGGACGGGAAGTACGGACGGCACCGCGTCGGGCGGGCTTAGTACGGCAAGCGGGGTAGAGGCGGAGGGCGTATTGGGCATCGCGATATTTTGGCATCGCGGCGCGTGCCTCGCTATGACTAACCGCGTCGACGTGGGGCCGAGCGGACCAGCGTCGTTCGTCGGAAAATCAGTGCCGCGATGCGCAGACCTCAAGTCAGTCGCGGCCAACCCGATCAGCGTTATTGCGCCGCCGAGGACTTGCGATTGTGGCCGCACTGAGACCCATGGCCGTGCGATGGCGATCGGCGCGCGTGCGCTCTATGCAAGGGGCATGAGACGACCCACAACCACCCTTCGTCTTCAGTGAAAGCGGCCACGATCGCAATGCAAATTTTCAGGCATCGCGCATCACAACATTCACAACGGGCACATTCTCCAAGTCTCCTTTAGCGCTGGATTTTTATCACCTACGCTTACTATCTGTCAGTGAATAAAACAACCACACTGAAACGAAATAAGGAGCGGAAATTGTTCGCCGTCTGACGGTCAGTTTCTGGCCGGTTTGCGTCTGATCAGGTCAGTTAATTGTCGCTACTCACGGCCGCAACGCTTGCTGACCGGACGGGTTGCCGATCGAGAAAAGCTACAAACCAAGTGACAGTGAAAAGTGGCGGCATCTTAATGGCACGCTATCAACTATTCTGTAGCGGCGTGCATGTTTCGGAAGGGCTGGCGCAACTTAGGCTTGGCGCTGGGCCGTAGACCTTATCCTCGGTCCGGGGAAACTTCCGGCAACAACACCGTTTGAGCGGTAAGTCGGGATGTTCTTTGTGTAAGAAAAACGTATGGATGCAACTCCGAAAAGACAAAAGTTCCGTGTTGCGTCCATGCAAAAAACGTAACATATTCAACAGGTTGATTCGAAACACACCGTTTTTTTGCCTTCGGCATGCCAAAACGCAGTCATCCGTGGTTTCTAAGCTTTTTTCATGGTGGCTCGCGCATCGTTTGACCGGCGGGCTCGGCGGCAAACGTGAGATTGGAATGGCTATCGTGACAGCCAGTCGAACATTGGATTGGTCAGCAAGTGATAAGACAAGATGACCCCAACGGCGACAAGTAGGGCAAGTTGTGAAGCGAGGTCATGCCTATAGCGAAAGACTGTGCGAATGTATTCGATGGGAGACATTTTGGGGCCTTGGTTCGGTGTTGACTGCGCAAAGAGATAAACAGATCCATTGTGCCAAGTCCTTGCGCATGTCAAGACGCTTTACCAGCGGCTGCGATCAGGTAGATCGTCGACGGCAGAGGCAATACGGTCTTCGAAGTCTCGAGCCCACGGACCAAACTGCTTTCTTTGGTCACTGTCGCTTCAAACTCGCCCGGCCGATGGCATGCAATGGAAAAATAAGATCGAAAACCGCAATATGGCAAATGCATAACACATGTTGAGCGGTTATGGCGCTGCAAAGCTATGCGTTTTCAGTGAGCTTTACGGCTTTTACCCTTTGGCATGCCAACATCGAAAGTCATCGGCTCAACCCGCCAGTAAGCTGCGGGTAAGCTTAGAGGCAAGATAGACACCCCCGTTTTGTCCGGTACATTCGCGCTCCACTGCTCCACGAGCCAATCGCCTGCACGACGTTCTGCTGCTAGTTGCGTAGTATCGACGCCCAGCGCGCCGGCCCAAGGACGTTTTGAGTGGAACTTGACATCAAGTACCATAATGGCCTCCGCTGTTTCCCATCAGATTCTTCGTAAGCCGATGGCCGACGTCGAGCCGATGCATTGAGGCCCGGAACAGGGTCAAGGGGGGGCTGCGCGCAGCGCAGGCCGGCGAAGCGAAACCTTGACGCTGTGCAGGGCCAATACGCTCGGACATGGCTGTGGGCAGGGCATGGTGTGCCCACGGCCATGTCGACGCGTTGCGAAGAAGTGATGGTAGGCAGTAGTCGCCCTTATCTGAATCGAGGAATCGTCTGTGAGTGTTGCCGTTGAAGCCCTGTTTACTTCCGCGTTGGGTCTGCAAGCTCCGTGGATGGTATCCAGAGTTGAGCTCGATACAACCAAGCGCCGGATCGATTTCGAAGTGTCCTGCGACGCGAAAAAGTTACCGTGTCCAGCGTGCGGGGTGAACGGACAAGGCATCCATGATCGGGTCAGACGTGACTGGCG
>NZ_MTHB01000291.1 GCF_002220365.1 Caballeronia sordidicola | reverse complement strand
CGGCGCGTGTCAAACGCTTTGAGACAATATTTTTGATTAGTTTAGTGTGCAATTCTGTGTTTTCTTGTCATCTCCTTTTGCCGGTTTCGGCATGTTGATACCGGCCTCTGTCGGCAG
This sequence comes from Caballeronia sordidicola, assembly GCF_002220365.1. GTDB lineage: Bacteria > Pseudomonadota > Gammaproteobacteria > Burkholderiales > Burkholderiaceae > Caballeronia > Caballeronia sordidicola_C. The sequence continues at coordinate 1,464 of NZ_MTHB01000291.1, read as the reverse complement.
TGCTGGCGGATGAGGTTGGCAATGTTTGAAGCGGTTGGGATGCTGCAAAAATGCGGTTTTCAGGACAAGGGCGCGTTGCTCATAGATGGCCGTCGCTGCGCCAGAATGCATGGCGGCAGGTGTCATATAGCCGATGCCGGAATGACGGTGATCATCGTTGTACCAGGCGAAAAATGTCTGGCAGAACGAACGTGCATCTGCAAGCGAATTGAACCGTTCCGGAAAATTTGGCCGGTACTTCATGGTCCGAAATTGCGATTCCGAAAATGGGTTGTCGTCAGAGGTGTAAGGCCGACTATGACTCTTGATCACATTCAAATCGACGAGCAGGTCGGACACCAGTTTTGAACGCATTGATGGTCCTCGGTCGGCATGCAGGGTCAGTTGACCAGGCACGATGCTCTCCTTGTCGCAGGTCTGCGCGATAAGCGCTTGGGCCAACGCATCCGATTCGCAATCGGCGATCATCCAGCCCACCACGCAACGGCTGAAGATGTCGAGGATGACGTACAGCTGGAAGTGCGCCGCCTTCAGCGGTCCCTTGAGCTTCGTGATATCCCAGGACCAGACTTCGTTCGGATTCGTCGCCAGCAATTCCGGCTTGGCATACGCTGGGTGGGTCCGTTCATCGCGCCGCGGCCGGGTTGCGCTGGCGTCGCGCAGGATTCGATACAGGGTCGAGACCGAACCGAGGTAAATCCCGACGTCGAGCAGCATCGCGTACGCGGTGGCCGGTGCGACGTCGATATACTCTGGCGAATACAGGACATCGAGCACGGCCTGCCGCTCATCGATATTCAGCGCCAGCGGGGAACGGCGCGGGCGGCGTACCGTATGCTGCGGCACACGCGACCACAGGCGGCGATAGTAGGTGGCGCGTGACACTCCCATGCCCTCGCATGCGGACACGGCGCCAAGGGTCGCCACAAGGTCGCAGGCAGCAGTCATCGCGGCAGATCCTCTTCCGTCGGCAAGCCCAGCAAATTGCAGAGTTTTTTTTGAGCCTCGATGATCTGTTCGGCTCGGTTGAGCTTCTTAATCAACTTGGCGTTCTGCAGTTCGAGGGCGGCAACGCGGCGATCGGCCAGCTTCGCGCCATTCGGCTTGGGGCCCCTTGGCTTATGCTCCAGCGCCGCAGTGTCGATCGCCTCGATCTCCACGCGCCAGTGGCTCAGATGCGAGCTGTAGAGACCCTCACGGCGCAGCAGTGCCCCGACCGCGCCGCTGGCATTGCACGCGTCGGCTTCCCGCACAATACGGCGCTTGTAGCTCGTCGAAAAACTCCGGCGGCTTGGCGCCGCGACGACCTCAGCATCGGTTGCCGTTTTCCCCGAGGCCCCCTCGGGGAAAACCTTCGCACTGACGTCACGTTCCTCAAAAACCTCTTTCATCTGCTTATCCATCTGTGGGCAACTTCCTTAAACTGTTTGAAGAAGTTGTCTCACAGCAGTTTGACACAGGGGG
>NZ_MTHB01000150.1 GCF_002220365.1 Caballeronia sordidicola | reverse complement strand
CTGCTGTCCGTGTGCCCCCACCATATACGGGAGCATCCGGCCACATACCTTTTGGTTCAAGCCTGTCAGCACCTTTGGCTTGTTGAGGCTGACGATGTTTAAATGGCAGTTCACATCTGTTGGTCATACCGCTGAGCCTGGCATCCATCCGCATTGGTGCTCGCAGATCACGACTCATCTCGCGACTCGTCGCTACCCCGAGGGGCGGGTTACGTTGTTCCGATGGCTTCACACCCGGCCGTTACCAGCCACGCATGCATCGGTAGGCTACCGCCGACGGAACGGCGGGTTTCTTCGCCGAGATAGGCTGAAACAATTACTTACGCGACTTCACGTCGCACATATGAACGCCCCCCTTTGCGCCACTTTTTCGTACGATCTGACAGACAGGATGGGTTGCAGCTTTATATGCCTTGTTGCAGCTTGATACGCTGCGGGCCCTGATGAAATCCGCTGACTCGCGCCTCATTTGTTCGACGAGGTCGAAGCTCCGAACGCCTTGCAGGTTGTCGGGTAGCAGTAGCACATTGCTGCGCTACCGCCCCCTTCTATGAGCAGTAATTTGTCAAGGCCGCTTACGAATCGTCGATCAATTTCTTCCACATCTCCTTGCTAGAGCATATGAGGGGTCAAGGGCAGGCGAAGCCTGGCGTAGCGAACCCTTGACACTGGAAAGAGGCAATATGCTGGCGTATGTTTGGATAGATGGTATGAACGCCGCCCTCCCTTCGCGGAGATTCGGGCTCTGGACACGGAAGTGACTTTGGAATTATCGGGTCCCTCCAGAACCGAACGGCATCGATGTGCCATTAGTGGAGGTGTCGCAACCACTTGAGGAACGGGAGGGACCATCATGAAGACTACGACGTTCGGCCTCGATATTGCAAAGCGGGCATTCCAGATGTATTGGGTTGAAGCGGAAACGGGTGAGATCGTGAACCGGCGGTTCACGAAGCAACAGCTTATAGAATTTCTCGGCCAGCGAGCGCCCGGACGTGTGGCTCTGGAAGCATGCGGGAGTGCGCACTGGTGGGCACGCAAGATTGTAGCGTTGGGTCATGAAGTCGTATTGCTGCACGCGAGGTTCATCCGCCCGTTTGTTCAGAATAACAAGACCGATGCAACCGACGCCCGAGCGATCTGGACAGCAGCACAGCAGCCCGGCATGCGTTCGGTCGCACCGAAGACAGCAGATCAGCAGGCCACGCTGGCCTTGCATCGCATGCGTTCGCTGCTGGTCAAGTCACGTACCATGCAAGTCAACCAGTTGCGCGGCCTGTTGTACGAATTTGGCGTGACGCTCAAGGTGGGTCGCGTCGCCGGCCTGGCCGAGGTCCGCGAGCGGCTCCATGAAATCGAGCAGGTCGTTCCGGGCGCGCTGTTCTGCGCGCTGTGCGACCAGCTTCAGCACATCGACCGGATCGATGGCGAGATCAAGAAACTCGAGAGACAGATCGTTGCCTGGCAACGACAGGAGGCGGCATGCCAGCGGGTCGCTGCGATTCCAGGTATCGGGCCATTGACGGCGACAGCCTTGGTCGCGACGATTGGCGATCCCGCAGCCTTCAAGTCGGGACGTGAACTTGCCGCGTACCTCGGCCTGGTTCCCAGGCAAAACGGTACAGGCGGCAAGGTGCGCTTGGGCGCTATAAGCAAGCGTGGTGACAACTATATAAGAATGCTTTTGATACACGGGGCACGCGCCGTTTTGTTCAAAAGCAAAAGCAAGGGAGTTTGGTGTGAGCGGCTGTTGGCAAGGCGGCCCGTGAATGTGGCGACTGTTGCATTGGCAAATAAAATGGCGCGAACAGCCTGGGCGTTATTGGCAAAGGATCGAACGTACCAAAAAGACTACGCGGCAATGCAGAAGGTTGCGTAGCAAAGCAATACACGAGTTGGATACACGTTGGAAGGTTGCGAAGGTAAGTTTTTGGTGCCATTACGTGTATTAAGTGTTGCTGGGAAACGCGTTTGAATTTTGTTTAGGACTTACGCAAAAAGCCACGCCCGAGCGCGGAAACGAATTGTTACGAAGCGACGTAAACCCAAAGCAAAGTCAAGGTTCGTAATGTCGAGGGCATGACGAAACGCCCGACCCGCCTGGATTACTGCCAGTACTTGCTGGTGAGTCCGATCAACCACACGCTGACGAACTTCGCCGACCATGTTGAAGATATAAGCCACGATGCCATCAACCGGTTTTTGCGCAACGAGAAGATGACGCCGCGTCTCGTATGGGACAACGTGCGTGAACAGATCGCGGCTCACGAGGAAGGTTGCATCGCGTTCGACGACACGATCATCGATAAGGATTTCTCGCACAAGATCGAGTTGGTCCGACGTCAATACAGCGGCAACGCTCACGGTCTGATCAAGGGCATCGGCATGGTGAACTGCGTGTACGTGAATCCGCTGACGGCAATGTCCCAAGCGTAGTTGAAGGTTGAAGGCGGCGGTTTCCTGGTGAATCCGAGAAAATCGGGTTTGCCAACGACGAAACCTCGGACAGGAGAACCGCCAAAATGAAGCCTACCAAGAAGACCCGTCACAGCGCTAGCGTTGCGTTTAGTGTCGTGGCAAAGCAAGACGCTGACGCGCTGAAAGCCTGTTTTGCAGAAAACAGTGAGATGCTGCTGCCGTTGTTGGAACTGGTGCAGAACACGCGCGCGACCATTGACGAGTTGATGCACGAGGCCGGGCGCGGTTTGGTCGAACAGTTGCTCGTGTTGTCCGCGATGGAGGTCGCGGGTGACAAACACCCGGGCAAATCGCGTGGCGACGTCCGCTGGTGTTCGCAGCGTGGGCAGATCGTGATGGACGAGCGCAAGCTGGCGGTCAAACGCCCGCGATTGCGTAACAAAGGCGGCGTCGAAGTGGGGATTCCAGCGTACGAGCAACTGAACCAGAATCCGCGACTGGGAAAGCGGGTGCATGACATTTTGGTGACGGGGGTGTCCACACGCAAGTACGCGAAGGTGCTGCCGAAGATGGCTGGCACTGTGGGCATCTCCAAAAGCAGCGTGTCGCGCCAGTTCATCAAGGCCAGCGAGAAAGCACTGGAGACGCTGATGGCACGGCGCTTCGATGACAAGGACATTCTGGCGATCTACATGGACGGCATCATTGTCGACAAGCGGCACATTCTGGCGGCCATCGGCGTGGACAGCGACGGCGGCAAGCACCTGCTGGGGCTTGCGAGCGGCTCCAGTGAGAACGCAGAAGTAGTCAAGGACCTGTTGAATGGTCTGATCGAGCGCGGCCTGCCGACCGGGCGCGAGTATCTGTTCGTGATAGACGGCTCCAAGGCGCTGCGGGCGGCAATCGAGGCGGTCTTCGGCAAGCGAGCCCACGTGCAGCGGTGCCGGACTCACAAGATGCGCAACGTGACTGATCGTCTGCCCAAGGAAGTGGTCTCGCAAGTTAGCGCAGTGATGAAAGCCGCCTACAAGCTGCCAGAAAAAGAGGGGCTGGCGAAACTGAAGACGCAGGCAGCTTGGCTCAAGACCGAGTATCCGGACGCAGCAGCTTCGCTGCTGGAAGGGCTCGAAGAGACCTTCACGGTCAACAGACTGGGCTTGACGCCGGCGCTCATGCGTTGCCTGTGCACGACCAACATCATCGAGAACCCGAACGGCGCGGTGCGTCGCGTCACGCGCCGGGTGACGCGCTACCGCGATGCGGACATGGCGATGCGCTGGACGGCCACGGGCTTTCTGGAAGCTGAAAAGACTTTCCGAAAAATCAGCGGTGTCGACGACCTCTGGATTCTTGCCACCGCCTTGCATCGTGCTACGAAGAAAAGCGTTGACCATGATTTGAAGTCTGCCTAATCTATGCAACACCCGCTGTCCAAGCCTTCAACTGGCATTGGGACATTGCCTACAATTTACCGAGTCTTCATCGCGATTCAACCGCCTCAGTCACGTTCCATATCTGAGAAAATAACAGCTCTGCGTCGCGTGGTGGCCTGTGCCAAGGCTTCCGAAAAGTGGATTTACCATTGTCGATCATAGTCCGACATAGTACGTTTGAACCTCGTTTTCCTCAGCCCATATTTGCACATCGAGCATCTCGTTAAACTCAACGGATCGGTCATGATAGACACAACAGAACCCCGTAGCAGTCCTATATATAAGTACCAATTCCAGTACGGGTGGCTCCCCCGCGAGTGATTTGTACTCGCTCGATATCTCGGCCGCGACGTCATGAAGAGCATTCTTGATCGTCTTCTGAATCAAATCGAATCCATGTATCAATCTCATTGGAGCCTCTCCTGCGAAGGATGACCACTCCGCTTAAAACATTACTTGACACGAACCTTCGGCGTGGCCGCGAGCATTGCTATCCGGCAAGGCTTTGCGATAGCGCGTGGACTTCGTATCTTGTAGTTAATACCAATAGTGACCCCAGCAATAGGGCATTCAGTTGCAGCCAGACATTTGGAACGCCCGTTGACAGGGATGATTTATTACCGCCTTAGTTTTGTTTAAGAAAGTGGGCCTAACCCGGCCTAACCCGAGGACGGTGATAATCGGTCCGAAAATGTGCCGCTGTCATCCTGGCCGGCGTCGAATACGACGTACCTCTGATCGGCTTTCCCCTGCAACAAGGTGAGCCAATTGATGCCCGCCGGAAATGCTGCGCCGCCGGATCCGGGCAGCCTCGAATCGATCAGCGACTGGCAGGCCGCAGCTGGATCGAGGGCCAGTGGTGCGTGCCACAGACCTCAAGCCAGCCGTGTGCGACGTAGTCGTTGATCGACAGGGGATTGGGCATGCCATGCGTGCGAAGGTCAGGCGTTGCCAGCGTTTCCGGTAAGGAATCTCTTCAACCGGCCCGACATTTTTGGAGTGCGCCGTGCCACGTCGCATCATTGCGCGACCATGGTGATCGTTCCGTGGGGTGCATGGCGCAGGCAATCGAAAGACCAGATGCTACGGAAAGTGAGTCTTGCCTGCATTTCGCTCACAGTATCCGCCCTCCTCGCCATGCGATCAAAAACATGCAACGATTTCGCACTTGTTTTTTTCGTTATTATCGTCATAGATTGACATGTCATAACGTCACATATAATAGGCATCGGAATTTTTCCGTTCACAGACGATCTCGATCGAGGATATAGATTGCTGACTTAGAGAACGAACAATCCGACGCGGCAATGAAGTTGCTTAAGCTCGCCAACGTCGGCGTCTCCTACATGATGGAAGTGCCGACGCTCGAACGGACAACTGTCGATGTCGACTAGCAGGCCGGTGAAATATCTGTCGTTAATGCGCACAGGTGCATTACAACGGACGCTGGGTTCGCACTTTTGAAACGCGGAACACGTTTGCGGGCATTCGACGTTGTTCGCGGGTTTGCGATATCGGTGTTACTCATCGCTTCCTGCCCCTCAACCGGCGAGTGTGCGCATGCGCGTCAGGTTGTAGCCGACCTGCGTCAGCACGAAGAGCTGGTCTACGCGCTTAAGTCCACGATACATCGCCTGTCGAATTCGTCCGACTGTCTTGCCCCATCCGAACACCTGCTCGATGCGCTTACGTTTTTGCTGGCTGACCGCGTAACCCGGCCAGCGCGTAGTTCGCTCGTCAATTGCTGAACCTCCTGGACGTCCATCGTTTTGTGCCACATGCGGCGTGACACGATTCGCGCGGCAACCAGCAACGAAGCCAGCGGTGTCGTAATTCTTGTCCGCGCCCACTGTTATGGCGCGATTCGCAACACCGGCGACATCAGCAAGCATCTGCCCAGCAGCGTCGCGCTCGGCGGTGCCCGTTGCCAGCGTCACCTGCGCATTGACCACCAAACCGTGACGGTTGTCGGTCAATACGTGACCCATATAACAAAGCATCGCTCCGGTTCCTTTGCTCTTTCGAAACAGGCGCGCCTGCTCGTCGGTCGTGGATTGGTGTGTCTCGTTACTGCGCTTCTGTCCATGCCAGTTGTCATTCGGTGCAGGCGGTTCTTCAGGAGGTGTGTCGTCTGCGTCTGCCGTTGCCTTGGGCACAAAGCTCTTGTGTCCGGCCCATGCCTGAATCAACGTGCCATCGACGCTAAAGTGTTCGCCGGAAAGATACCCGCGCTCGCGCGCGGTTTCGACTGTCTCGTTAAACAGCAGCACCAGTACGTCGTGTTCAAGTAACCGGTCCCGGTTCTTGCTGAACGTCGAGTGGTCCCACACAGTCCCGTCCATCGGCAGGCCGACGAACCAGCGGAACAGCATGTTGTAGGAAATCTGTTCCACCAACATGCGCTCGCTACGAATTGAGTACAGCACCTGCAGCAACAAAGCTCGCACCAGCTTCTCCGGCGCGATGCTCGGCCGGCCTCCTTTCGCGTCAGCCTCGTACATCCGCGCGAACACATCGTCCATGCGCTTAAGCGCTCATTGAGCCACATGCGAATCGGACGCAACGGATGGTCCTTCGGCACAAAATCGTCCAGTTTCAACACCGTGAACATTGACTCGGTAAAACCATCTGGACCACGCATCTGTTCCATCTCGCTCTCATTGATGACATCAGTTCAACGTTGACGCCAGCGTCCCGGATGACCGCTGCATGAGGTATTTCACCGGCCTGCTAGAGGACCAATCCGAATCATCGAACGTGAATTCCGAAAACGCAACTTGTTGAGAGAGTGCCGCACCATGCTGGATTGGCATTGCACTTCCGAAGTCTAAAACAAGCACAACGTCGAATGCACGAAAAAGAACGGCACGTGTCGTCCAAAGAGTCATCCCCAATCAAATCGAACTGCAGTAACCGCGCTCGGTAGCCGTGCTATTGCCTAGCCAGAGCAGTTTAATCTTTGTATGATGCGTTCCAACACACTGGGTACCCAACAAGCCATGCCGAGAAAAGTACGGACTGACGACGCCGCTGCGCAAAACGAAGTGCACGAGAACCCGAAGGGAACCACGCGGCGCCTCGCCCCCGAAGTGCGCGAGCGTCAGATCCTCACGAAGGCGATCGACCACTTCGCCACCCATGGTTTCTCCGGGAGCACCCGCGAACTTGCGCGCCAACTCGGCGTGACCCAGCCACTTCTCTACCGCTATTTCCCGAGCAAGGAAGCATTGATCGACCGTGTGTACGAAGAAATCTATCAATGGGACTCGAGCTGGGAAAACCTGATCAAAGATCGCGCGGTCCCGATCCAGGAGCGCATGGTCCGCTTCTACTCGTTGTACGCCGAGGTGATTCTGCGGCGCGAATGGATCCGTATTTTTATCTTCGCCGGCCTCACCCGCGAAGGCATCAATTCCAAGTATTTATCGCGGTTGCGCGAACGCGTATTCGTCCCGGTCATGGCGGAGATCCGCTCGGCCTACGACCTGCCGCCTGCCACCAGCCCCAAGCAGCGGGAACTGGACCTCGAACTGATCTGGAGCCTGCACGCGAGCATCTTCTATCTGGGCGTGCGCAAATGGATCTACGGACTGCCGGTCAGCGACGACGTTGAAGGCCATATTGAACGCCACATCGACGCCTTCCTCAACGGCGTTCCCAAGGCGTTGAAGCACGCTTCCAAGGTCGCTCCCAAGGCCAAAACCCGGGCGAAATCGATCGTCTGAGGTGCGCCGGCCGCCTGGCCGGCCTGCCTTTTCACTCCCTTCGCGCCCCTTGGCGCGCGTTTTCCAGGGTAAACACCTGCAATACACCGCTTTATCCCGCATGGGCATTCGCCTACAATTTATCCAACGATCACTAATCGATCGATAAATTGCATTGTAGGAGTTTCAGATGCCCATTTCAAAGCTTGCTCACTACTCGATCCGCACCACCGACCTCGAGAAGTCCTGTCGCTTCTACGAACTGATCCTCGGCTTCAAGCGCGGTTACCGGCCGCCCTTTGACTTTCCGGGGGCGTGGCTCTATAAGGGCGGCGACGAGGCGGACTTCGGCACGGTCCATATCATCGGCATCGATCCCAGCAATCCCGAAGGGCTCGCCGCTTACCTCGGCGACAAGGATTTGCCCGCCACGGGAACCGGCACCGTCGATCACATTGCGTTTCTGGCCACCGGCGTCGAGGACATCTGGAAGACCTTGAGGGCCGAAGGCATTGTTTACCGTGATCGCACGGTCCCAAGCCTGGGTTTGCATCAGGTGTTCATCGAAGATCCGTCGGGCGTGACCATCGAATTGAATTTTCCCGCCGAAGAAATCATGCAACTGGCCGGCAGCGACCGGGCCCAGATTCAAACAACTGTCGGCACAGGAGCCTAGCCATGACGAAAACTTCTACACGGTCAAAGGCGATTATCGTCGGCGGTTCGTTGGGCGGTCTGTTCGCCGCCAATCTGCTCGTGCGTAACGATTGGGATGTCGAAGTGTTCGAGCGCGTGCCAGACGAACTGGCTGGGCGCGGCGCAGGCATCGTCACGCACCCCGAGTTGTTCGAGGCGATGGCGGAAGCCGGCATCGCGTTCGACGACTCCATCGGCGTCAAAGTCCAATCGCGCGTGACGTTCGCGCAAAGCGGCGCGATCCTGTCGGAGCGAGAGTTACCGCAGACGCTCACCGCGTGGGGCAAGATGTACCACGTCTTGCGCGCCGCGCTGCCCAACGTTCACTACCACGCGGGTGGCTCGGTCGTCTCCGTGCAGGACGGCCCCGATCAGGCCACGGTGACGCTTAGCGATGGCAGCGTGGTGCATGCGGATCTCGTCATCGCGGCGGATGGTTTCAAGTCGGCCATTCGCGAGCAATTCCTTCCTGACGTCAAGCTGCAATACGCGGGTTATGTCGCATGGCGAGGCCTGGTCGACGAGGCCTCGCTGTCGGCAGAAACACGCGAAGCGCTGTTCGAAAAGTTTGCTTTCTGTCTGCCGCCGCGTGAACAGATTCTTGGCTATCCAGTCGCGGGTCAGGGTAACAGCACGACGCCCGGCGAGCGCCGCTACAACTTCGTATGGTATCGCGCCACGAGCGAAGATATCCAGTTGCCAAACCTGCTGACCGACGAGTCCGGCAAGCGCTGGGTCGGCGGCATTCCGCCGACACTGATCCGCGAGGAGGTTCTGGCCGATATGGAAGACGCCGCGCTCACCCTGCTCGCGCCGCAATTCGGCGAAGTCGTGACCAAGGCGGCGCAGCCCCTCTTTCAACCGATCTTCGACCTCGAAGTCCCGCAGATGGCGTTCGGCCGCGTCGCCCTGCTCGGTGACGCGGCGTTCGTTGCGCGTCCGCATTGCGGCATGGGCGTCACCAAGGCGGCCAGCGACGCCATGGAATTGGTGAAGGCGCTGAACGCCCGGACCGACGTTCAGGAAGCACTCGCGGATTACAGCCGCGTGCGCACTCAGGTCGGCGCGGCCATCGTTCAACACGCACGCCACCTCGGCGCCTACATGCAGGCGCAGTTGAAAAATGACGTCGATCGTGAAATGGCCGAACGCTATCGCACGCCCGATGCCGTCATGCGCGAGACCGCGGTGCCGGCACGTTTCTAGACCTGCATGCACGCGTTAGCAGTATCACGTTACAGCACCGACTAGAAGCCGGTTAGAAGGAGACGAAGTGGAACATGGCGCCCCAACCTACCTGATGAGCGATCAATACGTCGCCGCCGAACCGCCGCCCCCTGCGGCGAATCCCCTACTCGAAGACGCGCGCTTTGTCGCGCTGGTGCGCGCAAGGCGCAAGTTCTCGTGGACGCTCACGATCCTCATGCTGACCGTCTACTTCGCGTTCATCCTCACGCTCGCATTCGCACCGGCGCTGCTCGGCCGGCCAATCATCGCCGGCTATCCGGCCACGTGGGGCATTCCAGTCGGCTTCGGCATGTTCGTCTTCACCTTTGTGCTGGTTGCCATTTACGTCGTGCGCGCCAACACCACGTACGACCGCGCGGTCAATGAAATCCGGCAAGGAGTCCAGCCATGAAATCCCCTTCTACAATACGCGCCGCGTTATTCAGCGTGCTTCTCTACGGCGCGCTTAACGCCTTGCCGGCTGCTGCGGCGGCCCAAACCACCTCGCCGGCGCACGCTCACAACCCGATCGCCATCGGCATGTTCCTGCTGTTCGTCGCCTCGACTCTTTTTATCACGCGCTGGGCTGCGAGGAAGAACCACAGCGTTTCCGACCACTACGCGGCGGGCGGCAAGATCACAGCTTTCCAGAACGGCTGGGCAATCGCCGGCGACTACATGTCCGCTGCGTCGCTGCTGGGCATTTCCGCGCTGGTCTTCACAAGCGGTTATGACGGCCTGATCTACTCGATCGGATTTCTCGCGAGCTGGCCGATCATCCTCTTCCTGATTGCGGAGCCGCTGCGCAATCTCGGCCGTTACACGCTGGCGGACGTCGTGTCCTACCGCCTGCAGCAACGGCCGATTCGCGGCTTTGCCGCATCCAGTTCGATCGTGATCGTGCTGCTCTACCTCGTCTCACAGATGGTCGGCGCCGGCAAGCTGGTCGAATTGCTGTTCGGCTTCAACTACACGATCGCGGTCGTGCTGGTTGGCGTGCTGATGGTGGTCTACGTGTTTTTCGGCGGTATGCTGGCGACCACCTGGATTCAGATCATCAAGGCGGCCTTGCTGCTCGCGGGGGCTGCGTTCATGGCGTTCATGGTGCTCAGCCGGTTCGGTTTCAGCTTGAACGCGCTGTTCGCGCAAGCCATCGTTGCGCATCCCAAACATGCGGCGATCATGAGTCCGGGCGGGCTCGTGTCGGATCCGATCTCCGCCATATCGCTGGGTCTCGCGCTGATCTTCGGCACCGCTGGATTGCCGCACATCCTGATGCGATTCTTCACCGTGCGCGACGCGAAGGCCGCCAGAAAAAGCATTCTGTACGCGACGGGAATCGTCGGTAGCGGCTACGCGCTGATCATCATCATCGGCTTCGGCACGATCGCGCTTGTCGCTACGGACCCGCAGTATCACAGCGCCTCGGGCGGCGTGATCGGCGGCGTGAACATGGTGGCGATTCACCTGGCGCACGCAGTAGGCGGCAACGTGTTTCTCGGCTTCATCTGCGCGGTCGCTTTTTCGACCATTCTCGCCGTCGTGGCCGGGCTGACACTCGCGGGTTCCTCCGCGGTTTCGCATGATCTCTATGCGAACGTGATCCGCCGTGGCGCGGCCACCGATCGCGAGGAAATGCAGGTCTCGCGCATCACCACGCTCGTGCTCGGCGTGCTCGCGATTCTGCTGGGCATCGCCTTTGAAAAGCAGAACATCGCTTTCATCGTGAGCCTGACTTTCTCGATCGCGGCCAGTTCCAACTTCCCGGTTCTGTTGCTGTCGATTTACTGGCGAGGTCTCACGACGCGCGGCGCGGTGGTCGGCGGCTCGCTGGGGCTGATCTCGGCCGTGACGCTGACCATTCTCAGCCCGACGGTCTGGGTCCAGGTGCTGGGCCATGCGCATGCCATCTACCCGTATGAATACCCGGCGTTGTTTTCGATGATCGTGGCCTTCGCCGGCGTGTACGTCTTCTCCGTCACCGACACCTCTAAACGAGGCCAACGAGAACGCGCGCTGTACGGCAACCAGTTGGTCGACTGCGAACTCGGCATGGTGAAGCAGGGATAAGCGCTTTACGCCAATAACTACTTACGGAGACAGACTCATGGATTGCACTTGTTGTGTTTCGCCCAAACGCCGCCGCCTGCTCGGCACGATGGCTGCGCTGGCCGGCGGTCTCGCGTCGGGCGCATCAGGCCAAGCGGCAGCGGCCACGCCCACCGCAGTTGCCGGTAGCGCTCGCAAAGTCCGCTCGATCGACGTTCACGCTCACTATTACCCGGAGAGTTATTGCGAGCTGGTAGGTAGCGAAGGTCACCAGTTCGGCGGCAAATTCACCTGTGACGCCAGCAGCTTCAGCTTCCAGACGCCGGCGGGCGGCCTCGGACCCTTGCCGCTGAAGTTCATCAACATCGACGCGCGGCTCGCCGACATGGATGCCTCTGGCGTCGATATGCAGGCACTGTCGCTGAGCGTGCCGATGGCCTACTGGGCTGACCGCGCCTTCAACGCGAAACTCGCCACGACGTGGAATGCCGCGGCTTCCAAAGTGCATCTGCAGTACCCGTCGCGCTTTGTTGTTCTGGCAACGCTCCCGATGCTCAACCCGCACGACGCCATCGACGAACTGGAACGCTCGGCGGAATTGCCCGGCGTGCGCGGCGTCTACATGGGCACCAATATCAACAACCGCGACCTCGACGACCCGTTGTTCGAACCGGTTTTTGCACGCATCGAACAACTCGGTTTGCCGGTGTTTCTGCATCCGCAGCAGACAGTGGGGGGAGCGCGGCTCAACGACTTCTATCTGAGCAACCTGTTGGGCAATCCGTTCGACACCGCGATCGCGGGCTCACATCTGATTCTGGGAGGAGTGATGGATCGGCACCCGGCGCTGAGCGTGACGTTGCCGCACGCGGGAGGCGCCTTGCCGATTCTCATGGGACGCATCGACGCGGGTTGGACAGTGCGCCCTGAAACCCGGAGGCTCGCGCAGAAACCGAGTAGTTACCTGCGCCGCTTCAACTACGACACGGTTTCGCATTCCGGCCCAGTTCTGGACTTTCTGATTCAGAACGTCGGTGTCGATCGACTAGTGCTCGGCAGTGACTACTGTTTCGACATGGGCTACGAACAACCGGTCACCTTCCTTGATCGCCTCGAACTGCCCACTGACCAGAAGAATATGGTGCTCCGAGGCAATGCGTCGCAACTTTTGAAGATCTGACGCGAATCGTCCTCCGAACCGCTCGAAGGCTTTTCACCGATCGAACTAACACGTGCCGCAATAAAAATTATTGCGGCACGTCACGCGCGTCCCTAAAAAGATATTAATTATCCTTAGCCAACGGATTGAACGACCGCGTCGAGCAGACACGCGGCGTCAACCAAGGGTAATGTTCGCCTGAACGAAATTGGGGAATTCGACCCAGGCAAACGAGGGTGAACGCATCGCAACCATGAAAATCGCAATCGCTGGCGGTTCTATCGCAGGGCTGGCCTCTGCTCTGACGCTGTCCTGCACGGGTCACGAGGTGCAGGTGTATGAGCGCTCCACCACGCCACTCAAGGGTCGCGGCGGCGGGCGTGGTTCAAAATCCGTGTTTTTTGCGTTACACAGACGAGCTGAATCATCCTGCGGTTTCAGGCAGGATTAATATGGAATGCAAATCAGTTTGAGATCCGCGACCTCACGCGATCAAGTTTGCCGAGGCTGAAGCGGACCGAGTCCGAGTAGTGTCAGCCAGTGCGGATGGTCCTGGCCGGTCATCGCTTCACGTGGACTTTTGCCCAGCCGCTCGCTGCACCGGCTGCGCATGAAGCGACGGTGATTGAAGAAGAACTGCAGCAGGCCCAGCCAGGCGCGGCTACCGTTCAGATGGCGCCGCAGCGTCAGGCAGTTGCGCAACCGGGAGTTGAGGTTTTCGACCAACGAGCTGCTGCGTGGCGTGCTCTGCATGGCTTGCGAGACCGCGCTCCAGACCTCGTAGAACTTGCGTCCCATGGCGGCATGCAGCTGGTTCCAGCCTTGCCAGAAGGCACCCGAGGTGTCGGGCTTGCGATGCAGCAGACACGTTGCGCGGA
>NZ_MTHB01000103.1 GCF_002220365.1 Caballeronia sordidicola | reverse complement strand
TATCTGCGCAGCTTGCTGGTGCTGGGTGCTCGCGCAGTCATCGCCAATCTCGGCGAAAAACAGGATCGGTTCAGCCGTTGGGTGCGCAGCCTGGTGGAGCGCCGCGGCTACTGGCGTGCGGCCGTCGCGATCGCGGCGAAGAATGCCAGGATGGCTTGGGCGAGCCTGAAATACGGCGACGATTTCAAGTACGAACCGACTGCAGCGTGAACGCATCGCGAACACAACGCCTCCGACGACGAACAACATCCATCATGAGCGAATAAAGATCACTTTGCACTGCCAGCGGTGATGTGAAGCGGGTTGGACCCGCACGGGGTTTATCTGGCTTACTGCGTGGGATTGCATTCCCGCCTGTCGAATGAGATCCCCGTGCGCGTCTTTCATCAGGGTCCGGGCAATCATGCCCAACATGACCGTTTGTAGCATCGCAGTCCTTCACCTTCTCACGTCGCAACGGCAATGCAGTACGTCACAACACACAACCGCGATTGAGCTTGTGCTCGACGGGGAAGCCCTTGTAGCAATAAGGCGCTCAGATAAAATTCGGCTAACGGAAATGGATGACGACCACGATGGCCAAGACGACGAAGACGCCGCGCACGACATTGCCCCCTGGCATCGCCAAGGTGCTAAAACGATTGCACTATCCACTGGACGTGATCCTGCTGTGCGTGCGGTGGTATGTGGCGTACTCACTGAGCCTGCGAAACCTCGAGGAAATGATGGCGGAACGAGGGTTCGAGGTTGACCATTCGACTGTGCATCGCTGGGTGATCAAGCTCGTGCCGTTGTTTGAAAAGGCGTTTCGGAAGCGGAAACGTCCAATCGGCAAGAGCTGGCGCGTAGACGAGACGTATATCAAGGTCAAGGGTCAGTGGAAGTACCTGTACCGCGCTGTCGACAAGGCCGGAAAGACCGTCGATTTCCTGCTGCGAGCCTATCGTGACAAGGCTGCCGCGCGTCGCTACTTCGAGAAGGCCATCGACCAGAACGGCGAGCCGGAGACCATCACCGTGGATAAGAGCGGCGCCAATCTGGCCGCCCTGCAAGTCATCAACGCCGAACGGGAAACGCCCATCAAGATCCGGCAGGTCAAGTATCTGAACAACGTAGTGGAACAGGATCATCGCGCTGTCAAACGGATCATCAAACCGATGATGGGCTTCAAGGATTTTCGTTGCGCCCGCATCATCCTGTCGGGCATCGAAGTGATGCATATGATCAGGAAAGGGCAAATGAAAGACGCTGGCATCCAGTGTACTGCCGCCGAGCAGTTTTATTCACTGAATGCATAAGTAGTTCTGATCATATCGGGAATTTTTCGCCCTATCATTTTTATCGCGACACAACCGTAGCCCGTTGGTGTTTTCGCAAGTACCGCGTTGCCAGGGACTGTGCGGGTCGCAGAAGTACACGTTCACGCCGGTGGCGGTGGTGAGCTCCTGATGGCGCGACATTTCTTTGCCTTGGTCGTAAGTAAAGCTTTGCCGTAAGGGCGCCACAATCGAATTGAGTTTGGCGGAGAAGCCCGCTAGCGCTGACGCGGCGGTGGCGTCCTCCATCTTGGCAAGCAGCACCAAGCGGCTGGTGCGCTCGACCAGAACGCCGACAGAGGATTGGTTGTTCGCACCTTTAATGAAGTCGCCTTCCCAGTGACCTGGCAGCAATCGGTCTTCAATTTCGGGCGGTCGGACGTGGATACTGACCATGTCGGGGATCTGTCCGCGTCGGTCTGTGCCCCGCGTGCGTGGAAGGCGCGTGCT